>JAZJYV010000133.1:0-15116 GCA_040390195.1 Pseudomonadota bacterium | reverse complement strand
TGGACCCCCTGGTCCCAAACCAGGTGCGCTACCGGACTGCGCCACACTCCGAAGACGTTATTATATGCTGCGCCGCCATTTTCGTCAACGTCACTCCGGAACTAGCTGGGAACAAACGTTGCGGGACGGGAAAGCGCCCCGTCCGTCTAAGCTGCGACCTTGTCGGCGATGCGGCGCGCCATGCTCTCTGCCATCTGCGGATTCTTGGCCTCGACCATCACCCGGATCAGCGGCTCGGTGCCAGACGCGCGGATCAGCACTCGGCCGGCGTCGCCCAACTCCTGCTCGACGGCAGCCTTCTCGGCCACCATGGCCAAGTTTTGGGTCCAGTCGAAGCCGCTTGCGACCTTGAGGTTGATCAAGGTTTGCGGATACAGCGTCAGCTCGCTGCAGCACGCTTCCAATGATTTGCCACTGCGTTTCAATGCCGACAGCACTTGCAGCGCCGACACGATGCCGTCACCGGTGGTGTGCTTGTCCAGCGCCAGCAAATGGCCCGAGCCTTCGCCGCCAAACAGCCAGCCGCGCTCTTGCATCACTTCGAGCACGTAGCGGTCTCCCACCTTGGCGCGGGCGAAACCAATGCCCAGTTCCTTGAACGCCACTTCAAGCGCCATATTGGTCATCAAGGTGCCCACGGCGCCCGCCACAGGGCCCGTGGCCATGCGGTCGAGTACCATCACGTACAGCAGCTCGTCGCCGTTGTAGAGGCGGCCGTTGGCGTCGCACATGATCAAGCGATCGGCATCGCCGTCGAGTGCAATCCCGAGGTCGGCCTTGTGCTCGACCACGGCGGCCGACAAGGCCTTGGGCGCAGTGGCGCCGAAACCGGCGTTGATGTTGAAGCCGTCCGGGCTGGCGCCGATGGCGATCACTTCGGCGCCGAGCTCGTGGAATACGTGCGGCGCGATATGGTAGGCGGCGCCGTGGGCGCAGTCGACCACGATCTTCAAGCCGCGCAAATCGAGCTCGTTCGGGAAGGTGCCCTTGCAAAATTCAATGTAGCGGCCCTGGGCGTGCTCGAGACGCTTGGCGCGGCCCAGCTTCTCCGGCACCACGCATTCCATCGGCAAGTCGATGGCCGCTTCGATTTCATGCTCGACCGAGTCCGGCAACTTGGTGCCGTGCTCGGAGAAGAACTTGATGCCATTGTCCTGGAACGGGTTGTGCGAGGCCGAGATGACCACCCCGGCCGACAGACGCAGCGCACGCGTCAGGTAGGCGATGGCGGGCGTAGGCATCGGACCGGCCAGCATCACGTCGACGCCGGCTGCGGCGAAGCCAGCTTCCAGCGCCGCTTCCAGCATGTAGCCGGAAATACGGGTGTCCTTGCCGATCAAAACCGTCGGACGGCCGCTCAAAGCGTTGGTCTTGGCCAACACCTTGCCTGCGGCGTAGCCCAAACGCATCACAAAATCCGGCGTGATCGGCGCGACGCCCACCAAGCCACGAATACCGTCCGTACCAAAATATTTACGTCCCATGTCTTCTCTTTTTTCTGTGAATTATTGAACAGTGGCAGCTTGCCACACTTTGAACGCATCTACCGTCTCTGCGACATTATGCACGCGCACAATTCTAGCGCCATGCGCTACAGCAGCCAATGCGCCTGCCAAGCTGCCGGCCAGGCGCTGCTCAACCGGCTTGCCCGTCACTGCGCCGATCATCGACTTGCGCGACACGCCGGCCAGCACCGGCAGGTCGAGCTCTTGCTGCATTCTTTCAATCGCGCGCAACAGCGCGAAATTGTGCTCGACCGTCTTGCCGAATCCGAAGCCGGGGTCGACGCAGATGCGCTGGCGTTCAATGCCGGCGGCCAGCATCGCGTCCACCCGGCCACGCAGGAAGTCGATCACTTCGCGCACCACGTCGCCGTACTCCGGCTGCTCCTGCATGGTTTCCGGCGTGCTTTGCATATGCATCACGCACAGTGCGCAGTCGCTGGCGGCGACTGCCTCGAGCGCGCCCGGTGCCCGAAAACCGTTGATGTCGTTGATCATGTCGACGCCGGCCAGGATCGCTTCGCGCATCACTTCTGGCTTGTAGGTGTCCACCGAAAGCGGCTTGCCCAGTTCGCGCAAGGCGTAGATGACGGGCATTACGCGGCGCAACTCTTCGTCCAGTGCCAGCCTGGGTGCGCCGGGACGGCTCGATTCGCCGCCGATATCGATCAGGTCCGCACCCTCGGCCACCATTTCCTCGGCCCGCGAAAGGGCAAATTCGAGCGACTGGAAGCGGCCGCCGTCGGAAAACGAATCGGGCGTCACGTTCAGGATGCCCATCACCAGCGGTGTCGTTTCAAGCTTGAAGCCGTAGCGGCCGCATTGCAGGTAGTGTCGCATTGCTTCGTCTGGAATCCTACGAAAAAATGCCGTTCAGGTGTTAGCTGAACGGCATCTATTTCTGCTTATCGTCTATTCAGGCGGGCGCCGTCGCGTTCGGCGAGACCCCGCCCGAACCGCTGTCGCCCGGCGGCGGCGTGCGCTTGGTCAGGATGCCCGACTTCGGCGCGCGTGGCTCATTGCCCAGCATGATGTCGTTGATCTGGTCGGCGTCGATGGTTTCCCAATCGAGCAGCGCGCGCGTCATCGCTTCGACCTTGTCGCGGTTCTCTTCAAGCAGGCGGCGCGAGAGCGCGTATTGCGTGTCGAGGATGCTGCGGATCTCGGAGTCGACCTTTTGCTGGGTGACTTCGGAAATGGTCTTGGTGGCGCCGCCGAAGAAGCCTTCGTTCTCGCTGTCTTCGTACACCATCACGCCCATCGAATCGCTCATGCCGAAACGGGTGACCATCGAACGGGCCAGCTTGGTGGCGCGCGCGAAGTCGTTCGACGCTCCGGTCGACATCTGGCCGACGAAGATTTCTTCGGCAATCCGGCCGCCGAACAGGATCGAAATTTCTTCGAGCATCTTGTCCTTGTAGCCGGACAGGTTGTCGTGTTCAGGCAGCTGCCAGGTCAGGCCCAGGGCCCAGCCGCGCGGCATGATGGTGACCTTGTGCACCGGATCGGCCTTCGGCAGCAGCTTGGCGACCACCGCGTGGCCGGACTCGTGGTAGGCCGTATTGCGGCGCTCTTCTTCGCGCATGACCATCGACTTGCGCTCGGGACCCATGTAGATCTTGTCTTTTGCGTCTTCGAAATCTTGCATTTCAACCAGGCGCTTGTTGCGGCGCGCGGCGAACAGGGCAGCTTCGTTGACCAGGTTGGCCAGGTCGGCGCCCGAGAAGCCTGGGGTGCCGCGGGCCAAGATGTCGGCCTTGACGTCGGTGCCGATCGGCACTTTGCGCATGTGGACATTGAGGATCTGCTCGCGGCCGCGGATGTCGGGCAAGCCCACCATCACCTGGCGGTCGAAGCGGCCCGGACGCAGCAGCGCCTTGTCGAGCACGTCGGCACGGTTGGTCGCAGCCACCACGATGACGCCGGAACTGGCTTCGAAGCCATCCATTTCAACCAGCAACTGGTTCAGCGTCTGTTCGCGCTCGTCGTTGCCGCCGCCCATGCCGGCGCCGCGGTGACGGCCCACTGCATCGATTTCGTCGATGAAGATGATGCAAGGCGAGTGTTTCTTGGCGTTTTCGAACATGTCGCGCACGCGCGAAGCGCCCACACCGACGAACATTTCCACGAAATCGGAACCGGAAATCGAGAAGAACGGCACCTTTGCTTCGCCCGCGATGGCGCGCGCCAGCAGGGTTTTACCAGTGCCTGGAGGACCCACCATCAGCACGCCGCGCGGAATGCGTCCGCCCAGCTTCTGGAATTTGGTCGGATCTTTCAGGAAGTCAACGATCTCGTTGACTTCTTCCTTGGCCTCGTCGCAGCCTGCCACATCGGCAAACGTGACGGTATTGTTGGTCTCGTCCATCATGCGCGCCTTCGACTTGCCGAAGGAGAACGCGCCGCCCTTGCCGCCGCCCTGCATCTGGCGCATGAAAAACACCCACACGCCGATCAACAGCAGCATCGGGAACCAGGAAATGAACACCTGGCTCAGGAATGATTGCTCTTCAGGCGGCTTGATGTCGAAATGGACACCGTTATTGATCAGATCGCCCACAAAACCGCGGTCGAGCAGGGTCGCCGTGGCGCGCACCTTGGTGTCGTCGGCCTTGGTGGCGGTAATGTTGGAGCCCTCGATCACCACTTCCTTGATGTGACGGGCTTTGACCTCATCGAGCAGTTCGGAATAAGCGATGGCCTTGGCGCCGCCGGTGACGCCATGATTGTCGAACTGCTTGAACAGCATGAACAACAACAGCGCGACGACCACCCAAATGGCCGATTTGGAAAACATATTATTCACGAAAACTCCTTCGATGCAGGGGCATCTTTTACCTTTGCTAGAACGCCGATTTTACCTGCAATAAGCAAGCCGTGCCACGCACGCCCGACAGGTCCACCCAAAATACCACTGAAAACCGCCGCCGATGCGGGCTTTACCCGGGTGATGTGCGGGTCATGGCATCAAATATCAAGGGGCGTTTCGTCGTCGAGCGCGTGATTGACCTCGGTCGGGTTCTTCAGGCCACGACCCAACAGGAAAATTTCGGACGATTTATCACGGCTGGCCTTCGGTTTGACCTGTTTCACCACTTTAAATTCGCTGCGAAACTTCTCAACGACCTGGCTAAACCCCATGTCCTTGAAGCACTTGACCAACAATGCGCCACTTGGTTTCATGTGGAATTGGGAAAATTCAATTGCCAAATCGATAAGATGCTCCATGCGGGCCGCGTCCGCGGTGGGAATGCCGGACAGGTTGGGCGCCATGTCCGACAACACCAGGTCGGCCTTGCGCCCCTCGAGCACCTTGTCGAGCTGGCGCAGGATGCGCGCCTCGCGGAAGTCGCCAAGGATGAAGTGCATGTCCGAGATCGGCTCCATCGGCAGCATGTCGAGGCCGATGATGGTGCCGTTGATGCCCCCGCCCTCCTTGCCGGCAAGCTTGCGGCGCACGTACTGGCCCCAGCTGCCAGGCGTGCAGCCGAGGTCGACAATGACCTGGCCCTGCTTGATCAACTTCTCGGCCTCGTCGATTTCCTTGAGCTTGTAGGCGGCGCGGGCGCGGTAGCCCTCTTTCTGTGCCAGCTTCACATAAGGGTCGTTGATATGGTCGTGTAACCAGTTTTTGTTTAATTTGTTCTTTGCCATTCGCGTAGAATACTGTCTTTTAAAGGTTATCTAAGAATATTATGCAAAAACTTACCCCCGTCGAGCGCAGCGCACTGCGCGCTGAAGCCCATGCGCTCAAGCCCGTCGTGATCGTCGGCGAGGCCGGCCTGACCCCGTCCGTGATGAAAGAGATCGGCGCCAGCCTCGACTCGCACGGCTTGATCAAGGTGCGCGTGTTCGGCGACGACCGCGAAGCGCGCGTGGCCATCTACGACAGCATTTGCGCGGAACTCGATGCAGCGCCGGTGCAACACATCGGCAAGCTGCTGGTGGTCTACCGTCCGAAAAAGGACGTTGTCAAGGCCGCCAGCGGAACGCGCGGCAAGGGTATGCGTGAAGTGACCATCGTCAAGGCCAGCGCCAGCGGCACCAAGCGCCCGACCGTGACCAAGGTCATGATCAAAGGCAACGAACGGGTGACCGAAGGCGGCACCATCAAGCGCGCCAAACCGCGCCAGTCCAGCTCGAAGAAAAGCGCATTGGGTAAATAATTGCCCGTTTGTTAATGGGTTGTTGAATTACGTCGTACTTGTGAATGAGCGGGAATGACGCTTATTCGAGAAATCGACATATTCACAAGCTCGCAGGGTGGGCCCCTTGGGGTTCCACCCTACGTGTCTGTGGTATTTTTGATGAGCAGGAAGGCGGCCAGGACGCTTTCGGCCAGGTAGATCACGCCGGCCACGCCGTGCAGCATGCCGAACCTGGCACGCAGCGCCGCATCCATCGGGCCCGACTCGCGCAGCGCCGCCATCATCGGCTGCACCACGAACTGCATCGCCACCGCACATGCCAGCATCGCCAGCACCAGTCGCAACACCGTGCGCCTGCGCGCCATGCCCGCGTCCAGCGCCAGCAAGACCAGCAAAACAGCCGCGCAACCCAACGACAGGTAAGACTCGAGCCGGAACATCGGCGCCGCCACAGAGCCCGCCATGGCCCGATCAAAGCTCGCGAACAGCATCTGCGCCACCAGCGCCACCGTCCACAGGCTGCCGGCCCACAGGGTGGCCACCAGCAGGCGCGCGCGCGCAAGCAGCATCAGATGTATTTGACTTCGAGGATTTCGTATTCGCGCGGGCCGGACGGCGCCTGCACTTCCACCACGTCACCGGCATACTTGCCGATCAGCGCGCGTGCGATCGGCGACGTCACCGACACTTTGTTCAATTTAAGGTCCGCTTCGTCCAGGCCGACGATCTGGTACGTCACCTTCTGGCCGTTGTCCAGGTCTTCCAGGTCCACCGTCGCGGCGAACACCACGCGCCCTTCGGCGTCGAGCGTGACCGGGTCGATGATCTGGGCCGCGCCCAGCTTGCCCTCAAGCTCCGCGATGCGCCCTTCGACGAAGGCCTGGCGCTCCTTGGCGGCGTCGTATTCGGCGTTTTCGGACAGGTCGCCGTGCGAACGCGCCTCGGCGATCGCGTCGATCACGATGCGGCGCTCCTTGGTCTTCAACTGGTGCAGCTCGTCCTTGAGCAGGGCGGCGCCGAATTTGGTAAGTGGGACTGAAGTGTTCATGTCGTATTCGCGATTCTACTAAAAGTGAAAACCACAGAGGCGCACGACGCGAGCCGCGCAAACTCTGTGGTTAAAGGTACTGCCGAAGCTTAGTTTAAGGTTTTATGCAGGCCTTGTAAATCATACACGCGCAACTCGTCGAGATGGCGCATGCCCTCGACCGCAGCCTCGGCACCCGCAATTGTAGTGTATGTCGTGACCCGGGACGCCAAAGCGGAAATTCGTATCGCGCGCGAGTCGGTGATCGCACTGCGTTTTTCCTCGACCGTGTTGATCACCAGGGCGATCTCGTGGTTCTTGATCATGTCGACCACGTGCGGACGGCCTTCGATCACCTTGTTGACCGGCGTGCAGGGAATGCCCGCCGCCTGGATCACGGCCGCCGTGCCCTTGGTGGCGACAACCTGGAAGCCCATCTCGTGCATGTCGCGCGCCACCTTGACCGCGCGCGGCTTGTCCGAGCCCTTGACCGACAGGAACACCTTGCCCGATTCCGGCAGCTTGATCCCGGCGCCCATCTGCGACTTGACGAAGGCTTCGCCGAACGTCATGCCAACACCCATCACTTCGCCGGTCGACTTCATCTCCGGCCCCAGGATGGTGTCGACGCCCGGGAATTTCACGAACGGGAACACTGCTTCCTTGACGCTGAAAAATGGCGGAATCACCTCTTTCAGGACGCCCTGCGAGGCCAGCGTCTGGCCCACCATGCAGCGCGCGGCGATCTTGGCCAGCTGCAGCCCGGTCGCCTTCGACACGAACGGCACCGTGCGCGAGGCGCGCGGATTCACTTCGAGCACGAACACGGTGTCCTCGAATTTGCCGTCGACTTCGTGCTTCTGGATGGCGAACTGCACATTCATCAGACCGATCACGTTCAGACCCTTGGCCATCAGCGAGGTCTGGCGCTTGAGTTCATCGATGGTCTCTTGCGACAGCGAGTACGGCGGCAGCGAACAGGCCGAGTCGCCCGAGTGCACGCCAGCCTGCTCGATGTGCTCCATCACGCCGCCAATGAAGGTCGTCACGCCATCCGAGATGCAGTCGACGTCGACCTCGATGGCATCGTTCAGGAAGCGGTCGAGCAGCACTGGCGAGTCGTGCGAGACCTTGACCGCTTCGCGCATGTAGCGCTCAAGGTCGCGCTGCTCGTGCACGATTTCCATCGCGCGCCCGCCCAGCACGTAGGAAGGACGCACCACCAGCGGATAGCCGATCTCCTGCGCCAGCGCCAGCGCTTCCGGCTCGGTGCGAGCGGTGCGGTTCGGCGGCTGGCGCAGGCCCAGCGTTTGCAGCATCTGCTGGAAACGCTCGCGGTCTTCGGCCGCGTCGATCATGTCGGGCGAAGTGCCGATGATCGGCACGCCGTTCGCTTCCAGGTCGAGCGCGAGCTTGAGCGGGGTCTGGCCGCCGTACTGGACGATCACGCCCACCGGTTTTTCCAGTGCCACGATTTCAAGCACGTCTTCGAGCGTGAGCGATTCGAAGTACAGGCGGTCCGAGGTGTCGTAGTCGGTCGAGACGGTCTCGGGATTGCAGTTGACCATGATGGTCTCGTAGCCGTCCTCGCGCATCGCCAGCGCGGCGTGCACGCAGCAGTAGTCGAACTCGATGCCCTGGCCGATGCGGTTCGGACCGCCGCCCAGCACCATGATCTTCTTCTTGTCGCTCGGATTGGACTCGCATTCCTCGTCGTAGGTCGAGTACATATACGCCGTGTTGGTCGCGAATTCGGCCGCACAGGTATCGACCCGCTTGTACACAGGACGGATGCCCAGCGCGTGGCGCTTCTCGCGCACTTGCGTGTCGGTGGTCTGCAACAGGAAGGCCAGGCGGCGGTCCGAGAAGCCTTTTTGCTTGAGCTTGTAGAGCATCGGCTTGTCGAGCAGGTCCAGCTTCTGGGTGTCGAGCCACAATTCGATGTCGACGATTTCCTTGATCTGGACCAGGAACCACGGATCGATGTGGGTCAGCTGGTGCACTTCCTCGAGCGTGAAGCCCTGGGCAAAGGCGTCGCCCACGTACCAGATGCGGTCCGGGCCCGGCTCGCCGAGTTCTTCCTCGATCTTCTCGCGGTCCTTGGTCTTTTCGTTCAGGCCGTCCACGCCCACTTCCAGGCCGCGCAGCGCCTTCTGGAACGACTCCTGGAAGGTGCGCCCGATCGCCATCACCTCACCGACTGATTTCATCTGGGTCGTCAAGTGGTGGTCGGCGGCGGGGAATTTCTCGAACGTGAAACGGGGGATCTTGACGACCACGTAGTCGATCGATGGTTCGAACGAGGCCGGGGTCTGGCCGCCGGTGATTTCGTTGCGCAGCTCGTCGAGCGTGAAGCCGACCGCCAGCTTGGCGGCGATCTTGGCGATCGGGAAGCCGGTCGCCTTCGACGCCAGCGCCGAGGAGCGCGAGACGCGCGGATTCATTTCGATCACGATCATGCGCCCATCTGCCGGGTTGATCGCAAACTGCACGTTCGAGCCGCCGGTGTCGACGCCGATCTCGCGCAGCACCGCCAAAGAGGCGTTGCGCATGATCTGGTATTCCTTGTCCGTCAACGTCTGGGCCGGCGCCACGGTGATCGAGTCGCCCGTGTGCACGCCCATCGGATCGAGGTTTTCGATCGAGCAGATGATGATGCAGTTGTCCGCCTTGTCGCGCACCACTTCCATCTCATACTCTTTCCACCCGATCAGCGATTCCTCGATCAGCAATTCCTTGGTCGGCGACGCCTCCAGGCCACGCTTGCAGATGGTCTCGAATTCTTCCTCGTTGTAGGCGATGCCGCCGCCCGTGCCGCCCATCGTAAACGAGGGCCGGATAATGGTCGGGAAGCCCAGCTCGCGCTGCACCAGCCACGACTCTTCCATCGAGTGCGCCACGCCCGAGCGCGCCGAACCGAGGCCGATCCTGGTCATCGCCTGCTTGAACTTGGAACGGTCCTCTGCCTTGTCGATCGCTTCCGGCGAGGCGCCGATCAGCTCCACGTTGTACTGTTTGAGCACGCCATTGTTGTGCAGGTCGAGCGCGCAGTTGAGCGCCGTCTGGCCGCCCATGGTCGGCAGGATGGCGTCGGGACGCTCCTTGGCGATGATGCGCTCGACGACTTTCCAGGTGATCGGCTCGATGTAGGTCACGTCCGCCATTTCCGGATCGGTCATGATGGTGGCCGGGTTGCTGTTGACGAGGATGACCTTGTAGCCCTCCTCGCGCAGGGCCTTGCACGCCTGGGCGCCGGAATAGTCGAATTCGCAGGCCTGGCCGATGATGATCGGGCCAGCGCCTATGATCAGGATACTTTTAATGTCACTACGTTTTGGCATGTTATTTATTCTCCGCAGCTTGCATCAGGCCGATGAAGCGGTCAAACAGGTAGGCGACGTCGGCCGGGCCGGGCGACGCTTCAGGGTGGCCCTGGAAGCAAAAGGCTGGTTTGTCGGTGCGCGCAAAGCCCTGCAGCGAGCCGTCGAACAGGGATACATGGGTCACGCGGCAGTTCGCCGGCAGGGTCGCCGCGTCGACTGCGAAACCGTGGTTTTGCGAAGTGATCATCACCTGCTTCGAGTCCAGGTCTTGCACCGGATGGTTCGCGCCGTGATGCCCGAACTTCATCTTCAGCGTCTTGGCGCCGGACGCGAGCGCCATGATCTGGTGGCCGAGGCAGATGCCGAAGGTGGGGATGCCGCGCTCGATCAGCTCTTTGGTGGCGGCGATCGCGTAGTCGCACGGCTCCGGGTCGCCCGGGCCGTTCGACAGGAAAATGCCGTCCGGATTCAGCGCCAGCGCTTCAGCGGCCGAGGCCTGGGCCGGCAGCACCGTCACCTTGCAGCCGCGTTCGGCCAGCATGCGCAGGATGTTGCGCTTGATGCCGTAGTCGAAGGCGACCACGTGGAATTTCGGTGTGGTGCAGCTGCCGTAGCCGCTGCCGAGCATCCATTCCGCCTCGGTCCAATCGTAGGCGGCGGCAGTTGAGACCACTTTGGCCAGGTCCATGCCAGCCAGGCCGGGGAAGGAGCGTGCCAGTTCCAGCGCTTGCGCGGGGGACGGCTCGTTGCCCTGGGTGCCGACCAGGATGGCGCCCGACTGGGCGCCCTTTTCACGCAGGATGCGGGTCAGCTTGCGGGTGTCGATGCCGGCGATGGCGACCACGGTCTCGGCCTTCAGGTAGTCCGACAGCGACTGGGTGGAGCGGAAATTCGAAGCCATCAGCGGCAGGTCGCGGATGATCAGGCCTGCGGCGTGGACTTTGCCCGACTCGACGTCCTCAGGGTTGACCCCGGTGTTGCCGATGTGCGGATAGGTGAGCGTGACGATTTGGCGCGCATAGCTTGGGTCGGTGAGGATTTCCTGATAGCCCGTCATGGACGTGTTGAACACGACCTCCCCGGTGGAATGGCCGGCGGCGCCAATCGAAAATCCTTTGAAAATTGTTCCATCTGCGAGCGCTAAGATGGCTGGAACGGCAGGGCCAGAAAAAAATGGCGGCAAGGGCAACTCCTGATAAAGTTACCGTAGCTGCGCCACGTCAGACCGACGACCATGGATCCCCTGCCACTTGCGCATGGGTTGGACGTCTTTTTGAATGATGGGATGGTGGGTAGTCGCTACGGTATGGGTGTGAATGGCTAAACCTCCAAATTATAGCGCAAAGCGCCCTTTCCGGCAATCGCTGACGCCCCCTTCGGCACAGGTATTTACTGTTTTTGCTGGACATCGCAGTTGTCTTTCTTTACATTGTTTCGTGAAACCTCATCTGGTGTGACCACAGGGACCGAAAAAATGGCAACGTTTGGAAGAGATACCCCGATGGACCGACCCAATCCGGGCGGACGGGCAGCGGTATTCGTGCCGCACCGGGAGGCCGAGGAGACGGTGCGCGATGCCCTCAAGACCGGCTCGGGCATGGTCGGATTCGGCAACCGCGACGGTTCCGTCACGGTCTACTTCGAGAACAACAAGTTCAACGACTCGTCGCTGTACAAGTGGGAACACAAGGTCTTCAAGGCTTACGACCGCATGGTCAAGGGCATGCCCACGGTCAATAAGCTGACCTGCGATGCGGAGAATCTGCTGCAGGTGGGATTCATCGAGGGGCCGGAAATCCTGGTGCGCGACATGGCCTTGCTGGCCGACTGGCTGCAGCGCACCAACATGCTCGACTCTGCCCCCGCGGGACCGGAAATCCATTCATAGGGTGGCAAAGGCGAAGCCGCCTTCCACCATGCAAGCCGGTGAATAATTCAATTTCTCGACAAGACCGTCGTTCCCGTCTGCGCGCACTACTGTCCGGAATAAATAAGTTGATGCGAAACGTCCAGTGAGCATGCGGTCACGCCGAATTCGAGGCCTGGATTAAGACAAAAATAATCACCCGACCTCGTCCTCGCGAAAGCGGGGACGACCTTGATTCAAGTTGAGCCAGCCGGTGGCCGATTTGCCTTACAGGCCCAGCGCGGCGATGCCGGCTTTGGCGATCTGCGCATCTTCGGCCGACTTCACGCCCGACACGCCAATCGCGCCCACCACATGGCCGTCGACGACGATGTGCACGCCGCCTTCCAGCATGCCATCGAGCTCCGGTGCGCGCAGGAAGGACATGCGGCCGTTGTTGATCATGTCTTCATACGCCTTCGACTCGCGCCGCCCCAGCGCGGCGGTGCGGGCCTTGGCCGGTGCGATGTGGGCCGAGGCCGGCGCCGCGCCGTCGAGGCGCTGCAGCCACAGCGGATGGCCGCCGTCGTCGGCGATCGCGATCACCACGTTCCAGTTGTTGGCCAGCGCTTCGGCTTCGGCACCGGCGGCGATCTTCTTCACGTCGTCGAGTGTCAGCATCGGTTTGGTTTTCATTGCAGTGATCCTTTAAGGTTGTTGTTTGGCTTTGAGCTTGGCTTTGATCTGCGGCATGGCCGCCGCCGCGGCTTGTTCGCCTGCGAGAATGGCCAGGTTGCGTCCATTGAAGTCGCCCCCGCCCATCTTGCCCAGGCTCGGTGCGATGACCACGTCGGCATCCTTGAGTTCATAGTGGTTCAGGCGCTGGCCCATGATGCTGAAAGTCTGCATCAACACTTCGAGTGAGCTGACCGCTGCCTGCGCGTCGGTCTGGGTCGAAATGTTTACCGCGATGATGAAGTCGGCCCCCATCTCGCGCGCAAAGCGCACCGGCACTGGCGCCACCAGGCCGCCGTCGACGTAGGAATGCTCGCCGATGCGCACCGGCTGGAATACGCTTGGTACCGACGATGAAGCGCGCACCGCCTGCCCCGTGTTCCCGCGTTGGAACAGGATCGGCAGGCCGCTGTTCAAATCGGTGGCCACGGCGCCAAATTGCAGCTTGAGCTTCTCCATCGGCACATTGTGCACCGCCTTGTTCACGTAATTTTGCAGGGCCTCGCCCTTGAGCACGCCGGACACCTTGCCAAACAGCGGCAGGGCCCAATCCGAAATGGTCGCCTCGTCCATGTCCATGGCCGTCTTCTGCAGCGCGAAGCCGTTGTTGCCGGCCGCGTAGAGGGCACCGACGACGCTGCCGGCGCTGGTGCCGACCACGATGTCCGGATAGATTCCCTGCGCCTCGAGCGCCTTGATCACGCCGATGTGGGCGAAGCCGCGCGCCGCGCCGCCACCGAGCGCCAGGCCGATCCTGATTTTCTTTGGTGCCGGTGCCACGGGCGCTGCCAGCACCGGCTCCGGCGCGGGCGGCGCGGCGGGCGGCTTGCTGGCGCAGCCGCCAAGGAAGCAGGCCGCCAGCGCGGCCAGGGTCAGACGTCTTGAATACATGGTGTGCGCTTGCGCAAAAATCGGAAGTGCCAGATTGTAACGTACTGGCGCGCGGCACGGAAAACCAGCGCGGCCGGGTACGCGGCGCTGAAGGCGTAGCTCAAGCGTAAGGTGATTGCCCGACAAGACCGTCGTTCCCACGCGGGCGGAAACGACGATCTTTCCCCCTACTCGGCGTCGAGCTCCACGTAGCCGGCCAGCACCTGGCTGACGTTGCCAGCTTGCATCATCCGACTGGCCAGCGCCGTCGCCTCGTCCTTCGCGCCGGGCTCCAGGCGCCCTTCCAGCCAGGTGCGCAGCGTGGCCGCGCTGCTGCCCTGCGCCGCGCAGCGCAGCACGATCGCGTAGCGCGCGGCGTACGCTTTGGCCGGTGCGCTGCCGCCGGCGATGCCCTCCGAATCGAACGCCGCCAGCGCCCGGTCTTCGGCCGCCGCTGAACGGCAATAGTAGGCCAGCGCGTTGCCATAGTCGGCCTTGGCGTCATGCTTGCGCGCCAAGCGCCGCAAGGCCCCCGCATGGCCATGCTCGGCCGCGTCGGCGAACCAGTTCTGCGCCTCGGCCTCGTTCTTCGGACCGCCCAGGCCGTTGGCCAACATCAGGCCGCCGCGATACATCGCCTCGGGATTGCCGAAATCGGCGGCCCGCTCGAACCAGAGCATCGCCAGCTTGTAGTCTTGCGCCACGCCACGGCCGGCCGCATACATGGCGCCCAGGCTTTTCATGCCGGCAGCGCTGCCGGCCTTGGCCGCCTTTTCATATTGCTCGAACGCCAGCGCCAGGTCTTGTGCGCCGCCGCGCCCGGTCTCGTACATGCCGCCCAGGCGATAGAATTTTTCGCCGTACGGCGCCTTGATCGCGCGGTACAGCAGACGCGCCTTCGCCTCGTCCCTGGCCACGCCCTTGCCCAGTTCATACATCACGGCCAACTCGTATTTGGCCAGGGTGCTGTCGCGGTCGGCAGCCTGCTTCATCCACTCCAGGGCGCGCGCATTGTCCTGTGCCACACCGGTGCCGGCCAGGTAGTGGTGGCTGAGGAAACGCATCGCATCCGAGTCGTTTTTCTCGGCGCCCTTGCGATACCATTCGAGCGCCTTGGCCTGGTCGTACAAGTCCGACTTGTCCGACTCATACATGCTGCCGATGATCGACATCGCCTCGGCCCTGCCGGCGTCGGCCGCCTTGAGCAGGTAGTGCATGGCTTTCGACGGGTCGCGCGCCACGCCCTCGGCGTTGGTGTACATCAGTCCGAGCATGAAATCGGCCTGGGGGTAGCCGCGCTCTGACAGTGCCGTGAACTCCTTGAGCGCTTCATCGAAACGGTGCGCCTTGTAAGCGTCCATTCCATCTTCATAGCCAGCCACGGCCTGGGTGCTGGCCACGACCAGCAGCAAAAGAGCGAGTCTTTTCATGATGTAAATATGCATATATGCATGCCAGTTTGGGAGTTGGCATTATTGCACGCTTACATCGGTAAATGGCGCCTGGCGTCGTGATTTGAAAATTCCCTGACAGATTCGCAGGGTGGAAAAGCGTAGCGGGGAAACCGGGGTCAGACCCCGGTTGATTCGCTTGGGGTCTGACCCCGGTTTCCCCCTGTGCCAGACTAGTTGTCGCCTCTAAATTTGGAGGCAACAATGAGAAAGC
>JAZJYV010000132.1:0-9699 GCA_040390195.1 Pseudomonadota bacterium | reverse complement strand
GACCGCTCGATCGACCTGCACACGGCGCGCATCCGCGCCAACTGCTTCACGTTCCAGGGCAAGAAGCGGCTCGGCTGCGTGGTGCGGCGCTTTCCGCGCGAGCCGCTGCCGCTGGCCCAGCTCGGCCTGCGCCACGCCGAGCAGGATTTCGCCTTGCTCACCAGCGGCCTGCTGTTGATCATCGGTGACACTTGCCAGGGCAAGTCGACCACGATCGCTTCGATGCTGGACCAGATCAACAAGACCCGTTCCGGTCACATCATCACCATTGAAGATCCCGTCGAGACCCTGATCCCTCAGCGCAAATGCATCATCACCCAGCGCGAAGTGGGCTTTGACGGCGACGTCGAGAGCTACTACCTGGGGGCGCTCGATGCGCTGCGCGAGCGGCCCGACGTGATCGTGATCGGCGAAATCCGCGACGCCCAGACGGCGCAGGAAGCGCTGGCGCTGGCTGAATCGGGGCCGCTGGTGCTGGCCTCGCTGCATGCGCGTTCGACCGAACTTGGTTTGCAGAAGATGGTGCGCCTGCTTGGCAATTCGGAGGCGCAATCGCAGGCGCTGGCGAACGCCCTGCGTGGCGTGCTGTGCCAGGCATTGCTGCCGTCGGTCGATGGGGACCGTTATTACCTGGCCACCGAATGCCTGACCTCGAACCCGGAAGTGGTGCGCATGATCGAATCGGGCAAGCTGGCCGAGGTGCGCACGCTGATGGATGGCGGCACGGGCAAGTTCAACGCCGGCTGCCACTCGATGAACACGGCGCTGGTGAACCTCTTGCGCGACAAGAAAATTGGCATGGACGACGCGCGCAACGCCACCACCGACCGCATCGGTTTCGCCGACGCCTGCTATTCGGCCATGCTCACGGCCTGACGGCGGCCGCCAATTCCCATCCTATCGGCGTTTCGACAGTTTCAATCGAGCGGCACGCTGCGGTAGCGGTTGACCTCACCGGCGGTCACCGGTGGCGCATGGTTGCCCCAGCTGGCGCGCAGGTAGGACACCACCGCCGCCACTTCGTAGTCGTCGAGCGCATGGCTGTACGGGGGCATGCCGTACGGTCGCGGATTGCCGCCGGTGGCCGGGGCGAATCCCCCATTGAGCACGATGCGCACCGCATTCACCGACGACTCCATGGTCAGCGCGCGGTTGCCCGCCAGTGGCGGATAGGCGGGCGCCAGTCCCTTGCCGTCGGCGCCGTGGCAATCGACGCAGTGGGTTTCGTACAGCTTCTTGCCCTGCGCGACAACCTGGTCCACCAGCGGCCCGGTGATCGCCTCGGGCTCCTCGGCCGGCACCGCCGGCAGGGCCTTCAAGTACACGGCCATGGCCGTGATGTCGGATTCGCTCAGGTGCTGCAGGCTGCGCCCGACCACTTCGGCCATCGGCCCGAACACGGTCGCGCGCGGCGAGCTGCCATGCCGCAATAGCTGCACGATGTGCGGCAATTGCCAGCTGCCCAGGCCCGCCTCGGCGTCGGAAGTGAGCGACGGCGCATACCATCCCAAGATCGGAATCAGGCCGCCGTGCAGGCCGTCCTCGCTGGCGCCAAAGCTGTTGCGCGCGCTGTGGCAGGCGCTGCAATGGCCCAGGCCTTCGACCAGGTAGGCGCCGCGGTTCCAGTCGGGGCGCTGGGCCTTGACCGGTTCGAACACGCCCGGCTTGAAGTACAGCAGGCGCCAGGCTGAGAGCATGAATTGCTGGTTGTACGGAAAACGCAAGGCGTGCGGCGCGCTGGCCAGGCGCCTGGCAGGCATGCTTTGCAAATAGACGTACAGGGCGTCGGCGTCGGCGCGCGTGACGCGGGTGTAGTTCGGATACGGGAAGGCCGGGTACAGCAGGCGTCCATCGCGCGCGCGGCCGTTGTGCAGGGCGTTCCAGAAATCGTCGGCGCTCCAGGCGCCGATGCCGGTCTCGCGGTCGGACGTGATGTTGGGCGCGACCAGGCGCCCGAACGGGGTCTCGAGCGCTCGCCCGCCGGCATAGGGCGTGCCGCCACGCGCCGTGTGGCAGGCCATGCAGTCGCCGGCGCGCGCCAGGTAGGCGCCGCGCGCCAGGTTTTCCGGCGTCGGTGCGCTGCTGGCCGGGCCGCCCGAGGCGACCATCTGCGCGCGCGGCCAGGCCAGCGCGACGGCCACCAGCAGCGCGGCGGCGCCGGCGGCGAGCGCGCGCAGAAGCAGCCGCTTCACGGTGCCACCTCAGGCGCGCTGCCGCAGGCCAGCGGCAAGGGGCGCGCGATCGACTCGGCCGGGCGGGCGTCGGCCGGCATCGGCTGGCTGGCCAGCCAGCTGGAGATGGCAGCCACGTCGGCCATGCTCAGGCGGTTTGCGATCTCGGCCATGCAGTCGGGGGCGTTGGCGCGCCGCACATGGGTTTTCCAGGCGCCGAACTGGGCGTTGACGTAGTCGCGCGGCAAGCCGGCCAGGCCGGGAATGGCGGGCACCACGCCGGTCAGGCGCGCGCCGTGGCAGGCCACGCAGGCCGGCAGCTTGTGCGCCCTGTCGCCCTCGGTGACCAGCTGGCGCCCGCGCGCCAGCACCGCCGCGCTCACGTCGGTCGGCTGCGGCTTGGGCGCTGCCAGGTGCTGGGTCGAAAAATAGTCGGCGATCTCGCGCAGGTAGGCGTCAGGCATGTGCTCGACCATGTAGCTCATCTGCGGCGCCTGGCGTCGGCCGTCGCGAAAGTTCAGCAGTTGGTGGTAGAGATAGCCGGCCGGCTTGCCGGCGATGCGCGGAAAATACAGGTCGTCGACTTCCTTGCTGGCGTGGCAGGCAGTGCAGGCGAGCAGGCGCTGGGCCATGCTGTCGGGCAGCGTGGCGGGGCGGTCGGCGGCAGTGGCAAAGCCGCACAAGAGCAGCGCCGCGATGGGCATGAGAGAATTCATTGTTCGATAGTGTATGCGATGTACCGCAGCATAGCGTGTCGCGCGCTTTGGCGACAGGCTCAGAAGGTGCCGAAAAAAAGGAGATCAGCCGCGTGAAGCTGTACCAGGAACTGTCCGGCGAGATCACCGCCATGATCGCCAGCGGCGTGCTGCAGCCCGGCGAGCGCCTCGCCTCGGTGCGCCAGCAGCGCGAGCGGCGCGGCATCAGCGCCTCGACCGTGTTCCAGGCCTACGAACAGCTTGAGGCGCGCGGCTTGATCGTGGCACGCCCGCGGGCCGGCTATTTCGTCGCCGCCGCCGCGCCCGAGCCGCGCCCGTCGCGCCCGGCGCCCGTGTCGACACCGGTTGACGTGAGCGAACTGGTGTTCGACGTGCTGGGTGCGGCTGCCGAACGCGACATCGTGCCGTTTGGCTCGGCCTTTCCCAGCCCCTTGCTGTTTCCCTTGCCGCGCCTGGCCACTTCGATGGCCCGCAGCATGCGCGCGCTCGACCCGTGGCGCACGGTGGCCGACCTCGGCGCCGGCAACGCCGAGCTGCGCCGCCTGCTCGCGCAGCGCTACCAGCAGGACGGCGCGGCGGTCGGCGCCGACGACATCGTGATCACCAACGGCGCCATGGAAGCGCTGAACCTGTGCCTGCAGGCGGTGACCCGGCCGGGCGACAGCGTGATCGTCGAGTCGCCCTGTTTCTACGCCGGCCTGCAGGCGCTCGAGCGGCTCGGTTTGAACGCGATCGAGGTCGCCACCGATCCGCGCGACGGCATCGACCTGGCGGCGCTGGCCACGGTGCTCGAAGCGGGCACCGCGCGCGCCTGCTGGCTGATGACGAGCTTTCAGAATCCGCTGGGCAGCCTGATGGGACCGGACAAGAAGCGCGCCCTGGTGGCGCTGCTGGCGCGCCACCAGCTTCCGCTGATCGAGGATGACGTGTATGGCGAATTGTATTTCGGCGCGCGCCGGCCGGCGCTGGCCAAGGCCTTCGACCAGGACGGCTTGGTGATGCACTGCAGCTCGTTTTCGAAGTGCCTGGCGCCGGGCTTTCGGATCGGCTGGGCCGCGCCGGGGCGCCATGTGCGCACAGTGGGGCGGCTCAAACTGTCGTGCAGCCTGTCGGCGCCCATGCCGTCGCAGCTGGCGCTGGCCGACTATCTGGCGCACGGCGGCTACGAGCGTCACTTGCGCCAGTTGCGCAGCGCGCTGGCGCGCCAGCTGGAGCAGATGCTGGCGGCGATCGAACGTCATTTTCCGGCCGGGACCAGGGTCACGCGCCCGCAAGGTGGCTACTTCCTGTGGCTTGAACTAGGCGAGGGCGTTGACGCGCTGGCACTGCACCGGGCGGCGCTGGCGCAAGGGATCAGCATCGCGCCGGGACCGATCTTTTCGGCCCAGCGTGCATTCGGCAATTGCGTGCGCCTTAACTTCGGCCACGCCTGGGACGCGCGCATGGAGGCGGCGATGCAGACGCTGGGGCGACTGGCCACACCCGCCTAATTTATCGCAGTCTCGATTGAGCGCAGGGTGAAACGGGAGGCGTTTTTCCACCCTGCATGCAGGTGAGGTGTGTCGCGCTTAATGCTTCATGTACTTGAACGCATCGTCGGGACCGGCGCGCACGGTTCGCCCGAGCGCCCGCCAGCGCGCCACATGTGCGACCACGCGTTCGGCGAAGGCTGCCGGCGTTGAGTTGGCCTGCATGCGCCATGCCACTTCGGCCACCGCCGCCATGCGCGGGTAGAGCATGAATTCGAAATACGATTCGCTGCGCACCAACTCTGTCCACAACGCCGCCTCGATGCCGAGGATGCGGGCTTTTTGCTCATCATCGAGATCGGCCGGCACCGGCTCCCACGCTGCAATCTTTTCCACCGACATCGGACCACCGAGATTGCCCTCCCAGGGGGCGCCGGGTTCGCCCAAGCCGGCCGGATAATCGAGATACATTCGATCGGCCGGCGACAGCACCACCGATTGCTTCTGCCTGAGGGCAGTGCGCATCACCTCGGGCTTGTCCATGCGCCACCATTGCACCAGCGTGTCGGCGTTCAGACCGGCCGAGATGATTTCGTCCCAGCCCATGGGGGTGCGCTGGTGCTTACGGATCAGTTGCACGACGCGCCGCGCGAATTCGGCTTCCACCGCTTTGAAATTGGGCTTGTCGGCCGACGGATCGAGCTCGCGCGCCATGGCCAGCACCGCCGGCGAGCGGCTCCAGCCGGTTTGTTCCGCAAACACTTCGTCGCCGCCGAAGTGGATATAGCGGCCGGGGAACAGTTGCGTCACCTCGGCCAGCACGGTGTCGATGAAACGATAGGTGCCAGGCGATGCAGGGTTGTAGGTATGCTCGCCATCGAAGAACTCCGGATAGGCACGGGCGGCGGCACCGCTATGGCCAGGCATCTCGATTTCCGGCACGATTTCAATCTGGCGTTGCGCCGCATAGCGGACGATGGAACGGATATCGGCGGCAGTATAGAAATGCGGCGGGCCATGCGGATCGCTGATGTCGCCGCGCGCGCCGATCGAGGTCAGCTTCGGATAGGCGCGAATCGCGATGCGCCAGCCGGTGTCATCGGTCAGGTGCAGGTGCAAGCGGTTCAGTTTATAGGCGGCCATGCTGTCGAGCACGTGTTTGATCGTCGCCACACCGAAGAAGTGGCGCGCCACGTCCAGGGTCAGGCCGCGCCAGGCAAACCGGGGCGCGTCGGCGATGTCCAGCGCCGGTATGGCAATCGGGGGGCGGCCCATGGCGCGGCGTGCGCCGTCCCCTGGCGGCAGCAGTTGCAACAGCGTCTGCGCTCCATAGAAGGCGCCCGCCGCCTCGGCCGCGTAGATCGTGATCGCCGAGGCGCGCACCTGCAATCGGTAGGCACCGGCAATCGCGCCGGCCATGGGTTCAAGGACGAAACGGATGTCCTGGCCCTGGCCCGGCGCGTTTTTCGAGACATCGGTATCGAGCACGCGCAAGTTCAGGGTGCTGGCCAGGATGCCGGCCGGTCCGGCCAGGTTCGACGGCGCCAGCACGCGCACCGTGTGTCCGAGCGCGAAGGGCGCTTCCGTCGTGGCCAGCGTCAGCGACTGCGGTTGCGGCACGAGCGCCATCACCGGTATGCCGGCGAGCGGCGGGAGCGCAGCAGCCTGCGCCGCGAACCCGTTGCCGAGCGCCAGGACCGCAATGCCGAAAAGGGAAATTCGCACAGCAGTGGCGAGATGCGTTTTGATGGTCGACATGAAACTGCCTTAAAAATTTTGAAGAGGTTTACCGAAAATGGGAACGTTTCCATATTGCGAAATACAGATTACCACAGTCGACAACGACTGCGTCATGCGACTGTATCGTTTTGTTTGAATCGCAAGCACGCGCTGCTGGCATGATGCCCGGTGCGAGACGCGCAGTCCCGGCCTTCCTGCGGTGCTGTTACGGCACCGGCGTATCGGCGCGCCAGCGCCGGTAAATGCGCAGCGCCACGTGGGCGTCGTCGGCCGCATACAGGATCTGCTTTTCGGACAGGCGCGGCAGCGCCCAATTGGTGGTGGTGATCTTCTTTGACTTTTGCAGCTTCTGCCCGAAGAAGCGTGCCACGGCAGTCTTGGCGCCGAGCGTGTTGCGCTCACCCTTGCGCAGCGCGGTGGCCAGGTCGAGCACATTGTGGGCGTCGATGCCAAGCTTGATGCGCAAGCGCTTGACGTCGTCCTGCAGGCCGAAGCCGACCTTCAGGATTTGCTGCGATTCGAGCACCGCCTTGAGCACTTCGACGGCGGGCGCCGCGCCGATCTGAAACAGGTAGGCCACCTCGTCGGTGGCCAGCTGCACCAGGTGCGGCCCGGTCGAGATCTCGCCCTTCAGGAAGGTTGGCTTCGATTCCGTGTCGAAACCGAGCACGTCCATGGCCGACAAGGCGTCGAGCGCCTCGGCTGCGTCGCGGTCCGATTTGACCATGCGCACGTCAGCGAGCTTGATACCGTCATACGGCGGCAGCAGGTCGTCGTCGTCGCTCATCATGGGCGCCAGCTCAGTGGCGCGAAAATTTGGAGGCCAGCTGGAGCAGTTTTTCCTGGCGCAGGCGGTTCGCTTCCTCGGCCTGGGCGGCGTCGCGCTCGGCCTTCTTGCGCTCCGCTTCCTTCTTGAAGCGCTGCTGCAGCACTTCCCTGGCGTGGGTGCGGTGCACGTCCGTCACTTCAGCGCCGGGCGTGCCATCGAGGTCGTGGCGCACGGTGGCTTTTTCCATGGCGCGCAGATAACGCAGCGAACCGGTGTGGATGCCGAGCGCGGCGCGCATGGTCTTGCGGTCCAGTTCAGGCATGCGCGCAAGCAGTTGCTTGTCGATGCCGATGGCCAGCGGCAGGCAGTCGCGAAAAGCGGGGAACTGGTGCTGGAGTTGTTTGAGCAGGGAGCGCGCGCTTTGGGCGGGCGGCGCAGCCGCTGGCGTGGCCTCGGCTGGTTCGGCGACAATACTAGGTGGTTTCATTGACTTCATCATAATTACAAGATTCGGAAGGATAGCATGCTGCCATTCGGAAATGCGGGGTCGTCGCAGCCTTGTTGTTTATGGTCCGTCCCGCCAGCGGCAAAAAAGGGCGGGCGATGGGCGCGAGGGCCCAAAATCGTGTATCATCTGCCTCTTGCCTTGCGCACAGCTTGAGGCAGCACAGTCGTGCGGCCCACCTGGATATGCGATTTCGTTATACCCGTTATTCGATAATGCAATTATCGCGATAACTTGCACTGAGGCATAATAGTACTTGTCTTAAGCCCGTTTTAGCTAACGGGCTTTTTTACGTTATGCCTTGCTATCGTGCCATTTTGACCAGATTCTACTCGCTTCTGCCTGCCTGTTGCCCGGTTCGACACTCGATGTCGTGCTTGCAATCCGGCCTTATCGCCCAAAGCTAGGGCCATCCTGAACCACGTTCCACCGGGCCCGCGCACTGGGCCCAGGTGGATTATTGACTTCGCAGGCGCTTCACTGGCCTCGACTGGAGAGTTTTTAATGAAGAACACCGCCAAGACCCTGACCCTGACCGCCACCAAAGCGCCGCGCAAAGGCAGCGCCCAGCTGGTCGTGCCGAAGACGGCGACCTCCTACTTCCTCGAAACGGAAGCGGCGGCCGTCGTCACGGTGGTCAAGAAGGGTTCGCGTCTGACGGCGGGCAAGGCCGGCGCGGCGGACATGGCCGAGGCGGCAGACCTGGCGCAAACGGCGCCGGTGGTGGTGAAAAAACGCGCCAAGCTGGCCGCCAGCGTCGACGTGGTCGTCGAGCAGGAAGCGGACGCGCTGAAGGCGCCCGTCAAACCGCGCGCCAGGAAGGCCGAGATCGAGCCGACCGTGATCATCACGGCCGGCCAGTCGGTCAGCCAGACCACCGACGCGGCCGCGCTGGCGGCCATCGACACCTCCGGCTACCTGCTGCCGTCGGTCAAGGTGCCGGGCCGGCGCGGCCGCAAGCCGAGCGAATTCACGCCCGAAAATGACGAAGTGGCCGCGCTCAACGCGGTCGAGCGCGCCGAGCTGAAGGCGGTCTCGAAAGCGAAGGAGCGCAAGGCCAAGGGCGGCTTGAGCAGCGTGCTGGTGGTCGACGAGAAGACCACCGAGGCTGACCTCGAGCGCCGGCGCAACCAGATCAAGAACCTGATCAACATGGGCAAGGAGCGCGGCTACCTGACCTATGCCGAGATCAACGACCAGTTGCCGGAAAACATCATCGATCCGGAAGCGGTCGAAGGCATCATCGCCACCTTCAACGACATGGGCATCGCCGTCTACGAGCGCGCGCCGGACGCGGAAATGATGCTGCTCACCGACACCGTCGCCACCGCCACCAGCGACGACGAAGTCGAGGCCGCGGCCGCCACCGCGCTGTCGACGGTCGATTCGGACTTCGGCCGCACCACCGACCCGGTGCGCATGTACATGCGCGAGATGGGCGCCGTGGCGCTGCTCACGCGCGAGGGTGAGATCGAAATCGCCAAGCGCATCGAAGGCGGCCTGAAAGACATGGTGCAAGCCATTTCCGCCTGCCCTACCACGATCGCCGAGATCATCGCGCTGGCGCACAAGATCGCCAACGATGAAATCAAGGTCGACGAAGTGGTCGACGGTTTCGTCGACCTGAACGAGAGCGCGACCCCGGCCGCGCCGGCGCCGCACGTGCACGCCTCCGACGACGACGAGGAAGAAGAGGAAGAACACGAGGAAGAGGACGGCGACGCCAACGGCGGCGCGGCCGGCTTCTCGGCCGAGCAGCTGTTG
This sequence comes from Pseudomonadota bacterium, assembly GCA_040390195.1. Lineage (GTDB taxonomy): Bacteria > Pseudomonadota > Gammaproteobacteria > Burkholderiales > Burkholderiaceae_D > Telluria_A. The sequence continues at coordinate 565 of JAZJYV010000132.1, read as the reverse complement.
CAGCTGAAGAAGGGCGCGCTGGAAAAATTCGGCGTCATCGCCGAACAGTTCGACAAGATGGCCAAGGCCTTCGAAAAAGAGGGCTACGGCTCGAAGAACTACGTCAAGGCGCAGGAAGTGATCTCCAACGAGCTGCTCGGCATCCGCTTCACGGCCAAGGTCGTCGAGAAACTGTGCGACACGTTGCGCGGCCAGATGGACGAAGTGCGCCACATCGAAAAGGCCGTGCTCGAGATCTGCGTGAACCGCTGCGGCATGCCGCGTGCCCACTTCATCAAGGTGTTCCCGGGCAGCGAGACCGATTTGAGCTGGGTCGACGGCGAAGTCAATTGCGCCTACCCCTACAGCGCCGTGCTGGGCCGTAACGTGCCGGCCATCAAGGAACTGCAAAAACGCATGATCGACCTGCAGGCGCGGGTGGCGCTGCCGCTGGCGGACCTGCGCAAGATCAACAAGCAGATGGCCGCCGGCGAGAAGCGTGCGCGCCACGCCAAGCGCGAAATGACGGTCGCCAACCTGCGCCTGGTCATTTCGATCGCCAAGAAGTACATCAACCGCGGCCTGC
>JAZJYV010000131.1:0-29095 GCA_040390195.1 Pseudomonadota bacterium | reverse complement strand
GTCTGATCACCTCGCACACCGACCCGGCCAGTTCCACACACACCTACGCCTATGATGCGATGGGCCGGCTCGCCTCGATCACTTATCCGGCCGCCGACACGGTGGCCTGGAATTCCACCACGGTCAGCTTCACGCCATCGGCCACGGCCATCTACGACCTGCCCGCCGGCCACTGGCGCCAGCAAATCACGACCGGCAACGCCTACACGGTGAACTATTTTGACGCCCTGTGGCGGCCCGTCTACACGGAACGCTGGGACAGCACGGACGTGGCCAACACGACGCGCCTTGTCAAGCGCCAGTACGACCATGGCGGCCGCACCAGCTACGAGTCCTATCCCAAGCGCAGCTACGGCTTGATCGGCGATGGCATCTACCATGAGTACGACGCGCTTGGCCGGCCCACCGTCACGGGCACCAACACCGAGCTGGGCTTTTTCTTTTCGGGCAATACCTACCAGAGCGGCTTCATCACCAACTACAGCGATGCGCGCGGCCACACGACGCTGACGGTCAATGCCGCCTTCGACGACCCGGCGCAGCCGATGGTCGCCTCGATCGCCGCGCCGGAAGGGGTGACGGTCAACATCGCGCGCGACGTGTTCGGCAAGTCCCTGGCGATCACCCGCAGCGGCGGCGGCAAGTTCGCCACGCGCAGCTATGTGTATGACGCGAACGAGCGCCTGTGCAAGACGGTCGAGCCGGAAACGGGCGCCACGGTGCAAGACTACGACGCGGCCAACAACACCCTGTGGCGCGCCAGCGGCCTGGCCCTGCCGTCGACGACGACGTGCGACACCGCCAGCGTCGCCGCCAACAAGAAAATCAGTTTTACCTACGATCCGCTGAACCGCCTGTGGAACACCAACTTCAGCGATGGCGGCTCGCCGATTCTGCGCACCTACACGGCCGATGGCCTGCCGCTGGCGACGACCTCGAACGGCGCCGCCTGGACCAACACCTACGACAAGCGCCGTCTGAACGAGCGGGAAAGCCTGGTCTATGGCGGCGTCACCTACAACGTCGACCGCAGCTACGACGCCAACGCCTCGCTGGCGACGCTGAAATACCCAGTCGACAACCTGACGCTCGCCTTCAACCCGAACGCGCTGGGCGAGCCGCGCCAGGTGGGCAGTTACGCCACCCTGATCACCTACCATCCGAACGGCGCGATCAACACCTTCAGCTACGGCAACGGCGTCACGCACAGCCTGACGCAGAACCTGCGCGGGCTGCCGGACACGGTGACCGAGGGGAGCGTGCTCAACGACCAGTACAGCTTCGATGCGAACGCCAATGTGGCCGGCATCGCGGACCTGCTGGCGGCGAACACCAGCTCGCGGACCATGGGCTACGACAACCTGGACCGCTTGACGACGGTGAGCGCGCCCAATATGTGGGGCAGCGCCACCTACGGTTACGACGCGCTCGACAACCTGGTCTCCAGCACGCTCACGGCCGGTGGCACGGCGCGCACGCTGACGCACACCATCAACGCGACGACGAACCGCATCGACAGCACCAGCGGCGGACCTGCCGCCTTCAACTTCGGCTACACCTACGACAGCCAGGGCAACATCACCCAGCGCGGGGCGCAAGCCTACGTGTTCGACCAGGGCAACCGGATGAAGAGCGCCACCGGCAAGGCGACCTATCTCTATGATGGCTGGGGCCACCGGGTGAGCGTGGTGGGCACCGATGCGGTGAACCGGGTGCAGGTGTACAGCCAGAACGGCCCGCTGCTGTACGCGGGGCCGACCGGCACCATCGGGACCAAATACATCTACCTGCACAACCATGTGCTGGCCGAGGTGGCCAGCACCGGCACGACGTACAACCACACGGACGCGCTGGGCAGCCCGGTGGCGCAAACTAACGTCAGCGGCGCCTTGCTCAACCGCACGCGCTACGAGCCGTATGGCTATGTGGCCATCGGCACGGCCAAGACGATCGGCTTCACCGGGCATGTGAACGACACGGACACGGGCTTGATCTACATGCAGCAGCGCTACTATGACCCTGTTGCTGGTAGGATGTTGAGCATTGATCCGGTGACGACTGACGCGGACACAGGCGGTAGCTTCAACCGCTACGCATACGCCAACAACAGCCCGTACAAATACATCGATCCGGATGGCCGAGATCCCGCGGCGATTGCTGCGGCAGCGGTTTCTCACAAGGGAGAATATGGGTGGGGTAAGCCTGGATGGCGTGGCGGCATACGGATGTGGCCATTCTTTAAATGCAGTGCTTTTGTATATCAGGCTGTGAGAGAAGCTGGCGATTTTCCTCCGATGGTTAATGGCAGACCTGCTGTGGCTGGCGAGTTGGCGAATCGCGATCTAATAATCCAGAATTGGCCAGTCGTTAAGGATGGAACCATCAAGGACGGAGACATCATCGCATTGGCCGAGCCAGGACATGATGCTGACGGATACACTGGACATACCGGAGTGATAGCCAGCTTAAATGGCATAATCGCGACGGTTTCAGCGAGTTCCGCAGACGGCGATTACGGCACAGTTACCCAATCGAACTGGGGATTCCGCGGTGGGCAAGATCCAACCTTCAGACGCTACATCCCAGGTCAAGGCAACGCGAATGAGCCAGGTGGTCCGAAGAAGCCAGCACCACCACCACCACCTCCGCCGCCATCAGAACCTCGACCCGGGCATGAGTAGAAAATGAAAACAATTCGTATTTTATTGATTGCTTGCCAATCGTTAGCACTCACCTTTGCGGCAGTCTGGATGTACGCCGGTTACCGCTATGACGCTCTAAACATTGGTGGGGCAAAGGGGAACGTTGATTCATGGGATAGCCTGCTTACTATTGGCTGCGTTGGCACACTCGTGGCATGGACGTTTTCTGTTCTCGTTGCATTTTGTGGCGGGTATTTCGAGTGGATTGAATCGAAGAGAGAGCGGAATTGGTGGGTCGTCGCTTCGCTTCTCGGCACCCCGACGGCAATAATTATTTTTTACACAATTTTAAATTCAAACGTGCATGCGATAACGTAACAATACCGCCGCTATTTCCGTTTCGCGAGTGGCGTACCAGCATGGGCCGGGATTTACTTTCGTAATTGCAATTGGGTCTAGATGAAGTTCGAAAATATATTGAGTGAACTGATATTGAATTACTTCCCGATGGACGTAAGAGCTAACAACAATCGGACACGCATGCTTACCAGGTCGTTGGCGCGGCCGACTACGGCATCGTCCACGGAACCGTACACCAACCCGTACACAATTTCATACAGCTAATCGCTGGACAGGATGAGAAGCGTCCATACGTACGCGGCGAGCCGCACCAGGTGGGCAGTTACGCCACCCTGATCACCTACCATCCGAACGTCGCGATCAACACCTTCAGCTACGGCAATGGCGTCACGCACAGCCTGACGCAGAACCTGCGCGGGCTGCCGGACACGGTGACCGAGGGGAGCGTGCTCAACGACCAGTACAGCTTCGATGCGAACGCCAATGTGGCCGGCATCGCGGACCTGCTGGCGGCGAACACCAGCTCGCGGACCATGGGCTACGACAACCTGGACCGCTTGACGACGGTGAGCGCGCCCAATATGTGGGGCAGCGCCACCTACGGTTACGACGCGCTCGACAACCTGGTCTCCAGCACGCTCACGGCCGGTGGCACGGCGCGCACGCTGACGCACACCATCAACGCGACGACGAACCGCATCGACAGCACCAGCGGCGGACCTGCCGCCTTCAACTTCGGCTACACCTACGACAGCCAGGGCAACATCACCCAGCGCGGGGCACAAGCCTACGTGTTCGACCAGGGCAATCCCCGGTGACGCAGCCGAAACGGGCGTCACTGCCAACACCGTCGACATAGCCCCCTGTGTCGACGGCGCCAGCGACCAGGCCGATACCACTCACGCTTAAGCTGGCCTCGGCGTTGCTCACGCTGCCGGCGCCGTTGCGCACCGTGACGCTCCACTTGCTGTGCGTGTCGGCCAGCTGCGCGGCCGGCAGCGCGACGCTGGCCGAGGTCGCGCCGGTGATGTCGGCGCCGTCGCGCTTCCATTGATAGGAGAGGGGCGCCGTGCCGCTGACGGTGACGCTGAAATTGACGGCCGTGCCAACCGCCACCGACAGGTTCGCCGGCTGGACCGTGATCGCCGGCGCCAGTACTGCCGGGGTCGCGCTACTGCCGCATCCGCCGAGCAGCGCACACCAGGCGATCAATTGACCATTCAATGCCGTCGATGCCCTCATTTGTTCACTGGCGCGATGTCATCCCAGTTCACATCATGGGTCTCCTCGACCTTCGAATCGGCCGGTTTGCCGTTGACCAGGGCCGGGATCCAGGTGCAGGCGGCGGTGGCGGCCAGTACGTTCTTGTCGTACTCGGGCCAGTTGCTCGATTCGGTCAGCTGCACCTCGCGCACCTTGCCGTCGCCGCCAACCATGAAGCGAGTCTTGGCATGCAGGCGGGCCTTTTGCCGTTGTGCTTCCGGCGGCGGCAAGCCGCGCGCACAACGTTCGAGCACGGCACGCGCTGGCATGTTGCTCGCTGCCAGCGATTGCGCCCCGAGCCGCTGCGAGACGAGCGGTGGAGCACCCGGCTTGGCGGCGCTCGGGACCGGCTTGGGCAAATTGATTTCCTTGCCATTCACGGTCAACTTGTTGTCCAACACATCGATGCTCGACATCAGCACGCCGTTGTCCATGCGCGCATAAGCGCCGCCCAGCAGTTTGCCGAGAACGATGTCGGTCGTGCTCTGGGTCGCCTGGTTCAGCGCTTCGTCGGTGATCACTGCGCCGGGCCGTGCTTCCATTTGTTTGCGCATGAACGTGCGCACTACTTCCTGCACCAGTGCCAAGGGCACGCGCAGCTCGAAGTGGGCGATGATTTTCCTGGTCAACGCGGCGAGCGAGTCGAAGTCTTTCTCGAGCATCGCACCGAAGGTGATGCGACCCTTGATGTTGGCGCTGTGCCCATGGTAGCGGGCGCTGATCTCGTCGATCTCGATGGCGCTGCCGTGCGCGGCCATTGACTTGCCGAGCGTCTTGAACAGCGGCGTGATCGCTTCCATTTGCCTGGCCGGGGTGAGTTGGCCGCTTCCATTCTTTGCGCTGGCGCGCTGCAACGCCACCACGGCGGCGGCGTCGAGTTTGGTGACGCGGGTGACCATGCGCACTTCGTCGACCTGCTCGCCACCGACGCTGATGCGCTTGATGGTGGTGTCATAAGCGAGGTCGATCAGTTTGCCGTGCGTGACCGTCTCGGCCTTGACCGCCACCTCGTCGATGGCGACGCTGAACGGGCGGGCCACGCCGTCGAGCTTGATGTTGGCGATATTCATCTGCATCTTGCCGAGCCACATATCGGCCACACCCTGCTGCTGCTTGCTGTCGAAGCTCATGCCGCTCATGGCCAGCCGCACGTCCTTGCTGCCGACGGCCAGGGACGGCCACAGGCCATGGGCGACGACGTTGTGGCCGGACTTGTCGACGCTGGCGTCGACCGTCAGTTCGGTCCAGGCAACGGTGCTGGCGCCGGCCCCGGCATAGCTGAGAGGGTGGATCGTGAAGCGGTAGCCCTGCTGGCCCTTGGGCGACGGTATGCGCTCAAGGCTGGCCAGCTCGCTGGTGCCGAACAGCTTGACCAGCTTTTCCCGCGTGCCGGCCGAAAATTCGAAGCCCGCCAGTTTGTCGAGACGGCGGTCAAGGCGTAGCTTGGGATCGCCGGCGAGGCGTTGCAGTTCGCCGGCGGCGGCGCTGAACGCCTCCAGCATTGGGGTTGTCGGTGTCGGTTCGGCGCCGCCGGCGGGAGCGCCGGCCAGCATGGCCAGCGCGAGGGTGGTGCAAAGAGGAAGAATTTTCACAAGATTCAAATTAACAATAAAATAATATTGTCAATTATCTAGGAAATAGCGTCAAAAGTCACCCCACTTTTGCCTGCGGCCTGCGCAGTTGCGGCCGTGCGGCGCGGCGCGTCGCCCGGTAGCGTCATCGTGATGGTGGTGCCTTCGCCCAGGCCGGTGCGCACGTCGATCCGTCCACCCAGCACGCCGGTGACGATGTTGTAGACGATGTTCATCCCCAGGCCGCTGCCGCCCTGGCCCAGCTTGGTGGTGAAGAAAGGGTCGAATACACGGCGCACCACATCCTCGCCCATGCCGGCGCCGTCGTCGTCGAACACCAGTTCGACCTCGCCACCTTCGCAGGCACGCGCCGCGATCGTGATGTGCAGTGCGGCGCGACCCTCGGTGGCGTGCACCAGGGCGTTGGAGATGAGGTTGCTGAGCACCTGGCACAGGCTGCCCGGGTAGGAGTGCATGCGCAGCGCGCCGTCCAGTTCCAGCGTGCTGCTGCATTTCGCGCGCCGCATGCGCGGGCCGAACGTGGTGAGCGTGTCTTCGATCAGGGCGCGCAGGTCGAATTCGCGCCGCTCGTCGTTGGTCTGGTCGACCGCCACCTGCTTGAACGAAGTGATGAGCTGGTCGGCACGCGCCAGCGAGCGGGCGATCAGCATGCAGGCGTGGGTCATGTCGGCCAGCTGCTTTTCGAGTGTCGAGCGTTTCAGCGTGCCGCCAGTGACGTGCTGCTGGAATTCGCCGACCCGGTCCGACAGGGCCGTCGCGGCCAGCAGGCTGTTGCCGATCGGAGTGCCCAGCTCGTGCGCGATGCCGGCCACCAGCGAGCCGAGCGAGGCCATTTTTTCGGCGGCGATCAGGTCGGCCTGGGTGCGCTGGAGCGTCGCCAGGGTCTGCGACAGCTCGGTGTTGGTCAGCTCCAGTTCGGCCGCGCGCAGCTTGACGCGCGATTCGAGCGAGACATTCAATTCCTTGAGCTGCCCCTCCGAGTCGCGCAGCCTGGCTTGGGCCAGTTCGAGCTGCCCGATCCGCTCGGCAAGCGCGCAGCTCATGGTGTTGAGCGAGCGCGAAAATGCTTCGAGCTCGTCGCCGCCCTGTTCCGGCAGCAGCGTCGTCAGGTCGCCCTGCGCCAGGCGGCGCGAATGGCCGTGCAGGATGTCGAGGCGGCGCCCGATGCCATGCGTGAACAGGTAGAACAGCAGCAGGCCAAGCAGGAAGCCGGCGACCGAAATGGCGCTGCCCTGGGTCAGCACGTCGCTGCGCGCCAGCGCCAGGTCGTCGGTGGAGATGCCAAAGCGCAGTGCGCCGACCCGGTTATCCTTGAGCAGCAGCGGCACGCGCGCATGCAGCAGGGTGCCAGTCAGTTCGGTCTGCAGGCTGTCGAGGCGGCGCGTGCCAGCGCCGTGAAACAGCGCCGCGCCCGGCGGCGCGGCGGCGCCCACGGCCAGCAAGGCCTTGCCGTCGGCGTCCTCGATGACGATGTAGCGCACGAAGCTGTCGCGCGGGTCTTGCAGCATTTCGGAGAGGTAGTTGCCGATCTCGGCCAGGCGACCGGCGGCGGCGTAGGGGCTCAGCGAAAGATTCAGGGTCACCGCGTATTCATGAGCGACCCGGTCAGCGTTCTTGATGACGGCGTTGTCCATCAGGCGCAGGCTGTTCCAGAGCAGCAGGCCGACCACGCTGGCCTGGGCCAGCGCGCTCAGTATCAGGAACTTGGAACGCAAGGTCAGCTTCAAACAGACACTCCTCGAACGGACCGATGCGAACGGAGCTGGGCCGCCCACATCGCAGCGCATCAAGGTAGAGAGAGTATCACTTTCACACTATCGTCGACGGCAGACTTGTCGATATACGCGATGGCGGTCGGGTCGGCCGCTACTGCCTTCTTTACTTCGGCCGCCGAGGCATACTCTTTCGGCGGCTGACCTTTGCCCGTAAATACGATCTTCGACCAGATCGCCTTTACCTGCGAGCTGTCCTTGCCGCACAGCTTCTGGTAGAAGTCGCCGCGGGTGGCAGCGCTTTCCGGCAGGTCGATGGGTGTAAACATGGTCGATTTGCCGAGGAAAAACTGGGATGCCTGTTCCGAGAACATGCGCGTGGCCGGGTTTTTCGGATTGACGATGACGACGATTTCGGCGAACGCCTGGCCGCAGGCGAGCAGGGTCATGGCGCCGATCAGGCAGCGGAGAGTGGGTTTCATGGTCGGCTCCTTAAAAGACGGCGTCGATGGCGACGGCGAACACGGTTACCGGCTCGGTCAGGCCCGCCGCCGGCCCGAAGATCAGGGCGCCGGTCTTGGTCTTCGGATGAACCCGGTCGACTTGCAGTTTCAGGGCCAGCGACTTGGCGAAGTCCCAGCGCATGCCGATGATGTCGGTGCGTTGGGTGGGCGCGGTCAGGAAGGCGGTGTCGACGCCGGCGAACAGCGGTCCGGATTTTGGAAAATTGGCCGGCAAGGTGACGGTCCGTCCGACCTGGCGCAGGTCCGAATGGGTGTAGTAGGGCAGGAACTTGCCGACCCGGTAGCCGGCCATCAGGTACCAGGCATTGTTGTCGGGCACGTACACCGGCTCCTTCGAGCGGCGTGCGCCGAACTCGCCCTGCATCATGATGTTGTGCCAGTCGAGCGTCGCGCCGATGGCGGTAAATTCGATTTTTTTGCCGCCGGCGATGGCCATGTCCTTGCCCAGCTGGGCGAAGCCGACGCTGCTCAGGGTGTTGACCAGACCATTCAGTGCGCTGAAGTCGTCCGAGCCGAATTTGGTGCGCAAGTGGGAGAAGCGCACCAGCAGCGGGCCGTTCTCGACGCTCATGCTCAGTGCCACCATCGGTGCGCGGTAGTGGGCCACCGAACCGCCGCCGGCGGCGACGAACAGCTTGCCCTTCGAGGTGCCGGCGATGGCCTGGCCCGACACCGTGGTGTCGCCGAACGAGTGCTGGTAACTCAGGTCGGCGCCATCGGCAGCCTCGACCGGCACCTGGCCATACAGCTCGATCGGCGGACGGATCATGGTGTTCGAATAACCGACATTCTGGTAGTCCGAGATCATGAAGACGGGCAGGGCGATGCGGCCCAGGCGGGCGCTGAAGTCGTCGTTGATCCTGGCCTTGACGAAGGCCCAGGTCAGGTCGGTGGTGAAGGTCGGGCTGGTGTTCTTGCGGGTCAGGACCTGGGCGGTGGCCGAGAAGGTTGGATCGAACTTGTAGGTCGCCTGCAGGCCCAGGTTCGAATCGGTGCCGATTCCTTCCTTGGTGGTGACGCCTTCGGCCTGGTTGTAGCGCACAAATTGGGCCAGGTCGGTGTTGGTGCGCGCTACGCCGAGCGTGCCGAAACCGCCAATGCTCAGGTCGCCCGAACCGAGGCTCTGGCCGTAGGCGGCGCTGGCCATCGCGGCCAGCGCCAGCATGGATGTATTTCGCAGTATCTTCTTCATCGCTTCTCCCCTTGAAATGATTGGGCAAGCCGGGTGCGGGCCTTGCGCTTGTCATTACAATAATCGAGTGTAGTGCTGGCGAGCTATTGTCCTAAAGTCCAATGGGGCCCGCTTATGTTGTTTTTTTGGCGCCAGCGGCGTGAAGCGCACGGCTCTTCCACCCTGCGATCTTCGACGGCGCCACAAGCGCGCGCGAAGGTACAATAGCGCTTTCGCATCCACCGCTAGAGAAACCACCATGGCCGTCAATTCGCCCTTGCCCATCGCGGCAGACCTGAAACCCGTCGCTGGCATCGAGATCGGTTTCGCCGAAGCCGGCATCAAGAAACCGAACCGCAAGGACGTGCTGGTCCTGAAGCTGGCCGATGGCGCCAGCGTGGCTGGCGTATTCACCAAGAACCGCTTCTGCGCCGCTCCGGTCCAGGTCAGCAAGGCCAACCTGGCCGCAGCTGGCAGCGGTGGCAAGCCGATTCGCGCGCTGGTGGTCAACACCGGCAACGCCAACGCCGGCACCGGCGAGAGCGGCCTGGCCAAGGCCCAGGCCACCTGCGCCGCGCTGGCCGAACTGCTCGGCTGCGACGCCCAGCAGGTGCTGCCATTTTCCACCGGCGTGATCCTCGAGCCGCTGCCGGTCGAGAAGATCGTGGCCGGCCTGCCGGCGGCGATCGCCAACCTCAAGCCCGACAACTGGTTCAACGCGGCCGAAGCGATCATGACCACCGACACCCAGCCCAAGGCGGCGTCGCGCACCGTCACCATCGGCGCCCACCAGGTCACCATGACCGGCATCAGCAAGGGCGCCGGCATGATCAGGCCGAACATGGCCACCATGCTCGGCTACCTGGCGTTCGACGCCAGCGTGGCGCAGCCGGTGCTCGAGCAGCTGGTGCGCCACGCGGCCGACCATTCGTTCAACTGCATCACCATCGATGGCGACACCTCGACCAACGACTCGTTCATGCTGATCGCCACCGGCGCCGGCAGCTTGCAGGTCGATTCGGCGGACACGCCCGAGTACGCGGCGCTGGAAGCGGCCGTCACCGATCTGTCGCGCACGCTGGCGCAGATGATCATCCGCGACGGCGAGGGCGCCACCAAGTTCATCACCATCACCGTGGAGGACGGCGCCAGTGTCGAGGAATGCCGCAAGATTGCCTATTCGATCGCCCATTCGCCGCTGGTGAAAACGGCCTTCTTCGCCTCCGACCCGAACCTGGGCCGGATCCTGGCCGCGATCGGCTACGCGGGCGTGGACGACCTCGATGTGACGAAACTGAACATGTATCTCGACGACGTCTGGGTGGCCAAGAATGGCGGACGCAATCCGGACTACCAGGAGGCCGACGGCCAGCGCGTGATGAAGCAAAGCGAAATCACGGTGCGCGTCAAGCTGGCGCGCGGAACGGCCACCGCCACCGTGTGGACCTGCGACCTGTCGCACGAGTACGTGACCATCAACGCCGACTACCGCTCCTGATCCGCATGACACCGCTCGAACAATTCCTGTTGCGTGCCGAAGCGTTGCTGGCCCGGGTGGAGGCGGTGCTGCCGCCGGTGCAGGCGCGCGAGCCGGACTGGAAGCGCAGCTTCGCCTTCCGCTGGCGCAAGCGCGGCGGCGGCGGCGCCAGCTACCTGCAGCCGGTGATGCACGCGGCCACCATCACGCTGTCGGACCTGCACAACATCGCGCCGCAAAAGCTGCAGATCGAGCAGAACACGCGCCAGTTCGTGCAGCAGCGCCCGGCCAATAACGTGCTGCTCACGGGCGCGCGCGGCACCGGCAAGTCGTCCCTGATCAAGGCTTGCCTGAACCAGTTCGCCGCCGATGGCCTGCGCCTGATCGAGGTCGACAAGGCCGACCTGGCCGAGCTGCCCGACATCGTCGAGCTGGTGGCAGGCCGGTCCGAGCGCTTCATCATTTTTTGCGACGACCTCTCGTTCGAGGAGGGCGAGAGCGGCTACAAGGCGCTCAAGGTGGCGCTCGACGGCAGCATCAGCGCACAGTCCGACAATGTGCTGATCTACGCCACCTCGAACCGGCGCCACCTGATGCCCGAGCGGATGAGCGACAACGCCAGCTACACCCACGACGACGACGGCGACCTGCACCCGGGTGAAACGGTGGAGGAGAAAATCTCGTTGTCCGAGCGCTTCGGCCTGTGGCTCTCGTTCTATCCTTTCAAACAGGACGACTACCTCGACATCGTGGCGCACTGGCTGGCCAACTTTGGCTGCGATCCGGGACAGGTGGCCGCGGCGCGCGGCGACGCGCTGCGCTGGGCCTTGCAGCGCGGTTCGCGCTCGGGCCGCGTGGCCTGGCAGTTCGCCAAGGACCATGCGGGAAAGCTGCCCGATGCCTGAGCGCGCGCCGATCGACGTGGCCGTTGGCATCCTGATGAAACCGAATGGCGACGTGCTGCTCGGCCAGCGCCCGGCCGGCAAGCCCTACGAAGGCTATTGGGAATTCCCGGGCGGGAAAGTCGAGCCGGGCGAGGCCATCCTCGACGCGCTCAAGCGCGAATTCGTCGAGGAGCTGGGCGTGCACATCATCGACGCCGACCAGTGGTGCGGCGTCGAGCACGTCTACGAGCACGCCCATGTGCGCCTGCATTTCTTCATCAGCCGCGCCTGGCGCGGCGAACCGCAAAGCCTGGAAGGGCAGGCCTTTGCGTGGCAGGGCACGGTCGGCGTCGCGCCGCTGCTGCCGGCCACCATTCCGCTGCTGCAGTGGCTGGACCTGGAGCGCGGTTACACATCATAAGAGGGGCAGGCCATGCACATCGTCGTTCTCGGTAGTGGCGTCATCGGTACTTCGTCCGCGTACTACCTGGCGCGCGCAGGACACCAGGTCACTGTGGTCGACCGCCAGCCGGAGGCGGGCCTGGAGACGAGCTTTGCGAATGCGGGCGAAGTCTCGCCCGGCTACGCGGCGCCGTGGGCCGGACCGGGCATACCGATGAAAGCCGTCAAATGGCTGCTGATGCGCCATAGCCCGCTGGTGATTCGTCCCGCGCTCGATCCGCAGATGTGGCGCTGGGCGCTGCAGATGCTGATGAACTGCAACCGCAAAAGCTACGAAATCAACAAGGGCCGCATGGTGCGCCTGGCCGAGTATTCGCGCGACTGCCTGGTGCAGCTGCGGCGCGACACCGGCATCGCCTACGACGAGCGCAGCGAAGGCACTTTGCAGCTGTTTCGCACCCAGAAGCAGCTCGACGCTGCGGCCAATGACATCGCCGTGCTCGAGCGCTACGGCGTGCCGTACGAGCTGCTCGACCCCAAGGGCTGCGAGCGGCACGAGCCGGCGCTGTCGAATGTGCGCCAGAAGTTTGTCGGCGGCCTTCAGCTGCCGGGCGACGAGACGGGCGACTGTTTCATGTTCACCCAGGCGCTGGCCAGGCTGGCGGCGGCACAGGGCGTGCAGTTTCGCCACGACGTGGCGATCGAACGACTGGTGCGCGAGAAGGACCGGATCGGCAGCGTGCACACCTCGCAGGGCGAGTTGAAGGCCGACGCCTTCGTGCTGGCGCTGGGCAGCTATTCACCGATCCTGCTGCGCGAGATCGGCCTGCGGATTCCCGTGTATCCGGTCAAGGGCTATTCGATCACGATTCCGATCGTCGACGCCAGCGGCGCGCCGGAGTCGACGGTGATGGACGAGACGTTCAAGGTGGCGATCACGCGCCTGGGGGACCGGATCCGGGTCGGCGGCACGGCCGAGATTTCCGGCTACGACCTGTCGCTGCACGAGGCGCGCCGCGAGACGCTGGTGCATTCGGTAAGCGACCTGTTCCCCAAGGGCGGGGACTGCACCCAGGCCAAATTCTGGTGCGGCCTGCGGCCGATGACGCCGGATGGTACGCCGCTGGTGGGGCCGACGGCGCTGCGCAACCTGTTCCTCAACACCGGGCACGGCACGCTGGGGTGGACCATGGCCTGTGGCTCGGGACGGGTGCTGGCCGACCTGGTGTCGGGACGCCAGCCGGAGATAGCGCTCGAAGGCTTGTTCATGGACCGCTACGCCGGCGCGCGGCCGGTGCAGCTGCCGGTGGGCGTGACCGCGTAATCACCGGTGCGCCGCCGACTATTCGTCGGCCAGCGGATCGTCCAGCGGGTCGGTGGGGGCGGCGCCGGGAATGGTGTACTTCTCTTCGGCCCAGGCACCCAGGTCGATTTGCTTGCAGCGCTCGCTGCAAAACGGGCGGTATTGGTTCGCTTCAGTCCATTCGACGTGCTTGGCACAGCTGGGGCAGGCTACGACGGTCATTGCTGTTCACTTAAAAATTACAGAGCGTGAGCTCGAACGGGACATCGTCTTCCAGCGGCTTGGGCTTGAGATCGCCTCCCTGGCTGGTGAAACGCACCCACAACATGTATTTATTGGCCGAGATCTCGGGAATCGCGCCCAAGGTCTCGTCCACGCTCATGCGCATCATCTGGTACACCTTGCCCTGCAGCATTTGCTGATAGCTGCCGGCGATGGCGATCATCTTGACCGGGCCGCCCGAGTCGCGCAGCAGGCGCAGCACCAGTGCCAGCGCGTCGAACAGGGGCGCCAGCGGCGCGAACCAGGTAATGATGTCGTTGAAGCGCTGTTCGGCCGGGCGTTTCTGCCAGGCGTAGTAGGACGGCAGGTCGAACTCGCAGGCGCCGCCAGGGATGATGGTGCGTCCGCGAATGCTCATCAGCCATTCATTGTCGCGCACATTCTGGCCCGTCTTGCCCTGCGCCGCCACCAGGGCGCCGCTGACCGCTTCGAGCTCACTGAGCACGGCGTCGAGCATGTCGGCGGCCACGTTCGGATTGGAGCGGTAGGACAGCAGGCTTTGCTTCTGGCGTTCGAGTTCCTGCAGCAGGTCGGATTTGAGGTCGGCGCGCCCGGCCACTTCGAGCATGTCGAAGATCGTGGACAGGGCAACATGGTGCTGCATCGCGTGTTCTTGGTGGACAAAGAACTTGAATTTCTCATACAGGTCTTCCAGCCGCAACAACGTGCGTATGCGCTCGTTGAAAGGGTATTCGTAGACGATCAAAATGACATCCCTTTTCAAGTTGGCTGGAGATTAATTCCGTGATTCTGAACCAAGCGACGCAAAATTACAAACGCTCGCTGGGGATTCCGGCCATTCTCTTGGAAAATGTTAAATAAAACTGGTGCAAGCGGGCTATTTGGGGCGCAAGTGCCTCGATTGGCCCGTCATTCGTGATGACATCGTCGGCCACCGCCAGTCGCTGGGCGCGGCTGGCCTGGGTCGCCATGATGGCTTTGACTTGCTCTTCTGATAAGCCATTGCGCGCCATCACGCGCGCGATCTGGCGCGCTTCCGAGCAATCGATGGCCAGCACGCGCGCCACCCGGTCCTTCCAGTTGCCGGATTCGACCAGCAGGGGGACCACCAAGATCACGTAGGGGCCGCTGGCGTCAAGGGCGGCCTGGTCGGCGCCGGCGCGGATCATGGGGTGCAAGATCGCCTCGAGGCGCTGTTTGGCGGCCGGGTCCGAGAACACCAGCGCGCGCATCCAGGCGCGGTCGAGCGCCCCATCGGGCGTGGCGCAGGCGGGCCCGAAGGCGGCCACCAGGGCCGGCATGGCGGCGCCGCCGGGCGCGGTCAAGGCGTGCGCCAACTGGTCGGTGTCGACCAGGCTGGCCCCGTGCGCGGCGAACAGGTCGGCCACGGTGCTCTTGCCGCAGCCGATGCCGCCCGTGAGGCCGACGTAAAAGCGGTGCGTGTCCCGCATGGCTCAGGCGACCAGGCCCTGGGTGAAGCGCGCGATCGGGGTGCCATACAACATGGCGATCATGCCGGCGCCGGCCAGGTAGGGGCCGAAGGGAATTGGCGTATTGCGCCCGTGCCTGGTGAATACGATCAGGCTGATGCCAACCACCGAGCCCACCAGCGCCGACAGCAGGATGACGGTGGGCAGCATGGTCCAGCCGAGCCAGGCGCCGAGGGCGGCCAGCAGCTTGAAGTCGCCGTAACCCATGCCCTCCTTGCCGGTGACGAGCTTGAACAGCCAGTACACGGACCACAGGGCCAGGTAGCCGGCGGCGGCGCCGATGACGGCCTCGCGCAGCGGCACGATGGCGCCGTTCAGGTTCACCAGCAAACCGAGCCAGAGCAGGGGGAAATTCAGGTCATCAGGCAGTTGCTGGGTGTCGAAGTCGATGAACGTCATCGCCAGCAGCAGCCAGGCGAAAACCAGGGTGGCCAGCCCGGTCCAGCCGCCGCCGAAGTGCCAGACCATCAGGCCGGACAGGGCGCCGCAGGCCAGTTCGATCAGCGGATAGCGCGCCGAGATCGGCGCCTTGCACTGGCTGCATTTGCCGCGCAGCGCCAGGTAGCTCAGCACGGGGATATTTTCCAGCGCCGTGATCTGGTGGCCGCAATGGGGACAGGCCGAACGCGGCACCATCAGGTTGAAGCGGTCCGTGTGGGGCAGTTCCTTGCCGCTTTCCTCGGCCACGTAATTGTCGAATTCGCGCTGCATCATCTTCGGAATGCGGTAGATCACGACGTTCAGGAAACTGCCGATCAGCAGGCCGAACAGGGCCGCGACGAGGCTGGCAAGGACGTTGGCCGGTGCGGCGAACAGGAGGGTTTCCGGTAGCATGGGACTCCAGAGGGGCTAGGTTATTGGGCGGCGCCGCGCGCCTGCATCTGCGCGGCGAATTTGCTACCGATGTATAAATCGCCATCGTAGCTCAGGTGGTCGCCATCGCGGTACATCAATTTGCCGTTCAACATCGCGTAACAGTAGCGTTGATCGCACAGCGCGGGCGTGGGGTCGAACACGGGAATGGTCGGGAATTCCTGCATCAGCTTCTTGAACAGGGGCGCATGTTCGGGCGTCTGGCGCTCGGCGTCGGCGCGCGCGATGGCGCAAGGCGACTTGGTGCCGGTGGCGATCACGCCAGGGCGGCCAATGCAGGCGCGCGGATCGAACTGCAGCATCGGCACGTCGTCCATCACGATGACCTGCTTGCCGGCGGCCAGGAAGCGGCGGTAGGTGTCGCGCGCGGCCTCGATCAGGGCCAGGCCTTCTGGCGTGCCGGCCGACAGGCGCAGGTGGGTCGAGAACACCACGGTCTTGACGCTGGGCGTGTTCAGCGCCAGCTCCAGCATCGGCTGGGTGGCTTTCTGGTAGTCGTCGTTGCCCGGCGCCAGGCCCCAAAACGGGATGCGGGTGCCGAGCATCAGCAGGTTCTCGCCGCGCGCCGTGTAGTAGCGGGTCAGGCCGGCCATCACATGGTAGGCGTGGCTGTCGCCGATCAGCACCACCGTGGGCGGGCGATCGATGAACGCTTGTTGGCAGTATTCGTACAAGCTGGCGAAGCCGTAGCGCTGCTTGCAGGCGCTGGCATTGGCGACGTCTTCGACCAGTACCAGCGCTTTCTGGTTTTGCGCGTTGTTGACGATGGCCGTGCGCGCGGCCAGGCCGTCGTTGGCGTAACTGCAGGCGCCGGCGAAGGCGACGCATGCCATCAGGGCGGCCAGCACGGCCACGGCGGCGCGCGGGCGGCGCAGGCGCAGCGGCCGCTCGAGCAGCAGATAGGTCAGCCCCGCCAGCACGAGCGCCAGCAGCACCGCGCCGGCGCGGATTGCCGGCGAGGGCAGCTTGCCCTCGACAATCTGGGCAAACGAAAGCAGCGGCCAGTGCCACAGGTAGAGCGGATAGCTGATCAAGCCGATGCCCACCAGGATCCGGTTCGACAGCACCACGCGGTTGAACCAGGCTTGCGGGCCAGCGCTGATGAGCAGCGCCGCGCCCAGTGTCGGCAGCAGCGCCAGCCAGCCGGGGAAGTGGCGCTCGCGGGTGACGATGGCCAGGCCCAGCGCCAGCAGCAGCAGGCCGCCGATGGCGCGCTGGTTGGCGCTGCCGGGCAGCTGCGGCGCGCCGGGACGGCGCAGCATGGCGCCGGCCAGGGCCGCGCCCATCAGCAGTTCCCAGGCGCGGCTCAGGGGCGAATAGAAGGTCGCGCTGGCGTGCTGGCTGATGCCGCCCACGTTGAGCAGGAACGAGGCCAGCGCCAGGGTGGCCGTCACGGTCAGCAGGTCCAGCCGGCGCTTAAACGCCAGCAACAGCAGCAGCGGCCAGAAGATATAGAACTGCTCCTCGATCCCGAGCGACCACAGGTGCAGCAAAGGCTTGGTGTCGGCCGTCCGGTCGAAGTAGCCGACTTCGTTCCAGAACATGAAATTGGAAATGAAGCCGGCGCCGCCGAACATGTGTTTGCCGAGCTGCTTGAACTCGTCGGGAAACAGCGCCAGCCAGCCGAAGGCGAAGCAGGCCGCCAGCACCAGCAGCAGGGCCGGGAAAATGCGGCGGATGCGGCGCGCGTAGAAGGTGCGAAAGCTGAAATCGCCCTGGGCGAGGCCCTGCTGGATGATGCTCGAAATGAGGAAGCCGGAGATGATGAAGAAGATATCGACGCCAATGAAGCCGCCGCGGAAGAAGGCCGGGAACGCGTGGAAGGCGACCACCGACAGCACGGCAATGGCGCGCAAGCCGTCGATGTCGCGCCGGTAAGCCGGGTGGTCGGACAGCGCCGTGCGCGCGGCCTGGATGGCCGGCGCACTGCCGGCGATGTTCTTTTCAATTTTCATGGGCGGGGAATAGTTGCTGAGGCGCAGTATAAACGATTGCGCCCCTCCCAACGCCCCCCGTTGGTTTGTGCGGTGCGCGTGGGTCAGGGGGGCGCGGAGACGAAAAAACCCGGGACAGACGAAGGTTTATCCAAAACCTGAGTCCGTCCCGGGATTTCAAAACCTGAGTCGGTCCCGGGTCTTTAGACGACCGAGCCGAGCTTGAAGATGGGCAGGTACATTGCCACCACCAGGCCACCGATCAGCACGCCAAGGATCACCATGATCAGCGGCTCCATCAGCGAGGAAAGGGCGCCCACCGCTTCGTCCACTTCTTCTTCGAAAAAGTCGGCGACCTTGCCCAGCATGTCGTCAAGCGCGCCCGATTCCTCACCAATGGCCACCATCTGGGTCACCATCGTGGGGAACACGTTGGCGTTCTGCATGGCCACCGTCAGGCTGGTGCCGGTCGACACTTCGTTCTGGATCTTGCGCGTGGCGTCCAGGTACAGGGCGTTGCCGGCCGCGCCGCCCACCGAATCGAGCGCCTCGACCAGCGGCACGCCGGCCGCGAACATCGTCGCCAGCGTGCGCGTCCAGCGCGCAATCGTCGCCTTGCGCACCACCGATCCGAAAATTGGCAGCTTGAGGATCAGCAGGTCCATCTTGCGCTGCATCGCCAGCGAACGGCGCCAGGCCTGGAAGAAGAAGTAGATCGAGCCGAAGATGATGCCGAAAATCAGATACCACCAGGCGACGAAGAATTCCGAAATCGCCATCACGACCAGCGTCGGCGTGGGCAAGTTGGCGCCGAAACTGGCGAACACGGACTTGAAGGCCGGCACCACCCAGATCATGATCACCGCCGTGACGATGAAGGCAATGGCCAGGATCGACACCGGGTACATCAGCGCCGACTTGATCTTGGCCTTGATCGCCAGCGTCTTTTCCTTGTAGATCGCCAGCCGCGTGAGCAAGTCTTCCAGGATGCCGGCCTGTTCGCCGGCGCCGACCAGGTTGCAAAACAGTGGGTCGAAGTACAGGGGGTACTTGCGGAAGGCGTTGTTCAGGCTGGTGCCCGTTTCGATGTCGTTGCGCAAATCCTGGATCAGCTTCGACATCGAGGGATTCGCATGCCCCTTGCCGACGATGTCGAACGATTGCAGCAGCGGCACCCCGGCCTTCATCATCGTGGCGAGCTGGCGCGTGAACATCGAGATGTCCTTCTCGGTGACCTTCTTGCCGCTGCGGTAGACCTTTTTCTTGACCTTGGTGACCATCACGCCCTGGCGCCGCAGCGTCACGTTGACGATCGCCTCGCCGCCGGCGCGCAGTTCGCCGCGCACCGTCTTGCCGGCCTTGTCCTTGCCCTCCCAGGCATAGACTGATTCCTTGACTTGCGCGCCCTTCGATGCTGAGGTAGCCATAATGTGTCCTATTCGTTGGTACAGCCAAGCACTTCTTCAAGGCTGGTGAGCCCCTGCTTGACCTTCATCAGGCCGGAGCGGCGCAACGACTTCACGCCCTCCAATTCCGATTGGGCGGCAATTTGCATGGCGTTGCCATGGGCGAGGATGATGCTTTCGATGGCCGGCGTGATCGGCATGATCTGGTAAATGCCGACCCGGCCCTTGTAGCCGCCGCCGAGGCAGCGCTCGCAGCCGATCGGGCCGTAGGGCTTCCAGTCGCCTTCGAGCTCGTCTTCCTTGAAGCCGGCCGCCAGCAGCACGGCGCGGCTGGTGTCGACCGGCTGCTTGCAGGTGCACAGGCGGCGCGCCAGGCGCTGGGCCGTGATCATGATGACGGACGAGGCGATGTTGAACGGCGCCACGCCCATGTTCATCAGGCGCGTCAGCGTCGACGGCGCGTCGTTGGTGTGCAGGGTCGAGAACACCATGTGGCCGGTCTGGGCGGCCTTGATGGCGATGTCGGCCGTCTCCAGGTCGCGGATCTCGCCGACCATGATGATGTCCGGATCCTGGCGCAGGAAGGATTTGAGCGCCACCGGGAAGGTGAGCCCGGCGCGGTCGTTGACGTTGACCTGGTTGACCCCCGGCAGGTTGATCTCGGCCGGGTCTTCCGCCGTCGAGATGTTGATCCCCGGCTTGTTGATCACGTTCAGGCAGGTGTACAGCGACACCGTCTTGCCCGAGCCGGTCGGCCCGGTCACCAGCACCATGCCATACGGACGCTGGATCGCGTCCATCAGCAACTCCTTCTGGTCCGGATCGTAGCCGAGCGCGTCGATGCCCATCTGGGCCTGGGTTGCGTCGAGAATCCGCATCACGGTCTTTTCGCCGAACAGGGTAGGCAGGGTCGAGACCCGGAAGTCGATCGTCTTGGTGGGCGACATCACCAGCCGCATGCGCCCGTCCTGCGGCACGCGCTTCTCGGAAATGTCGAGCTTGGCGAGCACCTTGATGCGCGAGACCAGCTTTTCGCGGATCGCGATCGGCGGCTGGGCGTGTTCGCGCAGCACGCCGTCCACCCGCAGGCGAATCCGGTAGAATTTTTCAAACGGCTCGAAGTGGATGTCGGAGGCGCCCAGGTTGATCGCATCCATCAATATCTTGTTGAGGAACTTGACGATCGGCGCGTCTTCGATGTCGTTGCCCGGATCGGGCGCGGCCTGGGTCGGCACCTCCTCCTCGGCGAACTCGATGTCCTGTTCTTCGCCCACCATGTCGGCCAGCACCGAGTCGGCCGCCGCGTTCAGCCTGGCCAGCATGGCCAGCAGCGCGTCGTGGGCCACGATCACCGGTTCGACCGTGGCCTCGCTCTGGAACTTGATCTGGTCCAGCGCCTGGGTGTTGGTGGGGTCCGACAGGGCCACCGTCATCTTGTTGCCGCGCTTGGACAGGGCAATCACCCGCTGTCCCTGCATCAGCTTGTCGTCGATGGCCTTGGGCGGCAGCGCTGTGACGTTGAACGCGCCCAGGTCCATGATCGGATAGCCGAACGTTTCGGAGCAGAAGGCGGCCAGGCCGCGCGCGTCGATGCTGCCTCCGGCCAGCAGGGCGTCGATGAATTGCTGTTTTTCGGCGCTGGCCTTGCGCTGCAGCGCGTCCGCTTGCGGCGGCGACAGCCGGCCCGCCTGCACCAACGCGCGCGCCAGCCCCGCCATCGGCGTGCCTGAAGTCGGGCTGGGTAGGACTGCTGCCATAAGGTCGCCAGAGTAAGTGAAAGCCGGTGGGGCGCGGTGCTGCAACGCGGAACTGCTCTGGATCATGCCTCTGAGCATCACTTTTGTAAAGGCTTACTCGCACTCGGTAGTGCGCCGATACCACGTAGTCAAAATAGTACGCCAGGGAAGCAACTTGCCGCTAGTGCCGTTTCGACGGCGGGCGCTTGATCTTGACGACCTTGATGGCCTGGTTCTGGACCTGGATCACTTCGATCACGCATGGGCCGATTTTCAGGCTGATGGGCGACTCGGGAATGTCTTGCAGCAGCTCGAGCATCAAGCCGTTCAGGGTCTTTGGCCCGTCCAGCGGGAAGTTCAAGCCCAGCCGTTTGTTGATGTCGCGCAGCGGGGTGCTGCCTTCGAGCAGGCACTCGCCCTGCTCGTTCCAGCGGAAACTGTCGCTGCGCGCGGCGCCCGGCATCGATGTCGTAAATTCACCAATCATTTCCTCGATGATATCGTCGAGCGTGACCAGGCCCTGCACTTCGCCGTATTCGTCGACGATGATGCCCAGGCGCTCCTTGTTCTCCTGAAAATACTGGAGCTGGGTAAATACACCGGTGTCCTGGGGGATGTAGTAGGGCGGGGTCAGCAGCTCGCGGAAATGCTCGACCGTGAGTTCATCAGCCTCGTTGAGCAGCGCGACGGCCTTGCGGATGTGCAGGATGCCGACGATCTGGTTGATCTCGCCTTCGTAGACCGGCAGCTTGTTGTGATAGCACGTGGTCAGCTGGCGCTTGATCTCTTCGACCGGCACGGCCAGGTTCAGCGCTTCGACCTGGGCCCGTGGCGTCATGATGTCTTCGACCGAAATGGTTTCCAGGTCGAACAGGTTGAGCAGGATGCTCTTGTGCTTTTGGGGAATGAAGTTGCCACCCTCGAGCACGATGGTGCGCAGTTCCTCGGGCGAGACACGGTGCTGGTGCGAAGCATCGCTGGCCTTGATGCGCAGCAGCTTCAAGACCAGGTTGACGAACAGGTTGACGAACCAGATCAGCGGCCGGGCCGCAGCCATCAGGGGCTTGAGCACCAGGCTGGCCACCAGCGAGATGCGCTCGGGGTAGGTCGCGCCGATGACCTTGGGGGAGATTTCGGCGAACACGATCAGCAGGAAGGCCACGATGGCGGTGGCGATCGTGATCACGCTTTCCTCGTGGCCGAAGAACAGGATGGCGATCGCCGTCACCAGTGCGGTGGCCATGGCGTTGATCAGGGTGTTGGCGATGAGCACCAGCGAGAGCAGCTTGTCGGTGCGCTCGAGCAGCCACAAAGTGGTGATGGCGCCACGGTTGCCGCGTTTGGCCAGGTGGCGCAGGCGGTATTTGTTGGCGGCCATCAGGGCCGTTTCGGCCATGGCGAAGAAGGCCGAGCACAGGATCAGGACGGCGAGCGCGGTAAACAACGCCCAGAGCGGCACGGTATCCAAGGGTCAGTGCGGGAAAAGCAAGCGTTGCGGCATGGGGAGCGGGCCTGGCCCGGTGCGTGTCGGCGGCCGAATCGGCTACCGTAGAGCTAAGAATTCTAAGGCAAGGGCCAGTTCCACGCAAGTTTGGACCAATTTTAGTGAGCCAGATGAGCGACTCCTGATTGGATTTCAAGAGCCGCCTAGCTGCCCCGGTAGGTCGAATACGACCACGGTGTCACCACCAGCGGGACATGGTAGTTCTGGTCGGCGTGGGCGATCCCGAAGGCGATGGTGACCCGGTCGATGAAGCGTGGCGAGGGCAAGGCCATGCCCTGGGCCGCAAAATAGTCACCCGCCGCGAACACCAGTTCGTACTGGCCCGGCTGCATCGCTTCACCCTCGAGCAGGGGGGCGTTACAGCGTCCGTCCTGGTTGGTCGTTTCCGTCTTGAGCAGGGTGCGGCCGGCCGCGCCGACGGCGTACAGCTCGATCCGGACGCCCGCGCCCGGCTTGCCCTGCGTGGTGTCAAGCACATGCGTACTGAGTTTTCCCATGGCGTTTCCTATATGTCGGTATGGTGCAAATCATATACCCTTGCACGTCACACAATATATGATGCGGGATATACCAGCCACCCAGAGATCCGATGAGCACTTACGTCAATTACCCGCGCGACCTGATCGGCTACGGCCGCACGCCGCCCCATCCCCGCTGGCCCGGCCAGGCGCGGGTGGCGCTGCAGTTCGTCCTCAACTACGAGGAGGGGGGCGAGAACAATGTGCTGCACGGCGATGCCGGCTCCGAAATCTTCCTCTCCGAGATCATCGGCGCCTCCGCCTTCCCGATGCGCCACATGAGCATGGAGTCACTGTATGAATATGGCTCGCGCGCGGGCCTGTGGCGCCTGCTGCGCCTGTTTGAGGAGCGCAAGCTGCCGTTGACCATCTTTGGCGTCTCGATGGCGCTCAAGCGCAATCCGGAGGCGGTGGCGGCCTTCCAGCAGCTGGGCCACGAAATCGCCTGCCATGGCTTGAAATGGATCTCCTACCAGAACGTGGACGAGGCGACCGAGCGCGCCCACATGGCCGAAGCGGTGCAGATCATCCGCGAACTGACGGGCGCCGCACCGCAGGGCTGGTACACCGGACGCGATTCGCCCAATACGCGCCGGCTGGTGGTGGAGCACGGCGGCTTCAGCTACGACGCCGACCATTACGGCGACGACTTGCCGTTCTGGCAAAAGGTGGCCCATACCGGTGCCGACGGCGCGCCGGCCGACAAGGCGCAGCTGGTGGTGCCGTACACGCTCGACACCAACGACATGCGGTTCGCCGCCATGCAGGGCTTTAACTCCGGCACCCAGTTCTTCGACTATCTCAAGGACGCGTTCGACGTGCTGTACGCAGAAGGCGACCCGGATGGCCTCGACCAGCCGAAGATGCTCTCGATCGGCCTGCATTGCCGGATCGTGGGGCGGCCGGGGCGGGCGCTGGCCCTGGCGCGCTTCCTCGACTACGTGCAAGGCCACGACAAGGTCTGGATCACGCGCCGGATCGACATTGCGAACCACTGGCAATCGACCCATCCTTGCCTGGAATAGAGGGTAGGGATGCGCAGCAAGGTGGAAGGCGCTGCGCTGTTCCACCCTGCGCGATCCGTAGCTGCGAAATGTGGGGTGGAAAAGCGTAGCGCCTTCCACCTTGCACATGTCGATTCGATGATAATCGACATCAGTATTCGATTATATCCGGCAGGAAGGCGGATGTTAACCTTGTATACTGGGATAAAGCCGAGGCAAGCATGTCAGAACCAATTCGTTTCTACTATCAGGGCACCGTGCACGAAGTGAGCGCCGTCTCGCCCACGCAGACCATCTTGCAGCATCTGCGCGAGGACCTGCACTGCACGGGCACCAAGGAAGGCTGCGCCGAGGGCGACTGCGGCGCCTGCACCGTCGTCGTCGGTTCGCTCAAGCACGGCCAGCTCGAGCTCAAGGCCGTCAATTCCTGCATCCAGTTCACCCCCACGCTCGACGGCAAGGCCCTGTTCACGGTCGAAGACTTGCAGCAAAGCGATGGCGCGCTGCATCCGGTGCAGCAGGCCATGGTCGAATGCCACGGCTCGCAATGCGGCTTCTGCACCCCCGGCTTCGTGATGTCGCTGTGGGGCATGTACCTCAAGCAGGACGGCAAGGCACCGAGCCGTTGCCAGATCGACGACGCGCTCTCGGGCAACCTGTGCCGCTGCACCGGCTACCGTCCGATCATCGACGCCGCCAGGCGCATGGTCGAACTGGCGCCGGTGACCTTCGACCGCGCCGCGCTGGCGGCCCAACTGGCGCCGCTTGCGCGCGCCAGCCTGGCCAGCCATGGGCAATTCCACGCTCCGCGCACCATCGACGAGGTGAGCGCGCTGCGCGCCGCCAAGCCGGATGCGCTCCTGCTGGCCGGCTCCACCGACGTCGGCCTGTGGGTCACCAAGCAGATGCGCGAGCTGGGCGAGATCATCTACCTGGGCCAGGTCGAGGCGCTGAACACGCTGCGCGAGGATGGCGCGATGCTTGAGATCGGCGCCGGCGTCACGCTCGACGACGCCTACCGCGCCATCTGCGCCCATTATCCGGCCGAACTGTCCGACATGTGGCAGCGCTTCGCCTCGCTGCCAATCCGTAACGCCGGCACACTGGGCGGCAATGTCGCCAACGGCTCGCCGATCGGCGATTCGATGCCCTGGCTGATCGCACTGGGCGCCGAGGTGGTGCTGCACGGCGCCGGCGGCGAACGCGTGATGGCGCTTGAGGCGTTCTACCTCGGTTACCAGAAAAAGGACCTGCGGCCGGACGAATTCGTGCGCGCCGTGCGCGTGCCGTTGCCGCGCCCAGGGGTCCAATTCCGCACCTACAAACTGGCCAAGCGCTTCGACCAGGACATCTCCGCCGTGTGCGCGGCGTTCGCTGTGCGCCTTGACGGCGACACCATCGCCGAGGCGCGCATCGCGTTCGGCGGCATGGCGGCCACACCCAAACGTGCCGCCCTGACCGAGGCGTTGCTGCAAGGCCAGCGCTGGAGCGAGGCGGTGCTCAGCGACGCCATGGCGATGCTGGCGCAAGACTATGCGCCCCTGTCGGACATGCGTGCCTCCAGCGCCTACCGCATGAAGGCGGCGCAAAACCTGCTGCGCCGCTTCTGGTTCGAGACGCGCATTGACGCACCGCTGGCGCCGGGCGCCGTCAACGTCTGGACGGCGGCATGAACGACGCAGCGCTCATCCACACCGCCGCCTGGGCCGAAGTCGGCAAGCCGCGCGCGCATGAATCGGCCGAGCTGCACGTGCTCGGCCAGGCCACCTACACCGACGACGTGCCGGAAGTGCAGGGTACGCTGCACGCCGCGCTGGGCCTGTCGGCCAGGGCGCACGCGAGAATCCTCGATGTCGACCTGGCGGCGGTGCGCGCCAGCGCAGGGGTGGTCGCCGTCTACACAGCGGCCGACATCTCCGGCACCAACGACTGCGGCCCGATCGTCCATGACGACCCGATCCTGGCCGACGGCCTGGTGATGTACGTCGGCCAGCCGATCTTCATCGTGGTGGCCGGATCGCACGAGCAGGCACGCCGCGCGGCACGGCTGGCGACAGTCAGCTACGACGAGTTGCCGGCGATTCTCACGCCGCAGGCCGCCAAGGCCGCCAATTCCTATGTGCTGGCGCCGATGCACCTGGCGCGGGGCGACTACCAGAGCGCTTTCGAGCGCGCCCCCCGTTCGCTCAGCGGGCAGTTGTACGTGGGCGGCCAGGAGCAGTTCTACCTCGAGGGCCAGATTTCCTACGCCATCCCGAAGGAAGACAAGGGCATGCTGGTGCTGTGCTCGACCCAGCATCCGAGCGAAATGCAGCACGTGGTGGCGCATGCGCTGGGCGTCCAGTCGCACAACATCGTAGTCGAGTGCCGGCGCATGGGCGGCGGCTTCGGCGGCAAGGAATCGCAGTCGGCGCTGTGGGCGGCGGCGTCGGCAATCGCCGCCGCGCGCCTGAAGCGCCCGGTCAAGCTGCGCGCCGACCGCGACGACGACATGCTCGTCACCGGCAAGCGCCATTGCTTCTATTACGAATACGAAGTCGGCTTCGACGACGACGGCAAGATCGTCGCCGCCCGGGTCGACATGGTCTCGCGCGCCGGTTTTTCGGCCGACTTGTCGGGGCCGGTGGCCACGCGCGCGGTCTGCCACTTCGACAACACCTATTACCTGTCGGATGTCGACATCCGCGCCGCCTGTGGCAAGACCAACACCCAGTCGAACACGGCGTTTCGCGGCTTTGGCGGCCCGCAAGGCGCGATCGCCATCGAATACATCATCGACGACATCGCGCGTACGCTGGGGCGCGACGCGCTCGACGTGCGGCGCGTGAATTTCTACGGGCGCGAGACGGACAACGTCACGCCGTACGGCCAGGTGGTGCTCGATAACGTGATCCACGAGCTGGTGGCCGAGCTCGAGCAGAGCAGCGCCTACCGCGCGCGGCGCGCCGGGATCGAGGCCTTCAACGCGGCCAGTCCGGTGCTCAGGAAGGGGCTGGCGCTCACCCCGGTCAAGTTCGGCATCGCCTTCAACGTCACCCACCTGAACCAGGCCGGGGCGCTGGTACACGTGTACGTCGATGGCTCGATCCTGGTCAATCACGGCGGCACCGAGATGGGGCAGGGCATCAACACCAAGGTGATGCAGGTGGTGGCGCATGAACTGGGCGTGGACCTGGCGCAAGTGCGTGCCAGCGCCACCGACACCAGCAAGGTGGCCAACACCTCGGCTACCGCCGCTTCGACCGGCGCGGATTTGAACGGCAAGGCGGCGCAGGATGCGGCGCGCCAGATCCGGGAGCGGCTGGCCGCGTTCGCCGTCAAGCTGTATGGCGGCGCGCCGGACGCGGTGCGCTTCGCGGCCGGACTGGTGTACGTCAACGGCCACCAGGTGCCGTTCCCGGCGTTGGTGCACAAAGCCTATCTGGCGCGGGTGCAGCTGTGGTCCGACGGCTTTTACGCCACGCCCGGCCTGCATTGGGATCCGAAGACCATGAGCGGCAATCCCTTCTCCTATTTCGCCTACGGTGCGGCGGTGGCCGAAGTGATGGTCGACACCCTGACCGGCGAGTGGAAGCTGTTGCGCGCCGATGCGCTGTACGACGCCGGCCGCTCACTGAACCCGGCCATCGACATCGGCCAGGTCGAAGGCGCCTTCATCCAGGGCATGGGCTGGCTGACCACGGAAGAACTGTGGTGGAATGCCGGCGGCAAGCTGATGACGCACGCGCCGTCGACCTACAAGATTCCCGCCGTGTCCGACTGCCCCGAGCAGCTGCATGTGCGCCTGTTCGACAACGGCAACGTGGCCGACAGCATCCACCGCTCGAAGGCGGTCGGCGAGCCGCCCTTGCTGCTGCCGTTTTCCGTGTTCTTCGCGATTCGGGACGCCGTCTCGAGCGTGGGTGGCCACCAGGTCAGGCCGCCGCTGAACGCGCCGGCCACCAGCGAGGAGATTCTCAACGCGATCGCCGCCGTCGAGGCGGCGCTGAGGGCTGCGTGATGGACGACTGGGTCGCAAGCGACGGGCCGGCGGTGCTGGTCACGGTGGCCATGGTCGAAGGGTCGGGTCCGCGCGAGCCGGGAGCCCGGATGCTCGTTGGCCGGTCCCTGCACGGCACCATCGGCGGCGGCCACCTCGAATTGCGCGCCGTCGAGATCGCACGCGCGATGCTGGCCGAAGGCCGCCAGCGCCAGCTGGAACGGTTCGCGCTGGGGCCGGGGCTGGGGCAGTGCTGCGGCGGCGTGGTGCACCTGGCGTTCGAGCTGGCCGACCCGGCCCAGGCTGCGATCCTCCAGCAGCGCCGCGCCGACGACAGTTGGCGCCTGGTCGCGCTCGACGGAGCACCTGAGCGCAGCCTGCTTGACGCGCACGGTACGCTGCTGGCCGGGACGCAGGCGCCATTGTTCGCGCGCGAGCGCGGCACCCATCTGTTGCAGGAGCAGGATGGACGGCGCTGGCTGGTCGACGCGGTGCTGGCGCCGCGCGCCCAGCTGCTGCTGTTCGGCGCCGGCCATGTCGGCGCTGCCATCGTGCGCGCGCTGGCCGAGTTGCCCTGCACGGTGACCTGGGTCGACGAGCGCGAGGACATGTTTCCGGCGCAGGTGCCGGACAACGTCACCGTCGAGGCGACGGACGTGCCGGAGGCGGTGGTGGCAAACGCGCCGGCCGGCGCCAGCTACCTGGTCATGACACACAGCCACGCGCTGGACCAGCGCCTGTGCGAGGCGATCATGGCGCGCGCCGACGTCGGCTGGTTCGGCTTGATCGGCTCGCGCACCAAGCGCAAGCAGTTCGAACACCGGCTGCGCGCGCGCGGCGTTGACGCCGCCCGCATCGACGCGATGGCTTGCCCGATTGGTTTGCCGGGGATCAGCAACAAGGTGCCGGCGGTGATCGCCGCCTCGGTCTGCGCCCAGCTGCTCGGCGTGTGGGAGGCGGCGCCGTGCGCTGCCACTGGCGCGCCGGCCTTAAAGTTGGTAGCCTCGTGAGAAATGGTGGAAGGCGCTTCGCTTTTCCACCCTGATATGTATTGACCAGTCAAGATGTTTTCAAATTC
>JAZJYV010000130.1:0-2300 GCA_040390195.1 Pseudomonadota bacterium | reverse complement strand
ACATGTCCGACAGGTCCTTGTACTCCGACGCGCGGTGGCCGTAGCGCACGCCGTCGAAGCGCGACAGGTTGGACGAGGCTTCGGCCGGCGCGATCATGTAGTAGGCCGGGATGGACAGCGCGGTGTTCGGCAGCGAGATGTCAACCAGGGTCGCGCCCATTTCGACATACTTGGCCAGCGCTGCGCGCACGGCGTCTTCCACGTCCTTGGCCAGGCCCTCGCCGAAGTATTCCTTCGGCACGCCGATGCGCAGGCCTGCCAGCGGCTGGCCCAGTTCGCGGGTAAAGTCTTCGTCGATGCCGCCCATTTCAGGCGTCAGCGAGGTCGAGTCGCGTTCGTCGAAACCGGCCATGGCGTTGAGCAGCAGCGCGCAGTCTTCGGCGGTTTGCGCCATCGGGCCGCCCTGGTCCAGCGACGAGGCGAAGGCGATCATGCCGAAGCGCGATACGCGGCCGTAGGTCGGCTTGATGCCGGTGATGCCGCAGAACGCGGCCGGCTGGCGGATCGAGCCGCCGGTATCGGTGCCGGTGACGGCCGGCGCCAGGCGCGCGGCCACGGCGGCGGCGGAACCGCCCGAGGAGCCGCCAGGCACGGCGCTCTTGTCCCACGGGTTCTTGACCGGACCGAAGGCCGAGTTTTCATTGGCCGAGCCCATCGCGAATTCGTCGCAATTCAATTTGCCCAGCGTGACCATGCCGGCCGCGCGGAACTTCTCCACCACGGTGGCGTCGAACGGGCTGACGTAGTTGGCCAGCATTTTCGAGCCGGCGGTCGAGCGCCAGTCGCGGGTGACGAAGATGTCCTTGTGGGCGATCGGCACGCCGGTCAGCGCGGTGGCGGTGCCGGCGGCGATGCGGGCGTCCGCTTCGGCCGCTTGCGCCAGCGTCAGCGCGCGGTCCACGTGCAGGAAGGCGTTCAGGTCGCTCTTTTCGATACGGTCGAGGAAGTGCGTCGCCAGTTCGGTGGCGGTGATGGCTTTGCTTTGCAGCAGCGCGGACAGCTCTTTAATGGTTTTGGTGTGCATGGCGTTTCAATTCAGATTCGGTGATCGGGAAGGGGAAAGGACGCAACGGTCCTTACTCGATCACCTTCGGCACCAGGTACAGCCCGTCCTGGGTCTTGGGCGCGACGGCCTGGTAGTCTTCGCGGCGATTGGCCTCGGTGGCCACGTCTTCGCGCAGGCGCAGGGCGATGTTGTTCATGTGCGCGCCCAGCGGGTGGCTCAGCGGAGCGACGCCGTCGGTGTCGACCGCCTGCATCTGTTCGGCCAGCGCAAAAATGCCGTTCAACTGGTCCAGCGCGGTGGCGCTCTGCTGCTCGCTCATCTCAAGTTGTGCCAGTTTGGCAATGCGTGTTACGTCGGATAGGGTCAGGGACATGGCGAATGGCGCGGACGGGCCGCGCAAGGTTTAATTGTTATATTGATAAAAAACTGGAAATTCTGCCTTTTCGCTGGCAAAAGCAAAGGATTACCGCTTAACTCGCGGACTCAACCGATACACTTTTGGCGGGATTTTCGGCAAATCGCATTCAAATTATAAGGTAGAATGGCGGGTTGATGCGTTGCCGGCGCTGAATCATTGCAGCCGCCGCGTCACCACAGGATTTCTTTCTAACGGCTTACGCGCACATCAGTAGCGCCACAGGACACACATGTTTGGTTTTTTACGCAGGTATATTTCCACCGATCTGGCCATCGACTTGGGCACGGCCAACACTCTGATCTACGTTCGCGGCCAGGGCATCGTCCTGGACGAGCCGTCGGTCGTCGCGATCCGCCAAGAGGGCGGCCCTAACGGCAAGAAGACGATCCAGGCCGTTGGTAAGGAAGCAAAACAGATGCTGGGCAAGGTCCCCGGCAACATCGAGGCGATCCGCCCGATGAAAGACGGCGTGATCGCCGACTTCACCGTCACCGAACAGATGCTCAAGCAGTTCATCCGCATGGTGCACGACTCCAAATTCTTCCGTCCTTCGCCGCGCATCATCATCTGCGTGCCGTGCGGCTCGACCCAGGTTGAGCGCCGCGCGATCCGCGAATCGGCGCTGGGCGCCGGCGCTTCGCAGGTCTACCTGATCGAAGAGCCGATGGCGGCGGCGATCGGCGCCGGCCTGCCGGTGTCGGACGCGACCGGCTCGATGGTGGTCGACATCGGCGGCGGCACCACCGAGGTGGGCATCATCTCGCTGGGCGGCATGGTCTACAAAGGTTCGGTGCGCGTGGGCGGCGACAAGTTCGATGAAGCCATCGTCAACTACATCCGCCGCAACTACGGCATGCTGATCGGCGAACAGACCGC
>JAZJYV010000129.1:0-34302 GCA_040390195.1 Pseudomonadota bacterium | reverse complement strand
ACAAGGCGATGAGTCAGAAAAATTGCTGAAATGGCTTAACTTGGGTGGATTGGGTCTGACCCCGGTTGCGCTGGCGTCTGCAAACCGGGGTCAGACCCCCAACAGAAAAACCGGGGTCCGACCCCTGGGCTACGGCTCGTAGGCGTGCTCGACGCGGCCGGCCAGCAACCGTTGCATGGCAAGCAAAATGACATAGGGGTCAGACCCCGGTTTTTCTTTTCGGGGGTCTGACCCCGGTTGAGCTGGCGTCTGCAAACCGGGGTCAGACCCCCAACAGAAAAACCGGGGTCTGACCCCTGGGCTACGGCTCGTAGGCGTGCTCGACGCGGCCGGCTACATCGAGCCGCATGGCCAGCAGGCGGCCGCTCAGCGGATACTGTTCCAGTTCTAGGGCAGGGCGGCCGTGCGAGGCGCTGGTGATGTACAGCGTGCGCAGGTCGTCGCCGCCGAAGGCGAGCATGGTCGGGCAGCGCACCGGCAGCGCCACTTCGCGCAGCAGGCTGCCGTCGGGCGCGAAACGCAGCAGGCGGCCACCTTCGAACATCGCGATCCAATAGCAGTCTTCACTGTCGACGGCCGCGCCATCCGGACGGCCGCCGTAGTTGTTGGCCTTGTCGGTCGAGAATTGCTGGAAGCACTGGGGCGAGGAAGCGGTGCCGCTGGCCACATCGAAATCGTAGCGCCTGATGCAGTGGGTGGTGGTGTCGGCGTGGTACATGCCCGTTTGGTCGATACTGAAACCGAGTCCGTTCGAGTTCGTCATTCCGCCCGACCATTTGAGGCTGACCTGGCCTTTTTCGAGGCAGTACATCTCGGCGCCCTGGCGGTCGCGCGGCTCGAAAATAGTGCCGACCCAGAAACGGCCGGCCGCGTCGACGCGGCCGTCGTTAAAGCGCATGATGGCCGGGTCGTAGGGCGCCGGCGCGATTTGCTTGACGCTGCCGCTGGCAGGGTCGAAGTGGGCGAAGCCGCTGCGCAACGCCACCACCAGGCCGCCGCTGGCGTGGATCGCCAGCGAGGCCGGCTCGCTGGCCATGCGCCACGCGTCGTGGCGCCCGCTGGCCGGGTGCAGGCGATGGATCGTGAAGCCGCCAATATCGACCCAGTACAGGGCGCCGTCGGCGGGGTGCCAGAGCGGGCATTCGCCCACCAGCATGGGGGCGTCGAAGGCGGCGTGGATGTCAGTTGTCGTCATGCTCGAAGTCTCGTCAATTCATGTGCTTGCTATACCGCGGCCTTGGCCATGGCGATGAGGCCGTTGGTGGAGCTGTCATGTTGCTCGGGACGGGCCTCGCCCACCAGTTCCGCTTCGATTTTACGGGCCAGCACCTTGCCCAGTTCAACACCCCACTGGTCGAAGCTGTTGACGTCCCAGATCACGCCCTGCACGAACGTCTTGTGTTCATACAGCGCGATCAGGGCGCCCAGCGAATGCGGCGTCAGGTACTCCATCAAAATGGTGTTGCTGGGCCGGTTGCCGGGAAAAGTCTTGTGAGGGGCCAGGTGCTCGACCTCGGCCGGCGTGAGCCCCTGCGCCTGCAGGTCCGCGCGCACCTCGTCGATGTTCTTGCCGCCCATAAAGGCCTCCGACTGCGCAAAGCAATTGGCCAGCAGCGCCGCGTGGTGTTCAGGCATTTCGTGGGCTGGCCGCAGCACGGCAATGAAATCGATCGGCGTCAGGTCGGTACCCTGGTGCAGCAGCTGGAAGTAGGCGTGCTGGCCGTTGGTGCCGCACTCGCCCCAGATCGCAGGGCAGGTGGGCACGCCAACCGGCTGGCCACCCTTGGTCACGCGCTTGCCATTGCTCTCCATGTCGAGCTGCTGCAGGTAGGCCGGAAACCGGTTCAGGTCCTGGTGGTAAGGCGCGATCGAGACCGAGGCGCAGTCGAGGAATTGGCGGTTCCAGAATCCGACCAGGGCCAGCAGCACCGGCATATTCTGCTCGAGCGGCGCCTGCCTGAAGTGCAGGTCCATCGCATGGGCACCGGCCAGCATGTCGCTGAAATAGCCGAATCCGACGCATAGCGCCACCGACAGGCCGATCGCCGACCACACCGAATAACGGCCACCGACCCAGTCCCAGAACGGGAACATATTGGCCGGATCGATGCCGAAATCCTTGATCGCTTCGGTGTTGGTCGACACCGCCACGAAATGGCGCGCCAGCGCCGACTCCGGCGCCTGCGCCAGGAACCATTTGCGTGCGCTCTGCGCGTTCATCATGGTCTCGCTGGTGGTGAAGGTCTTCGAGGCAATGATGAACAGCGTGGTCTCTGGATCGACCCTGGCCAGCGCCGCGTCGATGTCGTGGCCGTCGACGTTGGAGACGAAATGCATGGCCAGGCGCGGGTGGGCGTACTGGCGCAGCGCCAGGCACGCCATCTTCGGCCCCAGGTCCGAGCCACCGATGCCGATGTTGACGATGTCGGTGATCGGCTTGCCGCTGTGTCCGAGCCAGGCGCCGCTGCGCACGGCGTCGGTGAACGCCTTGACCCGGGCCAGGACGGCGTGCACGTCGGCGATCACGTCCTGGCCGTCGACCACCAGTTCGCTGCTGCGCGGCGCGCGCAGCGCCGTGTGCAGCACCGCGCGGTGCTCCGTGAGGTTGATTTTTTCGCCGGCGAACATGGCCTCGCGCTGCTCTTCCACGCCGCGCTCGCGCGCCAGGTCGGTCAGCAGTTCCAGCGCGCGCGCATCGAGCCGGTTCTTCGAATAGTCCAGGAACAGTCCCGCCGCGTCCACGGTGAGGTTCGGAAAACGCTTCGGGTCGGCCGCGAACAGCGCGCGCATCTGCCAGTTGACGGCGTCGACGGCGTGCGATTGAAGGGCGATGAAGCTGGCGGTGTCGGGCAGGGCAGGTGGGCGCATGATGGTGGCGGAAATGGGTGGATTGGACTGAGCTTATCGAATAATACAGGAAAATTACGTAAATTCACTACAAAAATATGCCGGCCCCGAGTGAGGGCAGGCCGCGGCTTTCCGGGCTGCGGTACCCGTGGATTGGCCCCGAATTTGCGTTTTGCTCGTAAAAGGCGCAAGCTGGTTCACCAAAATGTACGGTTTCCGCAAATTTTGTAGTAAAATTTCATAAATTGAATTCATAAGGAACGATCATGGCGGTGCATCCAGTAGTAGAAGCGGTGACCAATCGGATTATCAAGCGCAGCCGGCCTTCGCGCGCGGCCTACCTGGCCCACCTCGACGCGGCGCGCGTCCAGGGCGTGCAGCGCGGCGCGCTCTCGTGCACCAACCTGGCGCATGGCTTCGCCGCCTTCCCGGCCGGCGACAAGATCATGCTCAAGCAGGACAAGCAGCCGTCGGTAGCGATCGTGTCTTCCTACAACGACATGCTGTCGGCGCACCAGCCGTTCGACACCTTCCCGGCCATCATCAAGGAAGCGGTGCGCACGGTCGGCGCGGTGGCCCAGTTCGCCGGCGGCGTGCCGGCCATGTGCGATGGCGTCACCCAGGGCCAGCCGGGCATGGAATTGTCGCTGTTCTCGCGCGACGCGATCGCCATGTCGACCGCCATCGCGCTGTCGCACAATATGTTCGACGCCGCGCTGTACCTGGGCGTGTGCGACAAGATCGTGCCGGGCCTGCTGATCGGCGCGCTGCACTTCGGGCACCTGCCAGCCGTGTTCGTGCCGGCCGGCCCGATGACCAGTGGCATGTCGAACAAAGAGAAAGCCCGCATCCGCCAGCTGTACGCGCAGGGCAAGGCCACGCGCGAGGAACTGCTCGAGTGCGAGTCCGCGTCCTACCACGGCGCCGGCACCTGCACCTTCTACGGCACCGCCAACAGCAACCAGATGCTGATGGAGATCATGGGCCTGCACTTGCCGGGCGCCGCCTTCATCACGCCCGGCACCGCATTGCGCGACGGCCTCACCGCCAGCGCAGCGAAGCGCGCGGTGGCCATTACCCAGCAGGGCGGCAGCTATACGCCGGTCGGCCATGTGGTCGATGAGAAGTGCATGGTCAACGCCGTCGTCGGCCTGCTGGCCACGGGCGGCTCGACCAACCACACGCTGCACCTGGTGGCGATCGCCAAGGCGGCCGGCATCGTCATCGACTGGGACGATTTCAACGAACTGTCGGCCATTGTGCCGATGCTGACCCGGATCTACCCGAACGGCGACGCCGACGTGAACCATTTCCACGCCGCCGGCGGCACCGGCTTCGTGATCCGCGAGCTGCTCGATGCGGGCATGCTGCACGACGACGTCACCACCATCCTCGGCAAGGGCCTGCGTGCGCACTGCAGCGAGCCATTCCTCGACGGCGAGAACGTGATCTGGAAGGACGCGCCGGCCATCACCGGCGATGACAGCGTGCTGCGCCCGGCCAGCAAGCCGTTCGCGCCCGATGGCGGCATGATCCTCGTCTCGGGCAACCTGGGGCGCGCGGTGATGAAGGTCTCGGCCGTCAAGGAAGAGCACCGCATCGTCGAGGCGCCGGCGCTGACCTTCAATTCACAGGAAGACTTCATGCACGCCTACAAGGCCGGCAAGCTCGACCGCGACTTCGTGGCCGTGCTCCGCTTCCAGGGCCCGCGCGCGAACGGCATGCCGGAACTGCACGCGCTCACGCCCGCGCTGGCCAACCTGCAAGACGCGGGGCGCCGCGTGGCGCTGGTGACCGACGGGCGCATGTCGGGCGCCTCGGGCAAGGTGCCCGCTGCGATCCACGTCTCGCCCGAGATCCTGGCGGGCGGCCCGCTGGGACTGGTGCGCGACGGCGACATCATCCGCCTCGACGCCACCACCGGCACGCTCGAGGCGCTGGTGCCGGCCAATGTGTGGGCCGCGCGTGCGCTGGCCACCGCCGACCTGTCCTCGTCCCATATCGGGATGGGGCGCGAACTGTTTGCGATGTTCCGCAATTGCATCAGCGAAGCGGAGAAGGGCGCAACGACCTTCCCGCTGCCATCGCCGATCCCCACCACCGTGCCGCTGCACGCGAGCGCCGACATCGGCGACAACGTGCCAGGCTCCGACGAAGATTTCCTGATCAGGAACCCAAAATGACCATGACCCTACTCGACATCATGCGCTCGGCGAGCGTGATTCCCGTCATCGCGATCGATGACCCAGACCATGCGGTTCCGCTGGCGCGCGCGCTGGTGGCCGGCGGCATCTGCGTGCTGGAGGTGACGCTGCGCACCGCACACGGACTGGGCGCCATTCGCGCCATGGCCCAGGTGCCGGGCGCGATCGTCGGCGTGGGCACCTTGACCCAGCCGGAAGAATTTGCCGCCTCGCGCGACGCCGGCGCCGTGTTCGGCGTCTCTCCGGGGCTGACAGCGACCTTGATCGAAGCGTCGCGCAAGAGCGGCCTGCCGCTGCTGCCAGGGGTGATGACGCCGTCCGAAGTGATGGCCGCGCGTGAGGCGGGGTTCCGTCAGCTGAAGCTGTTTCCGGCGGTTCCGGCCGGCGGCGTGGGCATGCTCAACGCGATCGGTGGACCGCTGCCGGACGTGACGTTCTGCCCGACCGGGGGGATCTCGATCGAGACCGCACCGCAGTTCCTCGCTTGCAAAAACGTCGCCTGCGTGGGCGGTTCGTGGCTGACGCCGAAGGACGCGATCCAGGCCGGCAATTGGGCCTTGATCACCGAGTTGGCGCGTGCGGCAAGCGCCCTGCGCAAAGCTTAAAGCCGCCAAGCATGCGTCGCGTTGACGCATACATGGTGGATTACGCTGCGCTGATCCACCCTACGAGATGCCGATCTGGCTCAATATCCGAAATCTTGGCGGGTGCCAAATCACTGTTTGTGTTTGAGCGCCGCGAGCGCGCGTTCGAGCACCTTGCTGAGCGAACCTGCGGCCTCGCCCTCGATCCGCCCCAGGTCGAGGTATAAGTCGAGCCCCGCGGCGTGTTCGCTGAACACTTCGATGGTGTGCCCGTCGCCGTCTTGCAGGCCGTCAATCTCGTAGGGAACCACGGCGCGCGCAATGCCTTTCATCGAGGTTGGAGCCAATGCATGCGCGGCCACCATGTCGCGCACCAGCGCATAGGTTTCATAGCTGACCACGATGCCGCCCGCCGGGGCGATCGATTGCAGGCGCGCCGCCAGGTTGGCCTCCGCGCCCAGGATGGTGTAGTCCATCCGCTCGCTGCTGCCGAAATTGCCGACGTTGCAAAAGCCCGTATTCAGCCCCATGCGCACCAGCAGCGGCGCTTCCACGCCGCGCTGGCGCCAGCCCACGTTCAGGCGTGCCAGTTCGTGCTGCATGTCGACCGCCATGCGCACTGCCGCCCTGGCATCTTCCGCCGCTCCGCGCGAATCCGGATCGCCGAAGAACACGAGCAGTGCGTCGCCGATGAACTTGTCGATCGTGCCGCCGTGACGCAGCGCCACGGTCGACATGGCGCTGAAGTATTCGTTGATCAGCTCCGTCAGCGCTTCCGGCTGCAGCGATTCGGTTAGCGCCGTGAAGTCCTTGATGTCGGAGAAAAAAATGGTCAGCTTCTTGCGCTGGGTCGTCAGGGTCACGTCCATTTCGCCGCTGAAGATGCTCTTGTA
Source organism: Pseudomonadota bacterium (assembly GCA_040390195.1). Classification (GTDB taxonomy): domain Bacteria; phylum Pseudomonadota; class Gammaproteobacteria; order Burkholderiales; family Burkholderiaceae_D; genus Telluria_A. The sequence goes on along the minus strand of JAZJYV010000129.1, from coordinate 27,774 downwards.
GATCTGCGGCGACAGGTAGCGCGACACCTTCATCGACACCGCCGCGAGAAAGCCGTTGCTGTCGGCCAGCGCCCGATTGCTGTGGCGTTGCATGACGATGAAACCGAGGCCGGCCGCTGCCATCACGATGAAGTAGGCCAGGCTGTACTTGAACGACCACAGGCCGACGCCGATTTCGCCGCGGATGTCGACCTCCTGCAAGCCGCGCACCTGGCCGATCTTCCAGTCCCGTTTTGGGCTGTCCGGGTGGCTGTTGTGGCACTGGACGCAGGCTGCGGTCATGATCACGGGTGAGATCAGGCGCACCCGGCTGGTCAGTCCGGAGGACGTGGCCAGCACGATCGGCGGCTGGTCCGGATTGGCGCGCAGGGCTGCCAGCGATTGGAGCTCGAACGCGTCGAGCGGATGCGGCGAACGGCCGCGAAACGGCAGGTCCGACACGAAGCGGTAGCCGAGGTTGGACTGCTTGTCGGCGATTACCCTCCCCAGCTCGAGCGAGAGCGTGGCCGGGATCGGGATCGCGCCGACGATGTTCTCGTAGTCGTGGGTGAGGGTGGTGGCATGGCCGCTGTTGGCAAGCACGCGCGCGGCCACCGCGGTGGCGTAGTAGCCGCGGATGCTGGTGATCATCGATCCGAGGTCACCGGCCTGGCGACGCAGCGCGAAGCTGGCCATGTTCTGCATGTCCAGCCAGACCGCCAACGGCAGGCCGGCCAGCAGCAGGGCGAGCACGCCGATGGTGGCACGCTCGCGCCAGCGTGGACTGGAGAAGATTGATTTTGCCATGTCTGCGAAGAAGTTTGATCCCGGCGCCGATCATACTCCTGGTGTTGGCGTACAACTCGTAAATAAATCGAAAACCCGACTTACTTGCTACAAGTTCGTAGGGTGGAAAATAAGGGGGCCGCCCAAGCCGCATTCCACCATGAGCCGTTGTCGACTCTTGGTCGAATGCGGCCTGGGCGGCCCCCTTATTTTCCACCCTACGAGTTCGACAACGAGAAATTGGATGTTCTATTTACTCGTAGCGCAGGCAATCGACTGGCAGCAAGCGTGACGCCCTTCGCGCCGGGTAGAAACCGAAGAACACCCCGACCAGACTCGAAAAACCGCAGGCGATCACGATCGCCGACGGCGTGATGAAAACGTCGAACTTGCCCGTCGAGGTGATCGCCGCCGCGCCGCCGACGGCGATCGTGATTCCCACCACGCCGCCGGCCAGGCAGATCACCACCGCCTCGGTGAGGAACTGCAGCAGCACGTCGCGCGGCTTGGCGCCGATCGCCATGCGGATCCCGATCTCGCGCGTGCGCTCGGTCACCGAAACGAGCATGATGTTCATGATGCCGATGCCGCCGACGACCAGCGATATGGCTCCGATCAGGCCGAGCAGGATCGCGATGCCGGCACTGATCTTGTTGGCCGTCTCGGCGAACGAGGCCAGGTTGTCGATCCGGAAGTCGTCCGGTTCCTCGAACTTGATGTGGTGGCGGTCGCGCAGCGTTTCGTTGATGTCGTCGATGCCGTCCTGCAGATTGCCGTTCGGTTTGCCCTGGGCCACGACATAGTGCACGTTCTCAGGGAAGGCCAGGCGCACCAGGTTGGCGCGCGCAGCCGTGATCGGCACCAGCACCAGCTCCGACAAATCCGGTCCATCAACCTGCTTGCCCTCGCCGTGCAGCACGCCCACGACCTGGAACGCCACGTTCTCGATGCGGATGTATTTGCCCAGCGGGTCGATCTTGTAGAAAAACTGGTCGGCCACCTTCTGTCCGATGATCACCATGCGGGCGGCGGCGCGCACGTCGGCTTCGCTGAACATGCTGCCCGTTTCGAGCTTCCAGTTGCGGATCTTGAACATCGCCGGCGTCACGCCGTGCACGGTGTTCGAGGACGTCTCGTTGCCGACCGACAGTTTGAAGCCCCCCTGCAGCGCGGGCGCGGCGCCGGCCAGGCTGGGCAGGAGGTTGAGCGCAGCCGCATCTGACAGCGTCAGCGACGGTGCGGCGCCCGAGCGCAGGCGCTGGGCCGCCGCGCGGTTGCCGCCCGGGCTGACGAACAGCATATTGGTGCCCAGCGCTTCGAGCTCCTTGCCGATGAAACTTTTCATGCTGTCGCCCAGCGCCAGCAGCAGCACCACCGAAGTGATGCCGATGATAATGCCGAGCATGGTCAGCACCGTGCGCAGGCGGTTCGCGCTCATCGAGCGGAATGCTTCAACCACGACCTGGTAGAAATTCATGCCGTCACCTCATGCGCTTCGTGGCTGGCGGCGAGCTGGCGCAAGCCTTCGGCGGCGGGACCGTCGTACATCACGCGCCCGTCCTTGAGCCGCATCAGGCGCTTGCTGTAGGCGGCGATGTCCGGTTCGTGCGTGACGAGCAGGATGGTGATGCCGCGCTCCTGGTTCAACTGCTGGAACGAGCGCATGATTTCCTCGCTGGTGTGGGTGTCGAGGTTGCCGGTCGGTTCGTCCGCCAGGATCAGGGGCGGGTCGCCCACCAGCGCGCGCGCGATCGCCACGCGCTGCTGCTGGCCGCCCGAGAGCTGGCTGGGGGTGCGTTTGCCGTAGTCGGCCAGGCCGACCCGATCGAGTTCGGTCATGGCCTTGGTGTGCGCCTTGGCGCGCGAGACGCCGGCGTAGATCAGCGGCAGGGCCACGTTCTCGGCCACGCTCATGCGCTTGATCAGGTTAAAACTCTGGAACACGAAACCGATGGTGCGGTTACGGATGGTGGCCAGCTGCGGGCGCGACAGCGTCAGCGTATCGACGCCATTGAGCAAGTAGGTGCCGCCGGTGGCCTGGTCGAGGCAGCCGAAGATGTTCATCAGGGTCGACTTTCCCGAGCCGGACTGGCCCATCACGGCGAGGAAGTCGCCGCGCGGCACCAGCAGGTCGATGCCGAACAGGACCTGGGTCTCCACGCTGCCCGAGAAATAGCTCTTGGTGACGTTGCGGATGTCGATCAGGTGCGCGCCGCCGCTCATTCGGGCTTGCCCGGAGCCAGGGCACGGGTGACGACCTTGTCGCCCTTTTTCAGGTCGCCAGCCAGCACTTCCGTGTAGCGGAAATTCGACAGGCCGATCTTGATGTCGACCGGCTTGGCTTCGTTCTTGTCGTTGAGCTTAAAAATCTTGAACGAGCGCGTCGCCTCGCTCTTGCTGCGGAAGGCCAGGTCATCCTCATCGGCCGGCGCAGGCAGCACGGCGCTGGCCGACGCTTTCTTGTCGCCGCCCTTGGCTTTCTGGCGTTTGAGTTCCTTTTCCTGCTCCTCGTCGCTCAGGCGAAAGCGCAGCGCCGACGTGGGGATGCGCAGCACATTGGGCCGGTTGCCCACCACCAGCCGCACCTGCGCCGTCATGCCCGGCTTCAGCAGTTCGTCCTTGTTCGGCACATCGAGCACCACGTTGTAGGTGACGACGTTCTGCACCACATTGGCGGCCAGGCGGAACTGGCGCATGCTGGCGTCGAATTCCTTGTCGGGGTAGGCGTCGACCACGAAGCGGGCCGGCTGGCCGTCCTTGAGGGCGCCCACATCAGCTTCCGAGACGCTGGTGTCGATCTGCATCTTGGTCAGGTCCTTGGCGATCTGGAACAGGTTCGGCGTGGTGAACGAGGCCGCCACGGTCTGCCCGAGATCGATGGTGCGCTTGATGATGACGCCGTCGATCGGCGCGCGGATCACGCTGTTGTCGAGGTCCGCCTGGCTGCGCGCCAGCTGTGCTTCGGCCAGCTTGATGTTGGCCTTGGCGACATCGAGCTCGCGCCGCGACTGGTCCAGCGTCAAGCCCGAGATGTAGCTTTGGGCGACGAGCCGCTCGTTGCGCTCGAAATTGGCTTGCGCCAGCCGCAGCGACGCTTGTTGTGACGCCAGGCTGGCCTGGCTTTGCGCGATCTGGGCGTTGAAGATGGTGGGGTCGAGCTTGAGCAGGATCTGGCCTTTCTTCACGTGGTCGTTGAAGTCGGCCTTCAGTTCGACCACGGTGCCGGACACTTGCGAGCCGACGTTGATCAGCGCAACCGGGTTGATGGTGCCGGTGGCCGTCACGGTCTGGGTGATGTTGCCGGTGTCGGCGGCCACGCTGCGGTATTTTGATTCAGGAATGACGGCTTCTTTTTTCGATTGCATCCAGGCATTCGCCCCCGCGCCCACTGCCACCAGGCTCAGCACCAGCGCGACGCGCTTCTTTGTGAAGATTTTCATCGTGTTCGGAATTCCAGGTTCGGTAGGCGCTGCGGCGCGATGGGTGCAGTGTCCGATATCTGTGCAATTTAAGCAACATACATACGCGTGATTTCTTCGACGTCGACCAGATTGCGCAGGCGCGCCAGGAACAGGGCAAGCAGGTCAGGGTCGGGCGCCTGCAGCTCGAGCGACACGACATCGTCGTGGGTGCGGCTGCGCAGCTGCAGGGCTTTGAGCTGGCAGCCGCCGCGGCGGGCGGTGGCGAACACCGCTTCCATGGTGTCCAGGGTTTGCGGTTTGGCGACGGTGAAAGTGAGGGGCAGGCAGTGCAGGTTCATCCAGGAATGATACGGCGGTGCAGGCAGAATAGGCTTTCAAAGATTCGTTTTAATGGTTTGAATGCAGAAGATTCTTCTTTAAAAATGATATTATGTGAAAATTTCTACTCGATCGAGAATTTTCATGGAAATCGCCGCTGGCATGGACGACATCGACCGCAAGATCTTGCGCGCGCTGCGCGAGGATGGGCGCATCTCCAACGCCCACCTGGCGGCGAAAATCGGGCTCTCGGCTTCGCCCTGCTGGAACCGGGTGCGCCAGCTGGAAGCGGCCGGCGTCATCGAAGGCTACACCGTGCTGCTCAACCAGCAAGCCCTGGGCGTGCCCGACACGGTGATGATCGAGGTCACGCTCGAGCGCCATGACGACGACACGTTCGAGCGCTTCGGCAAGGCCCTGGCCGAGATGCCCGAAGTGCTCGAAGCCTACCTGCTGACGGGCGAATACGATTACCTGATCAAGGTGGCGGTGGCGGGCACGGCCGGCTACGAGGAATTCCTGCGCCGCAAACTCTACAAGCTGCCCGGCCTGCGCCACAGCCGCTCGACGTTCGTGCTGCGCTGCCTGAAGAGCAGCCAGTCGCCGCAGCCTTAATGCCTCGGCAGTTCGACCTCGGCCTTGCGCTCGGCGATGGCCTGGCCCATCGCCACCAGGTCGATTCCGGCTCTGCGCATCCGGGGGAACAATTCGATTTCTTCTTCCTGGATGTGATGTGCGACCTGCTCTGAGAGCACCCGGACGGTCGCATCGTACAGGTCGTGTTCCGCATCCATGGCCAGCAGTTGCGCGATCAAATCCTTGGCGGCGGCATGCTCCACCAGCGCTTCGTCGATCAGGTCTTCGCTGTCGGAATCGGCTTGTCGCAGCGCGGGATAGAACAGCTCTTCTTCCGCCGCCGCATGCTTGATCAATTCGGTACAGATCTGGTTGACCAGTTTGGCCTTGCTTGCATGGGCATGCTGGCCCAACGCCTCATATTGCTCGAACATTGTCTGGACCTGCTCGTGATCGTGCGACAGCAGTGCGATGGCGTCATTGTCCGGGCCGCTGCGCGGCACCGTTTTTTCCTTGGCCTTGTGGCCGGTCGATGGGGTAGGCATGGTCGGACTCCCGGGTGATGGTCGATGGATTGATGACTTTGCGCCCGGGCGCGTTTCGCATCTGTGCGCTAATTAACGTTTGGACTGGATTTGGATTATTCCTATTTGTGGAATAACAATTTGCATTTGGCAGGGATTCTAGTTGACTTCCTTGTGCGCCATACTGGCTTCCTGTCCAACATTTTCCGAGAGAATCCCATGTCCGCGAATGCCATCAAGCTCTACACTTTTTCCCTGTCAGGCCACGCCCACCGCGTCCGCTTGATGCTGTCGCTGCTGGAATTGCCAACCGAACTCATTGAGGTGAACCTGGCCAAGGGCGAGCAGAAGCAGGCCGAGTTCCTGGCCATGAACCCTTTCGGCCAGGTGCCGGTGATGGACGACAATGGCGTCGTCGTCGCCGATTCCAACGCCATCCTGGTCTATCTGGCGCGCACCTACGGCGGCGAGGCGTGGCTGCCGGGCGACGCTGCCGGCATGGCAGCGGTGCAGCGCTGGTTGTCGGTGGCGGCCGGGCCGATTGCCTACGGTCCGGCGCTGGCGCGCGCGATCGTGTTGTTCGGTTCGCCATACAGCGCGGCCGAGTCGATCGCCCGCGCGCATGCTGTGCTCAAGGTGATCCAGGGCGAGCTGGCACAGCGCGACTGGCTGGTGGGACAGCATGTGACCATCGCCGACGTCGCTGCGTACACCTACATTGCACATGCGCCCGAAGGCAATGTGTCGCTGGCTGATTATCCTGCCGTGCGCGCCTGGCTGGCGCGAGTTGAAGCCTTGCCGAACTTTGTCGGCCTGCAGAAAAGCGCGGTCGGCTTGGCCGCATAAAGGAGACGGGCCATGACCACAGCGACCTGGCACGAGGGCGAACGCGCATTGCAGGCACGCGTGGGCAGTGCGCAGCGCCTGTCGGAGGTGGGGCCGCGCATCATCCGCGATGCGATGCCCGAACAGCACAGCAGCCTCTTTGCCCAGCTGCCGTTCATGCTGCTGGCCGCAGTCGATTCGGCCGGCGCACCGTGGGTCACGCTGATCGAGGCCGAGCGGCTGGCGCAGGTGGTCGACGCGCGCACGCTGCAATTGCACGCCTTGCCCAAGACGGGCGACCCGGTGCGCGCGGCGCTGACGGGCGGCGCGGCGGTGGGCATGCTGGGCATCGAACTGGCCACACGGCGCCGCAACCGCGTCAATGGCAGTTTGCGCGCGGTGACTGGAAACGGCTTCACGCTGCAGGTGGCTGAGTCCTTCGGCAACTGCTCGCAATACATCCGGGTTCGTGAGCCGGTGTTCGCCGGCGATCCGGCGCTGCCCTATGGCGGGCAGGTCGAACGCTTCGATGGGCTCGACGCGCACGCGCGCGCCAGCGTGGCAGCGGCCGACACGTTTTTTGTTGGCAGCTACGTCGACCTTGAGGAAGGGCGCAAGGTCGACGTCTCGCATCGCGGCGGCCAGCCTGGCTTCGTGCGGGTCGATGGCGACGTGCTGACCATTCCCGATTTCGCCGGCAACCGCTTCTTCAACACGCTGGGCAACCTGCTGGTTAATCCGCGCGCGGGCTTGTTGTTCGTCGACTTCAGCAACGGCGATGTGCTGCAGCTGATGGGGCGTACCGAGCTGGTGCTGGACGGACCCGAGGTAGGTAGCTTCGAGGGCGCCGAACGGCTCTGGCGCCTGCAGGTGGAGCAAGCGGTGCGGCGACGCGGCCTCCTATCACTTCGTACCGGCTCACCGTAGGGTGGAATGCGCTGCGCTAACACACCCTACAAAACCGTCGTCCCGTGCAGGGCGAACTTAAGGTCCGGCGTGCGCCACCACGCAATTGCGTCCCGCACGTTTGGCCGCGTACAGCGCGCGGTCGGCGTCGCCGATCAGCACTTCCACTTCGACCGGATGACCGGCAGTCCAGGTCGCGATCCCGATGCTGACCGTCACGTGCGGCGCGCACACCGATTCCGCATGCGCGATGCCAATCGCCTCGATCCGCTGGCGCATCGATTCGGCCAGCAGCAGCGCCTGATGCGCATCGAGCTCGGGCAGGATCACGGCGAACTCCTCGCCGCCATAGCGCGCGATATGGTCGGCCGGCCTTTGCAGCATGCCGGCCAGCGCCGCCGCCACCCGGATCAGGGTGTCGTCACCCTGCTGGTGGCCATAGTGGTCGTTGTAGGCCTTGAAGCAGTCGATGTCGATCATCAGCATCGACAGCGGCGTGCCGGAGCGCTTGACGCGGCGGATCTCCTTGTCCATCGCGACGTCGAAATGGCGCCGGTTGGCGATTCCGGTCAAGCCATCGGAGTACGATTGCGAGCGCAGCTCAAGCGCCTGGTCGCGCAGCAGGCGTTCGCGGTTGACCGCCACGCTGACATCGGTGATCTGCACCAGGCAGTGGCGCGCGGCGCCCGCCACGTTGAGCGGCGTCACCGCCACCGCCTGCTGCATGCGCTCACCGCTGGCACGCGCCGCAGCGCCGGCGAACAGCGCGAATGGCGCCTTGTGCAGCGTTTGCGACAGCACCGATGGAAAATTGTCGCGCAGCGCCTGGCGTACCGCGCTGTCGATGCGCTTGCCGGCCAGCTCGGGAAACAGGGCGAAAAAATCGTGCCCCAGCACCTGCTCGGGCGCGCAGCCCGAGTATTGCGCCATCCAGCGGTTCCACAGCAGCACGGTGTGCTGCTCGTCAAGCACTACGATGCCCAGATTCATGGAGCCGAGCACGCTCTCGAGCAGGCCGAGCCTGTTCTCGGGCGTCGCCATGTCAGGCGCCACCCGTGACGTTGGCCAGGTACTTGTCGACCTGGCCTTGCAAGTCTTGCAGCGCGCTCAGATCGAGGATGAAGGCGACATAGCCGTGAATCTGGTGCTTCTCGAGGATGAAATCGATGTGCAGCATCAGCACCACGGTGTCGGCCTGGCCACCCGAGGCCTGCAGGATTTCCCCGCTGGTGCCGATCCGGTATTCGGGCAGCGAACCGGACAGTTCCTGGGCGAAGATATTGGCCAGCGTGCCGACGCAGGCGTTCAGGATGATGTTGCCGATTTCGCTCAGCGCCTCCTGCTCCATCTCCGTCAGTTCCTTCAGCGGCACCGACTCGCCCACCATCAGGCGCACAATGTCGAGGCTCTTATCCTCCGGGAACATCAGGATCGCCTCGGTCTGGAACGCGCCCCCGTAGTGCTGGCTGACGCCGCACACCCGGTTGCCGTCCTTGTTGCCGAGCATGGCGGCGGCATCGGCCCGGTTCAGGAAGCTGATCGAGGGCACCGACATCGTCACTTCCTCGTTGACGATCTCGCTCATCGCCCTGGCCGCCTGGCCCACGCCGATGTTGAAGATCTCGACCAGGGCGTCGTGCTGCAGTTCGCTGAGGTTGAGCATGGGCTAATCCAGGGCGGCGATCAAGGCGTGGATGCGGGCTTCGGTAATCGGCTTTTCCATGAAACCGATGCCGAGTTCGGCGGCGCGGTTGCGCGTGGCGTTCTGCACATTGGCCGTCACGAGCGTAATGTGGGCATCGGGGCAGAGGGTGCGCAGTTGCTCGGCGGCGGCCAGGCCGCCCATGCCGGGCATGTTCACGTCAACCAGGATCAGCGCCGGGCGCAGCTCGGCCACTTTCAGGAGCGCTTCTTCGCCGGTGGCCGCCTCGACAATGTGCCAGTCCGGTTGCAGGCTGAGGATGTACTGGCGCGCCATCAGGCGCGAGACCCGGCTGTCGTCGACAACCAGAACCGTTTTTGCTTCGTTCATTTGCACTCTTCCTGAATAGTCTCTTGGTCAGGGCCATTTTCGCATAGTTTGTTGTTGTAATTGCCAATCACGGCACATTTGGCCTCGAAACGACGGCCGGTGTCGGCCTATCCGCTAAAATGGCACCATTCCTTCAAATTTTCAACATCATGACCCAAGACGAACTCAAACAAGCTGTGGCGCGTGCGGCCATCGATTACGTGGTGGCCGGCGAAATCATCGGCGTGGGCACCGGCTCGACCGCCAATTTTTTCATTGATGAACTGGCGAAGATCAAGGACAGCATCCGCGGCGCCGTGGCCTCCTCGGAAGCGACCGCGGCGCGCCTGCGCGGCCACGGCATCGCCGTGTTCGACCTCAATGACGTGCCCGCAATCGCCGTCTACATCGACGGCGCCGATGAAATCACGGCCAGCGGCGCCATGATCAAGGGCGGCGGCGCGGCGCTCACGCGCGAGAAGATCGTCGCGTCGGTGTCGAAGCAGTTCGTTTGCATCGCCGACGGCTCCAAGCTGGTCGAGGTGATGGGCAAGTTCGCGCTGCCGGTCGAAGTGCTGCCGATGGCGCGCGCGGCCGTCATGCGCAAGCTGGCCGCACTGGGCGGCGAACCGCGCCTGCGCCTGAAGGCAGGCAGCGGCGAGGCTTTCATCACCGACAATGGCGGCGAGATCATCGACGTGGCCGGGCTTCAGATCGTCGATCCGGTCGCCCTGGAATGCGAGATCAACCAGGTCGTGGGCGTGATCGCGGTCGGGCTGTTCGCACGGCGCGGCGCTGATGTATGCTTGCTCGGCATGGGCGACGGCGTGAAAACGCTCACTTTTTAAGGATGGCGATGAAGCGACTGCTGGTGGTGGGGTGCTGTGCGCTGGTGTTGAGCGCGTGTTCGATGTTCAAGCGCAGCGAGCCGCCGGTGGCAGCAGCGCCAGCCAAGCCGGCGCCGACGCAGTTGGTGGACGCGGACGGGGTGCCGATCGAAACGATCGAATTCCGGGCCGGGGTGTCGACCGTCACGGTCGAGAAATTGGCCAGGCAGCACGACTGCACCGGTGGTGCCGGCGCCGGGTTGGTGACCGAACCGGGGCCGGTCGAGGTGTACCGCATGATTTGCGAGAACGGCAAGGTATTCAAGGCGCGCTGCGAGCTGCGCCAGTGCAAACCGATGTAGGGGAGAGGGGTCAGACCCCGGTTTTTCAGTTGGGGGTCTGACCCCGGGTCGAAGTCCGCGGCTTGCGAACCGGGGTCGAAGTCCGCGGCTCGCGAACCGGGGTCGAAGTCCGCGGCTTGCGAACCGGGGTCGAAGTCCGCGGCTTGCGAACCGGGGTCAGACCCCCAACAGAAGAACCGGGGTCTGACCCCTCGCACTTGATTTATTCGGTCGGCGGAACGTAGCCCACGGCGGCGTCGGCGCCGTCACCGAAGAAGTGCTTCTCCATCTGCGTGGCCAGGTACTTGCGCGCGCGCTGGTCGGCCAGGTTCAGGCGGTTCTCGTTGACCAGCATGGTCTGGTGCTTGAGCCAGGCCGCCCACGCTTCCTTCGATACCGATTCGTAAATCCTCTTGCCCAACTCGCCGGGATACGGCGGGAGATCGAGCCCTTCGGCTTCTTTGTTCAGCTTGATGCAATGGACGGTGCGGGCCATGTGTGCTCCTGATGCGAATAGTGTAAAGCCGTGATTATAAAGGCTTAATCAATACCTGGGATTTGCGCTGCCAGTTGTACATGTGCTGGCGGTCTTTCGGCAGCGCGTCCACCGTGGCCGGCACGAAGCCGCGCTTCTGGAACCAGTGCGCGGTGCGGGTGGTGAGCACGAACAGCTTGTTGAAGCCGGCTGCGCGCGCCCGGTTCTCCATGTGCTTGAGGATACGCTCGCCGTCGCCCTGGGCCTGCACCTCGGGGTTCACGGTCAGGCAGGCCATCTCGGCCATCTTCGAGGCCGGGAAGCCGTACAGCGCGGCGCAGCCGAAGATCACGCCATCGTGTTCGATCACGGAGAAGTTGTCGATCTCGCGCTCGATCAGCTCGCGCCCGCGCTTGACCAGCGTGCCGTCAGCCTCGAGCGGCTCGATCAGCTTGATGATGCCGCCCACGTCCTCGATCGTGGCCTGGCGCAGGCTCTCGAGGTTCTCGTGGCTGATCATGGTGCCCACGCCATCGTGGGTGAACAGTTCGAGCAGGGCCGAGCCGTCCATCTGGAACGGCACGATATGGGCGCGCGGCACGCCGCTGTTGCAGGCCTTGATCGCGTGGCGCAGGTAGAACGCGGCGTCAGACGGCAGGAATTGGGCTTGCAGCACCGCCTCGGCCTGGTGCGAAGACAACTCGCGGATCTCGGCGCCGGCGGCGTCGAGCATCATCGGCGTCTCGCAGATGAACACCAGCTTGTCGGCGTGCAGCGCGATCGCGGCCGATACGGCCACGTCTTCCATGGTCAGGTTGAACGCTTCGCCGGTGGGTGAAAAGCCCAGCGGCGATAGCAGCACCAGGCTGTCGGTGGCCAGGATCGCGTGGATGGTCTCGGCGGCGATCTTGCGCGTCACGCCCGTGAGCTCGAGGTCGACCCCGTCGATCACGCCGAGTGGACGGGCGGTGACGAAGTTGCCGGAGATGATGCGGATCGCCGCGTGCGCCATCGGCGTGTTCGGCAAACCCTGGCTGAAAGCGGCCTCGATGTCCAGGCGCAGCTCGCCGGCGGCCTCCTTGGCGCATTCGAGCGCGGCGATGTCGGTGATCCGCAAGCCATTGTGGAAACGCCCTTCGACGCTACGCAGGGCCAGCTGTTCGGCCACCTGCGGGCGCGAGCCGTGCACGATCACCACGCGGATGCCCAGCGCCACCAGCAGCGATAAATCCTGGGCCAGCACGGGCAGCGCACCGGCCGTTACCAGTTCGCCCGGAAAGGCGACCACGAAGGTCTTGCCACGGAAAGCGTGGATGTAGGGCGCCACTGAGCGCAGCCATTGGACGAATTGGGTAGGAGTTTCCATCTGGCGCATTATAATTCGCTGCGCACTTGCGCGCCGAAACCACGTAAAAAACAATGTCTGAACAGAGCAACAAGCCTTCAAACCGGCCCGCGCGGCCCGCACCCGTCGTTCCCGCGCAGGCGGGAACCCATGCCGCGCCAGCCGCTCGGCAGGGCATGGATTCCCGCCTGCGCGGGAATGACGGAGGCAAGCGCCAACCCTCCGCGGCGCGCCCGCAGCAGCCCCCGCGCGCGCCGCGCGAGAGCGCCCCGGCGCGCGAAGTTGTGCGCAACCCGCTGCCCCCGATCACCTTTCCGGAAGACTTGCCCGTCTCGGGCCGGCGCGCCGACATTGCGAAGGCGATCAGCGAAAACCAGGTCATCATCGTGTGCGGCGAGACCGGCTCGGGCAAGACCACCCAGCTGCCGAAGATCTGCCTGGAGCTGGGGCGCGGCCAAAAAGGCCTGATCGGCCACACCCAGCCGCGCCGCATCGCCGCTTCGTCGACAGCCAAGCGCATCGCCCAGGAGCTCGGTTCGCCGCTGGGCGAGCACGTCGGCTTCAAGGTGCGCTTCACCGACACGCTCACGCGCGGCGCCTCCGTCAAGCTGATGACTGACGGTATCTTGCTGGCCGAGACCCAGACCGATCCGCTGCTGCGCAACTACGACACCATCATCATCGACGAGGCGCACGAACGCAGCCTGAACATCGATTTCCTGCTCGGCTACCTCAAGCAGCTGCTGCCGCGCCGCCCCGACCTGAAGGTGATCATCACCTCGGCCACCATCGACGCCGACCGCTTCGCGCGCCATTTCGGCAAGGGCGACAAGGCCGCGCCGGTGATCGAGGTGTCGGGCCGTCTGTTCCAGGTCGAGGTGCGCTACCGGCCCGTCGACCGCGACCCGGTGGCGCTCGCCGTCCCCGAGGGCAAGCAGGCACCGAAGGCGCAGGCCGCGCGCGAAAAGCGCGACCTGATGGAGGCGGTGGCCGACGGTGTCGACGAGCTGTGCCGCATCGGCTCGGGCGACGTGCTGGTGTTCCTGCCGGGCGAGCGCGAGATCCGCGACTGCGCCGAGGCGCTGCGCAAGCACCACCCGCCGCATGTCGAGATCCTGCCGCTGTTCGCCCGCCTCTCGGTCGAGGAGCAGGAGCGCGTGTTCCGCACCTCCAACGCACGGCGCATTGTGTTGGCCACCAACGTGGCCGAGACTTCGCTGACGGTGCCAGGCATCCGCTACGTGGTCGACGCCGGCCTGGCGCGCGTGAAGCGCTACAGTTTTCGCAACAAGGTCGAACAGCTGCAGGTCGAGCCGATTGCGCAGTCGGCCGCCAACCAGCGCGCCGGCCGTTGCGGCCGCGTCGCCGACGGCGTGTGCATCCGCCTGTACGAAGAGGCCGACTACCTGCAGCGGCCCAAGTTCACCGAACCGGAGATCCTGCGCTCGTCGCTGGCCGGTGTGATCTTGCGCATGAAGTCGCTGCACCTGACCGACGTCGAGACCTTCCCCTTCATCGAGCCGCCGCAAGGGCGCGCGATCGCCGACGGCTACCAGCTGCTGCAAGAGGTGGGCGCGGTCGATGACGCCAACGCGCTCACGCCGCTGGGCCACAAGCTGGCCAAGCTGCCGCTCGACCCGCGTGTCGGGCGCATGATCCTGGCCGCGCTGGAGAACGCCTGCCTGACCGAGATGCTGATCGTGGCCTCGGCGCTGTCGGTGCAGGATCCGCGCGACCGGCCGATGGAACACCAGCAGGCGGCCGACGAGGCGCACAAGAAGTTCGCCGACGAGAAGTCCGAATTCCTCAGCTATATCAAGATCTGGCGCTGGTTCGAAACGGCAATCGAGCACAAGAAGACCAACCGCCAGCTGCAGGAGAATTGCCGTACGAATTTCCTGTCGCAGGTGCGCCTGCGCGAGTGGCGCGACGTCCATTCGCAGCTGCTGACCATCGTCAAGGAGCAGGGCTGGCGCCTCAACGAGCTGCCCGCCACCTACGAGAACTTGCACACGGCGCTGCTGACCGGGCTGCTCGGCAACATCGGCTTCAAGTCCGAAGACGAGCCGGGCGCCGGCTACCTGGGGGCGCGCGGCATCAAGTTCCACATCTGGCCCGGCTCCTCGCTGCTGAAAAAGCCGGGCAAGTGGATCATGGCGGCCGAACTGGTCGACACTACGCGCCTGTATGCGCGCTGCGTGGCGCAGATCCAGCCGGAGTGGATCGAACGGGTGGGAGCCCACCTGCTGAAAAAATCATGGGGCGAGCCGCGCTGGGAGAAACGCGCCGCGCAGGTGAGCGCGTCCGAGCGTGCGACCCTGTACGGCCTGGTGATCTATGCCCAGCGCCGCATCAACTATGGCCAGTTCAACCCCTTCGAGGCGCGCGAGATCTTCATCCGCGACGCGCTCGTCGGCGGCGACTACGACACGCGCGCGCCGTTCTTCGCGCACAACCACAAGCTGGTCAAGGAGATCGAGAACCTCGAACACAAGTCGCGCCGGCTCGACGTGCTGGTCGACGACCACCTGATCGCCGCCTTCTACGACAAGCTCATTCCAACTGACGTGGTCAACGGCGCCGGCTTCGAGAAGTGGCACAAGGACGCGACCCAGAAGGACGCGAAGCTGCTGTTTCTGAACCGCGAAGAGCTGATGCGCCACGAGGCGGCCGGCGTGACCACCGAGCTGTTCCCGAAAGTGGTGGCGGTGACGGGCATCGAGATGGCGCTGACCTACCACTTCGAGCCGGGCAGCCTGCGCGACGGCGTGACCATGTCGGTGCCGCTGTTTGCGCTCAACCAGCTGCCGCGTGAGCGCGTCGAATGGCTGGTGCCGGGCATGCTCAAGGAGAAGGTGCACCTGCTGCTGAAGTCGCTGCCGCAAAAGCTGCGGCGCCACTGCGTGCCGCTGCCCGATTATGCGGCGCGCTTTTGCGAGCGGGTGCAGGAAGCGGGCACCTTTGGGCGCGGCGACCTGGTCGACGCCATCATCGCCGACATCCGCGGCCAGACCAGTTTGATGGTGATGACCACCGACTTCAAGGTCGAGACCCTGCCGGCCCACCATTTCATGAATTTCAAAGTGATCGACGAGCATGGCCGCCAGCTCGACATGGGCCGCAACCTGGCCACGCTGCAGGCCGAATTCGGCGGCCAGGCGCGCCAGAGCTTCCAGAAGCTGGCCGAGGTGTCGGCGCCGGCCAAACCGGGCGCCAATGCCCCAAAGGCGGCCGAGAAGGCCGCGCCTTCGATCACCCAGCACAGCGGCCTGACCAGCTGGACCTTCGGCGAGCTGCCCGAATTGCTGGAAATCGTGCAAGGCAAGTTGACGCTGATCGGCTTCCCGGCGCTGGTCGACAAGGGCGCGCACTGCGACCTTGAAGTGTTCGACGACCCGACCGTGGCCGCGCGCACGCACCGCATCGGCTTGCGCCGCCTGTTCGCGCTGCAGTTCAAGGAGCAGCTCAAGTTCATCGAGAAGAACATCCCCGGCCTGCAGCAAATGGGCATGCAGTTCATGGCGATGGGCTCGCAAGAAGAGTTGCGCGACCAGATCATCCAGAAGGCGATCGACATCGCCTGCCTGCAGGACCCGCTGCCGGCCGATGCGGCCGCGTTCAACAAGCGCAAGGACGAGGGCAAGTCGCGCCTTGGCCTGCTGGTCAACGAGATCGCGCGGCTGGTGGCGCAGGTGCTGACCGAATTCCATGGCCTTCCCAAGAAGCTGCAGAACGTGCAGCCGCAGGCCGCCGCCGACATGCAGGCGCAGTTGCAGGGATTGGTGCACAAGCGCTTCCTGATCGACAATGACTATGCCCAGCTGGCGCACTTTCCGCGCTACCTGAAGGCGATCAATGTACGGCTCGAGAAACTGCGCGCCGATCCGATCCGCGACGCGCGCCTGATGGCCGAATGGAACGCGGCGGCCAGCCTGTTCCTGCGCGCCTCGAAAGACCGGCTGGCCGGCAAGAACACCGATCCGAAGCTGGTCGAGTTCCGCTGGATGCTTGAAGAGCTGCGCGTATCGCTGTATGCGCAGGAGCTGCGCACGCCGATGCCGGTGTCGGCCAAGCGCCTGCAAAAGGTGTGGGAATCGATGCAGCGCTGAGGCCCAGGGGTCAGACCCCGGTTTTTCCGTTAGGGGTCTGACCCCGGTTCGCCGACGCCGGCTCAGCCGGGGTCGGCCCCCCAACAGAAGAACCGGGGTCCGACCCCGACGCTCAGTGTTTGGTCCCCATTCCGCTGGTGCCCGCGCCGCCCGGTTGCTGGCGCATGGGCTGGGTGGACAGATCGGCGTCGACGCCGTAGAAGGTGTGAACTTCATTCACCCAGGTGGCATCGCTCATGTCGGGCCAGTGGTCGGAGTCGAAGCCGGGTGCGTTCTTCAGGCGATCCTTGTCCACGTCGAGCACAAAGCACTTGTTGACGGTGTCCAGATGCAAAGCCTTCCAGGGCACGGCGAACAGTTTCTCACCCATGCCCAGGAAGCCGCCGAACGCCAGCACGGCGTACGCGATCTGGCCGCTGCGCATGTCGAGCATGATTTCCTTGATGTCGCCCAGCTTCTCATCTTTGGAGTTGACGACGTCGTCGCCGATGAGGGTATCGGCACCCATCAGGGCGGGGCCGGGGCCGGAGTTGTCGCTGTATTTGTAGATGCCGAAGCGGTCGCGGTCGAGGTAGCTCATGGCAGGTCTCCTGTGACTGATGCGCCTATTCAGGGCGCAGCGCTGGCGCGGCATGGCTTGCCGCGCTTGTTCAGGGTAAAAGCGATGCCATGCGCGCGCTTGATGTCGCTCAAACGTACGGGCGAACTTTTCACATCAGGAACAGCGCCGCGGCCAGCGCCGTCGGCGCAAGCGCTCCCAGGAGCAGCCCCAGCGCGCCGATTGACGCATCTTCGAAGCCGTGGCGCAGCAAGGCCACGCCGGCCGGATTGGGCGCGTTCGCGATCACCGTCAAGCCGCCGCCGGCGACGGCGCCGGCCACCAGCATGTAGCGCGCGTGCTCCGACAGGCCGCTGATGAGCGATCCAAGGTAGGTCAAGGCAGCATTGTCGGTCAGCGCCGTCAAGCCCAGCGCGCCGAAGAACAGGGCGCCTGGCTCCAGGCCGGAGACAATCGGTTGCAGCCACCATTGCTGCATTCCGCCCAGCACCACCAGCCCGGCCAGGAAGAAACCGACCAGCAAACCTTCCTTCAAGATCAAGGGATCCTGGTAGCGCGGATAAGCCTGGGTATAGCCGAGAAACAGCAGGAACACGCCGAGGAACAGCACCGGATGGTGCGCCAGCGCGACCACCGCGCCGAGCAGCGCGATATGGATTGCCGCCACTGTCAATGGCGTGCGCGGCGCATCGGCAGTCTCGACCGCTTGCGCTGCAAGCGGCTTGCGCATCAAAAAACAGACCACGCTGGCGTTGACGCACACGGCCAGCGCTGCTTTCCAGCCGAACTGGCTGGCCATGAAGGCGCTGTCCCAGCCCCAGGTGGCGGCCACCATCAGCACCGGCGGCGCGGCATACGAGGTCAGGGTGCCGCCGATCGACACGTTCACGAACAGCACGCCCAGTGCGCCATATTTGAGCCACTCCGGCATGCCAGGCCGGAACACGCGCGGCGCCAGCAGCAGCGCGGCCAGCGTCATGGCGGCCGGTTCCGTGAGTAGCGAACCGGCCAGCGGCACCAACGCCAGGCCCAGCCAGGCCAGCGCCAGTTCGCGCGGCAGCGGCAACAGGCGCGCCAGTTGGTCGAGCAGGGCGCGCACCGTGTCGAGCACCGGACGCGAGGCCGCCACCACCATGACCACGAACACGAACAGCGGCTCGGTGTACTGGCGCGACTCGGCATACGCGATCGCCGCCGCGCTGCCGGAAATGAGCGCCATCGCCGCCACCAGCACGAAGGCCCAGAAACCGAACACCACCTCCACCTCGCCCAGCAGGTGCAACAGGCCCGCGTGGCGTGGATGGCGCTGCGCCAGCCGCTCAAAGGACGTGGCGGCGAAGGTGTGGAGCAGGGCGATCCCGAACAGGACCGCGCCGGCCAGCTGCATGCGGTCCATGCCTAGTGTTTCAGCGTGAAGGCGTTGCTGAGGTCACCCATCTGGGTGCGCACGCCGGGCAGTGCTTCGAGCTTGAAGCGGCGCGTGAGGAATTGCAGGATCGAGGTGGTGTCGTACTGGGTGTGGTCGACAAAGCCCTTCTTTGCATACGGCGAAACGATGATCGCCGGGATTCGCGTGCCGGGGCCCCAGCGGTCGCCCTTGGGCGGCGCTACGTGGTCCCAGAAGCCGCCGTTCTCGTCGTAGGTGATGATGATGGCCATGTGCTTCCACTGTGGCGACGCCTGCAGCTTGGCCACCAGCTCGGCCAGGTGCATATCGCCCTGCATCACGTTGGCGTAGCCCGGGTGTTCGTTCAGGGTGCCTTGCGGCTTGTAGAACGACACCTGCGGCAGCGTGCCGGCCTGGATGTCGGCCAGCAGGTCGCTGCCATCCTTGAGGTGCTCAAAGCGGTCCCTGGTGCCCGGCGCGAAACGCAGGAAATAATTGAACGGCTGGTGGTGCGGCTGGAACTGGATCTCGCCGCTGCCGTAGATGTGCTTGCGGTCGGCCAGCGCCGCCCGGTAGCCGCCCGCATACCACTTCCAGCTCACGTTCCTGGCCGAGAGCGTGTCGCCGATGGTTTTCATGGTCTGCGGCGGCAATGCGACATCGTTCCATTTGTTCTCGGCCGGCACACCGTCCCTGGACGGTGCGATGCTGCTGGGCTGGTAGCTCGGTTGCATGGTGTTGACGCTGTAGCCGTCGGGCGTGAGCACGCCGTCGAAGAAGCGCGGCGGGCCATCGGCGGCCCTGGCCGGCGAGTCCGGTTTCTGTTTGAGCTTGCCGTTGTCGTCGAGCCGGGCGCGCAGCTTGTCCGGGCCGTCGGCGAACAGAGGGGTGCAGGCGCAGGCCAGCCACATGTGGTTCATGTACGAACCGCCGAACGCGGACATGAAGAAATTGTCGGCCAGCACGTACTGGCGCGCGATGTGCCACAGCGGCAGTGACGAACCGTCGTAGTGGCCCATGGTCAGTGCGCCGGCGTCGGTCCAGGCGGCGAACATGTCGTTCTTGCCGCCGTTGATCTGCATCTGGTTCTGGTAGAAGCGGTGGGTCAGGTCGCGCGTGGCCTGGCTGAGCGGCTGGTCGAGGGGCGCGGCGTCGATGCGAAACGGCGCGTTCGGCATCGCCAGCGGGAATTTGGGGTCGGCCGTGGGCGCCGACGGCTCGCCCTCGGTTTTCTTTTCCTTCTGCCAGACCGGCGGCAGGGCGGCCAGCACGCTGCCGTCGCGGTCGCGCTGGACGGTGCCGTTGCCGGGCTTGGCCTGGGCCACGCCATTGGCGCCCGGGAACATGCCGTACAGATTGTCGAAGCTGCGGTTTTCGCCGTACAGCACGACGATGGTCTGGATCTGTTCGAGCCCGGCAGGTTTCCTGGGCTTGGCGGCGTGGGCCGGAACAGCGGCCAGGACGAGCAGGGCGGTGCAGAGCAGTTTCATGGGAGTGCCGGAACGAAGAGGACGCCTATTATTCCATCTTTCCCGGCTTGCGGACATGGCGCGCCGCTGATGGACGGTATATGCGAGTGCCGAGGAAGTTCCCGCGCATGCCAGAAAGATAGGTCTTGCCAAAACCGGTCTCGAATAGTACTGTGTATTCATACAGTATTTTTACCGAAACCCGCCATGAACTGCCCTGATTTAATTGCCGCACCAGAAACTTTGCACCCGTCCTTGTGGCGCGCATCGCAACTGGCGCACGCCACCACGCGCTGCATCGACACCGGCCATCCCCTGCTGTCGGCCCAGTTGCCCGGCGGCGGCTGGCCCACTGGCACGCTGATCGACCTGTTGCTGCAGCAGGCCGGCATTGGCGAACTGCGCCTGCTGCGCCCGGCCCTGCTGGCGGCGGCGCGGCGCCGCATCGTGCTGCTGCAGCCGCCCCATCCGCCGCAAGCGCTGGCGCTGGCCGCGCTCGGGCTGCAGCCGTCGCAGCTGCTGTGGATACGCAGCGCGCGCAGTGCCGATGCGCTGTGGGCCGCCGAGCAGGTGCTGCGCAGCGGCAGTTGCGGCGCGCTGCTGTTCTGGCCCGGGCACGCGCGCGGCGAAACGCTGCGCCGCCTGCACCTGGCCGCGCAAAGCGGCGAGACCCTGTTTTTCCTGCTGCGGCCGCTGGCGGCGGCGCAAGACGCATCGCCCGCGCCATTGCGGCTGAGCTTGCGGCCGGCGGCCGGCGGCATGGAAATTGGTTTCGTCAAACGCCGGGGGCCGCAGCGCGACGCGCCGCTGTTCCTGCCCCTCACTCCTTCTTTATTGCAGCGCCATGCGACTTTGGATCGGCCTCTCCCTGCCCCAGCTCCCGCTCGAGGTGTTTTGCCCGAACTGGTCGGCTGACCGCGGCAGCGTGGTGCTCGAGCAGGAGCGTGTGCTGGCGCTGTCGCCGGTGGCGCGCGCGGCCGGGGTGCAGCCGGGCATGCGGCGCGGCGGCGTGCTGATGCTGCTGCCCGAGGCGCGCCTGGTCGATCGCGCGCGCGCGCGCGAGGCCGAAGCCCTGCAGGCGGTGGCCATGGCGCTGCTGCAGTACACGCCGCTGGTGGCCCAGGCCGAGGAGGCGACGCTGCTGATGGACGTGGGCGCGAGCCTGCGCCTGTTCGGCGGCGTACGGGC
Source organism: Pseudomonadota bacterium (assembly GCA_040390195.1). Lineage (GTDB taxonomy): Bacteria > Pseudomonadota > Gammaproteobacteria > Burkholderiales > Burkholderiaceae_D > Telluria_A. The sequence goes on along the minus strand of JAZJYV010000129.1, from coordinate 6,727 downwards.
TCTGTGCCGCCAGGTGGCAGCCAATTTGCGCGCGCTGGGTTTTTCGGCCGTGCTCAGTTGCGCGCCGACCGCGCGCGGGGCCTGGCTGCTGGCCCGTTACGGTGGTGGGCGCTCGCTCAAGATGGCGGCGCTGGTGCGCCGCCTGGACCGCCTGCCGAGCGCCTTGCTGCCGCCGGCGCGCCCGTTCGCGCCCTGGTTCGAGGGCATCGGCTGCGCCAGCCTGGGCGACATGCGGCGCCTGCCGCGTCCCGGCCTGCAGCGGCGCTGCGGGCGGCCCTTGCTCGACATGCTCGACGCGGCCTACGGCATGACGCCCGAGCTGTTTGACTGGATCGAGGCGCCGACCACTTTCCGCGCCCATCTCGAACTGTTCGACCGGGTCGAGCACGCCGAGGCACTGCTGTTCGGCGCGCACCGCCTGCTGCTGCAGCTGACCGGCTGGCTGTGCGCGCGCCAGCTGGCGGTCGAGCGCATCACCCTGCAGCTTGAGCACGAACGGGGGCGCGTGGCGCGCGCGCCCACCGTGATCGAAATCGTGCTGGCCGAGCCCACCTGGCGCGACGAGCACCTGGTGCGTCTGCTGCGCGAGCGCCTGGCCAAGCAGGTGCTCGAGGCGCACGTGATCGGCCTGTGCCTGGAGGCGTTGCAGGTGCAGCCGATGGCGCCGCCCAGCGAATCGCTGTTCCCCGAGCCGGGCGGCAGCGAGGCCGACCAGCTGCGCATGCTTGAATTGCTGGTGGCGCGGCTGGGGCCGGAGAACGTGCTGCAGGCGGCGCCGCAGGCCGATTACCGGCCCGAGCTGGCCAATGTCTGGGTGCCGGTGCACAAGAAGATCCGGGCGGCGGTAATGCAGGCGCAGCTGCCGCCGGACGTGGCCAGCCTGGCGCGTCCCGGCTGGTTGCTGGCCAAGCCGATCGCGCTGCTGATGCGCCATCACCGGCCGTTCTACGGCTCGCCGCTGAAGATGGCGTCGGCGCCCGAGCGCATCGAGGCCGGTTGGTGGAACGCCACGCAAACGCGCGACTACTTCATCGCGCAAGGACAGGACCACGCCCATTACTGGGTCTACCGCGAGCGCATCGTGGGCGCCACCGAAGATGCCGAGCCGCGCTGGTTCTTGCATGGCCTGTTTGCCTGATGAATCCTGTCAGCTCAGCCACACGAGAAGGGCTGGGAATCTGAGATGAATTTCTGCTCATCTTGAAACATGCGCAACTGCCCTCATTTGATTGCCATGCTGAAAAACAAGCTCAATTGGAAGCGACCGGTGTTCTATCTCTTGCTGCCGGTATTCTTCATCCTGATTTTCGTCGGTTTTCCGCTGCCTGTTGCGCCGCCCCCGGCGATCAAGCCCGGACAGGAGCAATCCATTCCGGTGAAGAAGCGGAAAAAACGCACACGGCTATAGAAGGTCAATCGACTCAGAGCGAGAGCGGCAATTCCAAATGCTGCCCATACATCATGTCGCGATGCTCAAACAGGATCGGATCGAGCGCCGCCTGTGTCTGCGCGTCGCGCGTCTCGAACGCAGCCCTCGTGCTGGCGTCCATGGCGCAATGTTCCGATGGCAGCGGGGCGAACATCGCCATCACCGCCGCACTGTACACATCCACCGCAGAGAGCGCGTCGCCAACGTAGTAGCGGCTGCCTGCCTCGCGCTGTGCCAGCAAGCGCGCAACCAGCATGTTCAGCAGTTGTGCGACTCTGGTGCCGGATGCCGCGCCAAGGTCGGCGCTGTAGCCGTACTTCTTGCTCAGGTACTTCGCCACAGGCTCGGAGAAACCACCGGTGTTGTGCAGGCCGGCATGCACCAACTGCAGGCGACGCGACCAGCCCAGGCCCGCCTGCCCGCAAATTTCATGGGCCAGGCCAAAGACCAGGGCGCGATTGGCCGCGTCGACAGGAAGCAGCGATGGCGTCGGCGCCAATCGCTCCGCCAAGAGCAGGATTTCAGCCCAGCCGGAGCGGGGTTGCTCATTTCCATAGATGGCCACGGGACCGCTGCGCTGGCCCGCCCACGCCTTCAGTGACTCGTCGGTATAGTTCAGGCGGACTGCAGTCCACTCGATTCCCTTGATGTGCAGGATGCCTTTCGCGGCCTCGCCCCAGAGACTCGGCACGCCACCTACTACCACCATGCGCAGGCCGTCACGCTGCATCGCCTCTTCCACGCTCACATAGTCAAACGCCATTCACGCCTCCTTCATCAAAGATTTTCCAAGTCAGCCCGAACGCCAGAAGACAACACCGAAACCTCGTCAGTCGCACCGGCTGGTTTCGCCCCATAGCTGTCGTTGCTACACTGACCCTCGCACCTCAATTCCGAGAAATTAAGACTCCGGTCAAGATCTTCTCGATGTCCTTCGATGCAGCAGCCACCCATGAATCCGTTTTGCTGTTGCTGATATACGAAAAAATGAATTCAACGAAATGCGTCGAATCAAGCGGACGTACAAATATTTCAGTACGGGAACTTCTGCGTTCATAGGCTATCCATTCTCCGTGACCAATGAGCTGAGATCGAAATCCCATCGGGGCATCAGAATTAATGGTCGCTCGCCCCTGGCTCTTCAACGAAGAATAAAAAGCCTGGGCTTGCGAAATGGCCAACCTCTCCACAGAAGATCGAAAAGATTGAAGATCGTTCGGATCAAATTCCATTGAAGCATCCACCGTGCGCACACGAACAGCAAGTCGCAAAGTACCGGCATTACTCCCGGTGAGCGTCGGTTCATAATCCCAGTATTTTTCCAGCAAATTGAGTGCAGCCCATTTGTCATACATTGCTGGATTGTCGATCTGAACTGAGCGAAGCGCTGGCCGATCCGCAAACGCAAAATCTCTACTTCCTCCCTCAGGAAGCGTAACCTGCAACTTGCAAACCTCTAAGTCAATCGTGACATTGCCAGATTGCGCGCCTTGATTGGAAGCAAGAGGAATCGAATTGCAACCGACACTCGTGAGAAATGCAAACAATCCCATCATCATGGCTACACGCCTTGAATTCGATAGCAGTCGCATCAATCGTCCTTCCAATGTTCATATATGTATGGAACGCAGGCTTCAACCGATAGTATGCGATGAGTTCACCGGCATCATCGATGCCTGTCGGCCCGTGGGCGCCGAGCGACCTCATCGCAAAACTCACTGTTTAAAATTATCAGTCCTACCGATGCGCGAAGAGGGCCGAATATTCGGATACCCGGTGTACATCAACTCCCCGTGTCTGCTCAATGTACAACGGGTGATTGCTTGGCTTCAGCCAAATATTGGGTCTGGTACTGGGACCAGTCAAGTGCAATTCCGCCTCAAGGCCAAGGGAGCCAATAGCCGTTGGAATCTCGTTCGCGACATATGCCGAAAAGGGCGACTCGTTTAACTGCTCGTCCGACTCCCATAGGTCATATATGCGGTCAAAGGCTTCTCGCGCTATTTCAACCCACAGGCCAATGCAGTATGGGATTTCACGCGTCGCAACTGGCAGGGGAAGAAGCGCCCGTACAAAAAAACGTTTGCCTTCGATGATGCACAAATCGCTATTTTCCTGAACAAGACGACTGCGATCTTCAGCAGAGAGAATTGCCACATCGTCCGGCCGGCGAAAAGTCAACTCCATCTCTTCTAATGGATGTTCCTCGCCGCATTTTGAACAAATCAAGATAGTCCCTTCAAAATTTCAGAACATCGATGGCAAGCCTGCCTGCGCTTCTGATGTCTGCTTCTGGCCCAGACTGTGTAAAAACAGAATTACGTCGAAGTTCTGAACAAATTGCCCGCGACTGAGTAACCAGGCCATCAGCGCGTTGGTTGCGCGCTATAGTACTCGGTTTTTTGACGTTTCTTGCAATTGGCGCGGCGCTTTGAATATGGGCTCGTTTCTAGCCCCGTCTGCAGCTCCGTTCAGCCCTTCATCGCCTGGCTGAGTGCTCCAGCACCCATTATCGCGATCACGCGTTTGAGATTGTAGGCCAGGACATGCAGGCTCATCTCGGTGCTAACCCGGCCAAGAGTGCGCATCTGTGCGTATTCCGGTCAACGTGACCGCTGATTCCGGCCTATCGTGACCGCTGCGCATTCGATGATGTTACGCGCTCAAATTGTAATGGCTGCGGTCACGATAGGTTGATATTTCTCTCCTTTTTGCTGGTTTTAGGTCGTTGTGCACGTAGTGAGTCGCCGGTGAGCGTAAAGCGGTGGTTGCGCTGCATGATGCGGTCCAAGATGGCGTCGGCGATGGTGGCGTCGCCGATCCAGGCATGCCAGTGTTCGACTGGCAGTTGGCTGGTGATGATCGTGGCCTTGGTGCCGGCCCGGTCGTCAATGATCTCCAACAGATCCGAGCGCGTCATGCTATCGATGGCGCCCATGCCCCAGTCGTCCAATATCAGGACGTCGGTCTTAGCCAGTTGCAGCAGCCATTTGCCGAAGGCCCCGCTGCCGTGCCGGATGCGCAGTTCTTCCTGCAAGCGGGGTACACGCTGGTAGATCGCGCTATATCCGCGCCGGCAGGCGTACTGCGCCAGCGCGCACGCCAACCAGGACTTGCCAGCGCCGGTTGGACCGGTCACCAGTACGCTGTGGCCGGCGCTAACCCACTCGCCCAGGGCAAGGCTCATCACCTCCCTGCGGTCGATGCCGCGCCCTGTTCGCGCATCGATGTCCTCGATCGCAGCCTGCCCGTACTTGAGGTGCGCGTTCTTCAGTAGCCGCACCAGCTTGCGGTCATTGCGGGCGTGGACCTCGCGGTCGATCAGCAGCGCCACGCGCTCCTCGAAGCTCAACGCGGCCATGCCAGGTTGTGCCAGTTGTTCTTCAAGGCCGGCCGCCAGGCCGTCCAGTTTTAGCGAGCGCAGTTGCGCCAAGGTGGTGTGCATCATCATCTCGTCATGCCTCATTGGTAGTAGCCAGGTCCGCGTACGTGGGCATGGTCGGGGCTGACCCACTCGTCAGCGGCCTCCGGTTTGCTCTTGTCGCGGTTGTTCTTCAGGATGTCGTTCACATGCCGGTACTGGCAGGCGCCGATCTGTAACGCCAGCGTGCAGGCCGCCTCAAGGCGCACCTTGCCGTAGCGCTTGGCCAGCGACAGAAGCCCCAGGCAAGCTCGGTAGCCGTGTTCCGGATGCCTGTTTTCGGCCATCAGCCGCGTCACCGCCTCGGCGGTTGCCGGACCGATGCTGGCCCCCCAGTGGATCAGGCGTGTCGGTGTCCATTCCATGTGGGCGCGGTGCGCGGCAGGCATATGGCTGGGAATCGTGGTGAAGCCACCCTGGCGGCTGTTACGGACATGGCTAGCGACGCGCTGCCCCCGATGCATCAACTCCACTATCGCGATCGTAATGCGCGCTTCCACATCCTGGCCGACCAGCGCCTGCGGAACGCTGTAGCGGTGACGCTCGACCTCGACGTGGTAGTCGATGTGCACCTTGACGGTCTTGAAGTGCGCCATCTCGTAACGCTGTAACGGCAGCGGCAGCAAGGCTGGTGCATCGATCTCGGCGAACGTACTGGCGCGGCTACCTGGCAGTTTCTGGAACAGCTTTTCGTTGAGCCTCGTGAGCAACGGCGCCATAGCCTGATTGACCTCGTGCACGCTGTCGAACTTCTGGTGACGCAAGCGCGCCATGATCCAGCGCTCAACGATCTGCACTGCCGATTCGGCCTTGGCTTTATCTTGCGGATGGCGCGGCCGGGCCGGCAGGATCGAAGTGCCGTAGTGGCGCGCAAAGTCGAGCACCGTGTCGTTGCTGCGCGGCTCGTAGCGGTTGGCGTCGGCGATCATGGCCTTGGGGTTGTCCGGCACGATCAGCTGCGGTACGCCGCCGATGAAGGCCAGTGCGCGCGCGGTCGACTCAAGCCAGTCCTTCATCGTCTCGCGTGGCGTGGCACAGGCGTAGGTGTAGCTGGATGCGCCCAGGGCGGCTACAAAGATGTGGGCACGGCTGCCGTCGGTCAGCCCGATGGTGGGGCCGGCGTAATCGATGAACAGCTTCTCGCCGGCCCGGTGCACCTGGCGCATCGAACGCTTGAGTTGTTTGGCGAAGCGGCGGTAGTTTTCGCAGAACTGCGTGTAGCCATAGGTCTGGCGATCGGCATAGTCGGCGCGGTGTTCCTCCCACAGCAGCATCAACGTCATGCCCTTGCGGCGCAGCTCATGGTGTAGGCGCCCGTAGTCGGGCTGCACATGCTCGCGTGGCCGTTCCGGCGCCACCAACAGGCGCCGCTCCAGGCCGGTCTCATCCAATCCTTGTGCCGTCGCCCAATCCACGCCTGCAGCGGCGGCCAGGCCAACGTACTTGGTGACGACGCCCTTGGAGATACCCAGCGCACCGGCGATCTGCTGGTGCGACATCTTCGCGTCTAACTTCAAACGCAATACGTCCTTTATCTTACGCATATTGATCCTTGATACCGGCACGCTGACTCCAGACAAAAAGCTGGCAGCGTACTCGGTCGGTTGCTATATGCGTAACATCATTTTAGTGCTCTACGGCACCGTTCCGGTATCGTGACCACTGATTCCGGTATCGTGACCGCCGATTCCGGTATCGTGACCACCCATTCCGGTCAGCGGCCAAAATCGGTCACGATAGACCGGAATGGTCGGTCACGATGGACCGGAATGGCCGGTCACGATAGACCGGAATCACTGGTCACGATGGGCCGGAATACCCACATCTGGAAGTGCGTCGATCCCATCCAGGATTTGAGGGTGCCGAATGGATGCTCG
>JAZJYV010000128.1:0-4126 GCA_040390195.1 Pseudomonadota bacterium | reverse complement strand
GCAAAACCGGGGTCAGACCCCGGTTGATTCGCTTGGGGTCTGACCCCGGTTTTGCTGGAGGGGCCGCGCTGTTGCGCCTATGGCTGCTGGTCCAGCGTCACGGCCATGTCGACCAGCAGGCTGGCCACCTTCAGGTAGAACGTCTGGTTGATGTGCTCGAACGTGTCGCCCGGCGCGTGGTAATCCGGATGGTCCTCGACCCCGAAGTACAGGAAGGGCACGCCGGCCGCGTGGAACGGCCCGTGGTCCGAACTGTCGGTCCAGTCCTCGACCGAGCCGGCCACCAGCATCGGACGGTCATGCCCGAGCTTGACGTGCAAGCTGCTGCGCAGGGCCACCTGCCCGACCAGCGGCTTGAAGGCCGGGGTATGGCTGGTGCCGGCTATGAAGATCTCGTCGCGCCCGTTGTGGCTGACCATGTCCAGGTTCAAGTTCATGAACAGCTTCTCGCGCGGGAACGGCAGCGCCGCCATGAAGGCCCGCGCGCCGCGCAAGCCGAGCTCCTCGGCGTCGAAGGCGGCGAACACGATCGTGTGGCGCGGCCGGTGTGCCTGGAACCAGGCCGCCATCGCCAGCATCGCGCCGACTCCGGAGGCGTTATCGTCGGCGCCCGGATAGAGCTTGCCCCGCACGATGCCGAGGTGGTCGTAATGGGCCGAGATGACGATCACGCGCGCATCCGGATCGCTGCCCGCGACATAGCCGACATAATTCGCCCCCTGGTACCCGGTCTTGAACGGGCGTCCCGGCGTGACCAGGCCCTTGACGCTGGTGCGGGTGAATGCGAACGGCTGGGCGTAGCCGGCGCCGTACGGCCTGAGCCCGAGCTTGGCGAAGCGCGCCTGCAGGTAGGCTTGCGCCCTGAGGCTGCCCGGGGTCCCGGTCTTGCGGCCCTCGAATTGCGGCGACGCGAGGGTGCGCACATCGGCCAGCAGCGCCGCGCCATCGACCTGGGGTGCGCCCGCCGCGCCGGTGCCGGGCAGCACCCGCGCGATGCGCTCGGTCTCGAGCTTGCCTGCCACCGCAAACCAGGTGCCGATCGCACCGAACAGGATGGCGATCCGAATCGAGCGCGCTCTTTTCATTGGGGCTCCCTGCAAAAAAAAGTGGATGACGCCTTGCCCGTGCACCCCACGATCCGTCAACGGCCCGTAGGGTGGAACAGCGCAGCGTCATCCACCATGCTTGCGTAGCGCGAACTTACTCGACAGCCTTGACCATCGCCTCGATGACCTTCTTGGCGTCGCCAAACACCATCATGGTGTTCGCCTGGTAGAACAGGTCGTTATCAAGACCGGCATAGCCGGACGCCATCGAACGCTTGTTGACGATGATGCTCTTGGCCTTGTACGCCTCGAGAATCGGCATGCCCGCGATCGCCGATTTGGGATCCTTGGCGGCCGGGTTGACCACGTCGTTGGCGCCCAACACCAGCACCACGTCGGTCTGGCCGAATTCGCCGTTGATGTCCTCCATCTCGAACACCTGGTCGTATGGCACCTCGGCCTCGGCCAGCAGCACGTTCATGTGGCCTGGCATGCGCCCGGCCACCGGATGGATCGCGTACTTCACGATCACGCCCTTGTGGGTCAGCTTCTCGACCAGCTCCTTGAGCGAATGCTGTGCGCGCGCCACGGCCAGGCCGTAGCCCGGAACGATGATCACGGTTTCGGCATTGCTCATGATGAAGGCCGCGTCCTCGGCCGAACCCGACTTGACAGGGCGCTGCTCCTGCGCGCCGCCGGCCGCCTCGGCCGGTGCGCCGCCGAAGCCGCCCAGGATCACGTTGAAGAACGAGCGGTTCATCGCCTTGCACATGATGTAGGACAGGATCGCGCCGGAAGAACCGACCAGCGAGCCGGCAATGATCAGCATCGAATTATTGAGCGAGAAGCCGATGCCGGCCGCCGCCCAGCCGGAGTAGGAGTTCAGCATCGACACTACCACCGGCATGTCGGCGCCGCCGATCGGGATGATGATCAACACGCCCAGGATGAAGGCCAGCGCCGTCATGATGATGAACGGGGTCCAGGCCGGAAGCGCGCCGCCGTCGAAGCAGAACACCAGCCCCAGCACGATGATGGCAATGGCCACCGCCAGGTTCAGGATGTGCTGGCCCGGAAAACTGACCGGCGCACCCTGGAACAGGCGGAACTTGTACTTGCCCGACAGCTTGCCGAAGGCGATTACGGAACCGGAGAAGGTCACCGCGCCGACGAAGGTGCCGATGAACAGTTCGATCCGGTTCCCGAACGGCAGCGGCTCGGCCAGGGTCTTGACGATGCCGAAGGCGAACGGCTCGGACACGGCGGCGATGGCGATGCACACTGCCGCCATGCCGATCAGCGAGTGCATGGCCGCGACCAGCTCCGGCATCTTGGTCATCTCGACCTTCTTGGCGGCGAAGGCGCCGATCGCGCCGCCCACCACCACGCCCAGCAGCACCAGGCCCAGGCCCATGCCGCCTGAGGCCATTTCCGATTTGAGCTTGACGATCAGGGCCACCGTGGTGATGGCCGCAATGGCCATGCCGGTCATGCCGAAGGCGTTGCCGGTCCTTGCCGTGGACGGCGAAGACAGGCCCTTGAGCGCCTGGATGAAGCACACCGAGGCGATCAGGTACATCATGGTGACCAGGTTCATGCTGATGAAGTTCATGCGTGATCTCCCGCCGCGGCGAGCACGACTGGCTTGACCTTCGGTTCCTTCTTCTTGAACATCTCCAGCATGCGCTGGGTGACCAGGAAGCCGCCGAACACGTTCACCGCCGCCAGCGCCACCGCCAGCGTGCCGGCGACCTGGCCGACGATGCCGGTGGTCAGGCCGGCGGCGAGCATGGCGCCGACGATGATGATGGCCGAGATGGCGTTGGTGACCGCCATCAGCGGCGTGTGCAGCGCCGGCGTGACGGTCCACACGACGTGGTAGCCGACGTAAATGGCCAGGACGAAGATGATCAGGTTGATGATGGTGTGACTGACTTCCATGGTGACTCCCTCTAAAGTTGATTATTTGCGCAGCACGTCGCCGCCGGCGCACACCAGGGTGGCCTTGAGGATTTCGTCCTCGCGTTCGATCGTCAGCTGGTCGTCCTTGTCGATGATCAGCTTGAGGAAGTCGAGCACGTTGCGTGCGTACAACGCCGAGGCGTCGGCCGCCACCAGCGTGGCCAGGTCCGGCTCGCCGACGATGTGCACGCCATGCTTGACGACGGTCTTGTTCAATTCGGACAGCGGGCAGTTGCCGCCCTGGGCCACGGCCAGGTCGACGATCACCGAGCCGGGCTTCATGGCCTTGACGGTCTCCTCGGAGATCAGCACCGGCGCGGCGCGCCCGGGAATGAGGGCGGTGGTGATGATGATGTCGGCCAGCTTGGCGCGCTCGTGCACCAGTTCGGCCTGGCGCCGCATCCAGTCAGCCGGCATCGAACGGGCGTAGCCGCCGCTGCCCTTGGCGATTTCCTTCTCTTCGTCCGTCAGGTAGGGCACGTCGAGGAACTTGGCGCCCAGCGACTCGACCTGCTCCTTGACCGGCGGGCGCACGTCGGACGCCTCGATCACGGCGCCGAGGCGCTTGGCGGTGGCAATTGCCTGCAGGCCGGCCACGCCCACGCCCATGATCAGCACGCGCGCCGCTTTCACGGTGCCGGCCGCCGTCATCAGCATCGGCATGAAGCGCTGGTAGGTGTTCGCGCCCACCATCACGGCCTTGTAGCCGGCGATGTTGGCCTGCGAGGAGAGCACGTCCATCGACTGCGCGCGCGTGATGCGCGGCACCGCCTCGAGCGCGAACGCCTGCAGGCGCGCCTCGGCCATGGCGGCGATGTTGGCCGCGTCGAAGGGATTGAGCATGCCGATCAGCACCGCGTCCGGTTTCATCTGGGCGCGCTCGGCCGCGTCCGGGGCGCGCACCTTGAGCACCACCTCGCAGCCGAAGGCGTCGGCAGCGCTGCCGATGGTGGCGCCGGCGGCCACATAGGCCTCGTCGGTGACCGAGGCCATCAGCCCCGCCCCCGACTGCACGATCAGTTGATGTTTGGCGGCCAATTTCTTGACCGTCTCGGGAGTTGCGGCAACGCGGGTTTCGCCCGGCCGCGTTTCGGCCGGTATGCCTATTCTCATGAACG
>JAZJYV010000127.1:0-1506 GCA_040390195.1 Pseudomonadota bacterium | reverse complement strand
CGTTCGAGCGCAGGTGCTTGGCCACGAAGAAGGCCACGTCGTCGGAGAAGGTCACGCCTTCCTGCTTGGCTTTCTTGAGCAAAATCGCCACGCGCATTTCCAGCTCCGGCGGCTCGATCGCCACCGTCAGGCCGGAATCGAAGCGCGAGATCAGGCGGTCGTCCATGCCCGTGATCTCTTTGGGATAGGTGTCGCTGGTGATGATGATCTGCTTCTTGGCCGCGATCAGCGCTTCGAACGCGTAGAAGAATTCCTCTTGCGTGCGGCTCTTGCCGCCGAAAAATTGGATATCGTCGATCAGCAGCATGTCCAGCGAGTGGTAGTAATGCTTGAAGTCGTCGAAGCCCTTGCGCTGGTAGGCCGTCACCACGTCGCGCACATACTGCTCGGCGTGGATGTAGCGGATCTTGGCGCCCGGCTGGTCGGCCATCACCTGGTTGCCGATCGCGTGGATCAGGTGGGTCTTGCCCAGGCCCACGCCGCCGTAGAAGAACAGCGGGTTGTACGACACGCCCGGATTGTTGGCCACCTGGATCGCGGCGGCGCGCGCCAGCTGGTTGGCCTTGCCGGTGACGAAGCTGTCGAAGGTCAGTTCGGTGTTCACGCGGCTTTGTTCGCGCATCGGCGCCTTGCCGATGTTGAACAGCTCGGGCATGCCGCTCGGCGCTTCCTGCTGGCGGTTGTCGATGGTGCCGGGCAGCGGGCCGTCGTTCGGCGCGGGATGCGCGGCCACCGGTTTTTTCGGCAGCGCGTTGCGCGGATCGAGCACGAACTGCACCTCGGTCGGCGCTTCCCAATACTGGCAGGCCAGTGCGGTGATGCGGTTGGCGAATTGCGTCTTGACCCAATCGAGCTTGAAGCGATTGGGCGCAGCAATGCGCAGCTTGCCGTCATCGTAATCGAGGGCGACCAGCGGTTTGATCCACGCACTAAATTGTTGCGGTGTCAGCTCCAGTTCCAACTGCGCGGAACAGGTCTGCCAGAAATTATCCATGAATCGTCTATTTGAATTAAAGGTGTGGAGGGGCGGTTCGAGCGCGAGCAGTTCGCCACACGTAACACGCTATTCTACCTGCGCCGGACCGAGTTATCCACAGGCACGAAGCTTATTTTCATGCCGGACACTTGTTGTATTGACATTGTTTATCGGTTCCATCTGTGCATGGGCGGCTGGCCAAAACCACAGCAACCTTGACAGCGGGGGCCGAAATGCTGTCTAATTCAGGGTTCCCCGCCTGCATTCCGAGAAATAAGCTGGTTTAAGCGAATCGGCGGGAAGAGACTTGCTGTGGCGTGACGCTGGCTTAACCATCTGCGACATGTCATCTGCACCAACAACTGACATGTCGTCAGACCCGATTTTGCATTTTATTTTGCTTTAAGCGAGACCACCATGAAACGTACTTACCAACCTTCCGTCGTTCGTCGCAAGCGCACGCACGGCTTCCGCGCACGTATGGCTACCCGTGGCGGTCGCGATGTGCTCAACGCACGCCGCGCCAAGGG
>JAZJYV010000126.1:0-10960 GCA_040390195.1 Pseudomonadota bacterium | reverse complement strand
CTTTCTCATTGTTGCCTCCAAATTTAGAGGCGACAACTAGTCTGGCACAGGGGGGCGCCGGGGTCAGACCCCTCAAATTCTGACTCCGGTTGAGGCGGCGTCGGCGCGCCGGGGTCAGACCCCCAACCCCAGAAAAACCGGGGTCCGATCCCTAAAAATCGCGGTTCCAATGGCGCGACTCCGATAATATTGCGGTTTTGCTCATCCATTCCTCATACTAATCGTGGGCATGGTCTGCCGCGGACACATGTTCGACAACGGCATGATCATGCGCGCCGTGGGGGATCGCATGATCATCGCGCCGCCATTGGTGATGACGCGCGCCGAGATTGACCTGATGGTCGAGCGGATTGGCCTGTGCCTCGACGCCACCCTGGCCGACCTGCAAGCACGCGGCTGGGTGTGATACTTGCAGGATGGAATAGCGTTCTAGGGGTCTGACCCCGGTTCTTCTGTTGGGGGTCTGACCCCGGTTGAGGTGGCGTCTGCGCGCCGGGGTCAGACCCCCAACAGAAAAACCGGGGTCCGACCCCTAAAAATCGCGGTTCCAATGGCGCGACTCCGATAAAATTGCGGTTTTGCTCATCCATTCCTCATACTAATGACGATTGAACAACAGCCTTTCCTCCTGATCCGCAACCTGGTCAAGGAATTCGACGGCGTGCGCGCCGTCGACGACGTCTCGCTTTCGATCGCCAAGGGCGAGATCTTCGCGCTGCTGGGCAGCTCCGGCTGCGGCAAGTCGACCTTGCTGCGCATGCTGGCCGGCTTCGAAACGCCGACCGCCGGCAGCATCGAACTGGCCGGCCAGGACATCGTCGGCGTGGCGCCCTACGCGCGCCCGATCAACATGATGTTCCAGTCCTATGCCCTGTTTCCGCACCTGTCGGTGTGGGACAACGTGGCCTTCGGCTTGCGCCGCGACGGCCTGCCGAAGCAACAGGTGGCCGAACGGGTCGAGCAGATGCTGGCGCTGGTGCAGCTGGGCGCGTTCGGCCAGCGCAAGCCGCACCAGCTCTCCGGCGGCCAGCAGCAGCGCGTGGCGCTGGCGCGCAGCCTGGCCAAGCGCCCGCAGCTGCTGCTGCTCGACGAGCCGCTCGGTGCGCTCGACAAGAAACTGCGCGAGCAGACCCAGATGGAACTCACCACCATCATCGAACAGGTCGGCGTGACCTGCGTGATGGTGACCCACGACCAGGACGAGGCAATGAGCATGGCCACCCGCATCGCGGTGATGAGCCAGGGCCGCATCCTGCAGGTGGGCACGCCGGGCGAGATCTACGAGACGCCGAACTGCCGCTTCGTGGCCGACTTCATCGGCAGCGTCAACCTGTTCGAGGGAACGGTCGCGGACGACCAGACCGACCATGCGATCGTCGACACGCCCGAATGCCGCCACTACATCAGCCACGGCATCACCGGCAGCGCCGGCATGGCGCTGGGGCTGGCGCTGCGTCCCGAGAAGATCGCGCTGCAGCCGTTCGAGCCCACGCCGGCCGAGCGCCGTTCGGGCCAGGAGCACGGCTACAACTGCGTGGCCGGCGTGATCGCGGCGATCGCCTACTTCGGCAACGAGACGCTGTACCACGTGCGGCTCGATAGCGGCATGCTGCTCAAGGCCATGCGCACCAACGCCGCGCGCCGCGCCGACGAGGTGCTGGCGCGCGAACAACGCGTGTTCGCCTGGTGGGACGGCAGTGACATCGTGGTCCTGAACGCCTGAGCCATGAAGACACTGACTTCCCTGTTCAGCGGCCGGCGCCTCGTCATCGGGGTGCCGTTCGCCTGGTTGACGGTGGCTTTCCTGTTGCCGTTCCTGATCGTGCTGCGCATGAGCTTTACCGAGATGGACAGCAACGGCAGCCCCTTCGGCAGCCTGCTGAGCTACACGGACGGCTTCCTGACGCTCAAGCTCAAGCTGGCCAACTACCTGTTCATCGCCCAGGACGAGCTGTACCCGCTGACCTACCTCAATTCGCTCAAGTTCGCCGCCATCACCACGGTGCTGTGCCTGGCCATCGGCTACCCGTTCGCCTACTTCATGGCGCGCGCCCGCCCGACCATCCGGCCGACCCTGATGATGCTGGTGATGCTGCCGTTCTGGACCTCCTTCCTGCTGCGCATCTACGCCTGGAAAGGCATCCTGGCCAACCACGGCATCGTCAACAATGTGCTGCTCTCGCTAGGGCTGATCGGCGAGCCGCTGCACATGATGAACACCCAGTTCTCCCTGATCATCGGCATGGTGTACGCCTACTTGCCATTCATGATCCTGCCGCTGTACGCCAACCTGGTGAAGATGGACCTGCGCTTCCTGGAGGCGGCGGCCGACCTGGGAGCGACGCCGCTGCAGGCGTTCTGGCGCATCACGGTGCCGTTGTCGAAGTCCGGCATCATCGCCGGGTCGATGCTGGTGTTCATTCCGGCAGTGGGCGAGTATGTGATTCCGGAGCTGCTCGGCGGGCCCGAGACGCAGATGATCGGCAAGGTGCTGTGGGACGAATTTTTCACCAATAACGACTGGCCGCTGGCGTCGGCGGTGACGGTGGTGGTGATCCTGCTGATCCTGGTGCCGATGGCCGTGTTCAACAAATACAAGGCGGAGCAATGAAGCTGATCCAACGCTGGTTTGGCCGCGGCTGGCTCTCGCTGGGCTACCTGTTCCTGTACCTGCCGATCGTGGTGCTGGTACTGTTCTCGTTTAACAGCTCGCGCCAGGACATGGTGTGGACCGGCTTCTCGACCCAGTGGTACGGCGCGCTGATGGCCGACACCGAAATCATCAACGGCTTCGCCCTGTCGCTGCGGCTGGCGCTGGCGAGCGCCTGCGCGGCCGTCACGCTGGGCACCTTCGCCGCTTTCGTGCTGCACCGCTACAAGCGCTTCCATGGGCGCATGCTGTTCTCCGGGATGGCCAGCGCGCCGCTGGTGATGCCGGAAGTGATCATCGGCCTGTCGCTGCTGCTGATGATGGTGTCGGTGCAGAAGATGTTCGGCTTCCCCGAGCGCGGCATGCTCACCATGTGGGTTGGACACAGCCTGCTCGGCATGGCGTACGCGGCGGTGGTGGTGCAGTCGCGCCTGCAGGAGATGGACAAATCGCTCGAGGAGGCGGCGATGGACCTGGGCTGCCGCCCGCACCAGGTTTTCTTCCTGGTGACGCTGCCCAACATCACGCAGGCGCTGGCCTCGGCCTGGCTGCTCACGTTCACGCTCTCGCTCGACGACGTGGTGCTGTCGGCCTTCCTGTCCGGCCCGGGCTCGTCGACCATGCCGATCGTGATCTTCTCGCGCGCGCGGCTGGGCTTGGATCCGCGCGTGAACGCGGTGGCGGCGCTGACCATCCTGGTGGTGTCGATCGGTGTGGTCGCCTCGAGCCTGGCGATGGCGCGCAAGGAACGCCTGCGCGAGCGCCAGCTGGCCGCGGCGGCCAAAGGCGCCGATCTCGGGTAAGCTGGAGCCGAACCTGCTAATCGTGAATGAACCGAAAATTTGATTCGTCGTTCCCGCGAAGGCGGGAGCCCATCGCACGCAAGCTCAGCATGGATTCCCGCCTTCGCGGCAACGACGCCAGCATCCTCAAGTTATAAGTAGTGCCAATTGGGAGACTGAAATGACAAGCACAAGCTGGCATGAACGGTCCGCGGCCTTGCCGATCGACGGGCGCGCGCTGATCGACGGACAGCGCCGCTGGGCCCAATCGGAGCAGACGTTCGACGACTTCTCGCCGGTCGACGGGCGCAAGCTCGGCGTGGTGGCGCGCTGCGACAGACCCGATATTGACCTGGCCGTGGCCAGCGCGCGCGCCGCCTTCGACGACCGGCGCTGGGCCGGCAAGGCGCCTGCCGCGCGCAAGCGCACTTTGCTCAAATTCGCGGACCTGATCCTCAAATACCGCGACGAACTGGCCCTGCTCGAGACGCTCGACATGGGCAAGCCGATCAAGTACAGCCTGGCGGTGGACGTCACCTCGGCCGCCGGCTGCATCCGCTGGTACGGCGAGGCGGTCGACAAGATCTACGATCAGGTCGCACCGACGGCCGAGAACAGCCTGGCCCTGATCACGCGTGAACCAGTCGGCGTGGTGGCGGCCATCGTGCCGTGGAACTACCCCCTGATCATGGCGGCCTGGAAGATCGCCCCGGCGCTGGCGGCCGGCAACAGCGTGATCCTGAAACCGTCCGAGAAATCCCCGCTCAGCGCGCTGCGCCTGGCCGAAATCGCGCTCGAGGCGGGCCTGCCGCCGGGCGTGTTCAACGTCGTTCCCGGCTACGGCCACGAAGCCGGCGCGGCGCTGGCGCTGCACATGGACGTCGATTGCATCGCCTTCACCGGCTCGACCAGGACCGGCAAGCTGATCATGCAGATGGCGGCCCAGTCCAACCTCAAGCGCGCCTGGACCGAGTTGGGCGGCAAGTCGGCCAACATCGTGTGCGCCGACTGCCCCGACCTCGACGCGGCCGTCAAGGCGGCCATCGGCTCGATCTATTTCAACCAGGGCGAGAGCTGCAACGCGCCCTCGCGCCTGTTCGTGGAAGCGTCGATCAAGGACGCCTTCATCGAGAAGGCGCTGGCGCTGGTGCCGCGTTTCCAGCCGGGCGACCCGCTGGACGAGGCCACCGTGATGGGCGCCATCGTCGACGCGCTGCAGATGAACACCGTGATGTCTTACATCGAGCAGGGCAAGCAGGGCGGGGCCAGGCTGCTGGCCGGCGGCGCGGCGGCGCGCACCGACAGCGGCGGCTTCTATGTCGCGCCGACCCTGTTCGACCAGGTCGACAGCAGCATGAGCATCGCGCGCGAGGAGATTTTCGGACCGGTGCTGTCGGTGCTGGCGTTCACCGACCTGGCCGAGGCGGTGAAGCAGGCCAACGCCACGCCCTACGGCCTGCAGGCGGCGGTCTGGACGGCCGACCTGTCGCGCGCGATCCAGACCGCGCGCGCGCTGCGCGCCGGCACGGTGCACGTGAACCAGTACGACGGCGACGACATGACCGTACCCTTCGGCGGCTACAAGCAGTCCGGTAACGGGCGCGACAAGTCGCTGCACGCCTTCGACAAATACACGGAGTTGAAGACGACCTGGATCCAGGTCGGCTAAGTGTAGCGTTGCACGACACGGTAGGCGCCGTCGGCGCCGAGCGTGGACTCCATCAGCGCATAGCCGCCGATACGCCAGCGCAGCAATGGCGCCGGCTCGGGCGCCAGCGCGCCTGCAGCCCTGCGCGCGAGCGTCACATGGGGGCGGTAGGGCCGCGCGTCGGTCGCCACACCCTGTTCGCTGAGCGCAGCGGCCAGCGCCGCGTGCAGCGCCAGCAGCCGCGCTGGCGCGTGGTTCGGTTCGAGCACGGCCACACCGTGCGGCCACAGCGCGGCGCGCCCGAAACGCAGCTCGAACGGCGCAAACGGCACCGTCAGGGCCTACGCCAGCGGCGCCACGCGCGCGCGCTCGACCTCGCCCAGGAAATGCAAGGTCAGGTGCAGGCGGCCATCGGCGACCGGGCTCGCCGCGCGCGGCCAGCGCCAGTCGTCGCGCCGCTCGCCCAGTTGAGCGCGCACAGCCGCGCCCGGCCACAGGGCGAGGAACAGGCGGGCGCGGGTTTCAGCCATGTCAGAGCTTCCCCGGCGGCGTCACGGTATCGATGTAGAGCACCGCATCGAACGTCGCTGCCGGCACGATCATGGTCGGCAGGCGTCCCCACTCGCGTGCGACGATCGGTGCAAACATCCAGATGGTGGCGGGCGTGGTCTTGGCGCGCGAAAAGTCGACGAACACATAGCTGGACGTTTCCCTGGCCAGCACCGACTCCATCGAAGCGGCCGGCGGCGCGGCAACTGGATAGTGGGAGTTGTCATTATTGGCCGCCTCACCCCGGCCCATGTACAGGCCAATTGAATAGATTTCGCTTTTGCGGCGTTCGGCGAGCTGCATGCCCATCGAGCGGTACATGCCTGCCGGACGGGTATAGGCGATGTGCGCGTTGTGGGCCCAGACGATCACTTTGCGGCCCGGGTAGAGCGTGTCGAGCAGGAAGTCGATGTTCTCGGCCATGCCGATGTCGCGCGCTTCGGCGCTCGCTGTCCGGTTCGACCCAGCGCTGGCGAACTGGCGCGTCAGATGAACGCGCGATTGGGCGCTCTTGAGCGCCACGGCCACGTCTTCGCGCGCGAACCCTGCGCTCGACAAGGCAACAGCGCCGTCCGTCAGCGCAGTGGCGGTGTTGCCGTAGAATCGCTCAAGCCGTTCGGCGTTCTCCGCTATCGATGCACTGTTGCGTATCCCAAGATCGAGCATCGCCTCATTGGCGTCAATCCCGGCCCGAAGCGGCGAGCCCAGCGCGCCGAGCATGGCGCGCAAACGAGTGCCGCCGCGCTCGGAGGCAGACGAGGGCTGAACATCGAAGCCTGCCAGCGTGAGCCGCTGGCCTGACTGGCGCACCACACGCAGGTAATCGAACAAAGGCAGCACCTCGGCCATGCGC
Organism: Pseudomonadota bacterium; assembly: GCA_040390195.1. Classification (GTDB taxonomy): domain Bacteria; phylum Pseudomonadota; class Gammaproteobacteria; order Burkholderiales; family Burkholderiaceae_D; genus Telluria_A. The sequence goes on along the minus strand of JAZJYV010000126.1, from coordinate 4,478 downwards.
CATTGCGGGAAAATACAGGCGCGCATGCTATCGGCCGCGGTGGCCGTTGCCAGCGACTGGTCGGCAGCGTAGCACTGCGGCAGCGAACTTTCGAACGCGACCACGTCGTAGCCCAGTTGCTGATGCAGAAATTTGATCAGACGAACCTTGACGAGATCGAATTCGGCGACGCCATGGCCGCTCTCGCCCAGCTGCACGACCCGTTTTCCGGCCAGTAAGGGCTTGAGAAATTGGAGGTCGCTGAACTCGTCGCTTGAGAGCGATTTCAGCTGGTGGACCGGCAGTTCGTCGGCGCGCGCCATTGCCATGCCACCCAGGCAAGCCAACAACAAAATGAGTTTATTCATGTGTGTTCGCTTGCCTTGAATGGACGTTTAGAAGCAGTGTTCCGGTCCCGGGAAACTGCCGTCCTTGACCGCGCCCACGTAGGCCGCGACGGCCGCATCGATGCTGGTCTGGCCGTCCATGAAGTTCTTCACGAAGCGCGCCTTGCGGCCCGGGAACACGCCCAGCAGGTCATGCATCACCAGCACCTGGCCCGAGCAGTCGGGCCCGGCGCCGATGCCGATGGTCGGCATCGAGAGCAGCTGCGTCACTTCCTTGCCCAGCCCGGCGGGAATCGCTTCGAGCACCAGCAGCGAGGCGCCGGCCGCCTGCAGCAGCAGGGCGTCGGCCTTGAGCTGGTCGGCGCTTTCGATCGTCTTGCCCTGCACCTTGTAGCCGCCCAGCTGGTGCACCGACTGCGGGGTCAGTCCCAGGTGGGCGCAGACCGGCACTGCGCGCTCGGTCAGGAAGCGCACGGTATCGGCCAGCCAGGCGCCGCCTTCGAGCTTGACCATGTGGGCGCCGGCCTGGATCAGCGTGACGGCGTGCAAGAAGGCCATCTCCGGGGTGGCGTAACTGCCGAAAGGCATGTCGGCCAGTACCATGGCGCTCTTGCAGCCGCGCGCCACGGCTGCCGTGTGGTAGGCCACCTCCTGCACCGTCACCGGCAAGGTCGAATTGTGGCCGTTGCAGACCATGCCCAGCGAATCACCGATCAGCAGCACTTCCACGCCGCAGCGGTCCATCAGCGCCGCGAAGCTGGCGTCGTAGCACGTGAGCATGGCGATGCGATTGCCGGCGGCGCGCATGGCGTTCAGCGCAGGAATCGTGACCGCCTTGGTCTGCACCGGCTTGGCCGGCGCCGGAACGTCGCCGCCGGCCATGTCCTTGCCCTGCAAATAGCTGCTCATAGTTGTCCTTTGGTTTCAAATGCGGATCGCGTTAGTGTAATGGTTCGCGCAAAAGTGCGCTGGAGCCTTGCCTTGGGTCGGGATGCGTTCAGCCGCGGAAGATGAAATACACGGCGCCCACCAGGCACAGGCCGGCCCACAGGTAGTCGAGCTTGAATGGCTGGTTCATGTAGACCATCGCGAACGGCACGAACACCGTCAGCGTGATCGCTTCTTGCATGATCTTGAGCTGGGCCAGGCTGTACTGGGTGTGGCCGATGCGGTTGGCGGGCACCTGCAGCAGGTATTCGAACAGCGCGATGCCCCAGCTGACCAGCGCGGCGATCCACCAGGCCTTGCCCGACAGGTTCTTCAGGTGCCCATACCAGGCGATGGTCATGAATACATTTGACAGGGCCAACAGGCCCACGGTTTGGACGATGACGGGGATCTGCATCTCAGTCGATCCGGGCAATTTCCTGGCCGGCCACGCCAGCCAGCAGCGCGCGCGCCGGGCCGCGCCCGGGAATGAGCACCTCGGGTGCGATCTCGAGCAGTGGCACCAGCACGAAGGCGCGCTCGCCCATGCGCGGGTGCGGCACGTGCAACTGCGGCAGGTCGATGCGCGCCTCGCCGTACAGCAGAATGTCGAGGTCGAGCGTGCGCGGCGCATTGCGGTAGGGCCGCTCGCGCCCGTGCGCCAGTTCGATCGCATGCAGCGCCTCGAGCAGCTGCGGCGCCGTCAGCGTCGTCTCGATGCGCGCCACCGCGTTGATGTAGTCGTCGCCCGAAGAGTCGATCGGCGCCGTGCGGTATTTACTTGAGTGCTCAAGCAATCGGCTCCCGGGCAGCGCGCCCAGCCGTGCCAGCGCCTCGTCCACGTTGGCGCGCGCATCGCCCAGGTTGGCGCCGATGCCGATGAAGGCGATCATTCCTCGACCGGGCCGCCCGCTGGCTCGCCGGCCTGGCGGCTGCGCGGGGCACGCCGCGGCGGGCGTTTGCGCTTGGCGCCGGGGGCGGCGCTGGCGCTGGTGAGCAGGTTTTCCCGCTCCGTGGCGTCGCCCTCGTAGAACGCGGTCCACCATTCACCGAGCTCCATCTCGATTTCGCCCGACTCGCAGCGCAGCAGCAGGAAGTCGTAGCCGGCGCGAAAACGCAGGTGCTCGAGCAGCTTGTACGGCGCCTTGCCGTTGCGCCGCTCGAAGCGCGGCTGCATCGACCAGATGTCGCGCATGTCCGAGCCGATCTTGCGCTGCAAGGCCAGTTTCTCGGTTTGCGATTCGAGCACATCGTCGGCCGCCAGGTGCAGCGCAGGGATCGGCGACTCGCCAGCGGCGCGGTAGGCGTTCCATTTCTCGACCACCTGGTGCCACAGCAGCGAGGCGAACAGGAAGCCGGGTGAGACGCCCTTGCCGGCCTTGATGCGGTTGTCGGTCGACTCCAGCGCCAGGGTCACGAACTTCATGCCGATGGGCTGCTCGAGCACCACGTCGAGCAGCGGCAGCAGGCCGTGGTGCAGGCCTTCCTTGCGCAGCTGCTGCAGGCAGGCCAGCGCGTGACCGCTCATGAGCAGCTTGAGCATCTCGTCGAACACGCGCGCGGCCGGCACGTTGTCGATCAGCGAGGCCATCACGGGAATCGGGGCGCGCGTGGTGGGCTCGATCGTAAATTGCAGCTTGGCGGCGAAGCGCACCACGCGCAGCATGCGCACCGGGTCTTCGCGGTAGCGCGCCTCGGGCTGGCCGATGATGCGCAGGATCTTGTCGCGGATGTCGGCGATGCCGCCGTGGTAGTCGAGCACCACCTGCGAGGCCGGGTCGTAGTACATGGCGTTGATGGTGAAGTCGCGCCGCATCGCGTCCTCGTGCTGCGGGCCGAAATTATTGTCGCGCAAAACGCGGCCATGCTCGTCCTTGGGCGCGTTGTCGGCGCCGGCGCCGCGGAAGGTGGTCACCTCCAGCAGGTCCTGGCCGAACATCACGTGCACGATCTGGAAGCGCTTGCCGATGATGAAGGCGCGCCGGAACAGGCGCTTGACCTGCTCGGGGGTGGCGTTGGTGGCGATGTCGAAATCCTTCGGCTTGACCCCCAGCAGCAGGTCGCGCACCGCGCCGCCGACCACGAAGGCCTTGAAACCGTTCTCCTGCAAGGTCTGGGTCACGCGCACCGCGTTCGACGACAGCAAGCGCGGATCGATCCCGTGTTCGGCCGCTGCAAGCACCACCGGTTCGGAAGCGTCGCGCGCCGGCTTGGTCTCTTTGACGCCGAGGATCTTGCGGATGAATTTTTTGATCATTGAAATAAGTGAAGTGAGGGCCAGCCGAGTTGCGCTGCGTGTTTCGCCAGCGCGGCGTTGGGGTTGGTCGCAACCGGGTGGGTGACGACGGACAGGAGGGGAATATCGTTGTGCGAATCGCTGTAGAAGTGGCTGCTGGCGAAGCTGGCCAGCGGGCGGCCCAGCTGCGCCAGCCAGGCGTGCGTGTGGTGCACCTTGCCCGCGCCGGAGGTCGGCTCGCCGAGCAGCTTGCCGGTCAGGCGGCCGTCGGCCGTCTCTTCGGGCAGCGCCGCGATCAGGTGCTCGACGCCCAGCGCGGCGGCGATCGGCGCCGTCACGAAGCGGTTGGTGGCGGTGATGATGGCCACCAGGTCGCCGGCGTCCTGGTGCTTTTTCAGCAGCGCGCGCGCCGCCGGCAGGATGCTTGGTGCGATCACCTCGGCCATGAAACGCGCGTGCATGGCGTCCAGTTCGGGGCGCGGAAAGCGCGCCAGCGTGCCCAGCGCGAACTCCAGGTATTCGACCGGATCGAGCGTGCCGGCCTTGTACTGCTCGAAGAAATCGTCGTTGCGGCGCTTGAATTCGAGCGCCTCGACGGCGCCATGGCGGACCAGGAACTGGCCCCATTCGTAATCCGAGTCGATCGGCAGCAAGGTGTGGTCGAGGTCGAACAGGGCCAGGTTGTTCATGCTTTGGTGTCCGGATCGGCCTGCAACAGCAGGTCGCGCAGCAGCGGCAAGGTGACCGGGCGCTGGGTTTCGAGCGAATAGTGATCGAGCGCGTCTAGCATCGTCGACAGGGAGCGCATGTCGCGCTTGAAGTGGGATAACAGGTAGGGTAACACGCTCGCCGACAGCGTCAAACCACGCGCTTCGGCCGCATGGCTCAGGGCGGCGATCTTTTCCTCGTCCGACAAGCCGTGGATCTGGTAGATCAGGCCCCAGCCCATGCGCGTGCGCAGGTCTTCGCGCACCGGCAGCACGGCCGGC
>JAZJYV010000125.1:0-38998 GCA_040390195.1 Pseudomonadota bacterium | reverse complement strand
GCACAAGGCGATGAGTCAGAAAAATTGCTGAAATGGCTTAACTTGGGTGGATTGAACCGGCTCCACCCTGACCAAGGAAGCTTTCCATGACTCAACTGCGCGCGCTGGCTGACAATATCTGGACCGTCTCCTCCAACCATACGATGCTTGGCATTCATCTTGGATCGCGCATGACGGTGGTGCGCCTGAGCGGCGGCCGATTGTGGCTGCATTCGCCAATCGCCTTGTCGCCACAGCTGCGCGCCGAGCTCGACGCACTCGGCCAGGTCGCGCACATCGTCTGCCCCAATATGTTTCACCACGTGTATGCCGGCGAAGCGGGCGCCGCCTACCCGCAGGCCAAGTTGCATGGTCCGCAAGGCCTGCGCCGCAAGCGCAAGGACCTCACCTTCACCGGCGAGCTGACGGACTTGCCCGATCCTGGCTGGGCCAGCGACCTGGCGCAAGTGAGCGTGCGGGGCTGCCTGCTGGCCGAGACAGTGTTCTTCCACGGCGCCAGCGGCACCCTGATCAGCGCCGACCTGGTGGAGAACTTCAAGACCTCGGCACACTGGCCGACCCGGCTCTACCTGACGCTGACCGGACTGCACGGCAAGACCACGTGGAGCCCCCTGCTGCGCCTGCTCTATCGCGACCGCCTGCGCGCGCGCGCCTGTGTCGAGCGCATCCTGGCCTGGCCGATCGAGCGTGTGGTGCTGGCGCATGGCGATCTACTCCTTAGCGATGCAAGGGCCCGTCTGGCCAAGGGCCTGGCCTGGCTATGAATCAGAACCGCTCGACCTGTCGCAGGAAATCAAAAATCTGACGCCAAAAATCAAGCAGGCGCCGGGCAAGCCAGGCATGCTCAAGTTCGGCCGACGGTTGGCGCAAGCCAGCGTTGCGAATGATGCGCGCCGTCCAGGCGCCGGTCGGGCCAGCCACGGAAGCCGAGCGAAAAGGATGACAAGATCATGAACGACCGCGCAACATTTAGCCGCATGGAAGACAGCACCGCCAGCGATTGGCAGGTCATCGCGAAACAATTCCTGCCCTTCGCCCAAGCGTTGCCGGACCGCCTGATGGCCCATTTGAAACTGCTCGAGGGTGAGTGCGGCGGATTTCCCGTCGACCGCTACGATCACTGCCTGCAGACGGCCACGCTGGCGCTGGACGATGGCCGGGACGAGGAGTATGTCGTGTGCGCCCTGCTGCATGATATTGGCGACACCTTGGGCACCTACAACCACGCCGACGTGGCCGCCGTCCTGCTCGAGCCTTTTGTCAGCGAAGCCAACCATTGGATGGTCAAGCATCACGGGATTTTCCAAGGCTACAACTTCTTCCACCACATCGGCATGGATCGCGACATGCGCGCCCAGTTCAAGGGCCATGCGCACTATGCGCACACCGAAGAATTCGTCGCCCTGTACGACAACCCGGCCTTCAAGCTGAAAGGCAAGGTCTTGCCGCTCGCGGAATTCGAGGTGATGGTGCGGCGCGTGTTTGCGTCGCCCAAGAAGTCGATCTACAAGGCGGCCATCGAAAAATAGGGCCGCAGCCCTGGCCGCGCCGCAGCAGGCCTGCGCCGGCTGTTTGTTTGCCAATGGAATTGGACAATCAGGATGACCCCCAGCGAGTATCTTAACCACGACGCCACCTCCCTTGCCGCCATGGTGGCACAGGGCAAGACCAGCGCCGCCGAATTACTGGCGCTGGCAGAACAACGCGCGCATCTGCTGAACCCACAGGTCAATGCGATTTGCCGCCTGATGCCGGACCAGGCGCGCCAGCAATTGGCCGCGCCCCTGCATGGCCTGCTCGCCGGCCTGCCGATCCTGATCAAGGACGCGATCCACGACTACGCCGGCGTGCCAAGCAGCTACGGCAGCCGCGCCAAGGTCGCGGCGCTGGCGCAACAGCACAGCCATGTGGTGCAGCGCCTGCTCGACGCTGGCGCGGTAATCTTCGGCAAGACCAACACCTCGGAGTTGACGCTCTTGAGCAACGCCGATTCGCCCGCCTTCGGCCGCACCCGCAATCCATGGAATCTGGACCGCGTGCCCGGCGGTTCCAGCGGCGGCTCGGCGGCGGCCGTGGCCGCCGGTATCGTGCCGATGGCGACCGGGACCGACGGCGGCGGCTCGATCCGCATCCCGGCGGCATGCTGTGGCCTGTTCGGGCTGCGTCCTTCGCGCGGGCGCATTCCGGCCGGTCCTGGCATGGGCGAAGTATGGGACGGCGCCTCGAGCGACGGCGTCCTCAGCCGCAGTGTGCGCGACACGGCACTGGCGCTGGAAGTGCTGTCCGGCGCCGCGCCTGGCGCACCGTTTGTCGTCGAGCGGCCGCAGCAGTCCTATGTCGAGCTCGCCCAAGGCAAGCTGCGCCGCCTGCGCATCGGCTATACGCACCGCTCGCCGATCGACACCCCCGTGCACCTTGAGGCTGTTGCTGCGGTGGAAAACGCCGCCAGACTGCTCACTTCCCTCGGCCACAGCGTTGAGCAAGCCGCGCCGCGCTATGACGGCCAAGCGCTGGCCTACAGCTTCCTGCACATGTACTTCGATCATGCCAGCGCCGCCATTCAATTGGCCAAGCGCCAAGGGGCCGCCGAATCGGAGTTCGCGCTGCTGACCCGCATCCTGGGCGCCTTCGGCCGCGCCAAGAGTGCGCAAAGCTCGACCCTCGAACGCCTGAACCGCAACGCCTTTTCCCAAGCCCTGGCAGCCTTCCATCAGCGCTACGACCTGCTGCTGACGCCGACGCTGGCCGCGCCGCCCGTCGTCCATGGCCATGGTGACATCCCCGCGTGGCAGCAACCCATCTTGAGGGTTCTCCTCAATAGCGGCATGTTCGACGTCCTCGCCCGCACCGGGGCGCTCGATGGATCGATCCGCGCGATGGCCTGCGACAGTTTGGGCGCCGTTCCCTTCACCCAGCTGGCCAACCTCACCGGCACGCCGGCCATGAGTGTGCCGCTGCACTGGAGCGCCGACGGCCTGCCGCTGGGCGTGCAATTCGTTGCCCCGTTCGGCGACGAAGTGACCTTGCTGCAGCTGGCCACTGAACTGGAACAGGCCCAACCGTGGTTCAACCGTCTCCCCGCCATGGCGCGCGCTGGCCTGTGAGACCGGCATCCCTGGCCTTGGCCCGACCGCGATGTCGGAACGTCCGCCAACGAGTTTGAGCAGGTTCAGCTTCTGGTCGATCGCCTCGTCAATCCTGCCGATGATCCCGGTGCGCCGCGCGTCCGTAAAGACCTCACCGTAATTGGCTCCGCGCTCGACGCCGAAGGCATATTGGCGCAGCGCCGAGAAGTCACCCGCGAACGTGATCTGGGAATCAGCGCGTACGAACAAAACCTGTGCCTCGTCAACCAGCTTTTCCTTTGGATAGATCGTAAACGGTGATCGTTCGTCCTGCTTCGAAAACGGGAAAATTCCATCCACCTCACTGTTTTTCAGTAGTGCGATCGCGCGCTGAAAAGGCATGAATTCAATTCTGATTTCCTGCCCCATGCGCGCAAATGCTTCCTTGAGCAAATCGCCAGCGATACCCTTTTGCTGGCCGTCCTCGACATATGAATAGGGTGGGTAGCTCCTCGTGACCAATGACAAAGGGCGGGCCGCATCCGCCCGCGCGCCTTGTTGGCTCAACGCGCAGAACAGCGACACGGCGTAGAAAATGGCAAGAACGATTCTTTTTGACATGGCGGCACCCGTAATTTGCGATAGTGGCGATGACGGTTTCATTGCCCTTAACATGCTTGTTCAATGCCAACGAGCAAGGCCTTGCCGATGGCGCCTGGCGCGACGGGAATGCCGCCGTCGGATTGGCCTTTGATCGAAAACGCGGCGGCACTGGCATTCCTGATACCGGCAGCGCCCGCATAGAGAACGGCGCGCACTGAACAAGGATAATTGTAACGGGCACCGAACGCGCTTGCGTTCCCGTTGCCATCGGCGGTTTTGCGGTATTGGCCAACACTCAATAAGATGAGCGCCCGCCCGGCTGGCATGGTCGCATTGCGCTCGTACAAATCGGCGTGTGGGTTGGAAAATGCCACGGCACTTGCCGTTGCCACGTCCGCGCCACCGCGATGCCGTTGATAGAGCAAGGCGGGTTTGATAAAGCCGAAATCGTAAGACGCGCCCACTTCCGAATAGCTGCCAACGGCCGTCGCACTATGTGCGTTCAACGCTGTAGGCACAGGCGCGAATGTCTGTGTGAGAGAGGCGATGTCGGCCGAAAAACGCCGCTGTCGATAGCCCATGGACAGTGCAGCGGTCTGTCCCAAGTGGCGCGGCGAGGTGGCATCGGGCACGGCCAAGCCATAGGCCAACCGGTAAGTGAAATGATTGATCACCGGCGAGGTGTAGCGCAGCGACCGGCTGATGCGTGTGGCCGGGCCGGCAAAGTTAATGGCGGCATGGCCCGATCCGATGCCATCGCTGAGCGCGCGCAGTGAATAGGTTCCCATAATAGCGAGCAAGGGCGTGTCGTTGACCCCGGCTTGGACTTGACCGTAATTACCGGCAAGGCCAACCCACGCCTCCCGTCCGAACAGGGCCCCTCCCTGCCTCGCCTGGCCGGTGTCGCCCGCGAATCCATTTTCGAGCTTGAACAGCACGCTGGTGCCACCGCCCAACTGTTCGGTGCCGGCGATCCCCAAGCGCGACGGCGAGATATTCCCGCTCACCACCCTGAGCGCCGTGCCCTTGCCGCCGCCGGCGCACTCGACGCCGGCATCGACGATGCCGTAGAGCTGAATGCCGTCCTGTGCGAACGCGGCACTGCACACCCCTGCGGCGAGGCCTGTGCCCATTCGCGCGACCCAGCTTTTCATGGCATGCCCCCAAACGGCACGCATCGTGTTGTTCTAACACCAATCACATAGAAAATAAACACAAAGATTCTCATCGATACCGATAGTTACGCGGCTTTCGTCCGGCTTGGTTTGCCTAGCGTAACCGGTGCAATGTGGCGTCGAACTCGTCCAGCGATGGTGGCGCGATCGCTGGCATGCTGTGCAGCGCCTGCAGGTGGCGACGATAGTCGAGCAGGCAGGCCGTGCGGGCCTCCTGCGAAATATACGGCACATGGTAGCCGACGAATGTTGGCAACACGCTCAGGCCGACATAGGCCAGCGTACCACGCAAGATCGGCTTGAACATGGCATCAAGCTCTCCATGCACGCCGTCCGCCACGACCATGTGCTGCTGCCCGCCCAGTGTGCAAGTCAACATGGCGCGCTTTCCGCTCAAGCCGCCGCGATCATAAAACCGCATGCCGCCGTAACAAGTACCGGACACCAAGACCCGGTCGATCCAGCCTTTCAAGATGGCAGGCATTGAAAACCAATAGACAGGAAAATGCAGAATCACCAGGTCGGCCCACATGACCTTCTCCAGCTCGGCCTTGATGTCCGGTGCCAGCGTGCCATTTTTGTCGGCGTGGCGCTGTTCAAGGGCATAGACCAGGTAGTCCGTTTGTTGGCGTTGCTGGAAGTCGGCAGCGCTGGCAACCGGATTCCAGTCCATGGCGTACAAGTCCGACACCGTCACGGCATGGCCCTGGGCCTGCAGTTCTTCGACCGCCAGATTCTTCATGGCCGCATTAAACGATTGCGGCTCGTTGTGAGCAAAAACGATCAGTACATTCATTCAAATTCCAGTTGATTGAGGGGAGTTCCGCGCCGTGGATGGTTCGGATGCTGCGGCATCGCCAGCACGGCCGGCTTGCCGTCGAGCTTGAAGACCTTGACCACGCGCGCCAGGTTGGCGGCCTGGTCCTGCATCGAGGCCGCCGCGGCGGCGGCTTGCTCGACCAGCGCGGCATTTTGCTGCGTCACGCCGTCCATCTCAATGATGGCAATGTTGATCTGTTCAATGCCGGCCGTTTGCTCGCGGCTGGCCGACTGGATATCGCCCATGATGTCGGTGACGCGCGCGATACTGTCGACGATTGCCTGCATCGTCACGCCCGCCTCGCCCACCAGCGCATTGCCCTGTCTGACCTGGGTCACCGAATCGCCGATCAGGGCCTTGATCTCGCGCGCCGCGCTGGCGCTGCGCTGGGCCAGGCTGCGCACTTCGCTGGCGACGACGGCGAAACCGCGCCCTTGCTCGCCGGCGCGGGCGGCCTCGACCGCTGCGTTTAGCGCCAGGATATTGGTCTGGAACGCGATGGCGTCGATGACGCCGATGATATCGGCGATCTTGGCCGACGAGCGTGAAATCGCGTCCATCGTCTGCACCACCTGCTCGACCACGACGCCGCCCTTGCTGGCGACGTCGGAGGCGCTGGCCGCCAGTTCATTGGCGCGCCGTGCGTTGGCCGCATTCTGGCCCACGGTGCCGGTCAATTCCCCCATTGACGATGCGGTCTGCTCCAGCGCGCTGGCCTGGTGTTCAGTGCGGTCTGATAGGTCCTGGTTGCCCTTGGCGATATCGACCGACAGGGCCGCCATGTCGTCGGTGCCGCTGCGCACCTCGGCCACCAGGCCGGCCAGCTTGTCGCGCATGGCGCGCAGTGCCTGCAACAAACTGTCGTCGTCCCCGTGCCGCGTGGCGATCTCCACCGTCAGGTCGCCGTCTGCAATGCGCCCGGCAATGGCGCTGGCATAGACCGGTTCGCCGCCGAGCTGGCGCAGCAGGCCGCGCACGATCAGCAGGGCCGTCAGCGATCCGAGCACGATCGCCGCTGCGCCCAACAGCATGATGTTCAGGCGCGCCGTCGTCGCCGCCGATGACGACAGCGCTGACTCCTGCGCCATATTGGCCGACTGCTGGTCGACCATGGCCGACAGCAATGCCACGAAGTCCTTTTCCGACAGGCGGATCGAGGCGTTGAGCAGGCTGCGTGCTTCGGTCAGTTCGCCTTTGTTCAGATTGGCAAACAAATCCTTCTGGTTCGCCTCGTCGATCATGCTGGCCTTGCCGATGACGACCAGCGCGGCTTGCTCCGTGCTGGTCGTCATCAGCTTGCCGAGTTGGCCCAGCAATGCCCCGTTGCGCTGGCGTAGCGGCACAATCTGGCGCGCCACCGCATTCTCGCCTTGGTACTCGGCGGCGATGATGGCGCTGCGCAGCAGTTGGTGGATCAAGGCCACGTTGTACTTCATTTCCGTTGCCAGGGTCACCTTCTTGTACTGGTCCTGCATGATCGTGTCGACCCGCTGCTGCATGCCGCCCATGGCGATGACTGACACCGCCATCATCGTCAACAGCAGGACCATCACCAGCCCGAATCCCAGCCCCAGCCGGCGGCCGATGGGCAGCCGCGCCAAGCTTGAAACCATCGTATGCCACACCTTCATTTTGTCGCTCCTAAGGTTGCACTAACACGCCAGACAGGAACATCCAGCAGGTTCCCGCTGCCATCACCATCAGCGCCAGTGCACAGGCGCAGCGCTCGCCAGCTGCCGCCGTCATACCGCCATCCCCGTCGCTGCCACCGACGGCAGCTGATAATCCTTGAACCTCTCGCGCAGCTTCATCTTCTGCAGCTTGCCGGTGGCCGTGTGCGGCAGCTCGTCGACAAATTCAACATCATCCGGCAGCCACCACTTGGCAACCCGGCTGTCGAGGTAGGCGAGCATGTCTTCGCGCGACAGGTCCTTGCCGGCCTTGCGCACCACCACCAGCAACGGGCGCTCCTGCCATTTCGGATGGGCGATGCCGATCACCGCCGCTTCGGCCACGGCCGGGTGGCCCATAGCCGCGTTCTCCAGGTCGATCGACGAAATCCATTCGCCGCCGGACTTGATGACGTCCTTGGCGCGGTCGGTGATGTGCATGTAGCCGTCGGCGTCGATGGTGGCGACGTCGCCGGTGTCGAAGTAGCCTTGCTCGTCGATCACCTGCCCGCCCTCGCCCAAGTAATAGCCGGAGGTGATCCAAGGTCCCTTGACCAGCAGGTGGCCGAAAGCCTTGCCATCGCGCGGCTGTTCAACGCCATCGTCGTCGACAATCTTCATCGCCACCCCGTATACGGCACGGCCCTGGTTGGTTTGCAGCTGATAGCGCTGCGCGGCCGGCAGATCGGCATGCTTTGGCAGCAGGTTGCATACGGTGCCGAGCGGTGACATTTCGGTCATGCCCCAGGCATGGACGACACTGGCGCCAAACACCTGGTCGAACGCCTCGATCATCGACAGGGCAGCGGCCGAACCGCCGATCACGCAGCGGCGCAGCACCAGTTCCTGCTTCGGGTCGAGGCGCTCGGCATCGACGTGGCGCAGCAGCATCAGCCACACGGTCGGCACCCCCAGCGCAATGGTCACGCCCTCGGCCTTCATCAATTCGTAAATGCTCTTGCCGTCCATCGCCGGCCCAGGCATGACCAGCTTGGCGCCGCACATGGCGCCGGCGTACGGCATGCCCCAGGCGTTGACGTGGAACATGGGCACCACCAGCAGTGCAGTGTCGCCGCTCGACAGGGCCAGCCCGTCCGGCATGCACACCGCCATGGAATGGAGCAAGGTCGAGCGGTGCGAATACAGCACGCCCTTCGGATTGCCGGTGGTGCCGGACGTATAGCACAGCGAGGCGGCAGTGTTTTCATCGAACACCGGCCAATCGAACTGCTCGCTCTCGGCCATCGCCAGCTCTTCATAGCACAGCAGATTGGGGATGTTCAGCGCCGGCAGGTGGGCACGGTCCGTCATTGCGATAAAGCCTTTGACTGTCTTCATCAGCGGTGCCAGCTTCTCGATCAACGGCGCAAAGCCGATATCGAAGAATAGGTACTGGTCTTCGGCATGATTGACGATATACTCAATCTGCTCCTGGAACAGGCGCGGGTTGATGGTATGCAGAACGGCGCCCATGCCCGACACCGCGTAGTACAGCTCCATGTGGCGGTAGCCGTTCCACGCCAAAGTGGCCACGCGCTGGCCGCGCTGCACGCCAAGGCGGGCCAAGGCATTGGCCATGCGCTTGGCACGGCGCGCGATGTCACCGTAGGTGCAGTGGTGGACCGGTCCTTCCGAGCTGCGCGAGACGATTTCATTGTTTGGGTGATTGCGGCAGGCGTGCTCGATCAATGACGAGATGAGCAGCGGTTGGTGTTGCATGAGTCCTAGCATGGATATCTCCTGGTTAGAGGTACTGGTCGTGGTCGGGAGCGGCGTTGGTGCCTGCCGAAATAAGGTTGGCATGCCAGGCATCGAACAAGGCCTGGTCGGGCGATACGACGGGAGGCGGCGGGATCTTGACCTTCCTCGCCGCGTTATTGGCGGAGTTGATCAGCGTCTGGCGCACGCTGGTGCCGAACCAGCGCCCGCCGCGCGGTGCGGTGTAACCGCGCTCGTTCAATTCGCCGGCAATGGCGTGGTAGGAATGTCCGTCCGCGCGCCTTGCTGCGATTAGGCCAATGGCGCCGCCCGCCATCCGCTTTTCCATCACAGCTTCCGGAGCAGGAAATGTGACAGGGCCGGCGCCAGCACCAGTGCGCCCACCATGTTCAGGCTGAACATGAAGGTCAGCAGGATCCCCATATCGGCCTGGAACTTGATCGGCGACCAGGCCCAGCACACGACACCAGCAGCCAGCGTGACGCCCACCAGCGCCACCACCTTGCCGGTAAATTGCAACGCGTGCCGGTAGGCGTCACCCAGGCTGGACCCAAGCCGCTGCTGCACCAGCTGCACCGACACCAGGTACAATGCATAGTCGACCCCGATGCCTACACCCAGCGCGATCACGGGCAGGGTTGCCACCTTGACCCCCATGCCCAGCATGACCATCAGTGCCTCGCACAGGATCGACGTCAGCGCCAGCGGCAACACGGCCACCAGCACCGCCCGCCAGCTGCGGAACGTGACCCAGCACAGCACGATGACGGCTGCGTACACCAGCAGCAGCATGCGATGGTTCGCCTCGCGCACGACGATATTGGTGGCAGCCTCGATACCGGCGCTGCCGGCGGCCAGCAGGAATTGGCGCTCTGGCGTGCTATGGGCCTGCGCAAACGAATCTGCCGCCAACACCACCCGCTCGAGCGTTTCGGCCTTGTGGTCGGACAGGTAGGCGATCACCGGCATCAGCGAGCATTCGTTGTTAAACAGGTCGGGGTTGTTGACGGACGCCTGCTGGGCGCCGTAGTTGAGCACGTCCTGGTTGCGCGAAATGGTCAACCATTTTTGGCTGCCTTCGGAGGTGCCGGCCGTGATCTGGCGCACGGCGTCGGTCAGCGCCACGGTCGTTTGCACCCCCGGCACTTGCTGCAAGGTCCAAGCCAGGCGGTCAGCTTCGACCAGGGTTTCGTATTTGAGGCAGCCTTCCTTTGGCGTCTTGACCATGACGGCAAACTGGTCGCTCGAGAGCGAGTAGTTGGCGGTGATGTAAGCGTTGTCGCGGTTGTAGCGCGACTCCTTGCGCAGCTCCGGCGCGCCCGGGTCCAAGTCGCCGATCTTGAGTTGCATCGACACCAGCAGGCCACCGGCCGCCAACGCGGCAGCGATCGCCACCGCGCCAGTGGCCCAGCGCCGTTCGGTGAAACGGTCGAGCGTCATCCACAGCTTGCCCAGCCCGCGTCCCTTGCCTGCGTTGGCATCGTCGCGGATGCAGCGGCGCGCGGCTTGGCCTGACACACCGACGTAGGACAGCAGCACCGGCAGCAGCAGCAAGTTCGTGAAGATCAGCACGGCCACGCCAATCGACGCCGTCATGGCCAGGTCCTTGATGACGGGGATGTCGATCACCATCAGCACGGCGAAGCCGACTGCATCGGCCAGCAAGGCGGTCAGGCCAGCGAGGAACAGGCGGCGGAAGGTGTAGCGCGCCGCCACCAGCAAGTGGGTGCCGCGCCCGACATCCTGCATGATGCCGTTCATTTTCTGGGCACCGTGTGAGACACCGATGGCGAACACCAGGAACGGCACCAGGATCGAGAACGGATCGAGCTCGAAGCCCAACGCCGCCACCAGCCCAAGCTGCCACAACACCGCGATGATAGAACAGGCCAAGACAAGCACCGTCGAGCGCACGCAGCGCGTGTAACAGAAGATAATGGCCGTCGCCACCCCAGCGGCGACGCCGAAGTACATGACAACCTTGACCATGCCGACCAATAGTTCGCCAATCAGCTTGGCAAAGCCAACGCTGTGAATCGCCACTTTGAATGCGCCATTCTCATGTTTCTTGACGGTCTGCTCGATCGCTTTCGAAAATTTTGCATAGTCGATCGGCTGGCCGGTGGCCGGGTCCTTGTCGAGCAGGGGCACGAAGATCATGGTCGACTTGAAGTTGTTGGCAACGAGCGAGCCGACGATGCCAGAACGGGCTATATTGATCTTGAGCTGGTCGACGCTGGCGCTGGTGCCGTCATACGCGTCCGGCATCACCGGGCCGCCCTGGAAGCCCTCTTCCGTCACTTCGTTCCAGCGCACGGTCGTTGTCCACATCGACTTCATCCAGGCGCGGTCGACGCCCGGCGTCAGGAACAGCTCGTCATTGACCTGCTTGAGCACGTCGAGGTAGCGCGTATCGAAGATGTCGCCCTGGGGGTTCTCCACCACCACCCGCACCGCATTGCCCAAGCCGCGCAAGGCGACCTTGTTATCGAGGTAGTTCTTGATATAGGGCTGGCTCTGCGGCAGCATCTTCTCGAAGCTGGCGTTCAATGCCAGCCGGGTCGACGCCACATAGCCCAGCACCAGCGTCACCATGGTGCATGCCAGGACCATCCACAGGCGGTGGTTGAATACCAGCCGCTCAATCGCATTGCCCGACTTCGTGTCGAAGTCCTTCAGGTCGCGTACGACCGGCATGTCGTCAACCTGGTTCAATCCCACTTCCATTTTCATCGCTTTCAGTAATTCGTATCAGGGCGCAGGCAAGGCTTCGACGCGCAGGCCGCGCATCCCCGCCAGCACCAGTTGGCCGTTGGCGGTTGCCAGCGCCGCACTGGTCGCGCCCGGCTTGATCGCGGCCAGCTTGCGGAAGGTGGCGCCGTCGTCGGCGCTGGCCAGCACCTGGCCGCCCTGGCCGAACAACAGCAGCCTGCCGTCCGCGGTGACGCAGCCAGCCGTCAAGCCCGATTGCAGGCCGGTGTCGATCTTAGCCCAGCTCTTGCCCTGGTCCAGGCTGCGCAAGGCATTGCCGCGCAAGCCATACACGACCAGTGCCTCGCCGTGGCCGGTCAGGCCAAAGAAGCTGCCCTTGTACGGTGTCGGCAGTGCCTCGAAGCGGGACTGGTCGCCAGACAGGCGCAGCACCAGCCCCTGCTCGCCAACGATGTAGAGCCGCCCGCCGACCTGGCCAATAGCGTTCAGGTGGAAGCCCTTGGGGTTGTCGACCCGCGCCTGCCACGGCGTCCAGTTGCGCCCGCCATCGGTGGTGGCAAAAATCTGGTTGAAGGCCCCCACCACGAAGCCACGCTGCTCGTCCTGGAAAAAAACGTCGAGGAAGGGCTTGTCCGGGCCATGCGCCAGCACGGCGCGCGCCTCTTCGACCAGTGTTGCACTGGCGCCCTGCGCAATAATCAGCCGGGCGGCCTGGATGCCGTCGAGCTGGCGGCTCCAGCTGGCGCCGCCGTCTTCGCTGTGCAGCACCACGCCGTCGTGGCCCACGGCCCACCCTTTGTGGGCGCTGGGGAAATGCACGGCCACCAGGTCCGACGACACAGGCACCTTGGCTTGCTGCCAGCGCGCACCGCCATCGTCGGAATACAGGATATGCCCGCGCTGGCCAGCGGCCATCAGGCGCTGGCCAGCCGGCGCCAGCCCGTTGACCAGCACCTGGCCAGCCAGTGCGGAGGGAACCGCCGGCGCGCCGAGCACGTCGGTGAAGCGTTCGGCCCCGTGCGAAGGCGCGCTGTCGCCGAGCGACAGCGCCAGCGCCAGCACCAATGAGATCAATTTCATATTCGATTCGGTAAAAAGACTGCCGGCAGTGGAGGACCATCGGCGGTAAAACGAGACACGGATGGCGCGCCGCCACGAGCGGCGCGCCGTATCGCTTAGCGCACGCCGGCGCCCGACAGCGCTTCGGCCGACCACTCCGACGCCTTGAGCGGCTCGATGTAGCGGATGCCGCCGTGCGGACCGATCATGCCGCTGATGTTGTAGGCGCCGCTGACGAAGTCGTATGTCATCTGGTTGCCCGACTGGGGCGCCAGCACGTCGTAGCTGAAGGTCAGGTGGGCGAAGCCGGCGCGGTACAGCTGGCCGCGCGCGTCGTACTCATCCGACGCGACCGCCGTCCAGCTGTCTTCGTCGACGTAGAAAGTACGGCGGCTATAGATATGGCGCTTGCCCGGCTTGAGCGTCGCTTCCACCACCCACACGCGGTGCAGCTCCCAGCGCAGCAGATCGGGATTGATGTGGTTGGGCTTGGTGACGTCGGCCGGTGTCTTGTAGTAGGTCAGCTTGAAGTCGTTATACGGAATGTACATTTCCTTCTTGCCGACCAGCTTGAAGTCGAAGCGGTCGAGCGCGCCATTGAAGACCCAGCCGTCGTCATAGGTCGACACGCCAGCCGAACCGGGGTTCGGCGTGTCATAGGCGACGTCCGGCGCCAGCTTGACGCGGCGCTGGCCGGGCAGGTATTGCCACACGCGGCGCGGCTGCACCACCGGGTTGACGGCGTCGAACGCCATCAGCGCTTCGCCGTTGCGGCGCGCCGGCGCCAGGTAGGCCAGCTTGGTGCGGAAGAACACGTCGCTCTGCTTGGCGGCGTCGGTCTTTTTCGGATCGACCAGCGGGAATTCCTGGTAAATCTCGCCGGTGGTGGCCAGGGTTGGCGTGCCGGCCGAATCGACGTTCCACGAATCGTACTTGGTCACATTGGCGCGGCCCTGGTAGCGCAGCAGATGGTTCCACATCACTTCGCTGCCCGTCTTGGGGATCGGGAACGGCACGCCGGCCAGCGCGTTGTCGATGCCGATGCCGCCGTCGGTGGTCTTGGCGCCGGTGGCGTTCTTGGCCGTGTTATCGAGGAAGAACTTGGGCATGACAATGCTGCGGCGGGTCGGGTAGACGTCGACGCGGTAGGTCGGGAAGCGCTTGAGCAGTTCCTTGGTGCCGGCGGTCAGCTTGTCGGCATGAGTGGCAGCATCCTTGGGCGAGATGACCAGGCGCGGCTTGTCGCTGGCATACGGATCGGGCCGCATGCCCTCGCCCTTGCCGATGGCCGGGCCGTTGGTCAGGCCGCCGGTGTACTCGGGAATGGTGCCGTCCTTGTTGCCGGCTTTTTCGGCGCCCACAGCGGTCAAGGTGGCGCCAAGCTGCTTGGCTTCTTCGGGCGACACGGCCGCATGGGCCAGGCCGGCGGCGGCCAGCGCGGCCGCGATCAGGGTGTGTTTGAACATCATGGTGGTCATCCGGTCAGAAGGTGGTTTTAAAGGTCAGGGCGAGGAAGCCGCGGTCCTTGAGCAGCGGCGTCACGCCGGCGTTCGAGGTGATGGCGCCGGTCACGGGATCGGTCGCAAACGGCCCGAAAAAGTCGACGTACTTGATGTCGAAGCGATACTTCTGGTAGACATCGAAGGCCAGGCCGACGGCGTAGTTGCCGGCTTGCTTATTGCCACCTGACTGGACCGCCGAATTGCCCGACAAGCCCACCGAGTAGCTGGCCGGCAGCGACAGTTCCACGCCTGGGAAGACCTGGAACCAGGTCGGCGTGAAGTTCAGCGCCAGGCCAAAGTAGTCCTTCGATACCTTGTCGATGCCGGTGTAGCCGTCGCGTCCCTTGTAGAACTGCGCGCCTTGGGTCACTTTGGCAACGCGGTTCCAGGTCAGCTCGGCGACCCAGCTCGAGGCGTCGAACAGCGGCGTGGCGGCAGTGGTGCCGAGTAAATTGAGCACGCCATGGATGGTATTGCCGCGCGCGGCATCGACCCGGCCGCCGCTGGCCAGCTCGGACGCGACCGGCACCATGGCGCCGGCCACCGCACTGGCCAGGCCGGCCAGGATGGCGGGGTTGGTCCCGACCGGCATCAATAGCGCCGGGGTGCTGTTGAGGGGCATGTCGCGCCGGTAGTTCAGGTCCAGGCCGACCGCGACGCCGCCGATGTTTTTCGACAGCGACAGGCCGAACACATCGATATCGCCGGCATATTCGAGGCGATACTGGCTGGTCGCGCCCAGCGCCGCCGGGTAGAACAGGCAGTTGTTGGACACCGCTGCGGCGCCTGGAATGGCCGCCGTACAAGTGGCGTTGCCCACTGCCGCTGCAGTGGCCGCGCCTGCTTGCTGGGCCGCGGCCTGCGCCTGCGCGGCCGTGCCGCCCGCGCCGATCACGGCCGCTGCCGCCATCTGCGCATTGGCCGCCACCAGCGGGCTCGCTTGGCCGAACAGCGCCGATGGTACGCCGGCCAGGCGCATCGCCGCCTGCGGCAGCAAGTCGGCTGTCTTGCGGTAGTAGGCACCGACGGTGCCATCGAGCCAGGCCGGGCTCCAGCGCGCGGACAGGCCGAAGTCGCCCTTCTTGTCGGGCTCGATGTCGGCACCGCGGCGGGCCGCACCCAGCGCGCCCAGGTTGAACGTTTCGCCACCCTGGATGCCGAAGTCGTAGAAGCCGAGATAGGAGCCCGATTCGGGCAATCGCGCCGGCTTCCACTTGAAGAAGTACTGGGCTGCCAGCGCCAGCTCGGTCGACGGCGACATCGCCACCGACAGCGCGGCGCGCGGCAGGAACAATTCCTTGGCGTCCGTTCCCGGCACCGAAAAGCCTTTGATCATGTCGACCGGCGACTGGCCATAGTTGACGCCATGGATAGGCGAAATCAGGCTTTCGCCCCAGTACAGCGTGTGCTGGCCCAACTTGACGTTGACCGGCATCTCGCCCAGCTCGAAGTTACCGAACACGAAGGCGTCGAGGATCTCGCCCGACGGCCCCTTGTGATAGCGCTTGGCGTAGTCCGACATGCCGTATGCCGGTTTGCCGTCCACGTAGTGGTTGGAACTGGCGACGTTGGTGTTGTCGAGCGTTCCATAGGCGGCATCGGCCCAGCCGGCAGCCGATACGCGCAGGCCGAACGCCTTCTTGTACACCAGGTCAAACTCGGACAGGATGTCGATGCGGTTCGAGACCGTGCCCTTGTCGAAGTTGCGGTCACCGTCATCGTTGTTGACCGACTTCAGGATGGCCGCGTTCTGGCCAACCAAGCGACGCGCATAGTTGTACTTGACGGTGTTATCGAACTGGATCGTCAGGTCCGGGTTGCCGGTCGCAATTTCCCCCGCTTGGGTGGAGCCGATCGCGCACAGCGCGGCCGCCAGGGCCACGGCATGCAAGGCGAATCGCGGCGTCGTTTCAGTGTGTTTCATGCTGCACCATCTCCTCTGGTTATATTTTTTCTACTGCGCTCTTTGCAACGGGTGATACCTACATCGGATGCGGCAGCCGCGCCGTTGACGGCGTCGGCCTGAACCAGCCTGCGCACCAGCGCAGACGGCAGGCGCTGGCAGCAATACACGGGTGCGGGCCGGGCGTCCTCGGCGGGCGAATTCGGGTTTGTCATGGGGCGAACGGTTTTCAGGGCGAGTTGATCCGCACGCACCAGGGGTGCGCGTTGCGGCGGCCGGCGTGGCCTTTAGCTTGTCGGGAACAATGGGGTGGCGCTAGGCCGGTGCTGGGGCGGAATGCGGCATGGTGTCTCCTGAGTCGGGGCGTCGGGCATGAAATCTATCGGTGATTCCTTGGCTTGCATTGTCGGTCCAGCCGCAGGCGAGCGCTTGTCATTTGCGGCCAATCGCTTGTCATTTGCCCTGGCGCGCAGCGCCCGGCGTTGGCCATCCGGCCCGGGCAGCTTGTCATTTCACGCCAGTAGTCGGGTATGATGGGCGCATGGATGAAGCCCCCGCCGCCCGCTATTTTGCCCAACTGGTCGATTACGTCGAGGCCAGCGGCATCCCCTGCCGCGACGCGCTGTCGGCGGCCCAGATCCGCACCCTCAACGACCCGCAGGCGCGCCTGACGATGGCGCAAGTCGATGCGCTGCTGCGCGAGCTGGTGCGCCTGACGGCGCGTACCGACCTGGCGTTCGAGCTGGGCAAGCTGATCAAGCTGAACTCGCACGACGTGCTCGGCTATGCCTTGATCAGCTGCCCGACCGTTGATCATGTGCTGCGCCTGGTGGCGCGCTATTACCGGATCATCTCGCCCATGTTCACCTTCCGCTACGAACGCCATGGCGACACTGCCGACATCGCCATGGTGCCGGTGCTGGGCATGTCCGAGCACACGCTGCACTTCCACATCGAGGCGGCGGCCGTGTCCTTCCACCAGCAGATCGAGTCGGTCATCCAGGGCAAGGTCAGTGGCGACTACGTGCTGTCAATGCCGGCGCCCGCGCACGCCGCGCGCTACCGCGAATTGCTGCCGGCGCGCTTCCAGTTCGGCCCCGAGTCGCTGCCCGGCGTGCGCATCCGGCTCGTCACCGACAGCTTCGATGCACCGCTGGCGATGACGGACCTGCGCGCGCTCGATCAGGCCGAGGCGCGCTGCAAGCAACTGATGCAGGAATGCTCGGTCGGCGGCAAATGGGGCGACTGGGTGCGCATGCTCCTGATGAAAGCGGAAGACTGCCAGCCCACCCTGGATGAACTGGCCAGTATCGTCAATCTGTCGGCCCGCACGCTGGACCGCTACCTGGCACGAGAAGGAACCAATCTGCGCGCCTTGAAGCTGGAAGTACGCGATGAGCGGGCCCGCGAGATGCTGGGCGAGGGCCGCCTCGCCATCTCGCAAATCGCCTATCGGCTTGGCTACACCGACATCGCCAATTTCAGCCGCGCGTTCAAGCGCGAAAACGGGGTCAGCCCGAGCGCCTTCGTGGACCAGCTGCGCGGGGCGAAATGACAAGCGCTTGTCCTCGAATGACAAGCCGCGACATGGCCGCCGACCGATAATGGCGGCGGCGCCCAGTGGGTGCCGCCCAATCCGGACCGCGCCGCGGTCCCTCAGCCGGAAAGCGAACATCATGGGATACTCATTGGAAGCACCCGCCCTGCTGGCCGGACTGCTGGCACGGCTGGCTGCGCGCCGCGGCGACTGGGCGGGGATGCCCATCGCCGCGCGCATCGACTTGCTGGCACAGGTGCGCGCGCGCATTCCCGCCGCCGCCGAACGCTGGATTACACTGTCGAACAACTACAAGGGCCTCGACGCTGCCTCGACGCTGCAGGGCGAGGAATGGACTTCCGGCCCGTGGGCCTTGCTCGCTACCTGCGACCATCTGCTGGCGACGCTGCGCCAGATCGAGGCGCACGGCGTACCAGATACCGACGCCCTCAACAAGCGCACCCTGGCCGGCGGCCAGCTGGCCGTCGAAGTGTTCCCACTCAATCTGTTCGACCGCCTGCTGCTGTCGGGTGTGCGCGCCGAGGTGTGGATGGCACCGGACGTGAGCGCGTCGAACCTGCACCTGCACGTGGCCAGCGCATACCGTTCCGACAACGCCACCGGCGGCGAACTGGCGCTGGTGCTCGGCGCCGGCAATATCTCCAGCATCGCGCCGCTGGACGCTATCTACAAGCTATTTACCGATAAGGCGGTGTGCATCGTCAAGCTCAATCCCGTCAACGACTATCTGCTGCCGCTGTTCGAGGAGATTTTCGCGCCACTGTGCGAGCGGGACTTCCTGCAGTTCGTCACCGGCGGCGGCGACATCGGCACCTTCCTGTGCCAGCACGCGCTGGTCGACACCATCCACATCACGGGCAGCCAGGCCACGCACGACGCCATCGTCTTTGGCAGCGGGCCGGAAGGCGCCGCCGGGCGCGCCGCCAACACGCCGCTCAATACCAGGCCGATCAGCAGCGAACTGGGTGCAGTGTGCCCCACCATCGTGGTGCCGGGGCCATGGACCCGTGCCGACATCGACTTCCAGGCGGCGCATATCGCCACCCAAAAGCTGCACAACAGCGGCTTCAATTGCGTCGCCTCGCAAATGCTGGTGCTGCCGCGGCACTGGGTTCATACGCCGGCGCTGCGCAGTGCAGTGCGCGCCAAGCTCGCTGCTGCGCCGGACCGTGCGCCCTACTACCCGGGCGCAGCCAGCCGCCAGGACGACATGGCGCTGCGCCAGCCTGGCGTACGCTCGGTCAATGCACCGGGCACGCTGGCGCGCCGCGACATCGTTGAAATGCCGGCGCTGGGCGCGGCCACGCCCTACGCCTACGCCAATGAAGTCTTCGCGCCGACCCTGTGCGAGCAGTTGCTGGACGGTGACGACGCCGAGGCGTTCCTGCGCAACGCGATCGCCTTTGCCAACGACCGCCTGCGCGGCACGCTGGGCGCCAACATCCTCATCCATCCTGCCACCATCAAGGCGCTGGGCCCGCGCTGGGAAGCGCTGCTGCAGGAGCTGCGTTACGGCTGCATTGCCGTCAATGCCTGGACCGGGCTGGGCTACCTGCTGACCACGGCCCCATGGGGTGCTTTCCCGGGCCACGTATTGAACGACGTCCAGAGCGGCATTGGCAGCGTGCACAATACGTTCATGTTCGACCGGCCCGAGCGGACGGTGGTGCAGGCACCGTTTCGGCCGTTCCCGCGCAGCTTGCTCGGTGGGGCCTTGACCTTGTTGCCGACGCCGCCATGGTTTGTCAGCAACCGCCAGGCCCACAATGTGGCGCGCAAACTGTTCGCGTTCCAGGTCAAGCCGTCCTGGCTCAAGTTGCCAGGGATTTTCTTCGACGCGCTGCGCGGCTAGCCCTTCCGTCCACAGCGGTGTAGCAAAAATGACAGATAACTGGAAATAAACGACAAGCGCGGCCGCCGTGCCGCCGCCACCATGTCACACTCCCATTCCACGCACTTTCGCCGGAGACGTGCCCATGCCTTTTGAACCCACCGCAGCGAGCCGCGCGCTGATGCTAGCCGCCGCCGGCGCCGCGTTGCCGGCCGCCGCCCAGGACAGCCTGCCGTTCCCGCCGGTGCCGACCGCCAGCGTGGCAGGTCCCAGCTTGCAAAGCTCGACCCACCAGTGGCGCCAGCAGCCTGCGCACCTGCCGGCCGGCGCGCCCAATATCCTCATCATCATGTTCGACGATGCCGGCTTCGCCCAAAGTGACGCGGTGGGGGGCCGATCCACACGCCGACGCTGGCGCGCATCGCCGCCAGCGGTATCAAGTACAACGCCTTCCACACCACGGCGGTCAGTTCGGCCACCCCCGCCGCCCTGCTCACCGGCCGCAACCACCATCGCGTCGGCAACGGCCAGATCGCCGAACTGGCCAATGACTGGGACGGCTATGCGGGCGTGATCCCCAAGTCGGCCGCCACCCTGCCGGAAGTGCTGCACCACTACGGCTACCGCAGCGCCGCCTGCGGCAAGTGGCACAACACGCCGGCCAACCAGACCACCAGCATGGGCCCGTTCGACCGCTGGCCGACCGGCCATGGCTTCGATGCGTTCTATGGATTCATCGCCGGCGAAACGTCGCAATATGAACCTCGCCTGTACCGCAACACCACGCCGATCGAGCCGCCCCAGGGACAGCCCTACCACCTGACCGAGGACATGGCGCAGCAGGCCGTCGGCTGGCTGCAGCAGCATCAGGCCTATGCGCCCGACAAGCCCTTCTTCATGTACTGGACGCCGGGCGCGGTGCACGGCCCGCACCATGTATTTGCCGAATGGGCCGACAAGTACAAGGGCAAGTTCGACGGCGGCTGGGACGCCTACCGCGAGCGTGTGTTCGCCCGCCAGAAAGAGCTTGGCTGGATCCCGGCCGACACCCGCCTCAATCCGCGTCCGGCCGGTTTGCCTGCATGGGACAGCCTGTCGCCGGAAGAGAAAAAATACCAAGCGCGCCTGATGGAAGTGTATGCCGGCTTCCTCGAGCACGCCGACACCCAGGCCGGCAAGGTGGTCGACGAACTGGAACGCCTGGGCCTGCGCGACAACACGCTGATCTTCGATGTGTTTTCCGATAACGGCGCCTCGGCCGAAGGCCAGCAAGGCTCGATCGACGAACTGCCGGCGCAAAACGGCATCCCGAGCCAGCCGGCCGAGCACATGAAGGTCCTCAACGAGCAGTTCGGCGGCCTGGCCGCGCTGGGCACCAAACAGCTCGACAGCATGTACCATGCGGCCTGGGCACAGGCCGGCTCGGCGCCGTTCCAGGGCACCAAGCTGATGGCCGGCTATTTCGGCGGCACCCGCGTGCCGCTGGCCATTTCGTGGCCCAAGTCGATCAAGCCCGATGCCGCCGTGCGCGGCCAGTTCCACCATGTGAACGACGTCGCGCCGACCATCTACCAAGTGCTGGGCATCGTGCCGCCCAAGGTGGTGGACGGCGTGCGCCAGGACCCGATCGACGGCGTCAGCATGGCCTACACCTTTGCCGACGCCAAGGCTGCGCCGCAAAAACACACTCAGTATTTCGAATTTGGCGGTTCGCGCGGCATCTATCATGACGGCTGGATGGCCTCGGTGGCCAGTCCGCGCCTGCCGTGGGCCCAGGGCTTCGCCGGCTTTGTCGGCTGGGATCCGGCCAAAGACACATGGGCTCTCTACAAGCTCGATCACGACTACGCCCAGGCTGAGGACCTGGCCGAACGCGAACCGGCCAAACTGGCCGCCATGAAGGATCTATTCGAGCGCGAGGCCAAGGAAAACAAAGTCTATCCGGTCGTCGGCGCGCGCCCAGCGCTCGCCAGCCTAGAGGTAACCGCTGTTGACGGCGGCGACCAGGTTCAGCCTGTGCGCCAGCGCACGCGACAGGCGCTTGATTTGATACATCAGCTGGGCGTAAGGTCCGGCCAGCACCAGGTCGTGGCCGCGCCGCACCGCGTTGACGATGGCTGCGGCGACCTCCTCGGGCGGGCCGCCGTGTTTTTTGTAGTACGCGCGCAGCCGTGCCACTTGCGCGTCGGAGATCGAGGCGCCGCGCTTGCCCTGCGTGATCGCGGTGTCGACCACGCCAGGGCAGACCGCGCTGACACGCACGCCGCTGCCGGCCAGCTCGAGCGCCAGCACTTCGCACAGGCCCATCACGGCAAACTTGGAGGCTGCATAGGCGCTCACGTTCGGTGGCGGTGAAATTCCTGCCAGCGAGGCGACGTTCAGGATATGACGCGGCCCGCCGGCATGGCGCATTTGTGGCAGGAAGCTCTGGCAGCTGTGCACCACGCCCATCAGGTTCACCTGCAGCATCCTGTCCCAGGTCGCCAGCGACGTCTCGGCGAACGATCCCAGATAGGCGATGCCGGCGTTGTTGACCAGTACGTCGAGCGCCGGCACGACGGCATGCACGGCGTCGGCCAGCTGGCGCATTGCCTGGGAATCGGACACATCGGTCACGTGCGCAATGCAAACCGCACCGCCGGCCGTGATGTCGGCGCACAGTGACTCCAGCGCGATCCGGTCGATGTCAGCGATGAACAGGTTGGCGCCTTGGGCGGCGAAGGCGAGCGCCGTGGCGCGTCCGATACCGCTGGCGGCACCCGTGACGAGCACGTATTTGTCTTGCAGATTTGGGATGGACATTGGTATCGGTGCGTAGCGCTTATTTGTTCGGGCTGTACCAGATTGGCGAGGACCAGGCACGTTCCTGGATGGTCGCCGCCACCCCGGCCGGCAAGGCCATGCCGAGCCGGTTCGCATCGCGCTGGGTGTAGCGGCACACCGGATTCTCCAGCACCCGCACATAATAAAACGCTGCCTGAGCGGCATGGAAATCCGGATCGCGCCAGGTGGTCGCCAGCGAGGCAGCGCCCTTGTCGCGCGAAATCGCGCAGTCGGCCAGGTTCACGGTCGCGTTATTGCTGCGGCAGCGCCCCGTGGCCGGATCGGGATGGATACCGTCCGAGCAGACCGCGTCGTACACCCGCTCGCGGGTCTGGTCGCCGTCGACCCAGCCCTTGACCACCTGGATGCGCTGCAGCGGCGCCGAATTGGCGTCGCGCGTGGCCCATACCAGCAGCGACAAGGCCTGCCCCGCGCTGGCGCCCTTCAGGTCGCCCCCCATCGGCACGCCGAGCCGGTAGGCTTGGCGTACCATGTCCGACTGGGTGTGCAGGTCCGGCGCAAAGTCAAAGCCGCCGAACAGGCGCACGCGCAATCGCGTGCCGCTGGTGCCAAAGGTCTCTTTGCGTTTCATGCCGTCGAAAATCGCCTCGCGCGTATTCTCTTCGGCCCAGACGCCAGTCAGGCCGCCGGGATTGAGCAAGTTCGGCGTGACCTTGAGCGAACGGGAAATGATATTGCTGTCGAGGCCGAGCCGGATTTTTGGATCGTTGTCAACCACGCCGGCATGGCCTTTGTAGTTGTCTTCGGCGGTATCGCCCGGCGTACCGTTGTGGTTGTCGGTGCCGGCCACGAAACCGAATTTGTAGGGATTGAAGCCGAGCCGCTGCTCCTCCAGCAGGCCTTTGCGCAGCACATTGCGCACCATGTCGTTGGAAGCGACGCAGCGGCGTGCGTGCAGGCCGCTGGTTTGCTCGACCTTGTCTTCGCCCGGCGGGCAGGCTGGCCACATGTTTTCAAAACCGCACTGCTCGTCGTTATTGCCGATTCCTGCCGTGCATTCCGAACTGCCCTTGACCTGGAATACCTCGACCAGGGTTTCGAGCCTGGCGCGCAAGGCCAGGTCGGCGCGGCTGAGCGGCCCCGTATTGCTGCCGGTCTCGCCGAACATCAGCCCCCATGACCAGTTGGGATTGTGCGGAATCGACAGGGCCTGGCAGTCGCCCTTGCAACTGGAATCGAGCCAGCGTAGCATGTCTTCGGCAAAACCGTCGAAGGCGTTGAAGGGCCGTGCCGGCACCGTCTTGCTGCGGAAGATCACGTTCCGGTGCAGCATGCCGCCGGCGTCGAGCGATGGGCTGTATTCAAAGCCGATGAAACTGGTGAATTTGCCCGGCTGGTAGGCCTCGTTGGCCGCCGCCTGGGCATCTTCCCATACCCCCTTGGAGGCGGCGACACAGGCCACGCCTTGCGGGCCGCACATGCTTTCATCGTAGGAGCCGGTCTTGCTGCCGATCTGCTTGACCATCGCAAACAGGCGCGGATAGACCAGCAGCAGCTGGTAGCGCATGCCCATGCAATTAAGGCTCCAATAGTTGCCGCTGTCGCGCTGGGCGCACTGGGCGTACGAGCCCATGCCTTCGGCATGGTCGGTGACGGCGGCAAAGTCGAGCGGCGCCACCAGGCGTTGGCGCATTGTCCCGAGCGCCACTTCCTCGCCCTTGGCAAAGCGGAATGCCATGCGCGGCGTGTGCTCCGTTCCCATCACGCCGGCATCGAGTGACAGGCTGGTGTGCAGATGGGTTTCGCCGAAGTAGGCGTTCTTGAGCGGGTTGGGCTCGGGCCGCGCCATGGCAGCGGCTTGCTGGCCCGGCTGGTGCGCCTTCTCGATGCGTAGCCGCGCCCGGTATTCCGCCACCGCCAGCAGCAGCGCCAGCAGCACGGCCAGCACCAGCAGGCCGCGCCCGCTCCAGCGCAAGATCCTCCTTAACATGCGTTTCCTTTCGTTGTTGGCGTGGCGCTGCCCAGCACCACAAAATCCTTGGTCACAGGCGGCACGTAGTCGACCGGACCACACAAGATCCAGAAGCGCGTGCGCCACGATTTGTTCCAGGCCAGCTCGCAGGCGATCTGGCCCAGGCCGCCGAACATCAGGCGCAGCGAGTTCTTCGCGACGTGCGGCAGCCCCACCAGGCCGGTCGTCGGTATGGTATCGGTCAGCGGCCGGTAGGTGCCGAACATCATGTCCCAGCAGCAGAACAGGCCAGGGCCGAGGTTGGCCGTGTAAGCCGTCTTCTTGAAGCGCTCGTCGCGGTCGGCGGCATGGTGCAGCAAGTGGTAGCCAGCCAATGCAAAGGTAAAGCCGAGCCATCGCAGCCAGCGCAGCTGGGTCGTCGAGCGGTGCATGGCGGCGCTGTGGTTATACATTTCAGCGACCATCAGCACCAGCTGGAAGGCGATCAGCTCGAAAATCAGCGGCTCCGGATAAAACAGTTTGGACAGGGCGCCGAACAGGAACAGATACGGCACCATCAGCACGAACACGATCGGGCACGACACGATCGACGGCAGCGTCGTCACCGGGCTGATGTTCTCAGTCACATGGTGCAGGCGGTGGATCACCAGCCACGGCAGGCGCATCGTATGGCTCAGCCGGTGGGCCCAGTAGTGGGCCAGCGTGACCACCATCAGCATCGCCAGGAAGGCCAGCGGGCGCGGCAGGTCGACCACGGTCGGCACCAGCGCCACGCCTGCCTCGGCCAGTGCGCGCAGGCGCGCCATGCTGTCCCAGCCATCCTGCCACCCGTAGCCGGCGGCATGGTACAGCCCTGCCAGGAGCAGCAGCACCAGCGGCGCGAACAACAGATTGATGAAGTTGGCGCCGACATAGGTCAGCATCTGGTCCAGCGGCAGCGGCTGGCCGAAGCTGGCCTTGTGCGCATGGTAGGCGCGGTGGATCACGACCGCGCGTACCGTCACATTGACGACGATGGCGAAGGCCAACAGGCACAGCAGCGCGGGACCGACGCCAAGCCGCGCCCCGGTCTCATAGCTCAGGACAAGGAAGGCAAGCAAGTGACCGAATCCGACGTCCTCGCCGGTTGCGGGCCCAAGAAAAATATAGTGGTACGTCGCCAGCAGCGCGACCACATAGAGCACCGCGAACTGCACCATATAGGCGTCGGCCACCCAGCGATAGCGCTCCGAGATCGGCGCTATGTCGGCCTGCCACAATCGTTTGATCCAAGACATGACAACTCCTTATCACTAGCGGCGAAGAATGAATTCGACGCTCCACTGCGGGAACGCCACAAGTGCGCCGATCATGCAAAAAATGATGGCAATCCAAGCGAGGCAGGCCGCTCTGAGCCAAAGCGGAGCCCGCTCCACCTCCATGAACCGGAAGATGACCAGGGTGACCTTGCACGCGGTCAGTCCTGCAACCGCCGCCAGCATGGCTGGCGAGGCGGACCGCATGCCATCTGACACCGACACCAAGGTGCACACGACCAGCAGCGCCCATGCGGTGAAGACGGGCCGCAGCCCACGCAGTGAGGTTGGCTTCATGTGGCGACGTAGATCAAGAAAAAGAGGACAATCCACAGCAAGTCCACCAAGTGCCAGAACACGCCTACGCTTTCGAGGAACACCAGATCGTCCGTCGCGGGGCAGATGCCAACCGGAAGATGCCGGCAGCGCCGCACCACCGCCAGCTGGGCCGTGATGCCGATCAGGACATGCAACAGATGGATCCCGGTGAAGGCGAAGTAATACATGAAGTAGGCGTTACCGAGCGCATTTGCCCCTGCATGAATGTGCTGGCTATACTCAATCATCTTGACCATGACGAAGCCACACCCCAGCGCGGCAGCGGCGACATAGGCCAGCCTGGCCGTTAGCGGGCGGCCCAGGCGCGCCAGATGCAAGCCGCTGGCCACCGCTGCCGAACTGGTGATCAGCACCAACGTGTTCGCCAGACCCAGTGTGCGATTCATCTGCCCTGCTCCCTCCGCGAACAGGTCGGGCAACAGGGCACGGTTCCAGCTCCAGACGACGAAGAACAGCCCGAAGACCATCAAGTCGCCGAAAATGAAAATCCATAGTCCGGCCTCGCCAGGAATGCGGGACGCCTTGATCATCCGTGCGCGAAGTGCTTCTTCACCGCAGGCAGGAACACGAACGGGCTCACGAGCGAATAGGCGACGGTGGCCACGGCCGGGATCCAGAAGCCGAACAGGCCGTCCCAGGCGAACGGCCCGGCCTTGAAGAAAAACACCAGCAGTTCAGGCAGCAGAGAGATCGCGGCCCACAGGTTCAGGTAGCCGAACCAGCGCGGCAGGATTGGATTGGCACGCGGGCTGACCACCAGGATCGCATACGCAGCCAGGCTCCAGACGCCGATGAACATCGGGATCCCGCCCAGCACCTGCAGGAAGGCGGTGTCGACCGCGAACTGGACCAGGTCTGGCGTACGCTCGGGGCGAAACACCGCCATCGCGAATGACAGGCCCATATAGAAGTTCAGCACCAAGAAGGTGACGCAAGTGAATCCCATCATCAGGGTCAGCATGCCGAAGCGGCCTTCGATCTTGTGCATGATCAGGGTCAGCAGCGCGCCAAACGGCAGCAACGCCCAGTTCGAACACATCATGATCAGGCTTGCCAGCATCATGATCCCGCTGTGCTCCTGGAATACCTTGGCCACTTCCACTGCAGTGGCTGCCGGCGAGGTCGGCGGCAGCAACTTGGCCAACCAGAACCAAGCATTGCCGAAGGTCGAAATATAGGCGAAGGCGCCCCACGCCCCCACCTTTTCCAATAACTGATTGCCCATGTTTCGTCTCCTTGATTAACGCGTCGGCTTCAGACCGGACAGATTGGCCAGCAAGGCGTCGAGCCAGCGGGTCGGGATGAATTTTCGGATGTGCCACATGCCAATCAGTACATAGCGCGCCTTGGGCTGGCGCGCTTCCAGCGCATGCACGATGGCGTCGGTAACCACGCTGATCGGTTTGGCCTTCTCCAGTTCCTTGGCAAACATGGTCGGCTGCGCCGCCATCGCCTGCCCATAGTCGGTGCTTGCATAGCGCAGGTCGGCTTCAGGTGTGTTGCCCTTGTCCCAAATCGGCGTCTTGATGACACCCGGCTCGAGCATGCTGACCTGGATGCCGTAAATCGACAGTTCGCGGCGCAGCCCGTCCGAGAATGCCTCAACCGCGTGCTTGGAAGCGGCGTACACCGACACCAGGGGAAACACCAGGCCGCCGCTGATCGAACTTAGGTTGACGATGCGGCCCGGCGCATGCGTGGTGCCGGCGCGCGCGCCCAGCAGCGGCAGGAAGGCCTGGGTCACCGCCAGCAGGCCGAACACATTGATGTCGAACACCTGGCGCACTTCCTGCATCGGCACATGCATCAGCGGCGCCGAACCGGCCACGCCGGCATTGTTGATCAAGCCAGCCAGGCCCTGCTCGCCCACAGCCGCCTGCACTTGGGCCACGGCAGCGGCCAGGCCATCGGTGTCTGTAACATCGAACAGCAACGCAGTAAACGATGACCCCAGAGCTTTCTGCACGCGCTCGGCGTCGGCCGCCTTGCGCACGCTGCCGAACACGCGATAGCCGCGCGCGATCAGGGTCTGGGCGGTGGCAAAGCCTATGCCGGTGGAGACGCCGGTAATGACGATCGTCTTTTTCATGCTTGCTTCCTGTTGATGGACTGCACGGGGCTGGTTTGGCGGCCCGAAGCCTCTGCATAGGTTTTGAGCTGCTGGTGCAGCATCGCAGGCAGCTTGCCCGACAGGATGCGCTGGAACAGCCAGCCAATGCCGGGGATGCGGGACCGGAAGCGAATGGTCCATTCCAGTTCCGTGCCCTTGCCGCATTGGCGCAACCGGATCTCGCCCTGGTGGCAGATGAACGGCGAGCCTTTGATCACGCGGTAGCGCTGCAGCTGCTGCGCCTGCTCGCCGATGACCTGCTCGACGACCACACCGATGCCTGGCGGCCCGTGCATGATGCGTTCGCTACCGTAACCGGTGGGCGTGACGTCGCCGGCACGAATCATGCTGACCGGGCTGAAGCCGCACCAATTGCTCATGCCTTCGTGGTCGCTGATGACGTCCCAGACGCGTTCGATGCTGGCGTTGATCTGTACACGGCCCGTCGCAGAATGGGTGTCGGGCTGCGGCCGCTTTGCCAGCGGCAAGGGCTCGAAGCCCCATTCACGGTCACCCTTGCCCGGTTTCATCCACAGCACCTCGACCGAGAAACCGTGCTTGTCGTTGACGTACACCACGCCCGAGCCAGGAATATGGATCGGCCGGCAGTTCGGGCGCGCGCCGAAGGCATATAGGCGGTCGTACACGGCCATATGATCACGCTTGTTGCGTGCGCCGAAGGCGATATTGAGGATGCCCTGGTCCGACACGCGGTAGCCTTGCGGCCATGGCTTGCCCGGCGGGTCGATATACGACACCACTTCGACCAGCACGTCGCCACCGTCGAACACGGCCGATTTCAAGCGTGCCCCGGACAGACCCCACAGCGCTTCGTGCTCTGGCTGGTGCAGCTGCACCGCGCTGGCGCGCAAGCCGACGCCGTCGCGCATCAAGGCGCAGCCGTCGTCGAAATGCGGCGTCGACAAAGTCACCGAACGGACCGCTGCCTGGCATGTGCTGCGCTCGCCCGCGGCCTTGCCTGCAAGCGGATCGTCTTCCATGATCTCGACATACACGCCGTCCGGGCTGCGCACGCAAGCTCGGCGTGCGCCCAACTGGCCCAGCGGCGGCGACAGCGGCGTAGTTCCCAGGCGCGACAGGTTGATCAAGGTGAGGTCAAAATCGGCGACCCACAGGCCAAGACGCGTGTAGCCGGTATCGCAGGGGCGGAAGTCGGCCGGCATCAGGCGCGCCATCGGGCTTTCGAACTGGAACAGCTCGAGCTGGAACCAGGGATTGCGGCCGACTAGCCACCAGACGGTGGAGGCAGCCTTGGGCAAACCCTGGATCATGCTCGGCAGCGGCCCGCGCAGCATGGCGCGGCCACCGCCAGCTGGCAGCAAGCCGAAGCCCTCGCGGAACCAGCGCTCGGTGCGCCGCAGGTCGATCACGGATAACGCGATCTGGTTCAGTGGTGGAACATATGTCGTTGTCATATCGCCTTCTTTGTTTTCATGGCCTTGCGCACAATTTGATCGGTGATCCAATACCACAGCGACGGCGGCACCAGGCGGCGCAACCAGAAGGTCAGGCGCGCCTTGCCCCCCAGCACAAAGATTGCCTTGCCGCGTGCCATGCCGTCGATCAACTCCCTGACCGCCTGGTCGATGCCGATCGAGCCGCCGGCGTCCTTCAGCGCGCGCGTGGCCGGGTGGATGATCAGGCGCTCGGCCGCCACCATCGGCGTTTCCACTTCGCCGGGGCAGCAGATTTGCACCTCAATGCCGAGCGGCTTGAGTTCGTAGCGCAGGCATTCAGCGAAGCCCAGCACGGCGTACTTGGAGGTGCCGTAGTCGGTGTAACCGTACACGGGCGTGATGCCGGCCATTGAGGCGACCAGCACGATGTTGCCATGGCCGCGCGCCCGCATCAGCGGCAGCACCGCTTCGCACAGGTGGCGGCTGCCGTACAGGTTGACCTGGATGACGCGGTCGAAGTCCTCGAAGCGCATGCTGGCGAATTCGCCGGTGACGCCGATACCGGCACAATTGATCACAATGTCGGGGGCGCCCGCCTCGTTGGCGGCGCGGGCAACCGCGGCCAGTACGGCAGCGCGGTCGGCCATGTCGACCTGGTAGCGGGCGATATGCTGGGCCGGGCTGCAGCGCGCGTGTTCCAGCGCAGCGTGCGCGGCATCGGTCGGATTGAAGTCGAGGACGACAATGTGGGCGCCCATGGCGGCGAGGCGCCGCCCGGTGCCCAGGCCGATGCCGCTGGCGCCGCCTGTGATGTAGACGGTCTTGCCGGAGAAATTCTTCATGGTGTATGGCCTGGTCTGATCTTGGAGCCGAAAGTGGCCTAGTTGACGCGTTCGACGTCGGGCATCTTGAAACTGCCATCCCACAGGGCGTCGCCAACGCCATACAGGCGCAACTGCGGCACCGCCACGCTCTTGCCCATCGGGATCCAGTTGCTCTTGCCCTGCTTGGGCGCACTGGCGCCGAAGTAGATGTCGACACTGCCGTCTGCATTCACTTGCAGCTGGTCCTTGTCAAAGGTCGACAAGCCAACCCGTGCCATGTCGTTGTAGACAAAGGCCCAGGTCGACTCGTCGTAGGGCACGATGCTCCAGAACTGGGCTGCCGGGATGTCGGCTGGAATGCGGATGCGATAATTGCCGCCGGCCGCGAACGGGCGTCCTTTGTTGTCGGAAAAGGCAACCAGGTACATGACGGGCACTTTGCCGGGCAACAGCTTCTTCGGGAAATACGAAGCGGCATGGAAGATGTCGGCGCGATTATCGATCAGCACGGCGTCGTCGGTTTCGAATTCGAAGCCGCGGTTTGGATCGGTGATCTGGCCGGCGCCCCAATGGCGGTCGGGCCAGAACGGGTTCTTGCTCTGGAAGGTCGCGCTGCGTTTCTGCATATAGAAATACGCATCGACAATGGCGCGTTCCATCGCCGCCTTGACCTTGCCCTGCGGCGCGAACGGCTTGCCGCGCTCGATGCCGATCGAGGCGAGCATGCCCATCATGACCTTGTCGCGCGCCTTGACCGGCTCCACGCTGACAACGTCATGCAGGTCCTGGAAATAGCGCAGGTCGTAGCGCGGCAAGGTATAGGCGGCGTTGGGATAGCCGTCCACGATGCGGTTGGGCGGCGGATTGGCGGCGTCGGCCAGCGGATAGACGCGGATGGTTCGGCCGTACTCGACCGCCTCGGCATCGGTGCCCTTGGGGCCATGGATCGAGCGCGCGGCCAGCGCGATGCGGAACGTGTCCGAATGCACCGCGATGAAGCCGTCCGGCACCGGCTGCGCGTGGCCGGGCGGCAGCATCAGGTATCTGCCGCCCGCCCCCTTGTCGATGCCGCCGGGACCGAAGCTGTCGAGCGTGACGCCCCAGGCATTGATGATCTGGCCGAACAGCACGGCCTTGTCGGTGCGGGCCGGAATATCGATGACCACCGGGCCCTGGCGCAAGTCCATATTGGCGGTGACATAGGGTGTCGTGTTGTTGGCGGTAAGCAGCTCATGGCGCGACGTGGCTGGCTTGGAGAACGACACGATGTCGTTGTCGCGCGTCTGGTTCCCTTCCATGATCCCCAGCCGCAAGCGGTGCGTATTTACCAACGGCATGGCCCATACGGCTGCTTCGAAAGCGCGCTGGTAGGCGACCTGGCTTTCCAGGTCGGCCACCGATGGCTTGCTGGCCGACGGCTTGCCGCCATGGTAGGCATTGTCGGGTGCCGCGGCTGCCATGCATGGCTGCGCGATCAGAAATGCCGCAGTGATGGCGGCGATCATCTTGGTATTCATCTTGTCTCCGAATGGATGGCGCTACGTGTCATTTACAACTTGCCCAGGAAGTCGAGCAGCAGCGCGTTGAACTGCACCGGCTTTTCTTCCGGGATCATGTGGCCCGCGTTGGGGACCATGGTCTTGCCCATCAACTTGGGGACGGTGTGCTCCATCGCGTCGTAGGCACCCCTGGCCCAGCGATTACCTTCGTCCTCGGCGCCGCCGATATAGGTCAGCGGACACTGGATGCGCGCGCCGGCCAGGAAAGAAGTCATCTCCCAGTCGCGGTCGAGGTTGCGGTACCAGTTCAGCGGGCCGGTGAAGCCCGAGCGGGTGTACTC
Organism: Pseudomonadota bacterium; assembly: GCA_040390195.1. GTDB lineage: Bacteria > Pseudomonadota > Gammaproteobacteria > Burkholderiales > Burkholderiaceae_D > Telluria_A. The sequence continues at coordinate 6,799 of JAZJYV010000125.1, read as the reverse complement.
TGCAGTGTAGTAATCGAGCGCGGTGGTGCTGAGCCATGGCGGCAATTGCTTCGGCTCGGTCAGCGTGTCGGCCATGGTTTCGGTCGGCAGCATGACGGCGCGCCATTTGTCCTTCGATGGCGCGCTGGCCGACAGGGAATACAGCGCGCTGGCCATGGTCTTGCGCACGTCAAGCGCCATTTCCCGTTCGGCCTTGCCTGGCTGCTGGAAATACTGCTGGTAGAACACCTTGTCCTTGAAGCCAGCCTTCCACATGGCCGACGGCGTTGCGGGCGAGCGCGGCATGACCGGGCCGGTCACCATCGCCACCGCACGCACCAGATCGGGCCGCATCAGCGCCGTGTACTGCGCCACGCCGGAGCCCCAGTCCCAGCCCACCAGCACGGCCGATTTTTCGCCCAGCGCGCCGATCAGGCCGACAATGTCGCCCACCAGCTGGGTCAAGTCGTAGGCTTCGAGCGCGCTCGGGCGGCTGGTCTGGCCGTAGCCGCGCTGGTCCGGCACCACCACGCGGTAGCCGGCGGCGGCCAGCGGCGCGATCTGATTGCGCCACGAATACCACAGCAGCGGAAAACCGTGCAACAGGATCACCAGCGGGCCCTTGCCCGCTTCGACATAATGCATGCGGATGCCGTTGACGTCGGCAAATTTGTGGTCGTAGGCGAGCGGGTTGTCGACCGCGCTGCGGCTGACATCGCTTGACGGGCCCGTTGCTGCCAGCGCCAAACCTGGCAGGGCGGCCGCAGCCAATACAGCGGCGTTCGCATTGAGAAATTGGCGTCGTTGCATGGTTGTGTCTCCTGTTCGTTTTTCTTTGTTCAAGCGCGAGCGGTTCAGCGCTTGGCTGCTGCCATGGCGGCGCGGTCCTGGTCGCCGCCATCGGGGTCAATGCACATGAAGGAATCGACGCCGTCCTCGGTGCCGTAGGCCGGCAGGTTCGACAGGCTCGAGCAGACCCGGCCATCCTTAGTGAAGGCCATGTCGCGCAGCACCGTCACGCGGGTCGGGCTCGGGTAGCTGACAAAGGTCTTGGTCGACGGCTTAAAGCGCAGCACGCGGTCCGAATTGTTGGCCGTGATCCAAATGTCACCCGTTTTCGGGTGCACATTGAGCGCGTACGGCACCTCGTGCTCGCCCTTGGCCAGCAGCGGCAGTTTGGTCGTCGTAAACAGTTTGCTGCGGGTGTCGAACGCCATCAGGCCGCTGTCGTCGAAGGCAGGAATCCACAGCACGCCGTGCTGGTCAAAGCGGGGCCGGCGCGGGCCCTTCATCGGCGTGTCCCATTCCGTCACTTCCAGCGTTGCGGCATCGATGCGGCCAATCTTGTTCGCATACAGCTTGGCATACCAGACGCTGCCGTCGATCGGGTTGATATCGATACCGTAAGGGAAAGCGAGGATGTTATGCCCCAGCCAGCGCTGGTGCGACAGGTCCAGGTGCAGGTTCTTGTGCGGGAACCAGCTGGCCAGCTTGAGCATCGACGGCATCAGCATGTCGCTGACCCAGCGGAAAAAACCGTTCGATGGCAGGTGCAGCACGTCCATTTGCTGGGTCTTCGGATTGAAGCGGCCGACCTGGTTCGACGCCACGTTGGTAAACCACAGCACGCCCGCTTTGTCGGCGCGGATGGTGTGCGGGTACAGCACGTCATGCCCGATCGGATAAGTCTTGAAGGCCTTGCTTGCAGGGTCAAACGACATCAGGGTCGACGACAGCGCATTGGTGATCCAGATCAGGCCATCCTTGGTCTGCGCCATGCTGTGCGGGCCGTGCTTGCCGGTGAAGATCCCGATCGGCATCTGCATGCCGGAAAACACGCCGCCGACCGGCAGGTCGATGTCGGGCAGCGGATACTTGTCGATCTTGTGGGTCTTGCGGTCCAGTACCCACAGCACGTCGTGCCCTTCGTCGGTGCCATACAGCTTGTCGTCCTCGCCAACGTCCGTGTCGTGGATGAAGGACATGGCATCGCCCACCATCCACTGCTCGATTTTCGCGCTGGCCAGCGCCGCCGTCGGCGCGTAATTGTGGAGGGTGTCGAACGGCTTGCCGTCGAAGCCCGCTGCCAGTACTGCACTGATGGTCTTCGCTTCAGGTCCGCTGAGCTGGGCGAAATAGCCCTCCATGCGCCGGATCGTGTCCTCCCACGCGCTTTGCGGGCGTGCCGCGCGGGTGAGTGCATTGCCGATCTGGTGGCAGTACATGCATTGGCTCACGAACGGCGCCTTGTCGGTAGCCGAGTTCCATGGCAGGCGTGCATTGTGGGCAGACGCCGCCAGCGCCTCCGATGCCTCAGCGCTGGTGGCAAACGGTTGCAACGTGAAGTCGACCTTGGCCGCCTGGGCCGCGGCAAAGTGCATTTCAACGCTGGCATCGTGCAGGTTCGCCACGCGAGCGCGCAGCAGCAGCTTGCCGCCAAAGTCGGTGCGGATGGCGTAGCTGCCTTCGGCATCGGTATACACGGTGTCCTTGCGCAGCTTGTCTTCGCTGTGCACGGTGACCATCGCGCCCATCACCGGCTGGCCGTCCCGGGCCAGCACGCGGCCGCTGACGATGGCAGCCTGGCCGGGGACGGCTGCAGCCAGCAGCATGGCCATTCCCATGGCGGCGATCATTGCGCGTTTATCGGCCATGGCTGCCCCCATGTGCGGCAGCGCGATGCAGCCAGCGCGGCAAGACCGGATTGAAATGCATGGCTCCCAGCGTGGCGATGGCAAGGATGCCGGCCAGCGGCCCGCCCAGTGCCAGGTTGGCCAGCAGCATGGCGGCAGAGATGTTCAGTTTCGGCAGGTGCAGCATGTCGCCCAGCCACAAGTCCAGGATCAGCACCAGGGCGCTGAGCTGGTTCCACAGCAGCAGGCGCGCGCACCATTTGCCGCCGCAGCCCAGCCACAATAAGGCAGCTTCAAGCAGCAGGCAGGCGGCAGGCAGGAAGTAGGCATAGGCGTCAAGCGCCAACCACGCCATGCACAGCGCGCTGGCGAGGAAAACAAGGGAAAAAAGCGTCGCCTGGAGCGGACGGGATGGCGTAGGCAAGGGAAATCCTCCAATAAAAGGCTGCGCCGGCAGGCCGGCCGATGGCCTCCGATGCATGCAAAGATTCTAGGGACTTGCCGTGCCAAATACTTTCGATTTCCCAACAAAATGAGTGCTTGCCGTTATACTGTCAGGCACAGCCATCTGCCGCTTCGCCATGCCCGCCTACAGCCCCACCCTCCCCGTGCGCTATACCGCCCTGCTGTGGCAATACATGCAGGAGATTGATTGCGATCCGGTGCGCCTGTTCGCCGAGGCGGGGCTGGCGCCGGGGCTGCCGGTGCAGGAGGGGGGCTCGATCACGCTGAGCGAGCTGCACGCGCTGCTCAAGGCCATCGAGCGCGTCACCGGACGCCGCGACCAGGGTTACGAGGTCGGCCGCAGGATCAATTTTGCCAACCATGGCACGCTGGGCCAGGCCATGCAGGCGTGCGCCACGCTCGACCATGCGCTGCGCATGGCGGCCCGCTATGCCAGCCTGATCACGCCTGCCTTCGTCATCGAATACCGGCGCCATGCGGGTCATGGCGAACTGAGCTATCGCCCGGTAGCGCCAATGGCGCCGGAGCTGATGTATTTCATGTTCGAGGCCCATGCCGTTGCTTCGCACCACCTGATGGCGATGCTGCTGGGGTCGCGCCTGGGCGCCTACGATATGCATTTCTCGATGCAAGCCCCGGCGCATGTGAGCCGCTACCGCCAACTGGCGCCGGTGCGCGTCCACTTTGGCGTAGCCGCGCTGCCTGAGGTGCGCATGTTGTTCAGTGCCGCTCTCCTGGACGCCCCCGTGTTGTCGGCGGCGCCCGACATGGCATTGGCGTCCGAGAAACAATGCAAAACGCAGCTCGGCAACGAGCACCTCGACTTGCCGTGGAGCGAATGGGTCCGGTTGATCCTGCACGAAGCCGAACACTGCCAGCCCACCATCGAACAACTGGCGCAGCTGCTAGGCATCGGGCCGCACACCCTGAGCCGCCGCCTGCAACGCGAAAAGCACAACTTCCGCGTGCTGTCGAACGAAGTGCGTTTCGAGCGAGCGTGCCGATTGCTGGCCGGCAGCAGCACACCCATCAGCCACATCGCCTACCGGCTCGGCTATCAGGGGGTGGCCGCATTTAGCGAGGCATTCCGGCGCATGGCGGGGCACAGCCCGCGCCATTATCGGGCGCAGCAGCGCACCTCGCAATAGATGCGCCGGCGCATCCTTGGCTTGCTCAAGCGACAATGAGCAAAACGCGTTGCACTACCCAGAAGGCGGCAACGGCGCCGGTTGCGTAGGCGCTGACCTGGTTGACCCGTTGGCGGGCGCCCGGACGCAGGCGCAATGCCGCCAGCAGCAAGGATACGGCCAGCACGAATCCGAGCTGGCCCGCTTCGACGCCGAGGTTGAACAGCAGCAGGGCCTGCGCGATTTCACCTTGCGGCAAGCCGATCTCGGCCAGCCCTCCCGCGAAGCCGAGGCCGTGCAGCAAGCCGAATCCAAAGGCGACCAGCCAGGGCATGCGGCGGGCCAAGGTGCGCTCGTCGGGGCGGAGGATGTCGCGAGCGAGAAACACGATGGAAAGCGCGATGCATGCCTCGACCGGCGCCGCCGCCAGATTGATCACGCCCGAGGTGGCCAACGCCAACGTGGCGCAGTGCGCCATCGTAAAAGCCGACAAGGTTTGCACCAGGCGCCAGCGCGCCGGCACCAGCACCATGAGGCATAGCACGAACATCAGGTGATCGATTCCGCTCAATATGTGTTCGATCCCCAGCCGGAAATAGGCGCTCAGGCTGACACTTTCCCTAGCCAGTTCGCCCAGCATGATGTGCGGCGTTCGCGGCGATGCCAGCTGTGACCAGCGGCGGCCGTCGAGCGTGTTGAGCTGCACTTGAACATTGACCATCGTGGCGGGCAAACCATCGACAGCGAGCTGCGCGCCCGCCGCCAGGTCTTGCTGGCAGCGCAGCCGCCAGTGCGTAACGCGCGCGGCCGGCGCGGCGCGCTCGGCCGGCACGGCCATCTCGGCGCACTGGGCCGGGAAGCGAGGGGTCAGCGCGGGCGCACTGCCCTGAGTGGCGGGCAAGCGCCAGTCGATGTCATAGACTTGCGGCAGTACTTCGTTCACCGTCAGCGATGCTGGCAAGCTCTCGTGCGCCGAGACGGCGCCACCGTGCACCGCCGCCACGCACAGGGCACCCATGCAAATCGCCCGCTTGCACCACATCCGACGGCGCCCACTCATTCCGCAGCCTCGGCCGGCAAAACAATGCGGTAGCGCTTGCGTGCTCGCGCGTATGCTGCGTCGCGCGCTTGCTGCAAGTCTTGGTTGGCCAAATCGGTGCGCGCGCGCTCACGCACGGCCCCGAACGGCGCAAGCCGCTGCGGTTGGCGCGACACAATGCGCACGAAGTGCATTCCCAGCGCCGACTGGAACGGACCTTGCCATTTTCCAGAAGTGGCCGCAAACACGGCGCTGGCGAATGGCTCGCCGAAGTCGCGTGACACTTCCGCGCGCGATTGCAAAGTCTGCGTGCGCGCCAACATGCTGGGCTCGCTTCCTGCTTCCCGCCCCGCGTTCAGTGCCGCCAACGCGACGGCCCGCTGCCCCGCCGCGCCCGCTCCGGAATTGATCAAAACCTGCTCGAAGCTGAGGCGCTCCGGAATCTCGTAGTCGTGTTGATGGCTCAAGTAATAGGCCTGCGCCTCAGGGTCCGACGGCAGACGTACTTCGAACTGCGCGAGGAATTCCCATTTTTGCACCAGACGCCGGCGCACGACCGCGTCGTCGCGGTCCAGGCCATCGGCCAGCGCTTCGCGCACCAGCACTTCTTCGCGCACATGGGCGCGCACCAGCTGGCGCAGGCGCTCCGGATCGGGCAATTGTCCGAATTGCTTCATCGCCAGCGCGCGCAGCCGCTGCAGATCATCCTGGCCGACGACAATCTCGCGCCTGCTCGCGCCGCTGCTGGGATTGAACACCGCGTTCGCGGCAAAAATGACGGCGGCAAGGACGGCGAAATGCACGATCGGTTCGATGAGCAAGGGGCGCAGCCGCCGCCACCGCTGCTCGGGCAAGTCGGGGGTCTGGAAAATGAACGTTTCGGAATCCATCAGCATCGGGTGTGGAAAAATTCGCCAGGAGGCGGGAGCCGGAATTATCCGGCAAAGACCCAACGCGAATTTTCGATTTCCGAACAAGACGACGAATCAAGGGGCGGGAAGCGTCGCTTACTCGAGCGCCACCGCCCTCGCCGCGCATGAAACGGCCGGATTGGCCGCGGCATCTCGTTCCAATTGATGAATTTCCGACGACATTGGCGCCAATTAGGCACAGATCGCTTCTGAATTTCGCGGATACTCTTTGAATCTGGATTGGATTTATGCGGTATGCGGGCATCCACCGACCGCCTGAAAACGACAAAAACCCGCATCGCTGCGGGCTAAGTCGTTGATTTTACTGATTTATTCTGGAGGCGAGGACGGGAATCGAACCCGTCTAAACGGCTTTGCAGGCCGCTGCATAACCTCTTTGCTACCTCGCCAGAGGAACTTGCGCTACTCCTTGCGGAGCAAAAAAAAGGAAGCCAGGCTTCCCTTTTGAATTCTGGAGCGGGAGAAGAGTCTCGAACTCTCGACCTCAACCTTGGCAAGGTTGCGCTCTACCAACTGAGCTACTCCCGCATTGGAGCTACTGATTTTTACTGCGCCAACCAGCTTCAAAGAAACTGGAGCGGGAGAAGAGTCTCGAACTCTCGACCTCAACCTTGGCAAGGTTGC
>JAZJYV010000124.1:0-22438 GCA_040390195.1 Pseudomonadota bacterium | reverse complement strand
TTCATGCCCTGCGACGCGTCGTCCCAGTAGATGGCTTTCATCTTGACCAGATCGACCACGCCCAGGAAATGCTCTTCGGCGCCGATTGGAATCTGCAGCGGAATCGGGTTCGCCTTCAGGCGCGCGCGCATCTGCTCGTAGACCTTGAAGAAGTTCGCGCCGGTGCGGTCCATCTTGTTGACGAAGGCCAGGCGTGGCACTTTGTACTTGTTGGCCTGACGCCATACGGTTTCCGACTGTGGCTGAACACCGCCCACTGCGCAGTAAACCATGCAAGCACCGTCGAGCACGCGCATCGAGCGTTCAACTTCAATGGTGAAGTCGACGTGGCCCGGGGTGTCGATGATGTTGATGTGGTGCTCAGGGAAGTTGTTCGCCATGCCCTTCCAGAAGCAAGTCGTCGCAGCCGAGGTAATGGTGATACCGCGTTCCTGCTCTTGCTCCATCCAGTCCATGGTGGCCGCGCCATCATGCACTTCGCCGATCTTGTGGTTCACGCCCGTGTAGAACAGGACGCGCTCAGTCGTGGTGGTCTTGCCAGCATCGATGTGAGCGGAGATACCGATATTGCGGTAGCGCTCGATGGGGGTCTTGCGTGCCATAATTATTCCTAAATCTTTGAATGGACAAAACCGAGCGGCATTTTGAGAACAAAATGAGCCCGGCCTCGAACAACAGAACCATGGCCGCCCCGCTTGCGGGGTTGGGCCTATTTATTAGAAGCGGAAGTGCGAGAACGCCTTGTTCGCTTCAGCCATGCGGTGAACTTCGTCACGCTTCTTCATTGCACCGCCGCGGACTTCAGCCGCTTCCATCAGCTCACCGCCGAGGCGTTGTGGCATGGATTTTTCGCTGCGCTTGTTTGCGGCTTCGCGCAACCAACGCATGGACAGCGCCATACGACGAACCGGGCGAACTTCAACTGGCACCTGGTAGTTGGCGCCACCGACGCGGCGGGACTTCACCTCGACCATCGGCTTGCAGTTGTTGATCGCGGTGGCGAACACTTCGAGCGGATCCTTGCCCGATTTGGTCTTGATGTGTTCAAACGCACCGTAGATGATGTTCTCTGCAACCGATTTTTTACCGGACAGCATCAGAACGTTGACGAATTTGGCGACATCCGTGTTGCCGAATTTTGGATCAGGCAGGATCTCGCGCTTGGGTACTTCACGACGACGTGGCATTTCAATTCCTTTCAGTCTTCAGTTGAGCGCTCTGACAGCGCTCGCGGTTGGCCATCATAGCCAGCCACTTACTCGACCGTGTTTGGTCGGTTCAACTCATTAATAGGGAAGAAGATTCAGCGGTAAAGCTTACTTCTTGCCTGCTTTGGCGCGCTTCGTACCGTACTTGGAACGAGCTTGCTTACGGTCTTTAACGCCCTGGGTATCCAGTGCACCGCGAACCATGTGGTAACGCACACCCGGCAAGTCCTTCACACGGCCGCCGCGCAGCAGCACGACACTGTGTTCTTGCAGGTTGTGGCCTTCACCGCCGATGTACGAAATGACTTCGAAACCGTTGGTCAGGCGAACTTTGGCGACTTTACGCAGAGCCGAGTTTGGCTTCTTTGGGGTCGTCGTATACACACGGGTGCAAACACCACGTTTTTGCGGGCTGTTTTCCAGCGCCGGCGATTTGCTCTTGACGCGCACAGAAACACGCGGCTGGCGAATCAGTTGATTGATGGTTGGCATCGTTATAAATCCAACAAAGATACAACATGAATAACCCGGGCGGTTGCCCGGGGACTAAAACTGTTTTCCCGGTTCGGCTAGCGACAGAGGCGCCGAAAGCCACTCGCGAAGGAGCGGCCATCGATATGCAAACTCGGTGCAGAATAAATTCGAGAACTCGCGAGTATAGACCCGAAGGTGCGTCAGGTCAATCAGTTTACCGCGCCGCTGAGTCGAAAACGCAGGGCGGCAGCCCGAAATCCGGGCCGGGCGTCGTAATCCCGAGACAAACAGTGTACGCCGCCTTGCTGGCTCCGTGCAATTAAAATGCCCCGTTGTCCAAAAGATCGGGATAATAAGCCACTCTTTATTTCCCCCCGGCCTATGTACCTGCTGCGACCCGCCAATCTGTTCCTGCTGCTGACCTATCTGCTCGTCTCGGCCGTGCCCTTCGCCCCCCTATTGATCGCCAAGCCCGTCGACCGGCCCTGGCAGTTGCTGGGCGTCGAGTGCATCGCCTGGGTGGCGGCCTGGGCCGTATTCAAGCGCCCGGCCTGGTTCCACTGGCTGCTGATCCCCGCCTTCCTGGCCCTGCCGACCGAGCTGTACCTGATCGTGTATTACGGGCAGGGCATCTCCACCCACCACCTGGGCATCATCGCCGAGACCAGCCCCAAGGAGGCGATGGAATTCCTTGGCAATAAAGTCTGGTTGATGGGGGCGATCATGCTCGGCATCGTCCTCTGGTGGTGGGCCTGCCTGCGGGTGGCGCGCCGCACGCGCGAGCTGGACTGGGCCGACGCCTCGCGCTGGGTGGCGCTGGGCCTGCTGCTGGCGGGCGCGGCCGTATGGGGCTACGGCTATGAATTCGGCATCGCGGCCGCGCCGTCCGCTTCCGCATCCGTTTCCGCTGCCGCAGCCGCTTCCGCTGCCGCTGTCGTGTCCGCGCCGGCTTTCGCGCCGCCGGCGGCATCGGCTTCCAGGTCGCCCCCCGCAGAGCTGGCCAAGGCCAGCGCGAGCGGCTCGGCGGCCAGCGCCAGCGAGGAAGAAGAGGAGGAAGAGGACCCCGATCCGGCCACCGCAGCCGTGGAGGCCGCCTCGTTGACGGGCTGGAAATTGCCAGCCCTGCCGCACTGGGCCAAGCTGCCGGTCGAATTCGACGCTTTCGCCCGCGCCTGGCCGTTCGGCTTGATGGCGCGCGGTGTCGACTTCTATAAAGAGCGCAAATACCTGGCCGAACTGGGCCAGCGCAGCAGCAGCTTTCATTTCGGCGCCGCCCAGAGCACGCCCGGCACCGCGGCCGAGATCGTGGTCATGGTGATCGGCGAATCGTCGCGCTACGACCGCTGGAGCCTGAATGGCTACGAGCGCGACACCAACCCGCTGCTCAGGCAGGAAGCCAACCTGGTGGTGCTGCCGGACATGATCACGGCCGTCTCGGCCACCCGCCTGTCGGTCCCGGTAATGATCTCGCGCAAGCCGGCCACCCAGAGCCTGAAGGACGGCTTTTCCGAGAAATCCTTCCTGACGGCCTATAAAGAAGCCGGCTTCAAGACGTTCTGGCTGTCGAACCAGATCTCGTTCGGCGAATTCGACACGCCCGTGTCGGTGTTCGCCAAGGAGGCGGACGTGATCCAGTTCCTCAATCTTGGCGGTTTCACCAACAATTCGAATTACGACCAGATCTTGTTCGACCCGCTGAAAAATGCGATCGCCGATCCGGCGCCAAAAAAACTGATCGTGCTGCACTCGCTGGGCAGCCACTGGAACTACAGCCACCGCTACCCGAAGCAATTCGACAAGTGGCAGCCCTCCTTATATGGCGTCGACAAGCCGGCCTACACCGACCTCAAAATCAAACCACAGCTGAACAACAGCTACGACAGCTCGATCCTGTACACCGATTGGTTCCTGTCGCAGGTGATCGGCACGCTCAAGGACTCGCAGCAATTGACGTCGATGATGTATGTGGCCGACCATGGCCAGACGCTGTACGACGGCAGCTGCAACCTGGCCTTCCACGGCCACAATACCCAGTTCGAATTCCACGTGCCCGCTTTCGTCTGGTATTCCGACCAGTACCGCGAGCGCTACCCGGACAAGGTCGAGGAGCTGGCGCGCCACCGCAAGGCGCGCCTGGCCACCGAGAACGTGTTCCACACCCTGCTCGACCTGGGCGACATCCACTACCCTGGCGAGCGGCTCGAGTGGAGCTTCATGAACAGCCAGTTCAAGCAGCACAAGCGTTACGTCGACAGCTACGGCTGGACCAATTACGACAATGCGACCATCAAGGGCCCGTGCCATGAAGTGATCGACAGGGACAAGCCGCTCAAGCAAGAGAAGTAAGGCGGCATGCAGGGGGCGGCGAATTCGGCAAAAAATATAATTTTTACAACAAACGGAAATATTGCTGATATGATCAGCACTTCTCTGCTTTGTTCCCGAATCTTCGCGCATCCGTGCCTGACGAAAGACCGATGGAGTCCGCCGCCCTCCTCCCGCCAGCAAGCTCGCCAGTCGCGACCATGCTGGGCCATTACCACATCCTGCGCCGCTTGGGCGAAGGCGGTTTTGGCCAGGTATTCGAAGCCTGGGATTCCCGTCTGTGCCGCAGCATCGCCATCAAGCAGCTCAAAGCGGTGCCTGCGGCATTGCCGCCAGAACGCCTGATCCGCGAAGCCCGCCTTGCCGCCGCGCTGCACCACCCCGCCTTCGTCCAGGTGTATTCGATCGAGGGGGATGGCGCTGGCCAAGCCATTGTCATGGAACTGGTGCAGGGCGAAACCTTGCAGCAGGCCTTGCAGCAGCGCCGGCTGCCGGCCGACCAGACATTCGACATCATCGACCGCATCGCCGACGCCATGGCCGAAGCCCATGCCTGCGGCCTGGTGCATGGCGACCTCAAGCCGTCGAACCTGATCGTCGAACCAGCGGGCACGCCGCGCATTCTTGACTTTGGCCTGGCGCGCCAGATCGATCCGATGGCCACCCAGTCTGACGCTGGCACCGAACTGCAGGGCACGATTGCGTATATGGCGCCGGAACGGCTGGCCGGCCGCGAGCCAGATGTGGCGGCCGACATTTACGCGCTCGGCGTGGTGCTGTATGAAATGGTCGCCGGCAGCCGCCCCTATGCCAGCCTGCACGGCCTGGCGCTGGCCGCCGCCCATTTGCAATCATCGTCCCAGCAGTGGCCCTTCCCGCCCGCCGTCGACCCGGCCGTCAAAGCGCTGGTGCTGGCGATGACGGCGCACACGCCGGCCCAGCGCCTCGCGTCCATGCACCAGGTGCGCGTCGGCTTGCGCACCCTGCGCGGCGGCGTGCTGGTGCTGGCGCCGCGCGTAGCGTGGCGGCGCCCAGCACGCCGCTGGCGCCGGACGGTAGCGCCACTGTGCTTGCTGGCGCTCGTTGCCGGCGCCCTGGTGGCGCTGGCCCAGCCACGCTGGGGCGACTGGCTGCGCGTGCCCCAGACCGAGAGCCAGTTGATGCGGCAAGGCATGCAGGGTTTGCGCCAATTCGACCGCGAAGGCAGCCTCGACGCGGCCAGCGCCGCGTTCGGCGAAGTGCTGGCCCGCAATCCAAAGCAGGCCGCTGCGGCGGCAGGACAGTCGCTGGCGGCCAGTTTGCGCTATGTCGGCGACGGGCGCGACCCGGCTTGGCTGGCGCGCGCCGATGCCGCCGCCCAGCAGGCGCTGCGACTGGACGACCAGTTGGCGCTGGCCCACATCGCGCGCGGCGACGCGCAGCGCCTGGGCGGCAGCTATGGCGCGGCAGAACTGGCCTACGCGCGCGCACTGGCGCTCGATCCGCGCAATAGCTTGGCGCTGGCCGGCCAGGCCAACTTGCTCATTGCCAGCCAGCGTCGCGAGCTGGCCGCCCAGTTGCTCACGCGGGCGATGGGCTGGCATCCGCGCGAGCGGCGCTTCGCCGACCTGCTCGGCACGCTACGCTATGAACAGGGCGACTATCGCGCGGCCGAGGCGGCGTTCCGCCTCAGCCTGAAACTCGAGCCCGACGCGGTGTTCGCCTACGCCAACCTGAATGCCGCCCTGCTGCGCCAGGACCGCAGCGAGGAGGCACTGCAGGTGCTCCAGCAAGGCTTGCAAGTGCGGCCCAACGGGCGCCTGTATTCGAACCTGGGCACTACCCTGTTCGCGCGCGGCGACTACGGCGGCGCGGCCGATGCGTTCGAGCACGCCGTCTCCGATGCCAAGGGCAGTCCCAACGATTATTTGAAATGGGCCAACCTGGCCGACGCGCTGCGCTGGATTCCCGGTCGCGAGGTGGCGGCCCGCACGGCGTACCGGCGCGCCGCCGACCTGCTCGGCGCGCAGCTGGCGCGCGCCCCCGGCGACGCCATCCGCCTCTCACGCATGGGCCTGTATTGCGCCCGGCTGGGGCAGCATCCGACGGCGCTGGCCTGGACCGCGCGCGCCGTGGCGAGCGCGGCGGGCAGTCCCGACACCCAATTCCGCGCGGCGCTGGTGCACGAACTGGCCAGCCGGCGCGAGGCGGCCATCACCGCCCTGGCGCAGGCCCAAGCGCTTGGCTACCCTGGCAACCTGATCCTTGCCGAACCCGACCTGATCGCGCTGCGGCGCGATTCCCGCTACCACCCACCAACTACCGAAAGCGTACGATGACCCCCATCCCTACCGTAGTGAAGTTGAAAGTGTCGTTCGATGTGGACCAGACCAGCGGCGAACTCGACTGGGAATTCAGCCCGGGCTCGCGCCCCTACAGCGGGCGCCATGCAGGCAGCATCCTGCTCCAGCCGGGCGAACTGCTGCACCTGCAAGTCGATGGCAACGGCGGCCCGCACAGCGGCTTCGAGGCCTTCCGTATCGTCGAATGCTGCCTGATGACGCGACCGCAGCCGACCCAGATCGGCCCCAAGCTGCCCACCCTGTTCTCGGCGCCTTCGCCGTTTGTCGGCGACGGCGCCGCCAGCTATGCCTTCCCGCTTGAGTTCGACTGCAGCCCGCTGCGCACCATGCCGGACGGCTCGCTGCGCATGACCCAGCACTGGAGCGGCGCGCTGCAGGTGGACCAGCCGCCCGGCCGCTGGGACTTGTCGTTCCTGATCACGGTGGCCATCGCGCGCGACGCCGACGAGCCGCTGCTGCGGGTCTATTCCTTCGATCCCGAAAGCGAAGTGGGCGACGGCACCCACACCAGCGAGCCGGCCCAGCGCTGACGCCCGGTCAGCACGCCTGGCGCGGCGCCAGTCCCCACTGGCGCACGTGCCGGCGCAGCGCCTCGCTTGGCGTCTTGAGCTGGGCGGCGCTGCGCTGCAGATCGGCGCCGTGGCGCTGCAGCGCCAGCGCGATCTCCTCGCGCGGGATGTCCTCGACCGCGCGCACCTGCGAGTGGACGGCCAGCAGCTTGTACATCGACGGGCGCGAGATGCCCAGCGCCAGCGCGGCGGCGCGGATGCGCCAGCCGTTTTGCTCCATCGCCTGCAGCACATCGTGCTCGCTAAAGTTGGCCAGCACCGGCCGCGCCGGGCTTGGCACCTGCCTTACGGGCCTGGCCGCCGGTAGCAGGCCGGCGCCGTCGACCGGCGCCCCCGCCAGTAACGCAATCAGCGCACGCCGCACCACGTTGCCCAACTGCCGGACATTGCCAGGCCAATCGTGGCGGCACCAGGCGTGCACCAGCTCCGGCGGCAACGGCGGCAAGGCGGGGCGGGCCAGGTGGGCGGCGGCGAAATGGGCCACCAGCAGGCCGATGTCCTCGCGCCGTTCACGCAGTGGCGGCAGGCGGATGACGAACCCCTCCAAGCGCCGCAACAGCGGCTGGTTGAACGGCGTGTCAAGGCGCGCGTCGGCGTCGAGCGCGACGTCGGTGGCGGCGATCAGGCGCGCCCGCGACTGCTGCGCGCGGCTCGCCCCGAGCGGGCGGAATTCGCCGTTCTCGAGCACCCGCAACAGCATCGGCTGAACCGCGGCCGGCGTGTTGCCTATCTCGTCGAGAAACAAGGTGCCTCCGGCCGCTTCGGCGAACAGGCCCGGGCGCGCATCGACGGCCCCGGTGTAGGCGCCCTTGCTGGCGCCGAACAAGTCTGCGGCCGCCAAGCCCTCCTGCAGCGTGGCCATATTGAGCGTCACGAGCGGCCCGGCGGCGCGCGCGCTGGCCGCATGGATGGCACGCGCCGCCACCTCCTTGCCGGTCCCCGTCTCCCCCAGCAGCAGCACCGGCAGGTCGGTGCCGGCAGCTTGCATGATCTCGCTGCGCAAGGCTTGCACCGCGCCGCTCACGCCCAACAGGCCCGGGACGGCGCCCATGCGCGGCAGGTGGCGCATCCAGTGCAGACACAACAGGATGCTGCCGCCCAGGCACAGGACGGCGCCCGCGTCGAGCTGCTCCTCCGACAGGGCAAGCGGCCCGTGCAAAGCGCTGCCATTCAATTCCAGCGCCATATTGCTGGCCGGCGGTACGAGCATCAGGCCCCGTGCGCCATCACGCTGCAGCAGCAGCGGCGCGCGCGATATGCTGCGGTGGCCGAGCGGGCGCGGCGCGCCACCGGCCACGCCAAACAGCCCCGCAAACCGGCTCAATTCGATGCTGGCACCTGCCGCCGGGCCGATACACTGCTCGCCGGCGCGCTGCCAGTCCGGATGCCACAGCACGGTCAGTCCCAACAGGGCAGCCGACGCCGGCGCCGATGTCGGCGTGGGGAAAGTGAAGGTGTTTTCAGGGTCACTCACGACAAGATGCATTCCGGTGGCCGGCGCTGCGGCGCGCTGCGGGAGTCCCGATTATGCCATGCAGCGAGACCCTGTTGACATGTCAATGGGCCGCTGTTGACACGGGACGCGGCTGCGGTTGACACGCCGTCCCGGCCGGCCAGGTGGACGAGGCGGCGCCGGTCGGTGGCACGGAACTTGATATGCAAGGCCATGGCCCGCCACTTCCAAAGGACATCGACATGACATTCCCCGACACCCCGGACCAGATTCGCCTGCATTTCCAGGTGAGCCTGAACGAGGAACACGCCTATCTGAAGCTGGCCCTGGACGGCAAGGAGGAAATCGATCTGGGCGAACGCGCCCATCACTACAGCCTGCTGACGCTGGCGCGGCGCCGCCTCAACGACGCCGCGCACGGCCTCGATCCGAGCAGCCAGGGCTGGGTCGAGACGCTCCAGTTGTCGCGCATGCTGGGCCTGGACCCGGCCTGCCTGAACATCCAGATCTTCCGCGCCCGGCGCCAGATCGCCCACGCCCTGCCGCCCGGCGCGCAACTGCCCGACATCATCGAACGGCGGCGCGGCGAGGTGCGCCTGGGCACGCTGAAATTTTGCATCGTGCGCGGCTCGCAGCTCGAAGGTGAATCCGCACCGGGGCCGCGTAATGGCGTGTAATGGCCTGTAATGGCTTTGCGGCGCGCACGGCGCCATGATGGCTCTACCGGATCGGCGCTCAGGGCGCAACGAGATGCCAAGCCGGCCACCTCCACAGACTTTTCACCCACAGGAAAAACAAAATGGAAACTTACGATTTCGTCGACAGGAACCTTAAACTGGCTGACGTCAAGAGCATCATCGCCCAAGCCAAGTACGACAGCACCGACTACAGCTACACGGCGCGGGTGAGCAACGACGGCTACGTGGTCAAGGGCACCGTGGTGATGTCGACCACGGTCCTGCGCACTGCCGCCAAGACCCTGAAAATCAAGGTCGAAATCTCTTCGGCCTTTCTGGCCCAGGCCACCAGCGGCGGACTCGGTGGCACGCCTTACAAGCTGCATTTCACGATGGACGAAGCAACCCTCGATGCCTTGCAGGGCTCGATGCTGGTCGTGTTCAAGGGCGTCAAGTCGCCCGGCACCAAACCAAGCGGTGCCGCGCCGCTGGCATGGATCGTGTCGGACACCTTTGGCAAGGATACCAAGATCGACTGGCATGAGGACTATGCGGCCTACACCTCGATCGAAGCGATTATTCCGAATGGCGTGATTACGGCCAGCAACCCGGCGTCGATCACGGTTGGCGAGACCTACAATGTCGTGCAATCGGGCGGCGGTGAAGTCGTAGCCAGCGGCCAGGCCAACGCCATGTCGATCCACAACCTGAGTGACCGTCAGTTCTCGTGCGGGATCGCGCAAACGCCGGCCGGCTCCACGGAAGCGCAAGCGATCTGCGCCTTCAATCTGTACGGCGGTTCGATCGACGTCATCATCCCGGAAGAGAAGATCTTCATGATGTTCGTCAGCGGCACGGTCGATACCGGCACCGTCTATGAGAACTCGGTCGGTCGCGGCCTGTTCGTCGACCTGACCGGCGTCGTTGGCCGCGATGGCATCAGTTACGACATCAACAAGGGCTGGGACTGGGGCAAGCACAGCTGGGCGGCCCAATATCCGGCCTCGTCCGACCTGGTGCCACTGCTGATCGACAGCTCGACCACCGTCAAGCATGCCCGGTCGAACCGCCTGGCATTGGCTGCCTGAGCAGCCGACGGCCTGCGGTGCCGCCCGCCATGGGCGGCACCGCTCCTCCCCATTCGTGGAGCACGTCCCATGTTCAAGGTCACCATCAGTTTGAACCAGGCAAGCGCGCAGGCGCTGCTCGCGTCCGGTTACCGCCTGCTGGCGTTCAAGGCCGTGCGCAACAGCGACCAGGCTGGAAAGGTGGTGCTCTGGTATGCCGGCGCGATCGCCGGACTCGAATTCGACCTCGCCTGGAACGCGGCCTATTCCGCCTATGCGACGCGCTCGCCGCTCGATCCGCCCACGATCGACGCGTTCTTTCCGATCACCTCCGGACAAATCCTGACCATCACCGACGCGCTTGGTTCCGCCAGCGTGGCAGGCGGTGGTGATCCGCTCGCCATCACGATCAACAATGTCAGTGGCACGCAGTTCGAGGCCGGGCTCGCACAAGCGGCGCAAGCTTCGGGTACGCAGCCACTGAGCGCCTTTCCCCTGTATGGTAGCGGGTTCCAGCTTATCACCCCGGTCGAACGCATCCTGCTGGCGTTTTCGACGCAGGCGTGGCAGTTGGGGCAGGTCGTCACCACGCTGGCAACGACCTCGCAGCGCATTGGCATGCTGCTGTTCGCCGGCACCGGTGCGCTGCTGGTCGACATGGGTACGGCTGGCGACACCACGCGCCAGGTGCAGTTTGACATCAACGGCGGCTGGAGCTGGGGCGAGGCCGTCTGGGGGAGCGCAGTCGATCCGACTGCGCCGCTGGCACCACTGCTGATCCTGCCCGACATCTGAGGCGCGGGAGACTGCTCGACAAGTGTCGACGCAAGAGCTACGATTGCGCCAACGTTCAATCAGGGGCTCGTGATGGGGAAATTGGCCAGGCTGCCGGCGATCGACATGCTGCGCGGGTTTGTGATCGCGCTGATGGCGCTCGATCACGCGCGCGATTTTTTTGGTTTTAACACGGTCAATCCGGAAGACCTCGCGCACACCACGCCGGCCTGGTTCTGGACGCGCTGGATCACCCACCTGTGCGCCACCGTGTTTGTGCTGCTGGCCGGCAGCTCCGCCTACCTGCGCGGCCAGGGCAGCGGCGTGCCGGCCCTCTCGCGCTACCTGCTCACGCGCGGAGCCATGCTGCTGGTCCTGGAAGCGACCTGGATCAGTTTCAGCTGGCAGTTCGGCTACAACGTGATGATCCTCCAGGTGTTGTGGGCGCTGGGTGCGGGCATGATGTTCCTGGCGCTGCTGGTGTGGCTGCCGAAGCCGCTGGTGGCGCTGATCGCCGCGCTGCTGATCGTGCCGCACAACGCGCTCGATGGCTGGCATCCGGCCGGCTTCCTGTGGCAGGCGTGGCACCAGGGCGGCTATTATCCGCTGGCCGGCAATTTCGGCATCGTGATCATGTATCCCTTGATGCCGTGGCTGGGGTGGATCGCCGCCGGCTATGCGCTCGGTCCCGTGTTCCAGTGGGAGCCGCAGCGTCGCATGCGGTTCCTGCTGGCCAGCGCGGCGCTGCTGTTGCTGGTATTCCTGAGGCTGCGCTGGACCAATGTGTATGGCGACCCCGATCCCTGGTCGGCGCAAGGTCGCGGGTTCATGTTCGACCTGATGTCGTTCGTACGCGTGCATAAATATCCGCCGTCGCTGCTGTATCTGTGCCTGACCGGCGGGATAGGCCTGTTGCTGCTGGCCCTGTTCGAGCGCGTTCGCGAGATCAAGGTGTTGACCCTGTTCGGGCGCAATCCCATGTTCTTCTATGTGATCCACATCGCGTTCACGCACGCGCTGGGCGGGGCGTACCTGACGCTGCGCTACGGCGGGCTGCCCGAGTTCACCCAAAACAGCCTGAAGATGCCAGACGGGTATGCGCCATCGCTGCCGGTGGTGTACGCGGCCTGGCTGTTCGTGCTGCTGGTGATGTACGGACTGACCCGGCTCTGGGTTCGACGCCACGCGCGCGACGCCCAGGCCGTGCCAGTGTAGCCGGCGCGAGGGACGTTCAAGGGGTCAGACCCCGGTTTTTCTGTTGGGGGTCTGACCCCGCTTGCGGCGGCGCCTGCGAACCGGGGGCAGACCCCCTGAAAGGAAAAACCGGGGTCTGCCCCCTCGACTACGAGAAGCCAGGCACGTGTTCGCAACTGGCCGGGTGCGCCAGCGCGCCAGACGCCGGAAGATCTCATTTTGTCTATTTTCATGCCGCCCACACACCCGAAGTCCCGTCGTTAGCGCCGGATCGCGGCGCCCACCTGCTCCCTGAAGTAGCCGTTTTCCAGATAGCGGTACAGGTTCTTCCCGGGGCACACGGTCTGCTGCGAGTAATCGCGGTGACCGTGGATCGCCTCCAGCGGCAAGTGATAGCGCGTCACCAGCATCCCCATCAGGCGCACCGTCGAGGCCAGTTGCGCGGCATTCGGCTCGACTTCCTCGAAATTGCCCACCACTTCGATCAAGGCGTGACCGATCGGGTCGTATTCAGTATTGGTGTCACCCGCGAAGCCGATGTTGCGCCCCTCGTAGATGCGGCCGTCGAGGTCGATGATGTAGTGGTAAGGCAGATCGGCCCAGCCCTTGGTGGCACGCGACCAGCTTTGCAGGCGGCGCAAATAGGCCACCGGATCGGTCCCCGCCGGGAAAGGCTCGCCCTGGTGGTGCAAGGTTAGGTGGGTGATTGTCTGCGGACGCATGCGCGCCGTGTCCGCCGCGCTGCCGCCCCAGGTGTCGACGCTGATGATGTCCACCACTGGCGGGCGGGTGGCACAGGCCGACAGCAGGACCATCAAGACCAGTAGTGCGCGCATGGGCAGGTTCCAAGGGAAGAAGAGGCCAGTGTAATCCGATGCCGCCCGCAACGGCCATGCCAGCGCGTCGTTGCACCATGCCCCGCGGTTATCTGCCTGGCGGCCAGCAGCTGTCCGCCAGACGTCCAGCGGTGCCTGTACGGACACTGCGGACAGCGGACGCGCAGAAATATTTCCCTTTAAAATCAAAGATCTAGAATATGGCACGGATCATGCATTGGATATTGACATTCTTGCCAACGAAACCATCATGATCCGCGACACCTCCTCCCAAGACGCCGTCATTGCCGTCGCACCGGCGCAAAAATACAAGCGCCACGCCATCTGGATCGGCGCCGCCGTGCTGGCCGTGACGGTCAGCGCCGTGCTGTTGTCGGCCTGGCGCAACAGCGAGCACTCGGTCAACGTGGCGCGCCTGCGCATTGCCGAGGTGGTGCGCGGCACCCTGGTGCGCGACGCCTCGGTCAACGGCCGGATCGTCGCTGCCATCAGCCCTACCCTGTATTCGACCGCGCCGGCCACCGTCACCCTGAACGTGGCCGCCGGCGACACCGTCAAAAAAGGCCAGGTGCTGGCGGTGCTGGAATCGCCCGACTTGTCGGACGCCTTGAAACGCGAGCAGTCCAGCTACTCGCAGCTCGAAGCGGAAGTGGCGCGCCAGCAGATCCTGTCGAAGAAGCAGAAGCTGCTGGCCCAGCGCGAAGCCGACACCGCCGAAATCGACCGCCTCTCGGCCCAGCGCACGCTCGAGCGCTACGAGAGCGTGGGCCAGGTCGGCATCATCGCCAAGATCGACTACCAGAAAGCCAAGGACGCGCTCAGCTCGGCCGAGATCCGCGCGCGCCATGCGGCCACCGCCGCCGGCCTGGAAAGCGATGACGTGGCACTGGCCCTGAAGACGAAAATCAACGAACTCGATCGCCAGCGCCTGTCGCTGGCCAACGCCCAGCGCCGGGTCGACGAATTGTCGGTGCGCGCGCCGGTCGACGCCTTCATCGGCACGCTGTCGGTGCAGAACCGCAGCGTGGTGGCGGCCAACGTCGCCCTCATGACGCTGGTCGATCTGTCACGCCTGGAAGTGGAACTGGAAGTGCCGGAAACCTACGTGGCCGACATGGGCCTGGGCATGACGGCTGAAATCGCGCTCGGCAGTGCCAGCGCCACCGGCAAGCTGTCGGCCCTGTCGCCCGAAGTGGTGAAAAACCAGGTGCTGGCGCGCGTGCGCTTCGATGGCGAGCAACCCAAGGGCCTGCGCCAGAGCCAGCGCGTCTCGGCACGCCTGCTGATTGAAGAAAGACCGAACGTGGTGATGCTGCCGCGTGGCCCGTTTGTGGAAAGCGAAGGTGGCCGCTTCGCCTATGTGGTTCGCAACGGGATTGCGGTGCGCACGCCGATCACGATGGGCGCCACCAGTATCTCGGCAGTGGAAATCGTCTCCGGCCTCAAACCAGGCGACAAGGTCGTCATCGCCGGCACCGACACCTTCGAGAACGCAGCGCGCGTCTCGATCAACCAATAAAACGAAAGGACATTCCATGCTGCGCATGACTAAACTGTCGAAGGTATATCGCACTCACATGATCGAAACGCATGCGCTGCGCGGCTTTGAAATCCAGGTCAACCAGGGCGAGTTCGTGACCGTGACCGGACCTTCCGGCTCGGGCAAGACGAGCTTCCTGAACATCGCCGGACTGCTCGAGGAATTCACCGACGGCGAGTATGTGCTCGACGGCGTCAACGTCAAGGGCATGGATGACAACGCCCGTTCG
Organism: Pseudomonadota bacterium; assembly: GCA_040390195.1. Taxonomy (GTDB): domain Bacteria; phylum Pseudomonadota; class Gammaproteobacteria; order Burkholderiales; family Burkholderiaceae_D; genus Telluria_A. Next base: position 7,750 of record JAZJYV010000124.1, on the reverse strand, counting down.
CGCCTGCGCAATGAGAAGCTCGGCTTCATCTTCCAGGGCTTCAACCTGATTCCCGACCTGTCCCTGTTCGACAACGTGGACGTGCCGCTGCGCTACCGCGGCTTTAACGCCGCCGAGCGCAAGGAACGGATCGAAGACGCGCTGGCCAAGGTGGGCCTGGCCTCGCGCATGAAGCACTATCCGGCCGAATTGTCGGGCGGCCAGCAACAACGCGTGGCGATCGCACGCGCGCTGGCCGGCACGCCCAAGCTGCTGCTGGCGGACGAGCCGACCGGCAACCTGGACACCCAGATGGCGCGCGGCGTGATGGAGCTGCTCGAGGAAATCAACGCCCAGGGCACCACCATCCTGATGGTCACCCACGACCCCGAGCTGGCGGTGCGCTCACAGCGCAACGTGCACATCATCGACGGCCAGGTGTCGGACCTGGTGCGCAAGGCGCCCACCCTGTTCGACGCCAAAGCGGCCAACCACGTCGCCTGAGGAGAGCCGGCCATGTTCCAGTATTATTTTCTGCTCGGCGTGCGCAGCCTGCGCCGCAACCCCGCGCTGACGGCGCTGATGGTGCTCACGCTGGCCATCGGCGTCGCCGCCAGCGTCTCGACGCTGACCATCCTGCACGTGATGTCGGGCGACCCGATTCCGCACAAGAGCGCGCGCCTGTTCGTGCCGCATCTCGACAACGGCCCGATCGAAGGCTACACGCCGGGCGAAGCGCCGAATGACAGCCAGCTCAGCTATCCGGACGTGGCCAATCTGCTCAGGAGCAAACAGGGCGACCGGCGCACCGCGATGTACGGCATCAATGCGCCGATCGAACCTGCGCGCAAGGATCTGGGCGTGTTTTCGGCCCAGGGCGTGGCCCCCACGCGCGACTTTTTCAGCATGTTCGACACGCCTTTCATCCAGGGCCAGGCATGGAGCGACGCCGACGATGCGGCCGGTGCCGACGTCGTCGTGCTGGCGCGCGCGCTGTCGGAAAAACTGTTCGGTCAAACCAACCCGGTGGGCCAGCGGATCACCATGCTGGGCCACCAGTTCCAGGTGGTCGGCGTGATCGACACCTGGCTGCCGCTGCCACGCTACTACCGCCTGAGCGGCGGCAATGGCGCCTTCGGCACGGCCGAGGAATTCTTCATTCCCTTCGCCAGCGCAATCCGCCATGAAACGGGCCACTCGGGCAATATGAACTGCACCAAACGGCGCGATCCCGGTTTCGACAACCTGCTCAAGTCGGAATGCACCTGGATTCAATTCTGGTTCGAGGCCAAGAGCGCCGGCGAGCGCGCCGAGCTGCAGAACTACCTCGACAGCTACGCCAGCGAACAGCGCAAGCTGGGCCGCCTGAAACGGGGGGCGCCGAACATGCTCTACAACGTCAACGAGTGGATGGTGTACATGAAGGTGGTCGGCAACGACAGCAAATTGTCGGCCTGGCTGGCGTTCGGCTTCCTGGTCCTGTGCCTGGTCAACACGATTGGCCTGCTGCTGGCCAAATTCTCGGTGCGCGCCTCCGAAGTGGGCATCCGGCGTGCGCTGGGCGCCTCGCGCCAGGAGATCTTCCGCCAGTTCCTGATCGAGACGGCCGTGGTCGGACTGGCCGGCGGCGTGCTCGGCCTGCTCCTCGCGTTCGGTGCGCTGGCCCTGATCGCCATGCAGTCCAAGCAGATGGCCGTGGTGGCCCACATGGACTGGGTCATGCTCGGCTTTACCTTCCTGCTGTCGGTGGCAGCCGCAGTGCTGGCCGGCCTGCTGCCGACCTGGCGCGCCTGTCAGGTGACGCCGGCGCTGCAACTCAAATCCCAGTAAGGAGTCCACCATGGAAATCCGTCCCATCCTCTCTACCCTTCTGCGCAACAAGACCGGCGCGGTTCTGGTCGCGGTGCAAGTGGCCATCAGCCTGGCGATCCTGTCGAACGCCCTGCACATCGTGAACGTGCGCCAGGCCGTCGCTGCGCGCCCCAGCGGCATCGCCAACGAGGGCGAGGTGTTCTCGATCTTCGTGCGCAACCTGGTCAACAGCGGCGCCAACGAGCAATTGGCGAACCAGAAGCGCGACGCCGACACTTTGCGCGCCGTGGCCGGCGTGGTCTCGGTGGCCAACACCAGCCAGACCCCGATGTCACGCTCGGGCAGCACCAACAGCGTGTCGGTCGACCGCAAGCAGCAGACCGAAACGGCGAGCGCCTCGTTCTATGTGTCGCCCGATTCGCTCGTCAAGACCTGGGGCATGAAGCTGGTCCAAGGACGCGATTTCCGGCCCGAAGAGATCATCGACCTGGACCAGAATACCAGCGATGCCTTCCCCGATACCGTGATCGTGACGCGCCCGCTGGCCGAGAAAATGTGGCCCGGGGCGGCCAGCGCGGTCGGCAAGACCGTCCTGTTCGGCGTCGGTGAAGATGCCAAGCAAGCCCGTGTGATCGGGGTCGTCGAACGCTTGCAAAGCCAGCAGTCGCAAGTGTCGGAGCAGGGCGAATATTCCACCATCGTTCCGGTGCGCCTGATCGGCCAGCCGGGCGCCATGTACAGCGTGCGCGCCGAGCCGGGCCAGCGTGACCGCGTCATGAAGGAAGCCGAAGAGGCGCTGCGCAAATCGTCGCCGACGGCCGTGATCCTGCGCACCAAGAGCGTCGACGAAGACCGCAAGGACCGCTATCGCGCCGACGTGGCGATGGCATGGATGCTCGTCACCGTCAGCGTACTGCTGCTGTTGATCACCGCCAGCGGCATCGTCGGCATGGCCAGCCTGTGGGTCCAGCAGCGGCGCAAGCAGATCGGCGTGCGGCGCGCGCTGGGCGCGCGCCGGGTCGACATCCTGCGCTACTTCATCACCGAGAACGTGATGATCACCAGCGCCGGCGTGGTGGCCGGCGTGCTGCTCGGGGTCGGCCTGAACCAGCTGCTGGTGAGCCAGCTGGAGATGACGCGCCTGCCGCCGGGCTACCTGGCGGGCGGCGCCGGCGTGTTCTGGGCGCTCGGCATGGTCGCCGTGTACGGCCCCGCATGGCGCGCCGCCACCATTTCGCCAGCGATGGCCACGCGCAGCGCCTGAGGGCGGTGGTATGCTAGCGCCATGCCTACTGTACTGATCATTGACGACAACGCCGCCGTCGCCATCGCACTCGATGTCCTGTTCTCCCTGCACGACATCGATGCGCTGCGCGCGGCCTCGCCGGCCGAAGGGCTGGCACTGCTGGAACGAGAATCGGTCGACCTGGTAATCCAGGACATGAACTTTTCCGCCGACACCACCTCCGGGGCCGAAGGCACGGCGCTGTTCCGCGAAATCCGCAAGCGCCACCCCGACCTGCCGGTGATCCTGCTGACCGCCTGGACCCATCTCGACGCCGCCGTCGAGCTGGTCAAGTCGGGTGCGGCCGACTACCTGTCCAAGCCGTGGAACGACCACCGGCTCATCGCCAGCGTGGCCAACCTGATCGAACTGGGCCAGGCCAACCGCGCGCTGCAGCAGCGCCTGCAGCGCGAGCGGCGCCAGCGGCGCGACCTCGAACAACATTTCGACTTGCGCGGCATGGTCTGGCAAGACCCGGCCACGGAACGCATCCTGCACCTGGCCTGCCAGGTGGCGCGCGCCGACGTGTCGGTGCTCATCAGCGGCCCGAACGGCACTGGCAAGGAGCGCATCGCCGAGATCATCCAGGCCAACTCGGCGGTGGCCGACGGCCCTTTCGTGGTGCTCAACTGCGGCGCCCTACCGGCCGAATTGATCGAGGCCGAACTGTTTGGCGCCGAAGCCGGCGCCTACACGGGCGCCTCCAAGGCGCGCGAGGGCAAGTTCGAGGCGGCCGACGGCGGCACCCTGTTCCTCGACGAGATCGGCAACCTGCCGCTGGCCGGCCAGATGAAGCTGTTGCGGGTGCTCGAGACGGGGCGCTTCGAGCGCCTGGGGTCGAACCGCGAGCGCCAGGTCAAGGTGCGCGTGATCAGCGCCACCAACGCCGACCTGCAGGCGATGATACGGGCCGGCAGCTTCCGCGAAGACCTGTTCTACCGCCTCAACGTGATCGAATTGCGGCTCGCGCCGCTGGCCGCGCGCGCGGCCGACATCCTGCCGCTGGCGGCAAGCTTCCTGGCCAAGGGCAAGCGCCTGGATCGCTGCGCCCAGGCCGCGCTGCTGGCCCACGCCTGGCCGGGCAATGTGCGCGAGCTGAAGAACGTGATGGCGCGCGCCAGCCTGCTGGCCGCCAGTGAGCTGATCAAGGCGCACGAGCTGGGCCTGCCGCTGGCCGCCCTGGCGCCGCCCGAGATCGAACCGGACCGCGAGGCCATCAGCGCCGCTTTGGCGCGCGCCTCCGGCGTGGTGGCGCAGGCTGCCGCCGATCTTGGCCTGTCGCGCCAGGCGCTGTACCGGCGCATGGAACGACTCGGCATCGCGCGGCCTTGATGGCGTCGTCGCGGGCCATGCGCCTGTCGCTCGTGACGCGCTGGTCGGCGCTGGTGGGCACCTTGCTCGCGCTGGGCATCATCCTCGCGCTGGTGCTCGACGCCGTGCTGCCCGGGCGTGCGCTGCTGGTATTCGGCCTGTGCCTGGCCTGCGTGGTGCCGATCGCGATCATCACCATCCGCGCCCAGATCCAACCCATCTTGTCGCTGTTTCGCGCGCTCGAGGGCACCGTCACCAGCTACAAGGACGGCGACTTTTCGTTCAGCCTGCACTGGCAGCAGAACGATGAACTGGCCGACCTGGTGGCCGCCCACAACGCGCTGGGCAATGTGCTGCGCGAGCAGCGCCTGGACCTGATCCAGCGCGAGCTGCTGCTCGACACCATGGTCCAGAACACGCCGGTGGCGATGCTGCTGGTGGCCGAGGCGGGCCCGGTGGTGTTTGCCAACCTGGCCGCGCGCCAGCTGCTGGGGCAGGGCCGCAAGCTCGAGGGCCACCCGCTGCGCGAGATCCTGCGCAGCGCAGCGCCGGCGCTGGTCGAGGCGCTGGGACGCGGCGGCGACGGCCTGTTTAGCGTCGGCGAAGGCGAAGAGGAAGAGGTCTACCACCTGGCGCGGCGCAGCTTCAGCCTGAACGGGCGGCGCCACGAATTGCTGCTGCTGCGCCAGCTCACGCTCGAACTGCGGCGCCAGGAGGTGCAGACCTGGAAGAAAGTGATCCGCGTGATCAGCCACGAGTTGAACAATTCGCTCGCGCCCCTGACTTCGCTCGCGCACTCGGGCGCGGAGCTGGTGCGTCGCGGCCAGACCGAGCGCCTGCCGCAAATTCTCGACACCATCGGCGAGCGCACGCGCCACCTGGAGGGCTTCATCCTCGGCTATGCGCGTTTCGCCAAGCTGCCCGCACCGCGCCTCGAAGTGTGCGACTGGGCCGCGTTCGCGGCGCAGCTGGCCTCCGAAGTGCAGTTCCAGGTGCTGGGCGAACTGCCGCCGGAACCGGCCTGCTTCGATCCCGGCCAGATGGAGCAGGCCCTGCTGAACCTGCTCAAGAATGCGCACGAATCGGGCTCCGCGCCAACTGAGGTGGCGATGCAGGTCAAGTGCGCGCTCGGCATGCTCCGGATCGAGGTGCACGACCGCGGCCAGGGCATGAACGACGCGGTGCTAACCAACGCGCTGGTGCCGTTCTATTCGACCAAGCGCAGCGGCACCGGACTGGGACTGGCGCTGGCGCGCGAGATCGCCGAGGCCCATGGCGGGCGCATCACGCTGGCCAACCGCGAAGGCGGCGGGCTCACCGTCGCCTTGATCATTCCGGTCACCGGCATTGCCTGAGCGGCGGGTGGTAAGATTTGCCTTCGCCGCCACCTTCTTGCACCATGACCAGCCGTTTCGAGACCCCCGGCCACCCGCCCGCCACCATCACCGAATACAAGGGAGTGCGCTTCCTGCACCTTGGCACCTCGTGGGTGCAGGGGGCGATGCGGCTGGCCAAGCCCGACAACATCGAGCTCGAATACGTGCAGATGATGATGATCCCTTGGTCAATTTGACACACATGATAGTCAAGGATGGATATAATCTGGACCCTCGGCCACCATCCCTCTAGTCCATGCCAGTAGCATACTCATACGTCCGGTTTTCCTCCCTAGAGCAGCAGAAAGGCGACTCACTCCGCCGCCAGATCACGGCCTCCGCGCAGTATGCAGCCCAACATGGCCTGACCCTCGACGAAACGCTCAAAGTCCATGACCTTGGCGTATCTGCATTCCACGGTTCCAATTATGAACATGGTGCGTTGGGCCAATTTATCGCCGCCATCGACAACGGCACGGTCTCGCCAGATTCATACCTGCTGGTTGAATCACTTGATCGACTGTCGCGCTTGCCGGTGACAGAAGCGCTTGCCATCTTTCAAGACATCATCAACCGTGGCATCACCATCGTTACTTTGAACGACTCTGCGATTTACAGCAAGGAGCGCCTGAAGAACGATTGGTTGCCGCTGCTTACGGCCTTGGTCACGATGTCACGCGCCCACGGAGAATCTGAGATGAAGTCCAAGCGCGTGACGGCCGCATGGGATGAGAAGAAAAGGCGGGCGAAAGAACATAAAGAAGTACTGTCAAAGCGCTGCCCTTGGTGGTTGAAAGTTTCCGACGATAGGTCGCACTACGAAATTATTGAAGAAAAGGCCGCTATCGTTCGGCAGATGTTTCAACTCTCTAGGGATGGCATGGGAGGCTGGAGCATAGTCCGTCAATTCAATGAGCAAGGCATTCCGACCATCCACCGTGCAAAGTATTGGCAGAGCAGTTCAGTGAACTTCACGCTGAAAAACATCGCCGCAATCGGTGTACTTCAGCTTGATCAAGATCACAATGGTCAAACCACGACCAATACCTTCGTCGAAGACTTCTATCCACCCATTATCGAGAAATCACTATTTTACGAAGTTCAAGCACTTCGGAAAGAGCGTGATCGTGATAAAGGATCAGTTTCAGCAGGCCGTAAGGGGCGCTACCTCAATATCTTTCAGGGCATCGTAAAGTGTGGCTACTGCGGAACCGGAATGCATGTACGAAACAGATCTACCAAGCGCCCAGGGAACCTTTACTGTGGAAGGTCCTTGGATGGTGCAGGTTGCATCGGCACTTCCTACAACATCGGAGACCTGGAATCTGAGTTCATGGAATTTACCCGTGAACTCGACGCACTTCGCGTACTAGGCGATGAAACAAGCAAGAATGCGATCACCGCGAAGCGGAGCGAATTGGTTGCTTGTGGGGGCATGTTGGAAGACGCCGAAAAGCGTTTCAGCAACTTGATGACTGCTATAGAAACAGGTGGGGACATCAAAATGCTGGTCATGCGGACACGTACTCTGGAAGGTCAGATGAATGACCTGAAAAAGCAGCGCCTTGAACTTCAAAGTGAACTTCAATCCTTGAGCAACACTGCACACGATGAAGAGCATTCCTACGAAGCGCTGGGCAAGTTGATGGAACAGCTTAAAGCTATGGATGCAGAGCCGGAAGAGCGAACGCATTTCAGGAGTCGCATGCAGTCTGAAGTGCAGAAGATTGTTCGCAAGTTGTTGCTATTTTCTGGCGGCCCTTGCAAACCATTGTCGCCAGAAGAGATTGAAAAACTGACGACAGAGTTACGGAGCTATGGTTACGACGAAGATCGCGTCAAGGCTTACTTCGATACAGCGATCAAACCAGACAGGACGCAGCACTACTTCACCGCGTTCATGCGCAACGGGATTGTAAGAAGCGTGAAGAATGTAAGCGGGAATTCCACCCCACCTTCCAATCGTGAGGCTGGACTACCAGAATTG
>JAZJYV010000123.1:0-22073 GCA_040390195.1 Pseudomonadota bacterium | reverse complement strand
GCAAAACCGGGGTCAGACCCCAAGCGAATCAACCGGGGTCTGACCCCGGTTTTGCCTTGCCGCCGCCGCGGGAACGACCGAATGAGGATAACGATGACTATGAATAAACACTGGATTGACCTGCGCAGCGACACCGTGACCCAACCGTCGGCGGCGATGCGTTCGGCCATGCAATCGGCCGAGGTAGGCGACGACGTCTACGGCGACGACCCGAGCGTGAATCGCCTGCAGGCGCAGGCGGCCGAGACGTTCGGCTTCGAGGCCGGCCTGTTCGCCGCCTCCGGCACCCAGAGCAACCTGATCGCGCTGCTGGTGCACTGCGCGCGCGGCGACGAATACCTGGTCGGCCAGGAGGCGCACACCTACCGCTACGAGGGCGGCGGCGCCGCCGTGCTGGGCAGCATCCAGCCCCAGCCGATCATCAACCAGCCGGACGGCAGCATCGCCCTGGCCGACATTGAGGCAGCGATCAAGCCGGACGACATCCACTTCGCGCGCTCGCGCGTGCTGGCGCTGGAGAACACCATCGGCGGGCGCGTCTTGAGCGGCGAGTACATCGCCGCCGCCACCGCGCTCGCGCATGCGCGCGGGCTGGCCACGCACCTGGACGGCGCGCGCGTCTGCAACGCCGCCGTCAAGCTGGGCATCAGCCTGCGCGCTGCGACGGCCGGTTTCGACAGCGTCTCGGTATGCCTGTCGAAAGGGCTGGGGGCGCCGGTGGGCTCGGTCCTGCTGGGCAGCCGGGCCTTCATCGAGCAAGGCAAGCGCTGGCGCAAGATGCTCGGCGGGGGTATGCGCCAGGCCGGCATCCTGGCCGCCGCGGGCACGTACGCGCTCGAGCACAATGTGCAGCGCCTGGCCGAGGACCACGCCAACGCGGCCGAACTGTCGCGCGGCCTGGGGCGCATCGGTGCCATCCAGGCAGCCACGCCGCAGACCAATATCTTCTACATCGACATACCGGCCGCGGCCTGCGGCGCCCTGCGCGCCGTGCTCGAACGCGAGCATATCCGCGCCAGCGTGACGCCGCACATGCGCCTGGTCACCCACCTGGACATATCAAAGGCCGACGTCGAGCGAACCATTGCCGTGTTTGCGGCATTCTTCAAGGACTGGCACGCCAGCGCATGAGCGATAACACCATCCGCCTCGCCAAGCGCGTCGCCGAAATGATTCCGTGCTCGCGCGCGGAGGCCGACAAATACATCGCCGGCGGCTGGATCAGCGTCGACGGCGTGGTGGTCGAGGAGGCCGGCGCGCGCGTGGCCGACGAGCAGGACGTGGTGCTGCACCCCGATGCCACCCTGGTCGACCTGGCACCGGTGACGATCTTGCTGCACAAGCCGGCCGGCTTGTATGCGGGGGTCGGCAGCGATGGCAAACCGGCCAGCAGCTGCCTGTCGCAGGAGACGCTGCTGGTCGCCGAACATGGCAAGCAGCGCTTCCTCAAGCGTCATCTGGGCGGCTTGACGCTCACGTCCGAACTCGAGACCACGGCCAGCGGACTGCTGGTCTATACCCAGGATTTCCGGGTTGCGCGCAAGCTGGTCGATGAGGGGCAGCGGGTCGAGCAGGAATTCATCGTCGAAGTGTCGGGCAGCATACGCGACGGTGGGCTGGCGATGCTCAATCACGGGCTCACCTTCAACGGCAAGGAAATCGCGCCGATGAAGGTGAGCTGGCAGAACGAGACGCGCTTGCGCTTCGCGCTCAAGGGCGTCAAGCCGGGGCAGATCATGCACATGTGCCGCATGGTCGGCCTGAGCGTGGTGGCGATGAAGCGGATCCGCATCGGGCGCATCTCGATGGCCAGTTTGCCAGTCGGGCAGTGGCGCTATCTGCACGAATACGAGCGCTTCTGAAAAGGCGGAAGGCGCTCGCCCCTTGGGGGATTCGATTTCGCGACCAAATCGTTGTTCCCGCGCAGGCGGGAACCCATAGGCCGCCAAATGAGACGCACGGCATGGCTTCGCGCCTGCGTCGCGGCCTCGCTTTAGTCCAAAATAATGACCCGACGTCGTGCTCGCGAAAGCGGGACCCATGCGCAAAGTGCACAGTATGGGTCCCCGCTTTCGCGAGGACGACGTTGATTCTTGAACTTCAAGTCTGATTATCGCGATTTCTGCAGTAGCCCAACGTCCATTTGGGGTCGCATCCATGCGGAGATCAGGCCGTCGCGGCCTTCGCCTTCTTCTCGGGCTTGGGCAGCTGGATCAGGCGCGTCCCGGCCAGCCTGTCATGCAGGAACTGGCGATCCTTGTCGAGAAACGCGGTCAGTCCCCATGCCAGCATGCCAAGCCCGATGGCGACACTGAAGTAGCGATTGTCCGGTCGCAGCTGGAACACATAGCAGGCCGCCAGGCCGGGCAGGAACCAGCCCCAGGCGCAAAGAAACCTCACTGCCGCCACGCGAACCGGCACCTTCGGGTAGCCCACTTTTACCAGCTTGATGCGCCAGGTCTTCATCGCGAGCGTAAAGCCGCTGCTGGTCCAGAAATGGATGAAGTAGGCAGCCGCGGTCAGGAAGAAGACGAACTGCGCGCCGCGGTCGATGGTCGGCGTATGGCGCGCGCCCGTCGCGAGCGTAAAGATGGTCAACGACAGCGCCTCCACTGCCAGCAGCAGGAATGCTTCATACACCATGCAGATCAAGCGCCGTTTCAGGGTGGGCGTGGGGACTGGCGCGCTACTGTTTGTCATTGGCGGCAGGTGCGACCGGCGCGCTGGCCGGTGCAGTAGTCACAGGTGCGGCCAGCGGGTGCACCGCTGCCGGCGCCAGCACGCACGCGGGCACCGATGCGACCGTGTTCTTGACCGAGCCCGCAGGGCAGGGCGCCGGCGTGGCGCCGCTTTTGATCGGCGCCACCGTCTTGACGCTCGATTGCGCCTTCGACGGCAGGTTCGCCACTTGCTTCCTGGTGGCGGCCTCGGCGGCGAGCTTCTTCTTCTGCTCGTCGGGAAGCTGCTGGTACTGCTCCCATTGCGCCGATTTTTCGCTCGGGTCGATCTTCTTGGTGCGCTGGTAGTTTTCGCGGGCGACGCGGCGCTCTTCCGGTGTCAGCTTGATCCAGTCGCGCATGCGTTCGTGCACGCGCTGCTGCTCGTCGGGTTTCATGGACGAATAGTTCTTGGCGATTTCCAGCCATTTTTGCTTGCGCAGGCTGTCCATCTTGTCCCACTCGCCGGCCAGCGGCTCGAGCGCGACTTGCTGCGCATGGCTCAGCTCGCGCCACAGTGGCTTGATGGCAGCGGGAACCTTGGCGGCCGGCACCGCCGCGGGCGGCGCCGACGGCGTCGCTTGCCCTGCACTGACCCAGGAGGCCGCGCAGGTCGATGTAAATACGACAACTACGGCAAGAGCCGTGCGCAACGTGTTACGAGACAATACGCCGGTCATCCTTATTGGGCGCGTTGTTGCGCAAGGTAAGCGTTGAAGCCGTGATCCAGGTAGGCCGTCAGCGGCAACTCGTCGGACAGGACGGCAGCATCGAGCTCGGCGATTTCGGCGATGCGTTGCTGCTGCTCATACTGGTACACGCCGGCCAGGCCGATGACCAGGGCCATCAAGGGCAGGGCAACACCCATCCGGCCCATCCAGGAAAACGAGAGCAGCGAGGCAACATTGCCGGCCAGGGCGCGCTGGGCGACGCGTACGGGCAGGTCGGCTTTCTTGCGCGATATGGCCAGTTTGCGCGCAGATGCGAGACGATCGGTGGTCGACGCCGGCAAATGGTCGAGGTGCTCGTTCAGGGCGTGGCGTACCTTGTACGCGAAGTTGAGATCATTGGTATTCATAATTTTATTCCCTTGGCTTTGAGCGACTCGGCGAGTGCATGTGTCGCCCGCGAGCAGTGCGTCTTGACGCTTCCCTCGGAACATCCCATCGCTTCGGCTGTTTCAGCCACGTCCATGTCCTGCCAATAACGCATGAGGAAGGCTTCCCGTTGACGCGCCGGCAGCTTTTGTACCTCGGCGTCGATCAGGGCCAGCGTTTGCTGGCGCTCGACCTGGTCGGCACTGGACTCTGCGGCGGCCGAACCCTCCTCGGCCTCGTACGATTCGAGTATATCAAATTCCTCGTCATCCCCCTCGCGCCGGCCCATGCTGGAGAACAGGCTGACCCAGGTGTTGCGCACTTTCTCGCGCCGGAAGTAGTCGAGGATGGTGTTTTGCAGGATGCGCTGGAACAGCATCGGCAGTTCGGCGGCCGGTTTGTCACCGTATTTCTCGGCGAGTTTGATCATCGCGTCTTGCACGATGTCGAGGGCGGACTCGTCTTTGCGAACGGCGTACACGGCTTGCTTGAACGCGCGTCGCTCGACAGTCTCGAGAAAATCGGATAATTCTTTGTCTGTGGCCATGCGAAGTGATCAGGGTGAAGCTCCGCAGGTACATTGCCTGTGGCATTTGGGAAAACTGACGCATGCTAGCAAATTACACAGGTGTTTGCTTGATTTTACGCGCCGCGGCCGCCCGAATGGGCTTCGGGACGCCGATTCCGCGCTTTTTCCCTTGACCCAAATGGTGCAATGCAGTAAGGTATAGAACGCTTTGCAACCCCGAAGCTCTATGGTCAGGTCGTGACGGGCACACAAACCCATCATCGACGTGACGCGCTTTCACATGTAGGCAGTTTGCTCTAACCCGCGCCACAAGCGCGAGAGATCCGCATAGCCGCTACAGAAACTCACGCCAAACGAGTTGCGCTGAGCGCCGGTTCGTAACGTCTCTATGGGGACGCGAAAGATCGACGTGACCGCAGAAAGAAGGGAAGCCTGAGCACTGTCGTGGCACGCGGTTTTCGTCAGGAAAGAGCATCCGATCACCTCCCAATGGGTCTTGAAAGGAATGTATCATGAACAACGAAACAACAGCAGCCATCACGGGCGCTGAGATTGTAGTGCGTTGCCTGGCCGAGGAGGGCGTCAAACACGTCTTCGGTTATCCGGGCGGAGCCGTCCTCTACATCTACGACGCCATCTTCAAGCAAGACAAATTCCAACACGTCCTGGTACGCCACGAGCAGGCAGCCGTGCACGCGGCCGACGCCTATTCGCGCAGCTCGAATACGGTCGGCGTGGCCCTGGTGACCTCCGGGCCCGGCGTCACCAACGCCGTCACCGGCCTGTCGACGGCGTATATGGACTCGATCCCGATGGTCGTCATCTCCGGCCAGGTGCCCAGCCACGCGATCGGCCAGGATGCGTTCCAGGAGTGCGACACGGTCGGCATCACCCGTCCCTGCGTCAAGCACAACTTCCTGGTCAAGGACGTGAAAGACCTGGCTTCGACGATCAAGAAAGCCTTCTTCATTGCCCGGACCGGCCGTCCGGGCCCGGTGCTGGTCGATATCCCGAAGGACATCACCATGCACAAATGCGTGTTCGATTATCCGAAAGAGATCGAAATGCGCTCCTACAAGCCGGTCGACAAGGGCCACTCGGGGCAGATCCGCAAGGCCGTGCAGCTGCTGCTGCAGGCCGAACGCCCGATGATCTACACCGGCGGCGGCGTGATCCTGGCCAATGCCGCGCCCGAACTCAACAAGCTGGTCGACAAGCTTGGCTTCCCGGTCACCAACACGCTCATGGGCCTGGGCGGCTACCGCGCCTCGTCCGAGCATTTCGTCGGCATGCCGGGCATGCACGGCACCTATGAAGCGAACATGGCGATGCAGCACTGCGACGTCCTGATCGCCATCGGCGCCCGCTTCGACGACCGCGTGATCGGCAACCCGAAGCACTTCGCCAGCAATCCGCGCAAGATCATCCACGTCGACATCGACCCCTCGTCCATTTCGAAGCGGGTCAAGGTCGACATTCCGATCGTGGGCAACGTCAAGGACGTGCTGATCGAATTCCTCTCCCAGCTCGATGCGGCCGAGGCACGCGTGAACGCCGCCCCGCTCAAGGACTGGTGGAAGCAGATCAATGAATGGCGCGCCAAGGAATGCCTGAAATACCAGGACTCGGACCTCGTCATCAAGCCGCAGTCGGTGGTGCGCAAAGTCTGGGACATCACCAAGGGCGACGCCTTCATCACCTCCGACGTGGGCCAGCACCAGATGTGGGCGGCCCAGTACTACAAGTTCGACAAGCCGCGCCGCTGGATCAATTCCGGCGGTCTGGGCACGATGGGCGTGGGCTTGCCGTACGCCATGGGCGTGCAGATGGCCAACCCGGACGCCACCGTCGCCTGCATCACCGGCGAAGGCTCGATCCAGATGTGCATCCAGGAGCTGGCCACCTGCAAGCAGTACCACCTGACGCCGAAAATCATCCTGCTCAACAACCGCTTCCTGGGCATGGTGCGCCAGTGGCAGCAGATCGACTACGGTTCGCGCTATTCGGAGTCCTACATGGATTCGCTGCCGGACTTCTCCAAGCTGGCCGAATCGTTCGGCCACGTCGGCATGAAGATCGAGAAGCCGGGCGACGTCGATGGCGCGCTGAAGGAAGCGTTCGCCATGAAGGACCGCCTGGTGTTCATGAACTTCATCACCGACCAGGCCGAAAACGTCTGGCCGATGGTCAAGGCGGGCAAGGGCCTGTCCGAAATGCTGCTCGGCTCGGAGGACCTCTAATATGCGCCATATCATCTCTGTCCTGCTTGAAAACGAAGCCGGTGCGCTCTCGCGCGTGGTCGGCCTGTTCTCGGCGCGCGGCTACAACATCGAAACCTTGACGGTGGCCCCGACCGAAGACATCTCCCTGTCGCGCATGACGATCGTCACCAGCGGCTCGGACGACATCATCGAGCAGATCACCAAACACCTGAACCGCCTGATCGAGGTGGTCAAGGTAGTCGACCTGACCGAAGGTGCCCACATCGAACGTGAGCTCATGCTCATCAAGGTGCGCGCCGTCGGCAAGGAACGCGAAGAGATGAAGCGCACCGCGGACATTTTCCGCGGCCGCATCATCGACGTGACCGAGAAGACCTACACGATCGAGCTGACCGGCAACAAGGGCAAGCTCGACGCGTTCATCGACTCCATCGACCGCGCTTCGATCCTCGAAACGGTCCGCACCGGCGGTTCCGGTATCGGCCGCGGCGAACGCATCCTCAAAGTCTGATTCAGACACCCAACATTAGAAAAGATAGGAAATATCATGAAAGTTTTTTACGACAAAGATTGCGACCTCTCCCTCGTCAAAGGCAAGAACGTTGCCATCATCGGTTACGGCTCGCAAGGCCATGCGCACGCGCAGAACCTCAATGATTCGGGTGTCAACGTCACGGTCGGCCTGCGCAAGGGCGGCAGCTCGTGGAACAAGGTCGAGAAGGCCGGCCTGAAAGTGGCTGAAGTGAACGACGCGGTCAAGGCCGCCGACATCATCATGATCTTGCTGCCGGACGAGAACATCGCCCAGGTCTACAACGAAAACGTCGCGCCGCACGCCAAGCAGGGCGCCGTGCTGGCGTTCGCGCATGGCTTCAATGTCCACTACGGCCAGGTGGTGCCACGCGCCGACCTCGACGTGATCATGATTGCGCCGAAAGCGCCGGGCCACACCGTGCGCGGCACCTACGCCAACGGTGGCGGCGTGCCGCACCTGATCGCCGTGTACCAGGACAAATCCGGTTCGGCGCGCGACATTGCACTGTCGTACGCGATGGCCAACGGTGGCGGGCGCGCCGGCATCATCGAGACCAACTTCCGCGAAGAGACCGAGACCGACCTGTTCGGCGAGCAAGCGGTCCTGTGCGGCGGCGCCGTCGAACTGATCAAGGCCGGTTTCGAGACCCTGGTCGAAGGTGGCTACGCGCCCGAGATGGCCTACTTCGAGTGCCTGCACGAGCTCAAGCTGATCGTCGACCTGATCTATGAAGGCGGCATCGCCAACATGAACTACTCGATCTCCAACAATGCCGAGTACGGCGAGTACGTCACGGGACCGAAGATCGTCACCGAAGACACCAAGAACGCCATGCGCCAGTGCCTCAAGGACATCCAGACGGGCGAATACGCCAAGAGCTTCATCCTGGAAAACAAGGCCGGCGCTCCGACCCTGATCTCGCGCCGTCGCCTGACGTCCGAGCACCAGATCGAGGAAGTGGGCGCCAAGCTGCGCGCGATGATGCCTTGGATCGCCAAGAACAAGCTGGTCGACCAGTCGAAGAACTAAACCGCCCGCCGCGTGGAACAGCGCGTGAAACCGGGGTCAGAACACATTAATTGGCAGAATTCGCCAATTAATGTGTTCTGACCCCGGTTTCACGCGCTGTTCCACGCGGCGCTGCAATTGCAACTCTTGATGTCAGAACCACGTGTGGGTCAAAATTCCGGGTATCGTTCCCGATATCGACAACCGGAGCACACCATGTCACCAAATACATTGATCGTCATCGCCGGCTTTCTGCTGGTAACCCAGGCGCAGGCGCAGCCGGCCGGCGGCACGCTGGTGATCGTCCCCGCGTTCGGCGAGGTCAGCCACGCCAACGACCAGGCCATCGCCTCGTTCTCGGTCGAGGAGCAGGACAAGGACAAGGCTGCCGCCGCGTCGCGTGTGAACCAGAAAATGAAGCAGGGCATGGAGATCATCCGCAAGGAAGACCCGCAAGCCGTGCTCAAGTCCCAGGGCTATTACACCTACCCGGTCTATCCCGAAGAACGCCCGCTGCCGCCGGGCACGCAGGCCAAGAGCCGGGTGCCGACCGGCTGGCGGGTCGGCCAGTCGCTGGAGGTGAGGACCAGCAATCTGGCGAAGCTGCCGAAAACCACGGCGGCGGCGCAAACCGTGCTGGGCCTGACCAACATCCAGTTCGGTCTGACCCCGGCCACCATCAAGCTGCTCGACGAGCAGCGCATCGTTGCCACCTACGCCAACCTGAACGAGCGGATCGCCTCGATCGCCGGCGCCATGGGCCGCAAGCTCGCCGACAGCAGCATCGAGACGGTCGACTTCGAAGGCTCCGGCCGCTACGCCGGCGAGCAGGCGCCGGTGCAGATGATGTCGATCAGCGGCGCGCGCAGCAAGGGCGCCGCCGAGGTGGCCGAGCCGAGCTTCGAGCCGGGCGAAACCACGCTCCAGATGCGCCTCGTGGGAAAGGTCAAATTCAGGTAGCGACGCCGATTCGCCCAGAGCGCAGGGCGCCCACTATAATAGGCCCTTGCGCTATCCCTACTTGAAACGGAATCCCATGCCCACCTTCCCCCGTCGCAGAAAACCTGGATCCACGCCGAAGGCGCCGCGCTTGGGCAAATTCGGCCGTCCCAAGTTCGACGCCAACGGCAATCCGGTGCGCAGCCGCGGCATCTATCTGCTGCCGAACGCCTTCACGACGGCGGCCCTGTTCTGCGGCTTCTACGCCATCGTCATGGCGATGAACCAGAAATTCGAGCATGCGGCCTGGGCCATCTTCATCGCCATGGTGCTCGACGGGCTCGATGGCCGCATCGCGCGCCTGACCAACACCCAATCCGAATTCGGCGCCCAGTACGACAGCCTGTCCGACATGGTCTCGTTCGGCGCCGCGCCGGCGCTGGTGATCTACGAATGGTCGCTGCGCGGCCTGGGCAAGCTGGGCTGGATCGCGGCCTTCGTCTATTGCGCCGGCGCCGCCCTGCGCCTGGCGCGCTTTAACACCAACATCGAAGTGGTCGACAAGCGCTTCTTCCAGGGCCTGCCCAGCCCGGCCGCCGCGGCCATGGTGGCCGGCTTCATCCTGCTCATGACGGACCTTGAAGTGAGCGGCATGCAGATGCCATGGGTCTCCTGGAGCATCGCCCTGTTCGCCGGCCTGACAATGGTCACCAACGTGCCGTTCTACAGCTTCAAGGACGTCAATTTCCGCAAGTCGGTGCCGTTCATCGTGGTGTTCCTGATCGCACTGGCGCTGGCGCTGGTGTCAATCGACCCACCCAAAGTGCTGTTGCCAATTTTTGTTTTCTACGGCTTGTCCGGTTACGTGGTGTTCTTCTGGCGGCTTGCAAAAGGCCGGCCGGTGAGCATCGTGCAGACCGAGGACGAGCCAGTCGATCTGAGCGAGCGCCGCTGACCGCCAGGCGGCGACGCGCACAATTTAGTCTATAGGAGCTGCCATGAGCAATTCGAACCGCCTGATCATTTTCGACACCACCTTGCGCGACGGCGAGCAGTCGCCCGGCGCATCGATGACCAAGGACGAGAAGGTGCGCATCGCGCGCCAGCTCGAGCGCATGCGGGTCGATGTGATCGAGGCCGGCTTTGCCGCCGCCTCGCCGGGTGACTTCGAGGCGATCCGCGCGATCGCGATGGCGATCAAGGACTCGACCGTCTGCTCGCTCTCGCGCGCCAACGACCGCGACATCGCGCGCGCCGCCGAGGCCTTGCAGCCGGCCGCGCGCAAGCGCATCCACACCTTCATCGCCACCTCGCCACTGCATATGCAGATGAAGCTGCGCATGGAACCGGCGCAAGTGCTCGAACAGGCCAAGCTGGCGATCCGCTGCGCGCGCCAGTACACCGACGATATCGAATTTTCACCAGAGGACGGCAGCCGCTCCGAAGAAGATTTCCTGTGCCGGGTGCTCGAGGCGGTGATCGCCGAGGGCGCCACCACCATCAACTTCCCCGACACCGTCGGCTACGCGGTGCCCGAAGTGTTCGGCGCCACCATCTTGCGCTTGCGCGAGCGCATTCCGAACTCCGACAAGGCAATCTGGTCGGTCCACTGCCACAACGACCTGGGGCTGGCGGTGGCCAACTCGCTGGCCGGGGTGATGATCGGCGGCGCGCGCCAGATCGAGTGCACCATCAATGGCCTGGGCGAGCGGGCCGGCAATACCGCGCTCGAGGAAGTGGTGATGGCGCTGCGCACTCGGGGCGATTACTTCAAGCTCGAGTTGGGCATCGACACCACGCAGATCGTGGCGGCCTCGAAGATGGTGTCGCAGATCACCGGCTTCGCGGTGCAGCCGAACAAGGCGGTGGTGGGCGCGAATGCGTTCGCGCATGCCTCGGGCATCCACCAGGACGGCATCCTGAAGGCGCGCGAGACGTACGAGATCATGCGCGCCGAAGACGTGGGCTGGGCCGCCAACAAGATCGTGCTGGGCAAGCTGTCGGGGCGCAATGCGTTCAAGGCGCGCCTGCAGGAGCTGGGCATCGAACTCGAATCGGAGGCCGACGTGAACGCCGCCTTCGGCCGCTTCAAGGAGCTGGCTGACCGCAAGTCCGAGATTTTCGACGAGGACATCATGGCGCTGGTGTCGGACGAGGACCATGCGCATGAGGGCGAGTACTACCACTTCGTGTCGCTGGCGCAGCGCTCGGAAACCGGCGAGACGCCAAGCGCGACGGTGGTGTTCGCGATGGACGGCAAGGAGTACAGCTGCGAAGGCGAGGGCGACGGCCCGGTCGACGCGACCGTCAACGCGATCGAAAAACAGGCCGCCAGCGGCGCCGAGCTGGTACTGTTCTCGGTCAGCGCGATCAGCAACGGCACCCAGTCGCAAGGCGAGGTGACGATGCGCCTGTCGCGCAGCGGGCGCATCGTCAATGGCGTCGGTTCCGACCCGGATATCATCGTCGCCTCGGCCAAGGCCTATTTGTCGGGCCTGAACAAGCTTTACTCGAAGATCGAAAAGGTCAACCCGCAGCAGTAGGGCGGCGCCCGCAGCTACTCGAAAAAGCTGACGCCGTGCGGCACATAGGCTTGCTCAAGCGCGTTCAGCTCTCCCGCGTCGAGCTGCAGCGTGAGCGCGGCCACGGCGTCGGCAAGGTGCTGTGGCTGGGTGGCGCCGAAAATGGGCGCCGTCACGCCCGCCTGATGCAGCAGCCAGGCCAGCGCCACCTGTGCGCGTGGCACGCCGCGCCCGGTGGCAACGGCACCGACGGCGTCGACCACCAACTGGTCGGCCTGCTCGGTGGCCCTGTAGAGCCGCGCGGCGGTCTGGTCAAAACGCACGCGGTCGCTGCTTGACGATTCCTGCCAGGGGCGCGCCAGGCGCCCGCGCGCCAGCGGTGACCAGGGCAATACGCCAATGCCCTCGGCGGCGCACAGGGGCAGCATCTCCCGTTCTTCTTCCCGGTTCAGCAGGTTGTAATGGGGCTGCATAGACACGAAGCGCGTCCAACCGTGGCGGTCCGCCAGGTGCAGCGCCTTGCAGAACTGCCAGGCATACATCGATGAGGCCCCCAGGTAGCGCACCTTGCCCGCCTTGAGCAGGTCGTGCAGCGCCTCGAGCGTCTCCTCGATCGGCGTGCACGGATCCCAGCGATGGATCTGGTACAGGTCAATGTGATCCGTGCCCAGGCGCCGCAGGCTGGCGTCCACACTGGCGCAAATCGCCTTGCGCGACAAGCCACGGCCGTTCGGGCCGGGGCGCACCGGATAAAACACCTTGGTCGCGACGACCACCTCGTCGCGCACTGCAAAGTCGCGCAGGGCCCGTCCCAGCACCGCTTCGCTCTCGCCGTCACCGTACATGTCCGCGGTGTCGAAGAAATTGATTCCCGACTCGAGCGCCTGGCGAATGGTACGGCGGCCCGTCTGTTCGTCGCTGCGCCATTCGCGTGCTGTCACGCCATAGCTCATGCAGCCGAGGCCGAGGCGCGATACTTTCAGGCCGGAGCGGCCCAGATTCACATAGTCCATGCTGATTCCTGGTGGTTTGATTCAAGGCCTCCAGTTTGAATGTCGTAACAAGGAAAAGACAGTTAACAAATTCGATGAATTGATGATGTTTCCTGTACTATGAAAGGCAAATTTACGATATTGCCTTTTCAACAGGAGCATCATGAAACGTCTTCGCTATGCCGATGGGGCGCTCGACGCGCTGGACACGGCGATCCTGCGGCGGCTCACCGGCGACGCGCGCGTGCCCATGCGCGAGCTGGCCCAGCAAATCGGCCTGTCCGCGCCCAGCACCGCCGAACGGGTGCGCAGGCTCGAGGAGGCCGGCGTGATCGAAGGCTATTCGGTGCGCATCAATCCTGCGGCCATCGGCTTGCCGATCGGTGTGTATTTGCGCATCCGGCCCATGCCGGGCGAGTTGGAGCGCGTCGCCGCGCTGTTGGCTGGCATGTCCGAAGTGATTTTTTGCGACCGGGTGACGGGTGAGGACTGCTTCATCGCCAAGGCCCTGGTGCCCTCGGTCGCCCATCTGGAATCGCTGATCGACCGCCTGCTCCCCTACGCGTCGACCAACACCTCGGTGATTGTCGCCACGCCGGTCGCACAGCGCATGCCGCTGGGCGTGTAGCGCTACGGGCGCAGGTATCGATTGACAGGCGAAATGGGCCTCCCGATAATCGGGGCCACGTGCGCACCGGGCGCGCCTTCAGGATACCCATGAACATTCGCGCGCTGCTCACCGTCCTGTGCCTGCTGGGCACCCCATTTGTCCTCGCGGCCGAAGCCCCGCCCAAGACATTCGCCGAGATCACCCGGACAATGAGCGCGCAAGCGGGCTTCATCGAGGCCTGGCGCGACGCCGAGCAGGGCCGGGTGCTGCTGGCGGTGCGCAGTTTTGATACGCCGTTCCTGATGTTGACCTCGTTGCCGTTCGGGCTGGGATCGAACGACGTCGGCCTGGACCGCGGGCAGGGCGACCGGCCGAAACTGGTTCACTTCGAGCAGCGCGGCGCGCGCGTATTCCTGGTGCAGGAGAACACGCGCTACGTCGCCGATTCGGCCAACCGCGACGAACGCGCCAGCGCCACCGAAGCGTTCGCCGCGTCGGTGCTGTGGGCCGGCGACATCCTGGCCAGCGAAGGCGGGCGCCAGCTGGTGGACGTTTCGTCGTTCCTGCTGGCCGACCGGCACGGCATCGCGGCGCGCCTGGCCGCCACCAAACAAGGCAGTTACACGGTCGACGCCAAGCGCAGCGCCGTGCTGACGGAGCAGGTCAGGAGCTTCCCCGACAACATCGAACTGGAAGCCATGCTGACCTTCCAGGGGCCCGGGGAAGGCCGTTTCGTGCGCGATGTGGGACCCGATCCGGCCAGCCTGACCATGCGCCAGCACGTGAGCTTGGTGCGCCTGCCGGAGGCCGGTTTCCAGCGCCGCGCCTACCATCCGGCGTCTGGTGGCATCGACACCGGTTATTACGATTTCGCCACGCCGCTGGCGAGCAGCATCGACGTGCGCTGGCAACTGCGTTTTCGCCTTGAGAAGACCGATCCAGGCGCGGCCGTCAGCACCGTCAGGAAGCCGATCGTCTACTACGTCGACCGCGGCGCGCCGGAGCCGGTGCGCTCGGCGCTGCTCGACGGCGCGCGCTGGTGGACCAGCGCGTTTGAAAAAGCCGGCTACAAGGATGCCTACCGGGTCGAACTGCTGCCCGAGGGCGTCGACCCGAGCGATGCGCGCTACAACGTGATCAACTGGGTGCACCGCGCCACCCGTGGCTGGTCGTACGGCAGTCCGATGGCCGACCCGCGGACCGGCGAAATCATCAAGGGTACCGTCACTTTGGGCTCCCAGCGTGTGCGCCAGGACATCCTGATCGCAGAAAGCCTGCTGGCCCCGTATGGCAAGGGCGGCGACCGGGGCAAGCTGGCCGAGCAGATGGCGCTGGCGCGCCTGCGCCAGCTGGCGGCCCATGAAGTGGGGCACACGCTCGGCTTCAGCCACAACTTCGCCGCCAGCCTGACCGGCAATGGTTCGGTGATGGATTATCCCCACCCCATCGTGCGCCTCAACGCCAAGGGCGAGGTGGAACTGGGCGATGCCTATGGCGTGGGCATGGGCGAATGGGATGACTTCCTGGTCCAGCACGCGTATGCCCAGTTCGCGCCGGCCGAGGAGGCGGCCAGCCTGGCGCGCCTGCGCGCCGCCGTGCGGGCAAAGGGCTACCAATATGCCTCCGATGTCGACGCCCGCAACGACGGGTCGGCCCATCCGGGCGGCCTGCTGTGGGATTTTGGTCCCGATGCGATCAAGACCTGGGACCAGTTGATGGCGGTGCGCCAGCGCGCCCTGCAAACCTTTTCGTTCGACGTGCTGCCCGACGGTCGCCAGTCCGGCGAGATCGAAGCGCGCCTGGTGCCCTTGTATCTGCTGCACCGCTACCAGACCGAAGCGCTGGCGCGGCTGCTGGGCGGTGGCGAATTCGAATACAGCACCAGCACCGACGTGCGCTTGGGGGCGGCGCGTGCGGGTGTGCGCGCGGTGCCCGCGGTCACCCAGCGCCAGGCCCTGAAGCGGCTGGCAGCGAGCCTGCGGGCCGAAAACCTGGCGCTGCCGGGCCATGTGCTGGACCAGCTCACACCGGCGGCGCAGGGATATGCGCGCAATCGCGAATATTTCGACACCCGCATGGACAGCGTGTTCGACGCGTTCAGTGCCGTGGAGGCGGGCGCGGCCCAGACCAGCAGCTTCCTGTTCGACCCGTCCCGCCTGAACCGGCTGGCGTGGCAACACGCGCGCGACGCGCAGCTGCCTGGCCTGCAGGAAGTGATCGGCGGCGTGTTGCAAGCGACCTGGAAGCGCGACAGTGTTGGCGCGGCCGTGGTGGCGGGCGAAGCGGTGCAACTGGCGGCCAATTGGGTGGTGCTCGACGCGCTGCTCGGTGCCCTCAATGGCCCCGGCTTGCATGCGGGCGTCGATGCGCAGCTGCGCCAGGGTACGCGTGAATTCGGGCGCTGGCTGGCAAGCCATCCCGCCAGCGGCGTGACGGCCCAGAGCCGGCGCCAGGCGGCCGAGCTGATTGAGCGCTTTCTGGCCGATCCGCACAACACCAGGCTGCGCGCGATGCCGGCAATTCCACCGGGCGCGCCGATCTGATGTCACGAGCCAGAACGTTGCAGGGAAACCCGTCGTTCCGGAAGCCATGCAGCTCCATGCCAGGAGAATTATTCCGGACACCAGTGCGCCTGCGCGGGAACGACGGAAGTACCGGGTCTATTTTTCGTCCAGCGTTTCGATCGCTTCCCAGTCGGGTGCGGGCGCATTCGCGATCAGGCGCGCGCAGCGTGCGCGGTAAAGCTGCGTAACGCTGTCCTGGACGCCGCTCTCGAACAGCCGCGAGGCGATCTCGAACTGGCGCGCCCGGTAGGCCGCCAGCGCCTCGGCGTGCTGGCGCAACTGCGCCAGCTGCGCTTCGCCGCTCCCGGCGGCAAGCCCGAGCGCCTCGAAAATGGCGACCGGCTCGCGCTTGCCCTTCACCCGGACCCGGTCAAGCTCGCGAAACACCACGCCGCTGCAGCGCCGCATCAGCGACTCGCTGACGATGATCGTCACGCCGTACATCTTGCACAGGCCTTCCAGCCTTGAGGCCAGGTTGACCGTGTCACCGAGCACCGTGTAGTTCAGGCGCGTGGCCGAGCCGATGTTCCCCGCGACCACGATACCGTTGTGGATGCCGATGCCAATCGCCAGCGGCGGCCAGCCGTCGCGCGCGAACTGGGCGTTCAGCGCCGGCAGGGCGCGCACCATCGCCAGCGCCGTTTCGATGGCGCGCTGTGGATCGTCGGAGGCCCAGACGGGCGCGCCAAACAGCGCCATCACGGCGTCGCCGATGTACTTGTCGACGACCCCGCGCCGCTCGTCGATCAGGTCGCTGACGGTGGCCAGGTAGTCGTTCAGCATGGCCAGGATCGCGCTTGGCGGACGGCCTTCGCACAGCGTGGTGAAGCCGCGGATGTCGGAAAACAGCACGCTCACCTCTTGCTCCTGGCCGCCAAAATCGATGCTTTGCGACAGCAGCTCTTCGGCGATGGCAGGGGAGACTACCTTGCCCAGCATGGCGCGCACCTTGTCGCGCTCGATCAGGCCGCGCACCATGTCGTCGAAGGAGGCTGCCAGTTCGCCCAGTTCGTCGTGCGCGCCGATGTCGCCGATGGTCTCGTAGTGGCCGGCGCTGATGCGCTGCGCGCCGGCCGCCAGCAGCTGCACCGGCCGCGTGACGCGGCGCGCGATCTGCACCGCCGCCACCGCCGCCAGCACCGTCGAGAGCAGGAACACGCCCAGCAGTTGCCAGCGCAGCGCGCGATAGGGCGCCAGCGCCTCGTCGAGCGAGCGCTGCAAGGTGGCCACCATCACGCCTTCCGCGGTTTCATGCAAGGCCGTCTCGATGGCCACGTACTCCATGCCACCCAGGGTTGTCATGTGGATGCCGGTTTGCGCCTTGGCGCCACGGGTGGCAGCCAGGAAGTCATGGCGCTGGTCATCCTCCAGCGTGGAGGCGAACAGCACTGGCGCCGCCTTGGCGGTGTGCCAGGCCAGGTTGACCAGGGTATGGGTTTGCTGTTGCAGTTCGCCGGCCAGGAAGTCGGTGATTTCGAAGCCAATGCCGACCCAGGCCATGGCGACCGGACCCTTGAGCGGCACCACCACCACCTGGAACGCGCGCCCGTTGATGACCTGGACGCTGGTCGTTTCCTGGGTCGTGCTCAGTTGCACGGCCTCGATCAGCGAGGTCTGTTTGAAGGGCACGCCAAGCGCCTTCGGTTGCAGCGTGTCAGCCAGAATATTGCCATCGATGTCGAGCACGAACATCCAGTCGGCCGAGAGGCGCTTGCGGTAGCTGGCGAAGGCCGACAGCAAGGTGTCGTGGTCGCTCTCGCTGACCAGGCTCTTGAAGGCGAAATCATGCGACAGCAGGCGCGAATAGTTTTTCAGCTTCCCTTCGCGCACCTCCATCGCGTTTTTCAGCGACGACAAGGTCACCTGGAGCGCATCTTCGGTCGCGCGCATGGCGCTGCGGTTGGCCGTCTCGCCGACGGTGACGAACACCAGCGCCTGCAGCACCAGGACCAGCAGCAAGATGATGGCCAGCAGGCGGCTCTGGAAGTGGCGGAAGGCGAAGCGGCGCAGCGGACCTGGTGTCATGCGGGGACGGACCTCAAGGTTGGCATCGGGGACTGTCCCGATTCTACGTGAAATCTTGCGCCGTCACCATTTCTGGCGCGTCGGTGCCGTCTCGTTCGCTTCGCAATTGGTGATCTTGGGTTTGCTACCGTTCTTGATGACGTCCAGCCCGTCCGGGGCATGGTTCGATTCGATCGTGATGCAGTAGGTGGCGAGCGCGCCGACGACGCGGTAGCGCCGCCTGCCATAGCCGCCCGGATCGATGATCTCGGTCACCTTGGGCGCTTCGAACCAGCGATTCGGAGCGGCGTCGGCGGCGTCATTGATGCCCTTGGCCAGCCGCGTCTGCGGCGTGCTGGCCGGGGCGGTGATCGGCTGGCCCGGTTTGGCTGCACGCAACTGTTGATCAATCTGGCCGATGCTTTCCTTTGCCAGTTTCAGCCATTGATCGTGGTTCAGGGCCGGCGCGGCGGCGGGGACGGCCGCTGGCGCAGCTTCGGGCGCGATCGGCGCCATTGCAAAGGGTGGTCGCGTGGCCGCGATGGAGGGCGCGACGTGGTGCGCCAGGGGCATGCGCACCGGCGTGGGCGCGGCCGGCGGCGCAGGCGGCGCAATCCGCACCCATTGAATGCGTGCCGGTCCTGGCCCGTCCGGCGTCGCCGCATGGCGCGCGTGCAGCCAGGCAGCGATCAGCAACAGGTGCAGCAGCGCGGTGGCGGCCAGGCCAAGCCCGCGCCGGTCCGGCCTGGCGAAAGTGAATGAATTCGTCATGGGAGAGCAGTCTACGTCGATGCGCACACTCTAGCTTGATTTTTATATAAGAGTATAGGGCTTGAAAAGGCGCGTCACGCGGTACCGCCGGGGGCGCCAGTTGCTCCTTTGGTGCATGCTGCTTTCAGGCCGTCGTTCCCGCGCAGGCGGGACCCATGGCAACTGTGAGCGACGATGCCATGGGGGCCTGCCGGTGCGGGAACGACGAGGCTGGTGCTAGCGGAATCCGCGCTTGTCTTCGTTGTACATGGGGTCCGGCCCGTTGAGCATCAATCGCACGATGCCGGCATGGTCGAAATGGACGTGCATCATCGAATTCCAGACCCCGTTTTCTTTGTAGCGGTAGGACCAGACCTCGTAATCGCCCAGCGCCACGCGCGAGCGTTCGGACGGCCGGCCAAGGGTGCGCAGGACGGCGGCCTTGTCGGCCAGGTCGACCCGGATGGTGGCAAATTTCGGTCCCGTCAGCACCTGTTCGAGGTTCACCAGGCGCCCGTCAGCGCCGATGTGCGCCATCCAGGTGCTTTGCCCCATCGGTCCGGTGGCGAATTCGAGTTCTTGCCCGGCCCCGTCGGGGTAGGTCGCGCTGGGGTGACCGAACCTGGCCGTGACGGCATCGGCCGTGTCGCCGGGCCGCGGCAGCTCGGCGGCGCAAGCGGCCAGGATGATCAAGATGAGCAATCTTGCCATATTGATTATTTTTCGCATAAAAACCACCGTGAGCGCGGCAAAAACACCATGATGCGCCTGCCGTCCGCATTGATCACTGGCCGCGCGCCACGTTTTCGCATATACTTGCGGGTCTGGCCGTTTGGCCAGCTTATCAACGAAGCTCACGGTGCGCTGGGTTGCGACTCTTGCACCGCATGTGAAAGGCAATATCATGACCGTAGAAAACATCAACAAAGCCGCGATCATCGCGGACAACGCCCGTGCCCAAAACGACACCGGCTCCCCTGAAGTTCAGGTCGCCCTGTTGACCGCACGCATCAACGAACTGAATGGCCACTTCAAAGCCCACGCCAAAGACCACCACTCGCGTCGCGGCCTGATCATGATGGTCAACCGTCGTAAGAGCCTGCTGTCCTACCTGAAAAGCAAAGACGCTGCCCGTTATCGCGATCTGATCGCTAAACTCGGCCTGCGCAAATAATTTTTGCTGCATTCGGTTTATAAAGAAATGCCTGCGTCAGTTTGACTGTCGCGGGCATTTTTTGTTTCAAAGGTCGCAGCAGCGATAAGCGGCCTGTGGTGAGGTGAACGACAGCGCCTGAAAATCTGTCGGCAAATAGAAAGGGATTACCCATGTTTAATAAAGTTACGAAAACCTTCCAGTACGGCCAGCATCAAGTCACCCTGGAAACCGGCGAAATCGCCCGTCAAGCCTCCGGCGCCGTGCTGGTGTCGATCGAAGATACCGTCGTGCTCGCGACCGTTGTCGCCCGCAAGGACGCCAAGCCGGGCCAGGACTTCTTCCCGCTGACCGTCGACTATGTCGAAAAAACCTACGCAGCCGGTAAAATCCCTGGCGGTTTCTTCAAGCGTGAAGGCCGTCCATCCGAGAAGGAAACCCTGACCAGCCGCCTGATCGACCGTCCGATCCGCCCGCTGTTCCCGGAAGGCTACCTGAACGAAGTACAGATCATCATCCACGTGCTGTCGGTCAACCCTGAGATCGATCCGGACATCGCCGCCATGATTGGCGCATCGGCCGCCCTGTGCGTGTCGGGCGTGCCATTCAGCGGCCCGATCGGCGCTGCGCGCGTCGGCTACGCCAATGGCCAGTACATCCTGAACCCGACCACCACCCAGCTCAAGACCTCGCAGATGGACCTGGTCGTCGCCGGTACCGAAACGGCCGTGCTGATGGTCGAATCGGAAGCCCAGCAATTGTCCGAAGAAATCATGCTCGGCGCCGTGGTGTTTGGCCATGACCAGATGAAGGCAGTCATCGACGCGATCCACGACCTGGTGCGCGACGGTGGCAAGCCGGAAGTCGAGTGGACCCCGCCTGCGAAAAATGAAGCGCTGATCGCCCGCGTTGCCCATTTCGCCGACGTGAAAATTCGCGACGCCTACCAGACCAAGGACAAGCAAGCCCGGACTGCCAAGCTGAAAGACGCGTTTGCACAGGTCAACGCCGACCTGGCCGCCGAATCAGCCGCCGCCGGCACTGCCGCCCCGGACAGCTCCGAAGTGGGCAACATCCTGTTCGACATCGAAGCGAAGGTCGTGCGCTCGCAGATCCTCGAAGGCGAGCCGCGCATCGACGGTCGCGACACGCGCACCGTGCGTCCGATTTCGATCCGTACCAGCGTCCTGCCACGCACCCACGGCTCGGCCCTGTTCACGCGCGGTGAAACGCAAGCGCTGGTCGTGGCCACGCTCGGCACCGCCCGCGACAGCCAGAAGATCGACGCGCTGATGGGCGAGTACACCGATTCGTTCATGCTTCACTACAACATGCCTCCGTTCGCCACCGGCGAAACGGGCCGTGTCGGTACGCCGAAGCGGCGCGAAATCGGCCACGGCCGCCTGGCCAAGCGCGCGCTGCTCGCCGCGCTGCCGAACGCTGAAGACTTCAGCTACTCGGTGCGCCTGGTGTCCGAAATCACCGAGTCGAACGGCTCCTCGTCGATGGCTTCGGTCTGCGGCGGCTGCCTGGCGCTGATGGATGCGGGCGTGCCGATGAAAGCCCACGTGGCCGGCATTGCCATGGGCCTGATCAAAGAAGGCGGCAAGTTCGCCGTGCTGACCGACATCCTGGGCGACGAAGACCATCTCGGCGACATGGACTTCAAGGTCGCCGGTACGCCTGACGGCATTACCGCGCTCCAGATGGACATCAAGATCATGGGCATCACCAAGGAGATCATGCAGGTGGCACTGGCGCAAGCCAAGGAAGCGCGCCAGCACATCCTGGGCGAAATGCAGAAGGCCATGCCGCACGTGAAGACCGAACTGTCGGACTTCGCACCGCGCCTGATCACCATCAAGATCAACCCGGAGAAGATCCGTGACGTGATCGGCAAGGGCGGCGCTGTGATTCGCGCGCTGACCGAAGAGACCGGCACCCAGATCGACATCAGCGATGAAGGCGTGGTCACCATCGCTTCGGTCGACGCTGCCGCCGGCCAGGAAGCCAAGCGCCGCATCGAAGAGCTGACCGCATCGGTCGAAGTGGGCAAGACCTACGACGGCGTGGTGTTAAAGCTGCTCGACTTCGGCGCAATCGTCCAGGTCATGCCAGGCAAGGATGGCCTGCTGCACATCTCGCAGATCGCCAATGAGCGCGTGAACGCCGTTGCCGACTACCTGAAAGAAGGCCAGGCAGTGCGCGTCAAGGTCCTCGAGACCGACGACCGCGGCCGCCTGAAGCTGTCGATGAAGGCTGCCGAAGGCGCTGCCGAAGCCGCAGCCCAGTAATCGAAGCCTCACAAAAAACCGCCAGCGCGCAAGCCCTGGCGGTTTTTTTTGCGTGTGCGCAGGCTGGCCCCGGTTCGCAGACGCCGTCGCAACCGGGGTCAGACCCTAATGGCGTTAAGTTAAGGACTTGTTTTTAA
>JAZJYV010000122.1:0-4126 GCA_040390195.1 Pseudomonadota bacterium | reverse complement strand
GAAACTCTGGAGTCCGCTGGACACTGTCGCGCCACATCTCATAGGAGGAAATTCAGACTTTGGATGCGATTGGAACAGTCTGGATATCAAACTATTTTCCGATGCAGAAGCGGCTGAAAATCACCCCCAGCAAGTCGTCCGAACTGAACGCGCCGGTAATGCTCGACAACTGGGTCTGCGCCAGCCGCAGCTCCTCGGCGAACAGGTCGAGCGACTGATCGTTCTGCGCCGCGTGGGCGGCCGCCATTTCCATGTGCCCGCGCGCGCTGCGCAGTGCGATCAGGTGACGCTCGCGCGCCAGGTACAGCGATTCGCCGGTTTGCTGCCAGCCCGCGATGCGCAGCAGTTCGGCGCGCAGTAGGTCGATGCCGATGTGCTCATGGGCCGACAAGTAGACATGGGTCGCGTCGTCCCTGGTGTCGACCGCGCTCTTGTGGCCTGACAGATCGATCTTGTTCCACACCCGCAGCACAGGCACCGCGTGCGGGAAAGCGGCAACGATCTCGTCGTCGGCGCGGGTCGGGCCCTGGTCGGCGTCGAGCAGGTGCAGGATGACGTCGGCCTTGCCCACTTCGGCCCAGGTGCGTTCGATGCCGATGCGTTCGACCACGTCGACGCCGGCGTCGATGGCGCGAATACCGGCCGTATCGATGATGTTGAGCGGGATGCCTTCGATCTGGATCGTCTCGGTGACCTTGTCGCGGGTGGTGCCGGCGATCGGTGTGACGATCGCCACGTCGGCCCCGGCCAGCGCGTTCAGTAGCGAGGATTTGCCCACATTCGGCTGGCCAACCAGCACCACGTTCAAACCCTCGCGCAGCAGCGCGCCTTGCGCCGCCTGGCGAAACACATGGTCGAGCGATTCAATGATCACCGCCAGCTGGCCGCGCGCGTCCGATTTTTCGAGGAAGTCGATCTCCTCTTCCGGGAAGTCGAGCGTTGCCTCGACCAGCATGCGCAGGCCGATGGTCTGCTCGACCAGTTTGTGGATGGCCTTCGAGAACGCGCCCGACAGCGACTGCGAGGCCGATTTGGCGGCGGCCTCGGTGGAAGCGTCGATCAGGTCGGCGACGGCTTCGGCCTGGGCCAGGTCGAGCTTGTCGTTGAGGTAGGCGCGGCGCGTGAATTCGCCCGGTTCGGCCAGGCGCAGGCCCGCATCGAGACCGGCTTCGAGCACACGCGCGAGCAGCATCTGCAGCACTACCGGACCGCCGTGACCCTGCAGTTCGAGCACGTCTTCACCGGTGTAGGAGTACGGGCCCTTGAACCAGAGGGCGATACCCTGGTCGATGATGCTGCCCTCGGCGTTCTTGAATGGCAGGTAGGTGGCGTGGCGCGGCGCCAGCGTCACGCCCGGGAACAGTGCGGCCAGCAGGGGCGCCAGCGACTTGCCCGATGCGCGCACCACGCCGATGCCGCCGCGTCCCGGCGCCGTTGCAATTGCGGCAATTGGAGAGCGATCTAGTTTCATAATCGAATTGTAGGTGATTTAATCCGTCGAAGAACGTAGGGTGGAAAAGCGCAGCGCCTTCCACCTTCTCAGGCGCCGAAAAGGTGGAAGGCGCTGCGCTTTTCCACCCTACGTGTTTCGACGAAAAAAAGCCCGCGGCGAACGCGGGCTTTTTGCTATTGCCAGCGCCAGCTTACTTCGCCGCGCCTGCTGCGAACTTCTTGGTGATGACCCACTGCTGGCCAATCGACAGGATGTTATTCACCACCCAGTACAGCACCAGGCCGGACGGGAAGAAGAAGAACATCACCGAAAACGCCAGCGGCATGAACAGCATCATCTTGGCCTGCACCGGATCGGCAGGCGCCGGA
This sequence comes from Pseudomonadota bacterium, assembly GCA_040390195.1. Lineage (GTDB taxonomy): Bacteria > Pseudomonadota > Gammaproteobacteria > Burkholderiales > Burkholderiaceae_D > Telluria_A. Next base: position 2,305 of record JAZJYV010000122.1, on the reverse strand, counting down.
TTGAGCTTGGTCGTGATGAACATCGAGATCGCGTACAGCACCGGTAGCACGCACCATGGGTCATGCTGCGACAGGTCCTGGATCCAGCCGAGCCACGGCGCGCCGCGGAATTCGACCGACGCCTGCAACACCCAGTACAGCGCGATAAACACCGGCATCTGCACCAGGATCGGCAGGCAGCCGCCCAGCGGATTGATCTTCTCGGTCTTGTACAGTTCCATCGTGGCCTGGTTCATCTTGGCCGGGTCGTCCTTGTACTTCTCGCGGATGGCCTGCATTTTCGGCGTCACCAGCTTGACCTTGGCCATGCTCTTGTAACCGGCTGCGGACAGCGGGAAGAACGCCAGCTTGATCAAGATCGTGAACGCGATGATGGTCCAGCCCCAGTTGCCCAGCACCTTGTGCAGCTGGTCCATGACCCAGAAGATCGGCTTGGCGATGATGGTCAGCACGCCGTAGTCTTTCACCAGCTCCAGGCCGGGGGCGACTTTTTCCAGCAACTTCTCATCCTGCGGGCCGGAATACAGCTTCGCTTCATTGCTGATGGTGGCGCCTGGCGCAACCGTCCCGAGCGGCATCACGGTGCCGATGGCGTACAGGTTGGTGTCGACCTTCTTGGTGAAAATCTCGCGCGCGACCGGCGCCGGCGGCACGAACGCCGACACGAAGAAGTGCTGCGACACGGCGACCCAGCCATCACTGGCCTTGGTCGCATGTTCCGCCTTACCGGTTTCGACCTTGGCGAAGTCGAGCTTCTGGTAGTGTTCAGTCGAGGTGTACAGCGTCGGGCCGGTGTAGCTGCTGTTGAAGTAGCTGTCGCCAAGCGGCTTGTTGCCGTCGTGGGTCAGCTGCATGTACAGCGATGGCGTCACTGGTGCTGCGCCGGTGTTGGTCACGTCGTGGCGCACGCCGATGGTGTAGTCGCCGCGCTTGAAGGTGAAGGTCTTGGTCAGCTTGACGCCGCCCTGCTCGGCCTCGAGCACCAGCTGCACTTCGCTGCCACCGTCGATGCTGCGCACGCCAGGCTTGGCGCTGAAGCCCGTATTGTGGTTCGGGATACCGACCGCGCCAACCAGGCCGGTTTGGGCCAGGTAGGTGTGGTTGGCGCCGACATCGAACAGCACCTCGTTGGCGTTGTTGTCAATGTCGCCCTTGCACCACTGCGCCAGGCCCCAGCAACCGCTGAACCAGCCAGGATGGCCGGCGCGCTTGAACTTGAGCAGTTCGAGACGGCGCACGACGCCACCGGCGGTATCGATGTCGGCCTTCATCACATCGGTGGTGATGGTGATGATTTCAGGCTTGAACGCTTCGGCCGCAGGCGCGGCCCCAGGGGTGGCTGCCGCGGCCAGCGCCGGCGGCTCGCTCATGCCGCTCTTGGCGGCGGGCGCAGGCTGGACCTTGGCCGGTGGTGTCGGCGACAGGAACGACTGGTGGCCGTTCGATGCCATCCACGCGTCCCACAACAGGAACAGCGATACGGAAAACACAACCCACAAGATGGTACGTTTATTGATTTCCATTGAGATTTCGGTCAGGAGTGGTTACAGCCGCAAGCAGCTGAAGATGATGTCTTGTCGCGCGCGGGCGGCACCAGATCGACGCCGCCCTCGTTCCATGGATGGCAGCGGCAGACCCGGCGCAGCGCCAGGAGAGTGCCGCGCGCGGCGCCGTGGGCGCGGATCGCCTCGATCGAATAATTCGAGCAGGTCGGGTAGAAGCGACAGTTCTGGCCCAGCATCGGCGAGAGCAGCAACTGGTAGGCGCGCAGCACCCAGACGAGCAGTTTGTTCATGATACGGCAGCCGGCACGCGCGGCGCGTTTGGCACCGGCGGATTGACGAACAGGCGCGCGATTTCGGCGCGCAGGATCGCCTTCAGCGCCGCCGTGGTGGCCGGGCCTTGCTTGCTGTTGACCGGGCGCGCCAGGCGCACGATGCAGTCGATCGCCGGCAGCTTGGCCATGCGGAACAGCTCGCGCGTGACGCGCTTGATCGTGTTGCGGGTGACCGCGCGCGGCGCAAAGCGCTTGGCCACGACGACGCCCAGCCGCGCATGCGGCAATTCATTCAAGCGGGTGTAGAGCACGAAATGCGCCGTTTTTTGAGCAGGGCGCAAACGAAAAACGGATGAAAATTCATCCGTTTTAACGATACGCCGAACGCGCGCGAAGTCGTGTGAACCTTCGCTAGTCATAGCCAACCGCGATCGAACTGGTTCTGCCAGACTTATACAGCCAGGCGTTTGCGACCCTTGGCGCGGCGTGCGTTGAGCACATCGCGACCGCCACGGGTAGCCATACGTG
>JAZJYV010000121.1:0-66866 GCA_040390195.1 Pseudomonadota bacterium | reverse complement strand
AACAGGTCGTCGAACATCAGCGCGTCCGGCTCCTTGCCCTGGCTCCAGAGCAGCATCAACACGATGATCTTCAGCTTGCCCAGGCCGACCGGCGATTCGTCCAGCGCCAGCGCCCGTTCGACGACGATCTCGCGCTGCACGGCAGTGAGCACCTTGGCGCTTTCGAGGAACTGGATGAAGCCGAGCGCATCGCTGCCGATGGCGTCGTATTCGCGCTGCACGTAGAAGCGGGTGCCGGTGGAGGCGATCACCGCGCTTTGTTCTTCGCCCGCCATTTCGGTCAGGTCGGTCAGCCAGACCAGCGCTTCCGAGATCTCCTCGTCGTCGAAGCCGACGGCCGAGAGCTTGCGCGCCAGGGCGGCCGGCTCGGGGCAGGCGTCGGGGCGGTAGTAAGTCTCGTAGAGGTAGACCAGGATATCGAACATGGCTCTACTCTATCAGTTAAGCCGATGCCGGCACAAGTGCGTTCAACGATGTACGCGCTGGAACAATCCGCCCGGCAAGCGTTCGACGTGACCACCGAGCTCGAGCATCAGCAACTGGCTGGCCAGGAAGCCGGCGTCGATCCCGGCCAGCGCCGCCAGCTGGCCGGGATCGACGGCCGCGTGGCCGAGCGCGTCGAGCAGGGCCGCGTAGGCCGGCTCGAGCACGGTGCCCGCGCCGCGCCACGGCGGCGCCAGTTCGCCCAGCACGTCGGCGGCCGACTCGACCAGTTTGGCGCCCTCGCGGATCAGGCGGTGGCACCCCTTCGACAAGGGCGCATGGATGGAGCCGGGAATGGCGAACACGTCGCGCCCCTGCTCCCCCGCCTGGCGGGCCGTGATCAGGGAACCGGAGCGGGCCGCCGCCTCGACCACCAGCACGCCGCTGGCCAGGCCGCTGATGATGCGGTTGCGGCGTGGAAAATTGGCGCGCGCGGGCGGCGTTCCAAGTGAGTACTCACTGACAATGCAGCCCTGTTCGGCGATCTGGTGCGCCAGCGCCGCGTTGGCGCTGGGATAGATGCGGTCGGCGCCGGTGCCGACCACGGCCACCGTCGAGCCCACCGCGCGCAGGCCGCCCTGGTGGGCGGCCGCGTCGATGCCCAGCGCCAGCCCGGAGACGATGGTCAGCCCGGCCGCGCTGAGCGCCTGGCCGAAGGCGGCGGCGTTGGCCGCGCCCTGGGCGCTGGCGTTGCGGCTGCCGACGATGGCCATCGCCGGGCCGCCCAGCAAGTCCGGGCGGCCAATGGCGTACAGCAGCAGGGGCGCGTCGGGCAATTGGCGCAGGGGCGCCGGGTAGCGCGGATCGTCGAGCGTGATTAAGTGCCTGCCGGGTTGTGCCTGCCAGGCCAGGGTGGCCTCGAGCAGGGCCTCGAACTGCGGCGCCGGCCGGCACAGGGCCAGCGCGCGGGCCGCCGAGACGTGCTGCCGCAATGCCGCGTGCCCCGCCTCGAAGATGGCGCGCGGGCTGCCGAACAGCGCCAACAACTGGTGCGCCGTCACGCCGCCCACGCCCTCGGCCTGGGCCAGGCGCAGCCAGTCGGCCAGGCTGGCGGCCGGGCTGGCGGCGGGGAAGGAATCCGTGTCCAGCACGGCGATATTTACTCCGGTGATCTGGCCACGTCGCCCACTTCCACCGGCGCCGTCACCTGCATGATCAAGCCATAGGAAACATGCTTGAACACGCGGAAAATGAACAGGGTTCCGTATTCCTCGTCCGGCAGCTTGATCAGCGGCTGGTTCATGCCCAGCATGCCGCGCTCGCCGCCCGGATCCTTGACGGTCTGTCCCAGATGGTACAGCTGCAGCACCGATCCGATATCGAGTTCGTCAACCGAACCGCGATTGATGCTCACCACCTGGCTCTGGCCGGCAAAACTGACGCCCGCATAGATTGACATGACGCGCGCGTCGACCTGGCGGTAGGGCTGGTGCGGGGCGTAGTTCTGCATCGGGGTCGGCGGGGCCGGCATCAGCAGGTCGCCCACACCCATTTCCTGGGTCGAACTGGCCACCACGAAGGTGTGCACGTCGACGCCTTTCTTGGCCTCGGCCTGCAGCTTGACGGTGCCCAGGTAGACCGCCTCGAGGGCGAGTTGCTTGCCGGTGGCCGGATCGATCAAGGGATTGCCTGGCCGGAACACCTGGAACGAGCTGCCGCCCTTCAAGTCGCCGCGCACATACACCTTGTCGTTCTTGCCCAGGTAGAGGTGGCCCTCCTGCGAGGCGGCGATGCGCGGCGCGCCCTTGAGCTCGTCACCCTCGACCACCAGGGGCCGGGTCAGGAACGGCTCGATCACGCCCGAGGCGATCGAGCGCACCGCATCGCGCCCCAGGCCTTCGGTGCGCAACTGGGGCGACAGGCGCGTCACCCCGGGCGTGCCGGCGCCGCCCCCATCGGGACCGCCGCTGCCGGGCGGGTTCAGCGACAGGCGCCCGTTCTTGCGGTCGAAATAGACGATCTGGCCGGGGTAGATCCAGTGCGGATTGCGGATCTCTTCCTTGTTCATGCCCCACACCGTGGGCCAGCACCAGGGATGCTCGAGGAATTTGCCGGAAATGTCCCACAGGGTGTCGCCCTTAACCACCAGATGCTGGTCGGGGGCGTTCGGCAGGAAGGTGCAAGTGCCGGCCTGGGCCGGGGCGGCCAGCGCGCCGGCGAAAAGCGCAGCAACCGCAAAGCGCGCCCCGACTGTGATAAAATTTTTCATTGAGATGTCCGTAAAGTGCGGCATTAACACGGAATTGCTGGCTGGGTTCGTCACCCATGCCCGCCACGGCGCAAGAGACAGCACGCTACCTTCTCGACAAAATCGATGGTAAGACTTGCCGAACTGGATCAAATTCTGCACATAAATCCTTGAACTAGCAAGAAAAACCGCGCCCCAGGCACCCTTGGGGCTGTTGCGTTTTTGTTGTATTGAAGCATTTTTTCACTGCAGTGCGCCACTCCCTTATTGAATTGATACTGAGTTTTGTAAATCTATGGCACTACTGAATATCCTGCGTTACCCCGATGCGCGCCTGCACAAGGTGGCCAAGCCGGTCACCGATTTCGGCGACCATTTGCCCAGGCTCGTCGCCGACATGGCCGAAACCATGTACGAGGCGCCCGGCGTGGGGCTGGCCGCCAGCCAGGTCGACGTGCACGAGCAATTGCTCATTATCGACACGTCCGACACCAAAGATGAGTTGCGGGTCTTCATCAACCCGGAAATCATCTGGGCCAGCGCCGAGAAGCAGCTCTTCGACGAAGGCTGCCTGTCGGTGCCGGGCGTGTACGACGGGGTCGAGCGTGCGGCCAAGGTCAAGGTGCGCGCGCTTGACATCAAGGGCCAGCCCTTCGAGCTCGACGCCGACGGCTTGCTGGCCGTGTGCATCCAGCACGAGATGGACCATTTGCTGGGCAAGGTATTCGTCGACTACCTATCGCCGCTCAAGCGCAACCGGATCAAGGCCAAGATGCTCAAGGAAGAACGCGGCTTGCAGCGGGAAGCGGCGCTCAAGGCGGCCGGCCGGCGTTACTAGCACTATGTTGACCAACTTCGTCGGGCGAACGGGCGCGGCGTAATCGGCCTGGCGCATGCGTGCGTCGGACAGCGCCCGGCCCCTTGGGGATTTCGCCCTGCATCGCCCACCTTGGGAGTAGCATGAAAGTTATTTTTGCCGGCACGCCGGAATTTGCCGCCGTCGCGCTCGAGGCGCTGCACAGCGCCGGCTTCGAGATCCCACTGGTGCTGACCCAGCCCGACCGCCCGGCCGGGCGCGGCATGCAACTGCACGCCTCGGCCGTCAAGCAGTTCGCGCTGGCCCATGGCATCGAGGTGCTGCAACCGCTGTCACTGCGCCTGGACAGCAAGGATGCGCAGCGCGCCGAACAAGGCGCCGCCGCCCACGCGCGCTTGCTGGCCACCGACTACGATGTGATGGTGGTCGCCGCCTATGGCCTGATCCTGCCGCGCAGCACGCTTGAGATCAAGCCTTGCATCAACATCCATGGTTCGCTGCTGCCGCGCTGGCGCGGCGCCGCGCCGATCCAGCGCGCGATCGAGGCGGGCGACACGGAAACCGGCGTGACCATCATGCAAATGGAGGAAGGCCTCGACACCGGCCCGATGCTGCTGATCGAGCGCGTCGCCATTGGCCAGTTCGATACCACCGCCACCGTGCACGACAAGCTGGCCGCACTGGGCGCCAGCATGATCGTGAACGCCTTGCGCAAGCTCGAACAGGGCAAGCTCGAAGCCGTGCCCCAGCCGGAACAGGGCGTCAGCTACGCGGCCAAGATCAGCAAGGACGAGGCGGCACTGGACTTCTCGCGCCCGGCGCTGGAATTGAGCCGCCAGATCCGCGCCTTCAATCCCTTCCCCGGCGCGCATGCGCAAGTGCACGGGGTGACCATCAAGATCTGGGGCGCCGAGGCGCTCGAAGCCGACAGCGCGGCCTTGGGCGGGCAGGTGCTGGCGGCAGACGCCCTGCACGGCATCGTCGTCGCCTGCAAGGGCGGCACCTTGCGCCTGACCGAGCTGCAAAAACCCGGTGGCAAGCGCTTGCCGGCCATTGAATTCCTCAAGGGTTTTCCACTCGAGGGTCTCTGTTTCGACTGAGACCGCGCTCAGTCGGTATTGGCGCGCTGCGCTTCCATGTGTTCGCGCAGGATCTGGTTCATGCGGGTCTGGTAGCCCGGACCGGCGGCCTTGAACCATTGCAAGGTGTCGACGTCGAGCCGGATCGTGACGATCTGCTTGAGCGGCAAGTTGACATTGTGCTTTGCCGCGCTCGCTGGCTGGCTGGCCATGGCGGACGGCTCGTCCCAAACTGGTGCAAAATCTTTATTCATTGAATTCCCCGGCGATCCGCCTCATGTTAGTTTGCGGACCGGCGCCTCACAGCCCCAGTGCCACGACGTGCGCATGACAGAGCCAGGCCGTCACGACGGCGCAGTAGACAATCATCAAGAGATAGTTCAGCTGCGCCTTCATGGCCGAAGTCCATTTTGCGTTCGTTGGAAACGATTTTCATCCCCTCATGTATCGCAAAGATTGCAACTTCCCCGTGAATTGTATCGGCGTGTATCAAAGCGACGGATACATACATAAGGATACAAATTGTCATCGGGCAGCGGCCGCCAGCCTGCAAGGCCACCATGACGTATAATTTTAGACCCGGTCGCGCAGACCGGTTCCATCACTGCCGAAAGCTCGCCCATGACTGCCACCACGCCCGCCATCTCCAAAACTGAAGCCCAGTTGCGCGACATCCTGTCGCGCCGGATCATGATCCTCGATGGCGCGATGGGCACCATCATCCAGCAGTACAAGCTGGGCGAGCAGGACTATCGCGCGGCACGCTTCGCCGATTTCGCCGCCCCGGCCGACAGTGGCGCGCGCGAACTTTTCGTCAAGGGCAACAACGAATTGCTGACCCTGACCCAGCCCCAGATCATCCGGGAGATCCACGAACGCTACCTGGCGGCCGGCGCCGACCTGATTGAGACGAACACCTTCGGCGCCACCACCATCGCCCAGGACGACTACCACATGGCGCACCTGGCCTACGAGATGAACCTGGAGGCGGCCCGGCTGGCGCGCGCGGCCTGCGCCAAATACAGCACGCCGGACAAGCCGCGCTTCGTGTGCGGCGCGCTGGGCCCAACCCCCAAGACCGCCTCGATCTCGCCCGACGTGAACGACCCGGCGGCGCGCAACGTGAGCTTCGACCAGCTGGTCGCGGCCTACCACCAGCAAGTGTGCGGCCTGGTCGACGGCGGCGCCGACGTGCTGCTGGTCGAGACCATCTTCGACACCCTCAACTGCAAGGCCGCCCTGTTCGCGATCGACCTGTACTTCGAGGAGCACCCGGCCCAGGTGCGATTGCCGATCATGATCTCGGGCACCGTCACCGACGCCTCCGGACGCATCCTGTCGGGCCAAACCGTGCCCGCGTTCTGGAATTCGGTGCGCCACGCCAGGCCGCTCACCATCGGCCTCAATTGCGCGCTCGGCGCGGCCCTGATGCGGCCCTACGCCGAAGAGCTGGCGCAAATCGCCGACACCTTCGTGTGCATCTATCCGAATGCCGGCCTGCCCAACCCGATGAGCGACACCGGCTTTGACGAACTGCCGGCCGACACCTCGTCGCTGCTGCGCGAATTCGCCGACAGCGGCTTCATCAACATCGCCGGCGGCTGCTGCGGCACCACGCCCGAGCACATCAAGGCGATCGCCGACATGCTCGCCACCACCGCGCCGCGCGTGGTGCCCGAGATCGCCGTCGCGCAGCGCCTGTCGGGCCTGGAGCCGTTCACGATCGACCGTGAATCGCTGTTCGTCAACGTCGGCGAGCGCACCAATGTGACCGGTTCGAAGGCGTTTGCGCGCATGATCCTCAACGAGCAATACGACGAAGCCTTGTCGGTGGCGCGCCAGCAGGTCGAGAACGGCGCCCAGGTCATCGACATCAACATGGACGAGGCGATGCTCGACTCGGTCGCCGCGATGACCCGCTTCCTGCACCTGATCGCCTCCGAACCGGACATTTCGCGGGTGCCGATCATGATCGACTCGTCGAAGTGGTCGGTGATCGAGGCCGGGCTGAAATGCGTGCAGGGCAAGTCGATCGTCAACTCGATCTCGATGAAGGAAGGCGAAGAAGAATTCATCCGCCAGGCGCGCCTGTGCCGGCGCTACGGCGCGGCCGTGATCGTGATGGCCTTCGATGAAAAAGGCCAGGCCGACACCTTCGCGCGCAAGACCGAAATCTGCGCGCGCGCCTACCAGCTGCTCACCGGGCAGCTCGGCTTTCCGCCCGAGGACATCATCTTCGATCCGAACATCTTCGCCATCGCCACCGGCATCGAGGAGCACAACAACTACGCGGTCGACTTCATCAACGCCACGCGCTGGATCAAGGAAAACCTGCCGCACGCGAAGATCTCGGGCGGCGTCTCGAACGTGTCGTTTTCGTTTCGCGGCAACGACCCGGCGCGCGAGGCGATCCACACCGTGTTCCTGTACCACGCGATCAAGGCCGGCATGACGATGGGCATCGTCAACGCCGGCATGATGGGGGTCTACGACGACATCGCGCCCGAGCTGCGCGAGCGGGTCGAGGACGTCGTGCTGAACCGGCGCGACGACGCCACCGAGCGCATGATCGAGATCGCCGGCACGCTCAAGGCCGGCGGCAAGCAGGACGTCCAGAACCTCGAATGGCGCGCAGGCACGGTGCAGGCGCGCCTGTCGCATGCGCTGGTGCACGGCATCACCCAGTGGATCGTGGAAGACACCGAGGAGGCGCGCCAGGAGCTGCTGCACAACGGCGGGCGCCCGATCCATGTGATCGAAGGCCCGCTGATGGATGGCATGAACGTGGTCGGCGACCTGTTCGGGCAAGGCAAGATGTTCCTGCCGCAGGTGGTCAAGTCGGCGCGCGTGATGAAGCAGGCCGTAGCCCACCTGATTCCCTACATCGAGGAAGAAAAACTGGCCGAGGAAAAGCGCACCGGCATCGTCGCCAAACCGAAGGGCAAGATCGTGATGGCCACCGTCAAGGGCGACGTCCACGACATTGGCAAGAACATCGTCTCGGTGGTCCTGCAATGCAATAACTTCGAAGTCGTCAACATGGGCGTGATGGTGCCCTGCTCCGAGATCCTGGCGCGCGCCAAGGTGGAAAATGCCGACATCATCGGCCTGTCCGGCCTGATCACCCCCTCGCTCGAAGAGATGGCCCACGTGGCCAAGGAAATGCAGCGCGACCCGCATTTCCGCATGCTCAAGATTCCGCTGTTGATCGGCGGCGCCACCACCAGCCGCGCCCACACCGCGGTCAAGATCGCCCACAACTACGAGGGCCCGGTGGTGTACGTGCCGGACGCATCGCGCTCGGTGTCGGTGGCGCAGTCCCTGCTCACGCCCGAGAGCCGCGACAAATACATCGACGACATCGCGCTCGACTACGACCGCATCCGCGAGCAGCACGCCAGCAAGAAGCCGCTGCCGATGCTGCCGCTGGCGGCCGCGCGCGCGAACCGCATGGTGCTGCCGTTCGCGCCGCTCAAGCCGAAATTCATCGGTCGCCGCGAGTTCCGCAACGTCGAGCTGGCGACGCTGGCCAAATACATCGACTGGGGCCCGTTCTTCCAGACCTGGGACCTGGCGGGGCCGTTTCCGGCGATCCTGAGCGACCCGGTGGTGGGGGAGGCGGCCTCCAGGGTGTTCGAGGAAGGCCAGGCGCTGCTCAAGAAGCTGATCGACGGCCGCTGGCTCAGCGCCAACGGGGTGATCGCCCTGCTGCCGGCCAACACGGTGCATGACGACGACATCGAGATCTACACCGACGACACGCGCGCCAAGGTGGCCTTCACCTATTACGGCTTGCGCCAGCAGGGCGTCAAGCCGCTGGTGGACGGCGTGCAGCGCCCGAACCAGTGCCTGGCCGACTTCATCGCGCCCAAGGGTTCGGGCATCAACGACTATATCGGCATGTTCGCCGTGACGGCCGGACTGGGCATCGAAAAGCATGAACAGCGCTTCGAGGCGGCGCACGACGACTATTCATCGATCATGCTCAAGTCGCTGGCCGACCGCCTGGCCGAGGCGTTCGCCGAGTACCTGCACGAGCGCGTGCGCAAGGACCTGTGGGGCTACGCCGGGGCCGAATCGCTGAGCAATGAGGACATGGTGGCGGAAAAATACAGCGGCATCCGGCCGGCACCCGGCTATCCGGCCTGCCCGGAACACACCGTCAAGGCCGACATGTTCAAGGTGCTTGGCGCCGAAGAGATCGGCATGCAGCTGACCGAATCGTTCGCCATGTATCCGGGCGCGGCGGTGTCGGGCTTCTATTTCGCCCATCCGGAATCGAAGTATTTCGTGGTCGGCAAGATCGGCCAGGACCAGCTGGCCGACATGGCCGCGCGCCGCCAGGTCAGTAAGCGAGACTTGGAGCGTTGGCTGGCGCCGAACCTCTGAGCGCGGCCGGGCGCGCCGGCATGGCGGGGGCCAGCAGGGTCGAATCGGCCGGCAGGCGCCGCTGCACTTCCTTGAGCGCCTGCGCCGTCAGCGCCACGTAGGCGTTCATGTTCTCGGCCAGGTGGCGCGTCATCCAGTCCCAGCCGGCGTCCGTTTCGCGCAGCCAGAGCTGGCCTTCGGCGAACGAGGCCGGCAGTGCGTCGAGCTCGGCCTTGACCACCACCGTGCTGCGCGGCCCCCACAGGTACTCGGCCGGCAGGGCCCGGCTCCAGGGAATGCCGTTGCTGAGCGCGTATTCATGGTTGTTGCGAAACGACAGGTCGACCACGTCCGGCTCGCCCACACTGTGGTCAGCCGATTCGATCCAGCAATGGAAGGCGCCGCCGGCCGGATTGGCGAACGCGCCATTGTCGAGCAGCTCGATGAAGCGCCCGCCGCAGTCGATCACGGCCAAGCCGGCCACCGGTCGGTACACCCGGTTCAACACCACGCTGATCACATTCGCGCCGACGATGGCGTGGGTGTGGCACAGTGAAAAATAATGCTTCGGATACACCTGGCGCAACACGCCGTTGACGGACGCCGCGATCAGCGATTGAATTGACTGGGCCATCCCACGCTACCTGAAAAAGTTGTTATAAGGCAAAACCGATACGTCGCAACGTCTCAGCCTTAAGCTCTTATCGGCAGTTCCGGGCGAATCTTTACATCAAGCAATTAAATATTGCCCACTTAGCGCTGCTCGCGCGTGAATTTCCACAACGCCAGCGTGCCGAACACGGCCGTGAAGCCCAGCATCACCAGCATCGGCGGCCAAGCCGCCTCCAGCCCCAGGGCGCGCCAGGTCATCGCGTCGAGCCCGTCGATGGCCCAGCGGGTGGGCACGGCCAGGGTCACCGACTGCACCCACTGGGGAAACATGAACGAGGGCACCCAGGCGCCGCCCAGCATCACCATGATCAGGGTGGCGAAGGTGGCGATGCCGCGCGCCGCCTCGGGCGTCTTGCCGAGGGCGGCAATGAGCAGGCCGAAGCTGGCGGTGAGCAAGGCGAAACAGGCGACCACGCCGAGGAAGCCGGCCGGATTGGCAATCTGCACCTCGAACAGCAGCACCGAGGCCATGAAGATCACCAGCATCAGCCCGAACGCGATCAGGGCGGCCGAGACGGCACGCGCCAGCAGCACCGTGCGCATGGTGAGCGGCGCGGCCAGCAGGCGGCTCCAGATGCCGCTGCGGCGCGCCAGCAGGATCTCGATCCCCATGTTGACCCCCATGAACAGGATGAACTGCACCCCCATGCCGGCAAACGCGTGGGCGTAGCCGTTATAGCCCTTGGCGGCGGCGTCGGTGGCCGAGCGCACCTGGGCATCGCGGGTCACGAACGGCATCGCCAGTCCGGCCGGCGCGGCGCCGGCGCCCGGCTGGGCGGCCGGCCTGGCCTGGTATCTTTTCAAGGTGACGAGCAAGTCCCTGAGCGCCGCACTGTCCGGGTCGCTCGCGGCGCGCGCCTCGAGTGCGGCCAGGCTCTGGTCGGTCAAGCGCTGGCCGGCGCTGGCGCCGAACATCTCGGCGCTGACCACCTGCATCACCTGCTGGGTCAGCATGCCCTTGACCATCGCCAGCACCGCTTGCTGCGAGGGGTCGTACAGCACCTCGATCTCGGGCTTGGCGCCGGCGCCGAACAGGGCCGCCCCGGCCGCTTCGCCAAAGCCGGCCGGAATCACGATGGCCGCCTTCTGCTTGCCCTTGCGTACCGCATCCTGGGCTTGCTCGAGCGTCATCACGGTGAGCGCCAGGCTGGCCTCGGCCCTGAGCCCGGCACCGATCCTCTGGCCCACGGCGCTGCTGTCGGCAAGCACCAGGGCCACCTCGATGCGGCCGGTCCTCGCTTGACCCGAGCCGCCGAACAGGTAGCCGAAAAAGGTGGCGATCAGGATCGGCAGCAGCAGGTTCACCAGCAGGGCCCGGCGGTCGGACAGGAACAGGATCAAGTCTTTGCGGATGAGTGCGATAAAAGCGGTCATGTCAGTCGCGCAGCGAGCGCCCGGTCAGGTTGAGGAAAATGTCTTCGAGCTTGGTCTTGGCGGTGGCGAAATGGCGGGGCCGGCAACCCTGGGCGTCGAGCCAGGCCATGATCGGCAAGGCGTCGCCGGCCTGGGCCAGCAGGATGTCCAGGCCGGCGCTGTCGCAGCGCACCGCGCTGACCCCGTGCAGGGCGCGGATGCCGTCCTGCAGGGCGTCGCTGGGGTAGCCGTCAAGGTCGATGCGCAGCGCGGCCTGGGCCGGCAGGCGGGCGAACAGCGCCGCCGGGCTCTCGTCGGCCAGCACCTTGCCATGGTCGATGATCACGATGTGCTCGGCCAGGCGCTCGACCTCCTCCATGTAGTGGCTGGTGTAGATCAGCGAGCGGCCCATGGCGCTCAACTGTTCGAGCGTGTCGAAGATGGCGTTGCGGCTTTGCGGGTCGACCCCGACAGTCGGTTCGTCAAGGATCAGCAACTGCGGATCGTGCATCAGCGCGGCGGCGATGTTCAGGCGCCGCTTCATGCCGCCCGAGAAGGTGGCCGGCTTGTCGTCGGCGCGGTCGGCCAGCTTGACCAGCTCGAGCACCTCGTCGATCCGCGACTTCATGGCCGCGCCCTTCATGCCGTACAGGGCAGCGAACAATTTGAGGTTCTCGCGCGCCGCCAGGTCCTCGTATAGGGCCAGCTCTTGCGGCACGAAGCCGATCCGGCGCTTGGCCTCGGACTGGCCGGGGCCGACCGCCTGGCCGTCGAGCAGCACACTGCCGCTGTCGGCGCGCAGCAAGCCGCAGATCATGCCCACCGTGGTCGACTTGCCGGCGCCGTTGGGGCCGATCAGGCCGACCGTCTGGCCGGCCTGGACCTGGAACGAGACCTGGTCGACGGCGCAGCGGGCGCCGAACGACTTGCTCAATTGGGTAACGCTGAGTAAAGCAGGCGCCATGGTTACGCTCCGATCGATAGTGATTTCACAATGGCAAGGAGTGTAGCGCGCAGCTGCCGGCAAGGCCACTTACATTTGTCATGACTTGGGGCGCAATTTCGCATCCACGCGGGGCGAACTTTCGGGCGCTTTCCTGGCCTAAGCACATGTGGACTGTTTCGTAAGGGAGGCACTATGGCCATGCATCTTTCTGCCCGCCGATGGCAAGATCAGCTCACCTTGTTACTCGGTTTGTGGCTCGTCGTTTCACCGTGGGCGTTCGGCTATCCGGCCGACGCACCGCAAGCAATCAATGCCTACGTGGCCGGCCTGGCCATGGCGATCCTGGCCGCTTTCGACCTGTACAAGACCTATGTCTGGGCCGTGGTGGTCAACATGCTGATCGGTATCTGGGTGGCTGTCTCGCCGTGGGTGCTGGGCATGGCGGGCCACCGCGAAATGCTCAACAATTCGGTGGTGATCGGGGTGGCCGTGGTGGTGCTGGCCCTGTGGGAGCTGCGCAGCGATCCGGAGCTGCACAAGCAATGGGCCGGTAGCGCCAGCTAAGCGGCGCGCGCTGCGCCCTGGCGCCCTGCTTGCATCGACAGCGCTAGTGCGGTGTGACATGCAGATTGCCGCTTATAAAATGGCGTATTTTTCGTCGAGACAAGGAAACCGCAGCAATACCGACGTATTGCGAGGATTTTTGAGGCAGTATCGGCACACCACTTTATAAGTGGCAATTTGCATGCGACACCACACTAGAGGGCGTAGCGCACCACGGTGTCGCTCCACTCGAAGGCGGCCATTTCCAGCTCCACCAATTCCTCCGTGGCGATGGCCAGCTCGCGCAGGGTTGGCATCACTTCATCCTCGCTCTCGTCCATGCGCTCGAGGCCTTCGGCCAGACGCAGCAGCTCGCCAAAGAAACCGGTGCGGTGCAGCAGCGCGGCGCGCACTTCATCGATCACGGGAATCTGCTCGAGGATGTCGTGCATGGGCATGCCGAACAGCGCATCCATGAGCGACATGATGCCGACCGTAAAGGCGATGTCGGCCACGTTGCGCTGGCTCGGGCGCAGGCGCTGGGCCAGCAGTTCGAGCAGGCGGCCGCGGGTGGTGGCCAGCATCAGCAGCGGCGTCATGCAATGGCCGCGCTTGGCCGGCTCCGAGTAGAGCATGATCTGCAGCCAGCGCTGCAACTGGCGCCGGCCCAGGATGGTGATGGCCTGGCTGAGCGAATCGATGCGGTGGCGGGCGCCGACGGCCGGCGTGTTCACCAGGCGCAGCAGGTTCAGGGCCAGCGACACGTCGCGCTTGATGGCCCGTTCGATCTCGATGTTTTCCGCTTCCGAGGTCACCAGGGTCATCAATTCCATCACCGCCAGCTGCGACGGCGACAGTTTGCGTCCGCTGATGATCGATGGCTTGGCGAAATAGAAGCCCTGGAAATAGTCGAAGCCCAAGTCCAGGCAAGTCTGGAATTCCTCGCGCGTTTCCACCTTCTCGGCCAGCAGCTTTTTCTTGTCGCGCTTGAACTGGGGCGCCAGCTTCATCAGGGCCGACATGGGCATGTCGCGCAAATCCATCTTGACGTAGTCGATCATCGGCAACAGGGCCTGGACATCGGCCGAATCGGTGATCACGTCGTCGAGCGCGAACTTGAAACCGTGGCCGGCCAGTTCGGCCACCCGTTCGACGATCGCCTGCGACGCCGGCATCGTCTCGACGATCTCGAGCACCACTTTCTCGCGCGGCAGGAACACAAAGATGTCGCTGTTCAGGACGGCCGCGTCGACGTTGACGAAGCCGAGCGCGTCGCCCACCACCCGGTCGATGCCCAGCTGGGCCGCATGGGCGATCACGGCCGCCGTGGCCGACAGGTCGTCTTCGATGTTGGCCGGCCCCAGCGGAGCGTTTCTGAAAAGCAACTCATAGCCGAACAGGCCCTGGTTGCGGTCCAGGATCGGTTGGCGGCCGAGGTAGAAGTCGCGCACGCGCATCTGGCTCGCTGCGGTGTCGGAATTGGCGGTATCGATCATGGGTGGTCCGTCGTGGGCGCTTGCTTCAAATTTGGCAATAATTGGTAATGTACAGCATTCTTTTGCCCGCGGGGAGGTTTTAGAGCGGCAAGCCGTCGACGAACACCTTCAGTTCACCCGGCAGGAAGCGGATCCAGCTTTCGTTGGTGGTGAGCGGTTCGGTGACGATCACGGCCACCCGGTCCCGGGGCGTGGTGAGCGCGGCGAAGTCGACGCTGACGTCCTCGTCGGCCAGGCGCGCGGTCAGGAAGGGATGCTGGCGCACCACGTAGAACAGGCTGGTCGAACAGTGTACATACAGGGCCGCGCCGTCGGACAGCATCAGGTTGAAGGTGCCATGGGTGGCGATGGCGTCCACCAGCTCGGCCAGCGCGCCGCGCAGCTGGTCCATGGGCGGCGCACGGTCGCCGAATCGGGCGCGCAGCTCTTGCAGCAGGTAGCAAAAGGCCAGTTCGCTGTCCGTGTTGCCGACCGGGCGGAACGGGCCGTCCAGGACCGGGGCGAACTGCTTGAGGTCGCCGTTGTGGGCGAACACCCAGTAGCGGCCCCACAGCTCGCGCACGAAGGGGTGGCAATTCTCCAGCGCCACCTCACCCTGGGTGGCCTTGCGGATGTGGGCGATGACGTTCTTCGACTTGATGGGGAAACGCTTGATCAGCTCGGCCACCGGCGAGGCCACGGCCGCCTGGTGGTCGACGAAGTGGCGCACGCCGGCGCCCTCGAAAAAGGCGATGCCCCAGCCATCGTGGTGGGTGTCGGTGTGGCCGCCGCGCAGCGCGAAGCCGGTGAAGCTGAAGACGATGTCCGTGGGGACGTTGCAATTCATTCCGAGGAGCTGGCACATGGCGCCAGTGTACACCACGGGAACGGCGCGCGATCGCGGGAAACGGGGCGTCCCCGCGACGGCGGGGACGCCGGCAAGCGGCTCAGTGCAGCAAGACGGCTTGACTCATCAGGATATCGTAGGAGCCGAGGAACTCGTCGATCTCCTCGACCGTCGGCTCGCTGGCGATCAGGTTGTTGACGTCGCGCCGGAACGATTGCGCCAGCTTGCCGCCGATAAAGGCTTCACGGCGTCCCGACTTGTCGACGATTTCGTAGCCGCCAAAGCGCAAGGCTTCAAGATCGTGATCGACGCCAAATTCGACCACGCTGTACTGTTCGCTGTTGTAGATCATGTTCATCGTGACTCCTTCACTTGACCAGACGGTTGCATTCGGATGCCACCCTGCCAGCGACACAGGTGGGGCCTGGCCGCAATAAATTCAAGTGGCCAGGTCCGGCATCAGTTCCAACAGCTGATCGTATGGCGGGCTGGCCAGCCACGATCGCAACTGATCTAAGTGTCCTTGCGTGGCCAGTCCGATGAACAGCTGTCCGGGCCGGTCGCGCAGGAGACGATTTAATGTTACACGCAAAACGAGGTTGCCGGTGCAGCAAAGACAGGCCGGCGCGATTCGTTTCAATATCAGGGTGGAGGAAGCCATCAGGCCGGCTTGCCCGTCAGGCAAGCCTTCGAGGATGGCGGCGCTGAGCGCGACGCCGGCCAGGCGCGCGCCGATGGCCGCTTCGCGCGCGCCAGCGCCCGGTCCGGTGACCAGGGTGGTGGCCAGCCGGGCTGGCCCGGCCATCAGCCGCCTTTTTTGGCCAGCTTGCCCGGCTCGACCCCGAGCTGCTTGAGCTTGCGGTACAGGTGGGTGCGTTCGAGCCCGGTTTTCTCGGCCACGCGCGTCATGCTGCCCCCCTCGCGCCCCAGGTGGTGTTCGAAATACATGCGCTCGAAGGCGTCGCGCGCCTCGCGCAGCGGCAGGTCGAAACTGAGGTTGAAGCCGTGGCCGTCGCCGTTCGGGATGCCCGCCATGCGCGGCGCGATGCTCGCCTGCGGCGCCTGGGCGGCGAACATGGCCGCCGCACCGCCGGCCTCGTCGGCCTGGAGCGCCAATTGCGGGCGCGCCGCCAGCACCGGCGCGCGCACCGTCTCCTGGGCCCGCGTCAAGCCCTGCTGCACGGCCTTGAGCAGCTTTTGCAGGGCGATCGGTTTTTCCAGGAAGTTCAGGGCGCCGATGCGGGTGGCCTCGACGGCCGTGTCGATCGTCGCGTGGCCCGACATCATGATCACGGGCATGGTCAGCAAGCCGTCGCGCTGCCACTCCTTGAGCAGGGTGACGCCGTCGGTGTCGGGCATCCAGATGTCGAGCAGGACCAGGTCGGGCGCGCCGGCGGCGCGCGCGTCGCGCGCCTGCTGGGCGTTTTCGGCAAGCTGGATCGCGTGGCCTTCATCGCCCAGAATTTCCGAGAGGAGCTCGCGGATGCCCATTTCATCATCAACTACGAGTATGTTCGCCATCTGTGTCTGCCTTCCTGATTTCACCCGCCGAGTTCGCCTGCCATGCAGGACGCCGCAGCCATGATTTTATTCGTGATTCAAACCTTCAGCCAAGTTCGGCGCAGGCGCTAACTTTAACAGCAAAATCGAGACCGACGCGCCCGCACCGTCGGCGCGGTTCTGGATGTCGATCCGTCCACCATGTTCGTCGATGATTTTTTTCACCATCGGCAGGCCCAGGCCGGTGCCGCGCGCCTTCGACGTGACGTACGGTTCGAAGGCGCGCGAGAGGATCTTGGGCGCGAATCCGGGACCGTTGTCGACGATGGCCAGGCGCACCGCAGTGCCCGCGCCGCCATCGGCATTGCGATAATGGATCGCTTCGGTCGATACGTCAATACGTGGCGGCGGCGCGTCCGGCGAGCGCTCGCTCATCGCGTCTTGCGCATTTTGCAGCAGGTTGTGGATCACCTGGCGCAACTGGGTGGCGTCGCCCATCACGGCCGGCAGGTCCGGCGCCAGCACAGCATGAATGATATCGCTTTCGTCGCCGGCCAGATAGAGGCGCAGGATCTCTTCGATCAGGCGGTCCAGCGCCAGCGGCTGCAACTGGGCCGGCGGCGCCTTGGCGTAGTCGCGGAAGTCGTCGACCATGCGCTTCATGGCGTCGACCTGGTTGACGATGGTGGCGGTGCCCTTGTTGAGCAGTTCGGCGTCGGCCGGCGCCAGGCGCCCCACCAGCTTCATCTGCATGCGCTCGGCCGAGAGCTGGATCGGGGTCAGGGGATTCTTGATCTCGTGGGCCAGGCGGCGCGCCACCTCGCCCCAGGCGATCGAGCGCTGGGCCGAGATCACGTCCGAGATGTCGTCGAACACGACGATGAAGCCGCTGCCGGCGCCCACCGGCAAGCGCGAGCCGCGCGCCAGCAGCGTGATGTCATGCTCATCGGCTCCGCCGCGCCGGCGCGGGATCTCGATCTCCTGCTGCCAGTGCTGGCGCTGGCGCGCGCTGCCGGCCGCGCTCTGGGCGCTCTGGGCCGAGAAGGCGCGCGTGACGGCGTCGGCGAACGGCGCCAGGCCCAGGATGGTGCGCAGCGGCGCGCCCATGGCGCCGGCCACGTCGTGCTGCAAGATGCGCTCGACGGCCTCGTTCGAGGTCACCACGTTGAAGTCGGCGTCGAGCACGATCACCCCGGCCGACATGTTCTCGAGCACCGATTCGAGGTGGGCCTTGGCGCTTTGCAGGGCCGCGCGGTTGCGCTCGACGGCGCTGCGGGCCTCGAACAGCTGGCCCGTCATGGTGTTGAAGGACTGGGTCAGCGTGCCCAGCTCGTCGTTGGTGGCCACGATCGGGCGCGGCGACAGGTCGCCCTCGGCCACCGCGCGCGTGCCTTCGGCCAGCACCAGCAGGGGCTGGGCCAGCTTGCCGGCGATCAGGAAGGCGCCGCCGATGGCGCCCACGATGGCCAGCAGCAGCGTCAGCGTCAAGGTCTCGAGGTACATCTTCTTGAGGCCCACGCGCGCCACGAAGCGCTCCTGATACTCGCTGTAGGCGGTGCGCAGCACCTCGGCGTTGGTGGCCAGGTTGACCGGCACGGCCTGCATCAGCTGCAGGAAGTGGGGCTCCACGCCAGGCGGCTCGGGGATCGCGATCACCACCCGCAGGCGCAGGCCGATGGCCACGTCGAGCGCGTTGGGCGCGCCCTCGCCGCCGGCCGCGTCCTTGAGGTCGTGTTCGACACCGCCCTCGGAGTGGGTGTAGCCGCCCGGCATGATCGCCTGCACCAGCATGGCGCGGGTGGGCAGGTCGGCCGTCAGCTGGGCGTGCTTGTCCTCCGAGGCGGAGGCCAGCAGCTTGCCGTCGCCGCCGACGAGCATCGCGTTTTGCAGGCCGCCGTGTTCGGCCACCAGCCGGTTCAGGATGGTCTGCGCGTTGTGCCGGTTCTGGCCGGCCAGGGTGGTGGCCGCCACCTCGGCGCTGGCGCCCAGTTCCGACAGCGCCTGGTCGAGCGCGGCCACGCCCAGGTTCACGCCCGACTGCAGCGCCGCCTCGATCTTGACGTTGAACCAGGACTCGATCGAGTGCGAGGCGAACTGCAGCGACACGAAGAAGATCACCAGCCCGGGCACGATGCCGATGCCGGCGAACAGCAGCACCAGCCGGGTCATTAGGCGCGAGCCGAATTTGCCTTTCTTGTAGCCCGAGCGCAGGCGCGCCAGCGCCACGATCACCAGCATCAACAGGGCGGCCGCGACGGCCGCGTTGGTGCCCAGCAGGTAGGAATAGTAGCGGTCGAAGAAGCTCGAGTTGTCCGATGCCGACACCAGCAGGAACAGCAGGATGCTGACCACCGCGCCGCCCACCACCAGGGCATACCGCATCGCCTGGTTCACCGCTTACTCCGCCTTGTAGGGAAACGATTTCCGGATCGAGGTCAGGCGCCACTCGGCGTTGTTGATGGCGTTGACCTGGATCGGCTTGGACAGCAGTTCGCGGTCCATGAACATGCGCAGCGTGACGGTGTAGGTCTCGCCCGGCTTGAGCGCCCCCTTGGGCGCGATCAGCCAGCGGCTGGGCCGGCGGATCATGAACAGCGCCTCTTCGAGCGAAGGAAAACTCTGCTGCACGCTGCCGGCGATCGACACGAAGTATTGACGGGTAAACACGTGGTAGTAGATGCGCACGGTCTGGCGCGCCGAGACGGCCTTGTCGTCGGTCCAGTACCAGCGCGGCCGGGTCAGTTCGATCTCGGTGGTAAACGAGATCGGCATGCCGTACTGGATGGCCTCCTCGAGGCCGTGGGTGAGTTCGAATTTGTAGCTGGCGGCGAGCTTGTAGCCGTCCTCGGTGGCCTCGATGTGGGCATGGGTGATCTCGACAGCGTCGGCCGCCCACGCCTGCGCGCACGCGAACATCAGCAGCAGCTGGCAGGCGAGGAGTCGGAGAAATCGGTGTGTCACAAGTGGGCCAGCGCCTTTTAAGTCGGTCGAACGGTCGTCGGGCCGTGGGCGGCGGCGCTCTTCTGGAACAGGGCGTAAAACAGCCCGTCGTGGTCCTGGTCGAGGGCGCCGGCCGGCAGCAGCTGGCCCGGCGCGTCGAGCCGGATCGCATCGTGGCGCACCGCGAACGCGGCCGCCTGCGCCTCCGATTCCTGGGGCCAGAGCGAACAGGTCACGAACAGCAATTTACCATCGGGGCGCAGCATCTGCCATAGGTTGTCGAGTATTTTGGCCGAAAGTGTTGCAAGTTGGAGCGCGTCGCCCTTGCGCCGCAGCCAGCGGATATCGGGGTGGCGCCGCACGATGCCCGATGCCGTGCACGGCACGTCGGCCAGGATGCGGTCGTACTGCTGGCCGTCCCACCAGACCCGGGTCTGCGCTTCGAACGCCTTCAGGGTGGCCGTCAAGCCGAGCCGCTGCAAGTTCTCGTCGATGCGCTCGAGCCGCTTGGGGTCGGAGTCGACCGCCGTCAGCTCGAGCGCGGCCAGCTCCAGGATGTGGCCCGTCTTGCCGCCCGGCGCGGCGCAGGCGTCGAGCACGCGCATACCGTCGGCCAGGTCGAGCAGGGGCGCGGCCAGCTGCGCGGCCGCGTCCTGGACACTGGCCAGGCCCTGTTCGAAGCCGGGGATCAGGGTCACCCCGACCGGCTTGTCCAGGCGCACCGCCCAGGGGCCGATCTGGCGCGCGCCGATGCCGGCACCGGCCAGCAATTGCAGGTAGCCGGCCACGCTGGTCTTGCGCTGGTTCACGCGCAAGGTCAGCGGCGGCTGCACGTTGCCGGCCGCAAGAATCGCTTCCCATTCGCGCGGGTAGGCCGCGCGCGTGGCGTCGATCCACCACTGCGGGTAGTTCCACTGCGCCACCGGATTCTTGAGCGCCTGCGCCACCAGTTGGGCGCGCTCGCGCAGGAAGCGGCGCAGCACGGCGTTGACCATGCCCTTGGCATGCGCCATGTCGGGGTGGGCACTGGCCACCGAGACGGCCTGGTCGACGACGGTGAACGCCTCGTACGGCGGCGTGCCGCCGTCGGCGTTGTCGATCAGCGCCAGCGCGCAGCACAGCAGCGCGGCCAGCATGGGCGGCTCGGGCGCCTTCGACGTCATCAGGCCGAGCAGGATCTCGCTGCGCCCGAGCTGGCGCATGGTGCGGTAGGCGATGTCCTGGATCGCGCCGCGCGCCTGGGGCGCGGCCGCCGTCACCCCGAACGCCGTGCCCAGGGCCAGCGGTAGCGTCACGCCGGCGCGCACCTGGGCCACGGCATTGGCCGCGCCGAGCAGGCACAGGGCCAGCGAATCGGGCTTCAGGTCCGGGCGGTATCCCGGCTGCAGCACCGGTTTGACCTCATAGCTGGCGCGCACGCGCGGCTCGGCCGGCGTCCTGGCAGCTTTCGGTTTGATGGTCAGCGTGGTGCGGGTCATGATGGTCTGGGCCGGGTAAAGCCGCCATTGTACCGGCTCACGCTTTGGCGACGCTTAAAATGCGATTTTTGCGCCCCACGACGCCACACGCGAAGTGGCGCCGAACCAGTATAATTGGCCATCTTTGCCCACCCACACCGCTCACCCATGCTCGCCCAACAAAAACAAGAAATCGCCGCCCTGTTCCAGGCCGCCCTGTCGCCCATCCTCGAAGGCGGCGGCCTGAACCCGGCCGTGGTGCTGGAACGCCCGCGCGACCCGGCCCATGGCGACGTCGCCTGCAACATCGCCATGCAGCTGGCCAAACAGCTCAAGATGAACCCGCGCGAGCTGGCCACCCGGATCGTCGCCGCCCTGCTGGCCAACCCCGCCGCCCAGGGCCTGGTCGAGAGCGCCGACATCGCCGGCCCCGGCTTCATCAACCTGCGCGTGGCCGCCAGCGCGCGCCAGGCGGTGGTGCGCGCCATCTTGCAGCAGGGCGCGCAATTCGGCCGCAGCACGGCCGGTGCCGGCAAGAGCGTGATCATCGAATTCGTCTCGGCCAACCCGACCGGCCCGCTGCACGTGGGCCACGGCCGCCAGGCCGCGCTGGGCGACGCGCTGTCCTCGCTGTTCGAGGCGCAAGGCTATGCCGTCACCCGCGAGTTCTACTACAACGACGCCGGCGTGCAGATCGCCACGCTGGCCAACTCGGTGCAGGCGCGCGCGCGCGGCATCAAGCCCGGCGACGCGGCCTGGCCCGAGTCGGCCTACAACGGCGACTACATCGCCGACATCGCGCGCGACTACCTGGCCGGCGCGACCGTCTCGGCCAGCGACGGCCAGCCGGTCACGGCCAGCGGCAAGGTCGAGGACATCGATTCGATCCGCCCGTTCGCCGTCACCTACCTGCGCAACGAGCAGGACATCGACCTGCAAGCCTTCGGCGTCAAGTTCGACAACTATTATCTCGAATCGTCGCTGTACGCCGACGGCAAGGTCGACAAGACCGTGGCCGCACTGATCGCGGCCGGCCACACCTACGAGCAGGACGGCGCGCTGTGGCTGCGCACCACCGACTACGGTGACGACAAGGACCGCGTCATGCGCAAGGGCGACGGCAGCTACACTTACTTCGTGCCGGACGTGGCCTATCACACCGTCAAGTTCGAGCGCGGCTTCGCCCAGGCCATCAACGTGCAGGGCAGCGACCACCACGGCACCATCGCGCGGGTGCGCGCCGGCCTGCAGGCGCTCGACATCGGCGTGCCCAAGGGCTTCCCCGACTACGTGCTGCACAAGATGGTCACCGTCATGAAGGATGGCGAGGAGGTCAAGATCTCCAAGCGCGCCGGCTCCTACGTCACGGTGCGCGACCTGATCGAATGGTCCGGCAACGGCGAGATCGAGAAGGGCCGCGACGCGGTGCGCTTCTTCCTCATCTCGCGCAAGGCCG
This sequence comes from Pseudomonadota bacterium, assembly GCA_040390195.1. Taxonomy (GTDB): domain Bacteria; phylum Pseudomonadota; class Gammaproteobacteria; order Burkholderiales; family Burkholderiaceae_D; genus Telluria_A. The sequence goes on along the minus strand of JAZJYV010000121.1, from coordinate 44,742 downwards.
ACACCGAATTCGTGTTCGACGTCGACGTCGCGCTCAAGACCTCGGACGAAAATCCCGTGTATTACGTGCAGTACGCGCATGCCCGCATCTGCCGCATGCTGTCGAACTGGAGCGGCGGCGACGAAGCGCGCCTGGCCGAGGTCGACCTGTCGCCGCTGACGGCGCCGACCGAGGCGACGCTGCTGGCGACGCTGGCCGAGTATCCCGACATGCTGGCGCGCGCACGCGCCGAGCTGGGGCCGCACCAGGTCGCGTTCTATTTGCGCGAACTGGCCGGCAACCTGCACAGCTTCTACTTCGCCGAGCGCGTGCTGGTCGACGACGAGGCGCTCAAACTGGCGCGCCTGGCGCTGGTGGTGGCAACCCGCCAGGTGCTGCGCAACGGCCTGGCGCTGATCGGCGTGTCCGCGCCCAACCAAATGTAAGCACCCATGACAGCACAGCCCCCTACCCTGCTCCGCCAGCGTGGCAACACGCTCACCGGCATCATCATCGGCCTGATCGTCGGGCTGGCCATCGCGGTGGCGGTGGCCGTCGTCATCACCAAGGGGTCGACCCCGTTTACCGACAAATCGGGCAAGCTGGGCAAGATGAGCGAGCCGACCGCCACCCAGGCGGCCGACCCGAACAAGCCGCTGTATTCGAACAAGGATGCCGCGCGCGCGGCCAACAAGGAATTGACCGAGAAGGCGCCGCCGGCCGAGGCCGACCCACTGGCCAAGGTGATCGCCGCCATCAAGCCGGATCCGGCCGCCGCGCCGGCGCCAGCCAAGCCGCCCGAGGCGGTCAAACCGGCCGCCGCGCCCGACGCCGCCGCCGAGGAAAAATACGTCTACTTCCTGCAGGCCGGCGCCTTTCGCGAGATGGCCGACGCCGAGAACGCCCGCGCCAAGCTCGCCCTGCTCGGCTTCGAGGCCGCCATCAGCGACCGCAGCAACGACGCCGGCGTACTGCACCGGGTGCGGGTCGGTCCCTTCCTCCAGGTCGACGCGATGAACAAGGCGCGCGCCAAGCTGCTCGACAGCGGCGTCGACGTGGCCATCGTGCGCAACCAGAAATAAACCGGAGTTCCCATGCAATTGATCAGATCCATGCTGTGCGCGCTCGCGCTGTGCGCCCTGGCGGCAGGCGCTTGCGCCTCGCCCGCCGACCCCAAGGCCGGCGTCGAATACCTGGTGTTGCCGGTGGCCCAGAACACCGAGCCGGACAAGGCGGTCGAGGTGATCGAGTTTTTCGCCTACTACTGCCCCCATTGCAACGCCTTCGAACCGGTGCTGGCCGGGTGGCTCAAACGCCAGGGCGCGAACGTGGTGTTCAAGCGGGTCCACGTCTCGCGCGACATCAGCGTGGCGCCCCAGCAGCGCCTGTTCTTCACGCTCGAAGCGCTCGGCCTGCTCGAGCAGTACCACGCCAGGGTGTTCTCCGCCATGCACGAGCAGCGCCTGCGCCTGTCGAGCGACGAGCAGGTGTTCGACTGGGCTGAGCAGGCCGGCATCGAGCGCAAGAAGTTCATCGACGCCTACCGCTCGTTTGGCGTGCAGGCCAAGCTGCGCCGCGCCGACGCCATGATGGGCGCCTACCACATCGACCAATGGCCGATGCTGGCCATCGACGGGCGCTGGCTCACGTCGCCGTCTCAGGCCAACGAGGGCATGAGCGTTCCCCAGAGCGAGCAGCAGCAACAGCAATCGGCCTTGCAGGTGATGGACATCCTGGTCGCGCGCGCCAAAGCGGAAAAGAAATAACCATGCACCTGCCCCCGGCATGAGCCGCGTCTTCATCACCGGCGCCTCGAGCGGCATTGGCGCCGCGCTGGCGCGCCAGTACGCGGCCCAAGGTGCCAGCCTGGGCCTGCTGGCGCGCCGCGGCGCGGCCCTCGAGCAGCTGCGCGCCAGCCTGCCCCATCCTGAACGCCACACCCTGTACGCCGTCGACGTAACCGACCATGCGGCGCTGGCCGCCGCCGCGCGCGACTTCATCGGCGCCGGCGGCGCCGACGTAGTGATCGCCAACGCTGGCATCTCGGCCGGCACGCTGACCGAGCACGCGCAAGACCTGGCCGTGTTCCAGGACATTTTCGCCACCAACGTCAGCGCCACCGTGGCCACCTTCGCGCCCTTCATCGCGGACATGAAACGGCGTGGCACGCCGGCGCGCCTGGTGGGCATCGGCAGCGTGGCCGGCATTCGCGGCCTGCCCGGCGCCGGCGCCTACAGCGCCTCCAAGGCGGCGGTGCTGTCCTACTGCGAATCGCTGCGGCTCGAACTGGCGTCCTCCTGCATCAAGGTGGTGACCATCGCGCCGGGCTACATCGACACACCGATGACCGAAAAAAACAGCTACCCGATGCCATTCCTGATGCCGGTGGCGCGCTTTGCCGCCGTGGCGGCGCGCACCATCGCCAGCGGCAGCAGCTACCGCGTGATCCCGTGGCAGATGGGGATCGTCGCCAAGCTGCTGCGTGCGCTGCCCAACCCGCTCTACGACCTGGCGTTTTCCAGGGCGCCGCACAAGGCGCGCAAGGAGGCGCCATGAAGGCGGCCCGGATCACGCGCCGCAGCCGCTCCGGGGTGCGGGTCGAGGTGGTGGCCGAGACCGGTTCGACCAACGCCGACTTGCTGGCGCGCGCGCCGCAGTTGAACTGGCCGCTGATGCTGGTGGCCGGGCACCAGAGCGCCGGGCGCGGGCGCGCCGGGCGCAGCTGGCTGTCCGATCCGGCCGGCTCGCTGACGTTCTCGCTGGCCTGGAAATTCACCGGCGCCGTGCAGCAGCTGGCCGGCCTGCCGCTGGCGGTCGGGGTGGCGCTGGCCGAGGCGCTCGATGCGCTCGAGGTGCCGGTCCGGCTCAAGTGGCCGAACGACCTGCTCAAGGACGGCGCCAAGCTGGCCGGCGTGCTGATCGAAACCCAGGCGGCGCCGGACGGCGGCACCTGGGCCGTGGTCGGCGTCGGCCTGAACCTGCTCATGCCCGACGCGCTCGAGGCGCAGATCGGCCACAGCGTGGGCGCGGCGCCCTGGCTGGCCCAGATGGAACGCGAGACGCTGCTGGCGGCCCTGCTCGACAAGCTGGCCTCGGCGCTGCGCGAATTCGAACTGACCGGCTTCGCGCCGTTCTGCGCGCGCTGGAACCGCCTGCACGCCTGGCAGGGCCAGCTGGTGGCGGTCCTCGACCATGGCAGCGTGCTCCATGAGGGCGTGGCGGCCGGCGTCGACGATGGCGGCCGCCTGCTGCTCGATTGCGCCGATGGCCGCATCGCCGTCGTCGCCGGCGACGTCTCGCTGCGCGTGAAGGAAGCCTGAATGCTGCTCTTGATCGACGCCGGCAACACCCGCATCAAATGGGCCCTGGCCGGGCAGGACGCCGCACCGGGCAGCTGGGTCGCCAGCGGCGCCGTGCCGCACGCCGAACTCAACCACTTGCCTGCCAGCTGGCAGCGCCACCGCGTCACGCGCGCGATCGTCGCCAACGTGGCCGGCGCCAAGCTGCGCGACCAGTTGCAGCTGATGATTCCGACCACCGCCATCAGCTGGTTTACCTCGCTGCCGCTCATCGACGGCCTGCGCAACGGCTACCGCAATCCAGCCCAGCTCGGCGCCGACCGCTTCGCCGCCGCGCTCGGCGCACGCGCGCTCGAACCGGGCAAGGCGCTGGTGGTGGCCACCTGCGGCACGGCCACCACCATCGACGCGGTCAGCGCCGACGGCCGCTTCCTGGGCGGCATGATCCTGCCGGGGCTGGGCTTGATGGCCAGCTCACTGGCGCGCAACACGGCCCAGCTGCCGCAGGTCGCTCCCGGCACCGTGCTGCCGACCGACTTCGCCGACAACACCGACGAGGCGATCCTGGCCGGCTGCCTGGCGGCCCAGGCCGGCGCGATCGAGCGCGCCTGCGCGCTGCACCAGGCCGCGCAGTGCATCATCTCGGGCGGGGCCGCGCCCTACATCGCGCCGGCGCTGCGGGTCGGGCACCGGATGGTCGATAATATCGTCTTGATCGGCCTGCACGCCAGCGCCGGCGCCATCGGATAAACCATGCTCAAATTCCTGTTCTGGGTCCTGCTGTGCATCAACGGCGTCCTGCTCGCTTACGGCCAGGGCTATCTGGGCGCATTCAAGGGCGGCGAACACGAGCCGGCGCGCATGAAGAACCAGCTCAACGCCGACAAGCTGGCGCTGGTGTCGGCCGAGAAGGCCAGGGCCGCGGCCAGCCTTGCGGCGCGCGCCAGTGCCGCGCCGCAAACCATCGCCTGCGTGGAAGTGGGCAATTTCAATCCGGCCGAGGCGCGCCGCTTCGAAGCCCTGCTCGCGCCGCTTGCGCTGGGCGAGCGCCAGTCGCGCATCAACGTCGCCGCGCAGGACATCACCAGTCACATCGTGTACATCCCGCCGCTGGGCAGCAAGGAGGCGGCCGACAAGAAGGCGGGCGAGCTGAAAAGCCTCGGCGTGAGCAACTACTTCATCATGAGCGACTATGGCATTTCACTGGGCGTGTTCAAGTCGGAGGCGGCGGCCCAGACCTTGCTGGCCGCGCTGGTCAAGCAGGGCGTGCACAGCGCGCGCGTGGCCGGGCGCGGCGCGCCGACCAGCAAGCTGGCTTACCAGTTCCACGCCATCGATGCCGAAACCAAGGCCAGGCTGGCCGAGATCGGCGCCGGCTTCGCCCAGCAGGAAATCCGCAGCTGCAAGTGAATTTGTTGCGGCGCCGTGCGTCTTGCGCGAGATTGGAAAACCGGACCCTTGAGCCGCTCGGTTCATCGTGCCGGCATTTCGCTCAGCAGCGCCAGCTGATTGCCGTCCGGGTCCCTGAATTGGGCCAGCCGCCAGCGGTTGCCCAACACTTGCGTCGGCCAGGTCCATCGCTGCCTCCCGTTCAGCGTTTGACCACGATCGGTTTGAGCTTGAGCGCCGCCGGCAGCGCCTGGGCCGCTTCGAGCGCCGCGGCGCGGCTCTGGTACGGCCCGCCCAGCAAGCGGTGCACCGGGCCGGCGTCTTCGACATCGACGTTGTCCATGCCGGCCCTGGCGATCTGCTCGCGCACCTCGTCGGCCTTGTCGGCGCGCGCGTAGGCGCCCAGCTGCAAATAGAAGCCGCTGCGCGCTGGTGATCCCACGCTGGCGCGTTCATCGGCCATCAGCGCCACCACCTCCGGCGGGGCTGCGATCCGCTCAAGCGGCGCGGCGCTGCGCCGCGCGCTGGCGATCTTGCTCACGTCGTTCGGCAGCAGGCGCTCGATCTCGACCTCATGGCTGCCCTTGCCCAGCAGGCCGAGCTTGAGCGCGGCCGTGTACGACACGTCGATCACCCGGCTCGAATGGAAGGGCCCGCGGTCGTTGATGCGCACCACGACCTGCTTGCCGCTCTCGATGCTGGTGATGCGCGCGTAGGACGGAATCGGCAGCGTCGGGTGGGCCGCCGTCATCTTGTACATGTCGTAGAGCTCACCGGACGAGGTGCGCTGGCCGTGGAATTTCTTGCCGTACCAGCTGCCCACGCCGCGCTGCACGAACGGTTCCTCATCGATCAAGGGCGTGTAGGTCTTGCCGAACACGGCATATGGCCGGTTCCCGTACTTGGCGTACGGCTCGGCCTTCACTTCGGCATCGGGCAGCTCGGCAAGGCCGGGCGGCGGATTCTCGCCCGGCCCGTCATCCTGGTAGTAGCCGCCGCGCCCCGAGCCGGCCGGCGGCAGCACCGGCAGTTGCGGATCGAGCTTCGGGTGGGTCGCCTGCTGGGTGCCGGGCGCCGGCATCGGCGTGATGGTGCGCGGCCCCGGCTTCGGCGCGCCGGCGCAGCCTGCCAGCAGCGCCGCGAGCGCGATCAGTGCTCGAAGGTGGCCTCTCATCGCATCAGGTCTGGATCAGCTTGCGGTGGCGCTGGATGCTCATCAGGATACCGGTGCCCACGCCCAGCGTCATCAAGGCCGTGCCGCCGTAGCTCATGAACGGCAGCGGCACGCCCACCACCGGCACGATGCCGCTGACCATGCCCATGTTGACGAAGGCGTAGGTGAAGAAGATCATCGTGATCGAGCCGGCCAGCAGGCGCGTAAACAGGTTCGGCGCGTTGGCCGCGATCATCAGCCCGCGCGCGATCAGCAGCAGGTACAGCACCAACAGCACCAGGATCCCGACCAGCCCGAACTCCTCGGAGAACACCGAGAAAATGAAGTCGGTGGTGCGCTCCGGGATGAATTCGAGATGGGCCTGGGTGCCCTTCAGCCAGCCCTTGCCGGTCACCCCGCCCGAGCCGATCGCAATGGTCGACTGGATGATGTGGAAACCCTTGCCGAGCGGGTCGGTGGTGGGGTCGATCAGCGTCATGATGCGCTCGCGCTGGTAGTCGTGCATCATCGACCAGGCCACCGGCAGGCTGGCCCCGGCCGCGGTCGCCAGCCCGGCCAGCGCCTTCCACGACAAGCCTGCCAGGAAAATCACATAGAAGCCGGAGGCGAGCACCAGCAGCGCCGTGCCCAGGTCCGGCTGCTTGGCGATCAGGCCCACCGGGATGAGCAGCAACACCGCGGCCAGCACGAAATGCTGCCAGCGCAGCACGCCGGCGCGCTGCTGGAAATACCAGGCCAGCATCAGCGGCATGGCGATCTTCATGATCTCGGACGGCTGGATGTCGGTGCCCAGGTGCAGCCAGCGGCGTGCGCCCTTCTTGATGGTCCCGAACAGGAACACGGCCACCAGCAGCGCGATGCCCACCGTGTAGATCGGCACGGCCAGGCGCATCAAGGTTTGCGGCGGCACCAGGGCGGCCATCCACATCGCCACGAAGGCGAACAGGATGTTGCGCACCTGGCCTTCGACGCGGCCGGGAAAGTCGATCCCGGCCGAATACAAGGTCACCAGGCCGGTCGCCAGCAAGAGGAAGATGATCATCGCCAGCGGCCCGTCGAACACTGTGAAATAGGGCCGCAGGCGGCGCCAGAGCGAGCGTCGTTCGTTGATTGGCATGGCTTACTCCTTGTTCCCCGGGGTCTCGCCGCCCGGTTTGTGTTCGTTGCCAATGCCCTGCTCGGCCTTCATCTCCTCGACCGGACGCAGCTCGGCGTCTTCCTTGGGCACCACGGTGCGCTCCTTGTCGGTTGGCCGCTTGCCCAGCAGGTAGTAGTCGAGCGCCTTGCGCACGATGGGCGCGGCCACGCCGGCGCCAAAGCCGGCGTTCTCGACGACGATGGCAATGGCGATGCGCGGGTTCTCGGCCGGCGCGAACGAGGTAAACAAGGCGTTGTCGCGCAGCCGTTCAGCGATCAGGCTGGCGTTGTACTTCTCGTTCTTCTTGATTGCGATCACCTGCGCGGTGCCGGTCTTGCCGGCGGCGACATAGCCGGCGCCGATGAAGGCCTTGTAGGCGGTGCCGCTCTGGTCGGTCGTCACGCCCACCATCGCGCGCTTGATGAAGTCGATGTTCTCCTGCTTGAGGGCGATGCGCGCGCGCTCCTTGGGCACGGTCAGGGTGCGCACCTTGGTGCCGCCATCCTCGATGATCTTGACCAGGTGCGGCTTCATGTCGATGCCGTTGTTGGCCAGCGTGGCCACCGCGTGGGCGATCTGCAGCGGCGTGTAGCTGTTGAAGCCCTGGCCGATGGATACCGAGATGGTGTCGCCGCCGACCCACTTCTGCATCGGCTTGTTTTTCTTGAACCGTTCGCGCTTCCACTGCTGCGACGGCAGGATGCCGGTCAGCTCGTGCTCAAGGTCGATCCCGGTTTTCTGGCCGAAACCGAAGGGCGCCATGAACTGCGAAATGGCATCGATCCCCAGGTCGTTGCCCAGCATGTAGTAGTAGGTGTCGCAGGAAGCGACGATCGAACGGTACATGTCGACCGTGCCATGGCCTTCGACCTTGTCGTCGCGGAATTTGTGCCCGCCCAGCGTGAAATAGCCGGCGTCCGAGATCGTCTGGGACGGCGTGCGCTTGCCCAGTTCGAGCGCGGCCAGCGCCATGAACGGCTTGAAGGTCGAACCGGGCGGATAGGTGCCCGACAGCGGTCGATTCACCATCGGCCGGTCGAGCGAGGTATTGAGCTCGTTCCAGCTCTGGTTGTCGATGCCGTCGACGAACAGGTTGGGGTCGAAGCCGGGGCGCGACACGTAGGCCAGGATGTCGCCGGTGGCCGGCTCGATCGCCACCAGCGCGCCGCGCCATTCGCCGAACGCTTCCTCGACCACCTTTTGCAGCTCGATGTCGATCGAGAGGATCAACTTGCTGCCCGAGGTTGCGCTGGTGCGCGAGAGCGTGCGCACGGCGCGCCCGCCGGCCGATTTTTCCACTTCCTCGTAGCCGGTCACGCCGTGCAACTGGCGCTCGTAGCTCTTCTCGAGCCCGTCCTTGCCGATATGGTCGGTGCCGCGGTAGTTGTTGGCGTCTTCGCTCTCTTCGATGTTCTTGGCGTCCTGCTGGGTGACGCGGCCGATGTAGCCGAGCACGTGCGAGGCGACCTCGCCCAGCGGATACTGGCGGAACAGGCGCGCGTTGACCTCCACGCCGGGAAAGCGGAAGCGCTGGGCCGAGAAGCGCGCCACTTCGTCGTCCGACAGGCGCGAGCGCAGCGGCACCGATTCGAGGTTCTTCGTTTCGTCGAGCAGGCGCTTGAACTGCTTGCGGTCGCGCGGCTCGATCTCGATCAGCGTGGCCAGCTCGTCGATCACCGAGTCGAGGCTGGCGCGCAGCTTGGACGGCGTGATCTCGAGCGTGTAGGCCGAGTAGTTGGTGGCCAACACGACGCCGTTGCGATCGACGATCTGGCCGCGGTTGGGCATGATGGGCACGATGGCGATGCGGTTGCCCTCGGCCAGCGCCAGGTAGTCGTTGTGCTTGATCACCTGCAGCCAGACCAGGCGCCCCACCAGCACCGAAAAGCACAACAGCACAAAGCCGACCACGGCGGTCAGGCGCATCCGGAACAGCTGGATCTCGCGGTCGTTGTCCTTGATCTCGGTCATGGCAACTGCCCCGTCAGATCGGGCGCGTGTGGTCGCGGTCGACCGCGCGCCGCTGCGGCGCCAGCAGCAGCCACGTCACCACCGGCCACAGTGCGATCGACACCAGGCTGTCGACGAACAGCAGCCAGCCGGGGAAGCGGCCCGAGACGATCAGGCGCACCAGCGCCTGGATCGACTGGGTCGCCAGCAGCAGCGGGAACACGTGGATCGCCTGGGTCATCACGGGGAACCACAGCACGCGGCGGTGGATCATGATCGCCAGGTAGGACAGCAAGGTGTAGGCCAGCGCGTTCTCGCCGAGCAGCGTGGCGTCGTGCACGTCCATCAACAGTCCCATGAAGAAGGCGGCGCCGATGCCGACCTTGCGCGGCTGGTGGATGCCCCAGAACACCAGCACCAGCGCCACGAAGTCGGGCACGCCGACCCAGTGGCCCCAGGGCAGCAGGTTGAGCATGAAGGCCCCGGCCAGGCTGAGCGTGATGAACAGCGGGCTGACCGGCAGCAGGATGTAGTGGGGACGGTTCATTCGGCAGCCTTCGGTTTGGCCGGGTCCGGCGCGGCCGGCTCCTTGATCGGCGCCATCTTCGGCAGCGCGCCCTTCTTGCCGGGTTTTTGCAGCTCCTCGGCCGGTGGGCGCGGCGCCACTTCCGACAGCGCCATCAGGATCAACAGCTGGCGGTGGCGGTCGATGCCGGCCAGCGGCTGGCACACCACGCGCCCGAAGGCGCCGCCCACGCTGCTCTCGACCTGCACCACCTTGGCCACGGCCAGCCCGGCCGGGTAGACCCCGTCCATGCCGGAAGTGATCAAGACGTCGCCGACGAGGATGTCCGCGTTCGGCGCCATGAAGCGCAGGTCGAGCTGGCCCGACTGGCCGCGGCCGTAGGCGACGCTGCGCAGGCCGTTGCGCAGCACCTGCACGGGGATCGACTGGTCCTTGTCGGTCAACAGCGTCACTTCGGCGCTGAACGGGAACACCCGCGTGACCTGGCCGACCACGCCGGCGTCGTCGATCACGGGCAGGCCGAGGAACACGCCGCGCGAGGTGCCGCGGTCGAGCACCACCTTGCGCGAGGACGGGTCGCGCGCGTCGTACAGGATTTCGCTCATCATCGACTTGACCGGCAGGTGTTCGCGCGCGCCCATCAGCTTGCGCAGCTGGGCGTTCTCGGCGATCTCGAACTGGGCTTGCTGCATGGCCTGGGCGCTGGCCACCTGCGCGCTCTTGAGATCGCGCACTTCCTTTTGCAGCGCCGACAGCGACGAGAAGTAGCTGCCCATGCTGGCGAGCGCGTCGCGCGGCATCAAGGCCGCCATCTGGAGCGGATAGAGCACGATGGCGGCGGCCTGGCGCACCGTCACGAGCGCGTGCAGGCGCGCGTCGACCAGCAGCAGCATGATCGAAATAAATGCGAAAACCGTCACCTTGACCCGCGCCGGGGCGCCTTGTTTGAACAGTGGCGGAGGACTGTATTCCATGACTTCCAATACTCAGGCGTTACAAACCTGCACCGTCGTTGCCGCGCCGGCGGAAACCCGTACTGCGCCTGTGCTCCCGCGGCGCATGGGTTCCCGCCCTCGCGGCAACGACGGTCCGACTTTATTCGTACGAGAAGATCGAGCCAAGCTTGTCCATGCGTTCGAGCGCCATGCCCGAGCCGCGCACCACGCAGGTGAGCGGGTCTTCGGCCACCAGCACCGGCAGGCCGGTCTCTTCCATCAGCAAGCGGTCCAGGTCGCGCAGCAGGGCGCCGCCGCCGGTGAGCATCATGCCCTTCTCGGCGATGTCGGCGCCCAGTTCCGGCGGGGTCTGCTCGAGCGCGTTCTTGACGGCCGAGACGATGTTGTTGAGCGGGTCGGTCAACGCCTCGAGGATCTCGTTCGAGGAGATGGTAAACGAGCGGGGGATGCCCTCGGACAGGTTGCGGCCCTTCACTTCCATTTCCTTCACTTCGGAGCCGGGGAAGGCCGAGCCGATGGCCTTCTTGATCGCCTCGGCGGTTTGCTCGCCGATCAGCATGCCGTAGTTGCGGCGGATGTAGTTGACGATGGCCTCGTCGAACTTGTCGCCGCCGACGCGCACCGACCCCTTGTAGACCATGCCGCCGAGCGAGATGATGCCCACCTCGGTGGTGCCGCCGCCGATGTCGACCACCATCGAGCCGGTCGCGTCCGACACCGGCAGGCCGGCGCCGATCGCCGCCGCCATCGGCTCTTCGATCAGGTAGACCTGCGAGGCGCCGGCGCCGAGCGCCGACTCGCGGATCGCGCGCCGCTCGACCTGGGTCGAGCCGCAGGGCACGCAGATGATGATGCGCGGCGAGGGACGGAAGAATTTGGAGTCGTGCACCATGCGGATGAACTGCTTGAGCATCTGCTCGGTGACGGTGAAGTCGGCGATCACGCCGTCTTTCATGGGGCGGATCGCCTCGATGTTGCCCGGCACTTTGCCCAGCATCTGCTTGGCTTCCTTGCCCACCGCCTGGATGGTCTTCTTGCCGTTCGGGCCGCCCTCCTGGCGAATCGCCACCACCGAAGGCTCGTCGAGCACGATGCCCAGGCCGCGTACATAGATCAGGGTGTTCGCCGTGCCGAGGTCAATTGCCAGGTCGTTCGAAAAATAACTGCGTAAAAAACCAAACATGTGTGTCCTGATGCGCAAGGTTCTGCGCTTTAAGCATTGAGAAAATACTGGCACCGCGCGCCTGTTTGGACGCGCCGCCGCGGGTCGTTTGTATGCTGCGGCTGCCCTGTTTCGGCGCCGACAACGCATTAGCCCGCCATTCTACCTTATAATTTGCTCGCTAATTACTGAAAAACCGTTCATTTGCGCGCCCCTGCGCGCGGCGAGATACCGGGCATTCGGAAGCTTTTACCGGCTTTAGCGCGCCGTTATCCCATTCACAACCCTTATTGACAAGCGGCCGCGGCCGCGACAAAGCCATGTCCCTGACTCTTTCCGACGTAAAACGCATCGCCCACCTGGCCCAGCTGGAGATGGACGAGGTCCATGCCGCCACGGCGCTGGCCGAATTGAACGGCATTTTCGCCCTGGCCGAGCAGATGCAGGCGGTCGACACGAGCGGTGTTGCGCCCCTGTCGCAGCCGCTGGCGGCGGTGCTGGGCAATTTGCCGCTGCGCCTGCGCGAGGACGTGGTGACGGAGCAGAACCGGCGTGAGGCCTACCAGGCGCCGGCCCCGATCACCCAGGACGGCCTGTACCTGGTCCCGAAAGTCATTGAGTAATCAAGTAGTCCTAGCGAACCGACACCTTCCATGCATACACATACCCTCAAACAGCTGTCCGCCCTGCTGCACGCGAAACAAGTCTCGGCCACCGAACTGGCCGGCCACTACCTGCAGCGCGCCCAGGCCAGCGACCTCAACGCCTTCCTGCACCTGGACCCGGCACTCACGCTGGCCCAGGCCGCCCAGGCGGACGCGCGCATCGCCGCCGGTGCGGCAGGTCCCCTGACCGGCATTCCGATCGCCCACAAGGACATCTTCGTCACGCGCGACTGGCGCTCCACGGCCGGCTCGAGGATGCTGGGCAATTACACCAGCCCGTTCGACGCCACCGTCGTCGAGCAGTTCGGGGCGGCCGGCATGGTCACGCTGGGCAAGCTCAATTGCGATGAGTTCGCGATGGGCTCGTCGAACGAGAACTCGGCCTTCGGCGCGGTGAAGAACCCGTGGGACAAGCTGGCCGTGCCGGGCGGCTCCTCGGGCGGCTCGGCGGCGGCGGTGGCGGCGCGCCTGGCGCCGGCGGCCACGGCCACCGACACGGGCGGCTCGATCCGCCAGCCGGCCTCGTTTTGCGGCGTCACCGGCATCAAGCCGACGTACGGGCGCGTGTCGCGCTTTGGCATGATCGCGTTCGCCTCCTCGCTCGACCAGGGCGGCCCGATCGCCCAGACGGCCGAAGACTGCGCCATGCTGCTCGGCGAGATGGTCGGTTTCGACGCGCGCGATTCGACCTGCCTCACGCCCGAACAGGGCAACCTGCGCGAAGACTTCACGCGCGATCTGAATGCGCCCCTGACGGGCTTGCGCATCGGCGTGCCGAAGGAGTATTTCGGCGAGGGCCTGGCGGCCGACGTCGAGCAGGCGGTGCGCGGCGCGCTCGATCAGTTCGTGAAGATGGGCGCGACCCTGGTCGACATCTCGCTGCCGAAGACGGCGCTGTCGATCCCGGTCTACTACATCATCGCGCCGGCCGAGGCCTCCTCGAACCTGTCGCGCTTTGACGGCGTGCGCTATGGCCACCGCGCCGCGCAGTACAAGGACTTGCAGGACATGTACAAGAAGTCGCGCGCCGAGGGCTTCGGCCCGGAAGTGCAGCGCCGCATCATGGTTGGCACCTATGTTCTGTGCCACGGCTACTACGACGCCTACTACCTGCAGGCGCAGAAGATCCGGCGCCTGATCGCCGACGACTTCCAGGCCGCGCTGGGCGAGAAATGCGACGTCATCATGGGGCCGGTGGCGCCCACCGTGGCCTGGGACCTGGGCGACAAGACCGACGACCCGGTGGCGAACTACCTGGCCGACATCTTCACGCTCTCGACCAGCCTGGCCGGCCTGCCCGGCATGTCGATCCCCTGCGGCTTCGGCCAGGGCGAGAAGAATGGCCGGCGCCCGGTCGGCTTGCAGATCATCGGCAATTACTTCAGCGAGGCGAAGCTGCTCAACGTCGCCCACCAGTACCAGCTGGCGACGGATTGGCACACCCGCGCCCCGGCCTAACTTTTATATCGAGAACAGTATGCAATGGGAAGTCGTCATCGGTCTTGAGAACCACGTTCAACTCACGACCAACTCCAAAATTTTCAGCGGCAGCTCGATCCAGTTCGGCGCCGAGCCGAATACCCAGGCCAGCCCGGTCGACCTGGCCCTGCCTGGCGTGCTGCCGGTGATGAACAAGGGCGCGGTCGAACGCGCGATCCGCTTCGGCCTGGCCGTGGGCGGCAAGGTGGCGCACGAATCGATCTTCGCGCGCAAGAACTACTTCTATCCGGACCTGCCCAAAGGCTACCAGATCAGCCAGTTCGCCGACCCGGTGGTCATCGGCGGCCAGCTCACGTTCGGCTACGAGAAGGACGGCAAGTTCGAGACCAAGACGGTCAACCTGACGCGCGCCCACCTGGAAGAAGACGCCGGCAAATCGCTGCACGAGGACTACGCCGGCATGACCGGGATCGACCTCAACCGCGCCGGCACGCCGCTGCTCGAAATCGTCTCCGAGCCGGAGATGCGCAGCTCGGCCGAAGCGGTCGCCTACGCCAAGGCCATGCACTCGCTGGTGGTCTGGCTTGGCGTTTGCGACGGCAACATGCAGGAGGGCTCGTTCCGCTGCGACGTCAACGTCTCGGTGCGACCGCTCGGCCAGCAGGAATTCGGCACCCGTTGCGAGATCAAGAACCTGAACTCCTTCCGCTTCATGGAGGAGGCGATTGCCTACGAAGTGCGGCGCCAGATCGAGTTGATCGAAGACGGCGGCAAGGTCCAGCAGGCGACGCGCCTGTGGGATCCGGACCGCAAGGAAACGCGCTCGATGCGCAGCAAGGAAGACGCGCAGGACTACCGCTACTTCCCCGACCCGGATTTGCCGCCGCTGATCATTTCCGACGAGTGGATCGCGCGTATCAAGGCCGACATGCCGGAGCTGCCGGCGGCGATGCGCACGCGCTTCGTGGCCGACTACGGCCTGCCCGAATACGACAGCCTGATCCTGACGTCCTCGCACGAGATGGCGGCCTACTTCGAGGCCGTGGTGGCCAGGGCCGGCAAGCAGAACGCGAAGGCCGCCGCCAACTGGCTGATGGGCGACGTGGCCTCGACGCTGAACCGCGAGGGCGTCGACATCGGCGATGCGCCGGTGGAGGCGTCGCAATTGGCGCTGCTGCTCAAGCGCATCGCCGACGGCACCATCTCCAACAAGATCGCCAAGGAAGTGTTCGCCGCCATGTGGGAGGCGAAATCCGGCGACGAGGCGATTGCCGACGCGATCATCGACCAGAAGGGCCTGCGCCAGATTTCCGACAGCGGCGCGCTCGAGAAGATCATCGACGAGGTGCTGGCGGCGAACGAGAAATCGGTTGAGCAGTACCGCGCCGGCAAGGAAGCGGCCATCAACGCGCTGATCGGCCAGGCCATGAAGGCGTCCAGGGGCAAGGCCAATCCGGCCCAGCTAACTGAACTGCTCAAGAAGAAGCTGGCCGGCTAGACCGCGCTTGGCGCGGGTCCGGACGAACCCGGATCCGGGCGGCGCGCTCGAAGGCTGGGGATGCCTTCAGCCAGGCATGGTCTATACCCCGTAGCGCGTCCGATAGGCGGCCACGGCCTGCTTGTACTGCGCCAGTTGCGGATCGGCCGCTGCCCCGTCCAGGTAGCTGAACAGATCGTCCAGGTTGCCGATCGAGACCACCGGAATGCCGAACTCGCGGCTCACTTCCTGCACCGCCGAATTGGCCGACAGCGCGCCGTCCTTGCCAGAACGCTCCATCCGGTCGAGCGCGATCAGCACCGCGCATGGCTCGGCGCCGGCCGCGCGGATCATCTCCACCGATTCGCGCACCGAGGTGCCGGCCGAGATGACGTCATCGATGATCACCACCTTGCCTTGTAATTTGGCGCCGACGATGGTGCCACCTTCACCGTGGTCCTTCGCTTCCTTGCGGTTGAAGGCGAACGAGGTGTTGCGACCCTTGCCGGCCAGCGCCACCGCGGTCGCAGAGGCCAGTGTGATGCCCTTGTAGGCCGGTCCGAACAGCATGTCGAATTGGACGCCCGACTCGAGCAGGGTCTGGGCGTAGAACTGCGCCAGCCGGGCCAGCGTGGCGCCGTCGTGGAACAGACCCGCGTTGAAGAAGTAAGGCGACAGGCGTCCGGCCTTGGTGGTGAACTCGCCGAAGCGCAGCACGCCCGTCGAGACTGAAAACGCGATAAACTGTTGGCGCAAATTGTTCACGATGACCTCGAAATTTTGAATTGCCTGTATTTTAATCTGCCCGAGAACCCATGCCAAAAATTATCTCCGCCAACCTGAACGGCATCCGCTCCGCCCACAAGAAGGGATTCTTCAACTGGATGGCGACGCAAACCGCCGACTTCATCTGCGTGCAGGAGCTCAAGGCACAGCAGGATGACATGACCGAGGAATTCCTCACGCCGGGCGCCTACCACGGCCACTTCCACTACGCCGAGAAGAAAGGCTACTCGGGCACCGGCATTTATAGCAAAGCCAAGCCGGACGCGGTGCGCATCGGTTTTGGCAGCCCGGAATTTGACGCCGAAGGCCGCTATGTACGCTGCGATTTCGGCAACTTGAGCGTGATCTCGGTGTACTGTCCGTCCGGCTCGTCGTCGCCCGAGCGCCAGGAAGCCAAATTCCGCTTCATGGCGCTGTTCCTGCCCCATCTGCAGCAGCTGCGCGCCGAAGGCCGTGAAGTGGTCATCTGTGGCGACTGGAATATCGCCCACCACGAGATCGACCTGGAGAACTGGAAGGGCAACAAGAAAAACTCCGGCTTCCTGCCCGAGGAGCGCGCCTGGATGACGCAGGTGTTCGACGAGGTGGGATTTGTCGACGTTCATCGCGGCATCGACAAGCGCCCGCAGCAGTACACCTGGTGGAGCAACCGCGGCCAGGCGTATGCCAAGAACGTCGGCTGGCGTATCGATTACCATGTCGCCACGCCGGGCATTGCGGCAACCGCCAAGGCCGTGTCGATCTACAAGGATGAGCGCTTCTCCGACCACGCGCCGTTGATCATCGAGTACGCAGCATAGGCTTTCGCTGGGTGTGGAAAAGCGCAGCGGGAAAACCGGGGTCAGACCCCGGTTGATTCACTTGGGATCTGACCCCGGTTTTCCCGCTGCGCTTTTCCACCCAGATCCAGGCTGCGCGCGCTTTCGAAGAATCGGCGTGCGCCGCTCAGCGGATCATCAAACGCGATCGAACGGGCCAGCAACTGCAACGGCCGCGTGAAATCGTCGCCCTTGCAGGGCAATGCCACCGGATAAAACGGGTCGTTAAGGATGGGTGCGCCGAGCGAGGACAAATGCACGCGCAGCTGGTGCTTGCGCCCCGTGTGCGGCTGCAGGCGGTACAGCATGGCATCGCCGCACCGGCCGATGACGTCGATCAGCGTCTCCGAGTTGGGCTCGCCCTCGACCTCCTGCATGCGGAAAAACGGTTCGCCGTCGACCATCCGGCTGCGATGGGTGAACGGGAAGCTGCGTCCCTCCATGGGGGCCGCCAGCGCCTCGTACTCCTTCTCCACGCTGCGCTTCTGGAACATCGACTGGTAGCTGCCGCGGCTCGCTTCGCGGTGCGAAAAAATCACCACTCCTGCCGTCTCGCGGTCGAGCCGGTGGATCGGCGTGAGTTGCGGTAAATTCAACTTAGCCTTGAGCCGCACCAGCAAGGTCTCGTGAAGGAAGCGCCCGGTCGGTATCATCGGCAGAAAGTGCGGCTTGTCGACCACCAGCAAATGCTCGTCCTGGAAAAGGATGGTTTCCTCGAACGGGATCGGGGTCTCGGCCTCGAGCTCGCGGTAGTACCAGATGCGCATGCCACGCCGCACCGGACTGGCCGCATGCAAGGTACGTCCATTGTGTTCGAGCACCTCGCCGCGCGCCAGGCGCGCCTGCCAATCGGCCTCACTGACGTCCGGAAAACGCTGCGCGAGAAAAGCCAGCATGCCGCCGGTCACATCGCCGTTTAGCCACAGGTAACTGGGCGAGACCCCGTCGCGGATTGGCAACGGGGCAATGGCGTTCGCGTCGGCTTGCCAACCCATGCTAGTTGAGCGCGACCGTACGATACGGCGCCAGCCGGTCCGGCGTGGTGCCCTTGCTGCGCGCGTACAGCGGCAACAGCACGTTCATGTGGGCGTTGATCTGCTCGATGCGCTCCTGCCCACCCGGGTGGGTCGAGAGCAGCGCAAGCGGCTGCTGCTTGTTCAGCTGCGCCATCTTCTGCCACAGGGCCACACCCGCGCGCGGATCGAAGCCGGCGCGCGCGGCCAGGTCCAGGCCGATCAGGTCGGCCTCGCGCTCGTCGTCGCGCGAAAATTTGAGCGAGGCCAGCTTGGCGCCGGCATTGGCAATATAGTCTGTGGTGCGCGGATCGACGCCGCTGTAGGCCGCCACGCCCGCGCCCAGCAGGCGCAGGCCGATACTGGCAGTGGCCGATTTCCCCGCCTGCTCGCGGCCATGCTCGCGCAGCGCATGGCTGATCTCGTGCCCCATGATGGCGGCGATCTCATCATCGGTCAGCTTGAGCGCGCTGAGGATCCCACTGTAGAAGGCAATGCGCCCGCCCGGCATGCAGAAGGCATTGACCTGGGGCGATCCGAGCAGGTTGACCTGCCACTTCCAATTGGCCGCAGCGGGATTCCAGCGCGGCGCAAACGGGATCAGGCGTTTGGCGATGGCGCGCAAGCGAATCAGCTGAGGGTGGTTATCAGGCGCCAGCGCATGCTTTTCCTGAGCCTGCGAGAGCAAGCCGACATACTGCAACTGGGCCTGCTGCTCGAGCTTTTCTTCCGAGATGAACACACGAAATCTCGACATTTCGCGTACCTGAATGCCATCTTGCACCAGCGGCTGCTGGGCGGTCGCGAGCGCGGCGCTGCAGCTTAGCGCACACAGCGCCACAAGGCGATTAAAGGTAGTCATTTTGAATTCCATGGAGCGATTTTCGGTAACATCATCATGGCAGGAAAAGCGAGCACAAAGCACACAATAAAGAAGCGGAACCAGCCCGTTTCGGCCACGATATACCCCACCGACGAGTTCACGAAGGTGCGCGGCACCACCGCCAGGCTGGAAAACAGCGCGTACTGGGTCGCCGTGTAGCGCGGGTCGGTGGCGCGCGAAATATAGGCCACCGACGCCGCCGCTCCCAGGCCCAGGCTGGCGAACGATTCGAAGCCGATCACGCCGGCCAGCAGCAGCGGATCGGGACCGGTCCGGGCCAGCCAGGCAAAGCCGAGGATGGCCACCGCCTGCAAGGCACCGAACACCCACAGCGCGCGGTTGATGCCGATCTTGACCATCCACACACCGCCGACGATGCCGCCGGCCAGGCTTGCCCACAGGCCGACGGCGTTCGCCGCCAGTCCGATCTGGGTGGTCGTGAAGCCGAGGTCAAGATAAAACTTGGTCGACAGCGCGGTGGCCATGCTGTCGCCAATCTTGTACAACAGGACGAAGGCCACGATCGTCAGGGCCTGGCGCCAACCGTCGCGTTCAATGAACTCGCGAAACGGCAGGATCACCGCCTCTTCCAGGTTTTTTGGCGGCGTGCCATACACGGCAGGTTCGCGCACCAGCAACGTGCAGGCAAGGCCCGGCAGCATGAAGGCGGCGACGATCCAGAACACGGGCTGCCACGCCATGCTGCCCGCCAGCACCAGACCGAGCGCACTGGGTACCAGCCCGGCGGCCTTGTAGGCGTTGACCACCACGGCCGCACCGATGCCTTGTTCATTGTCAGCCAGGATCTCGCGGCGGCAGGCGTCGATCACCACGTCCTGGCTGGCCGAGACGAACGTCAGCGCGCCCGAAGCGAGCAGCACCCAGCCCAGCTGGGTTTGCGGGTCGAGCATGCCGACACCGCCGATGAGGAGAAACAGCGCCAGCTGGGTCAGCGCCATCCAGCCGCGCCGGCGCCCCAGCTTGCCGACGCTGTAGCGGTCCATGAAGGGCGCCCACAGGAATTTGAAGGTGTACGGGAAACCCACCAGCGCGAACAGGCCGAGCGACTTGATGTCGACCCCGGACTTGGCCAGCCAGGCCTGCATCAGGTACAACATGGTAAACAGCGGCAGTCCGGAGCTGAAACCCAGGAACAGGACGGCGAGCATGCGCCCGTTGAACAGGCTGCGCCAGGTGGTCGGCGTCATTGCGCGCTGTGCGACTTCTTGCGCAGCCTGAACACGGCCAGGCTGCCGCGCAGGTTCGGCAGGAAGTGGACCGGCTTGCCGTCAGCGAGCGCCACGCGCTCGAGTACTTCGAGGCCGCACTCCACAGCGAGCTCCTCGAAATCGTAGATCGTCGCGCAGCGCACGTTGGGCGTGTCGTACCACTGGTATGGCAGCGACTTCGACACCGGCATGCGGCCCTGTGCCAGTGCCAGCCGGTGCGGCCAATAGGCGAAATTGGGGAACGAGACGATCGCCTCGGCGCCGACCCGCACGATGTCGCGCAGCAGGCTCTCGACGTGCTTCATCATCTGCAGCGACGACAGGCACAGCACGGTGTCGAAGGAATTGTCGCCGAAGATGGCCAGGCCCTTCTCCATGTCCTGCTGGATCACGTTGATGCCGCGCCGGGTGCTCTTGAGCACCTCGTCGTCGGCGATCTCGATGCCGTAGCCGCTGCAGGCCTTGGCGCTTTGAAGATAGCGCAGCATGGCGCCGTCGCCGCAGCCGACGTCGAGCACGTGCGAATCGGGCCGCACCCAGTGGGCGATGAACGCCAGGTCGGGGCGCAGGCTGGAGAGGTCTTCGAAATTCATTGTTGTTCCCAGATGCGCTGGTAGTAGGCGCGCACCATGTTCATGTAGCGTGGATCTTCAAGCAGGAAGGCATCGTGGCCATGCGGTGCGTCCACCTCGGTGTAGGTGACGCGGCGCCGGTTGCACACCAGCGCCTCGACGATCTCGCGGCTGCGCTCGGGCGAAAAGCGCCAGTCGGTGGTAAACGAGGCGACGAAGAACTCGGCTTGCGTGTTGGCCAGCGCGCGCGTGAGGTCGCCATCGAATCCGCGCGCCGGGTCGAAGTAGTCGAGCGCCTTGGTGATCAACAGGTAGGTGTTGGCGTCGAAATACTCGGAGAACTTGTCGCCCTGGTAGCGCAGGTAGGACTCGATCTCGAAGTCGATGCCAAAGTCGAACTTGTAGTCGTTGCTCTCGGACGCGTTGCGCAGCTTGCGGCCGAATTTCTCGGCCATGTCGTCGTTCGACAGGTAGGTGATGTGGCCAACCATGCGCGCCACGCGCAAGCCGTTCTTGGGCACCACGCCATGTTCGTAGAAGTCGCCGCCGTGGTAGTCCGGGTCCGACAGGATCGCCTGGCGCGCCACGTCGTTGAAGGCGATGTTCTGCGCCGACAGCTTGGGCGTGGACGCGATTACCACGCAATGGCGCAGGCGGTCCGGGTACATCATGCTCCAGGCCAGCGCCTGCATGCCACCCAGCGAACCGCCCATCACGGCGGCGAATTGTTCGATCCCCAGCGCGTCGGCCAGGCGCGCCTGGGCCGCCACCCAGTCCTCCACCGTCACCACCGGGAAGGCCGCGCCATAGGGCTTGCCGGTGGCCGGATTGAGGTGCATCGGGCCGGTCGAGCCGAAGCAGGAGCCCAGGTTGTTGACGCCAATGACGAAGAATTTGTCGGTGTCGAGCGGCTTGCCGGGGCCGACCATATTGTCCCACCAGCCGACACTTTTCGGATTGTCGGCGTACACCCCTGCGACGTGGTGCGAGGCATTGAGCGCATGGCACACCAGCACCGCGTTCGACCTGGCCGCGTTGAGCGTGCCGTAGGTTTCGTACATGAGCGTGTAGCCGGCCAGCTGGGCGCCGCTTTGCAGGCGCAGCGCCTGCTCGAAATGCATGGACTGCGGGGAGACGATACCGATGGATGCCATGAGACTCTGGAAATGGTTAATTGGATTGCAGCTGCTCGACCGCTTCGGCGATCGCACGCGGCTCCGAGGTGCGCAGGATCTTGCGGGTCTGCGGCACGATGGTGGCCAGGTCGCTGCCCAGGATTTCCTGCTTGACCGACAGCAGCTGCGCCGGATGCATGGAAAACTCGCGCAGGCCCATCCCCAGCAGCAATCGGGTGAGCTTGGTGTCGCCGGCCATCTCGCCGCACACGGCGACGTCGATGCCGGCCTTCTTGCCGGCCATGATGGTCATCGCGATCAGTTGCAGCACCGCCGGATGGAGCGGGTTGTACAGGTGCGCGACCTCGTAGTCGACGCGGTCGATGGCCAGCGTGTACTGGATCAGGTCATTGGTGCCGATCGACAGGAAGTCCATGCGCTTGACGAACATCGGCAGCGCCAGCGCCGCGGCCGGAATCTCGATCATCGCGCCAACCTCGATGGTGGCGTCGAACTTCTGGCCCGCTTCGCGCAGCTGGGCCTTGGCCTGTTCGATCATGGCCAGCGACTGGTCGATCTCGAACGCGTGCGCCAGCATCGGAATGAGCATGCGCACCTTGCCGAACGCCGAGGCGCGCAGGATCGCGCGCAGCTGGGTCAGGAACAGCTGTGGCTCGGCCAGGCAGTAGCGGATCGCGCGCAGGCCCAGCGCCGGATTGAGCGCCGTGTGCTCGCTCTGGTCGAGCGGCTTGTCGGCGCCGATGTCGAGGGTGCGGATCGTGACCGGGCGGCCTTTCATGGCCACCACGGCTTTTTTGTACTGCAGGAACTGTTCATCCTCGCTGGGGATCTTGTGGGCATGTCCGGCGCGTCCCATGAACAGGAACTCGGAGCGGAACAGGCCCACGCCCTCGGCGCCGGATTCGAGCGCGATGGCGCAGTCTTCGGGCAGCTCGATGTTCGCCAGCAGCGTCACGTGGGTACCGTCGCGCGTGACGGCCGGTGTCTTCTTGAGCTTCTGGAGCTTCTTGCGCGCCTTCAGGTTCTGGGCCTGGCGCGCGCGGTACTGGTCCAGCACCAGCGGGCTCGGATTGGCGATCACCACACCGGCGTCGCCGTCGATGATGACCCAGTCGTCCTGCTCGATCAGCTGCGAGGCCTGCGACATGCCCACCGCCGCCGGAATATCCAGGCTGCGCGCGACGATGGCAGTGTGCGAATTCTGGCCGCCGACGTCGGTGACGAAGCCGATGAAGGAGCGGTCGCGGAACTGCAGCATGTCGGCCGGCGAGATGTCGTGCGCCACGACCACCATCTGAGCCTGGAATTCGTCGCCCGTGGGCGGCGCCGGCGCCAGCTGGGCGGTGCCCATCAGGACCTTCAGCACGCGCTCGGCCACTTGCTGGATGTCGGCCTTGCGCTCGCGCAGGTAGGCGTCCTCGATTTCGTCGAATTGGGCCGACAGCTCGTCGATCTGGGTCACCAAGGCCCATTCGGCGTTGTAGTGGCGGCTGCGGATGATGTCGAGCGGCGCCTCCGATATCATCGGGTCCGACAGGATCAGGGCGTGCACGTCGATGAAGGCGCCCAGTTCGGTCGGCGCGTCTTTCGGCAGGTCGGTCCACAGCGCCTGCAGGCCGCGGTGCACCTCGGCGATGGCGTCCTGCAGGCGGCTCACCTCGGCCTCGAGATGCTCCTCGGCGACCAGATAGTGCTTCACGTCCAGCGCGGCCGGGGTGAGCAGATGGGCGCGGCCGATCGAAATGCCGCGGGATACCGGGATACCGTGCAGCGTGAATGAGGCCATCGGTGTTCCTGTGTGGGTGCGGGTCGGGATTCGGTCCTCCGGCATTACTCGCCTTCGCCGAATTTGTCGTTGATCAGCGCGGTGAGCGCATCGACACAATCCTTTTCATCGGCGCCGTCCGCTTCCAGCGTGACCTTGGCGCCCTTGCCGGCGGCCAGCATCATCACGCCCATGATCGACTTGGCGTTGATGCGGCGCGCATTGCGGGTGAGCCAGACGTCGCTCTGGTACTTTGCTGCGAGCTGGGTGAATTTTGCGGAGGCCCGCGCGTGCAGGCCAAGCTTGTTGATAATCTCTAGTTCTTGTTGAATCATATTGTTATCGTCTCAATCTCACAAAAACTACGCCAGGCGGGTGCAAAGGCAACCGCCCTCCTCAAGCCGGACCCACCCGGATCCGGTTGTCGACCCGCACCGCGCCGCTCTGGGCGCCGGCCAGCGCCATCTCCACCACCACGTCGAGCGCGTCGCGCCGGTAGGTGATCGCGCGCAGCAGCATCGGCAGGCTGATGCCGGCGATGACCTCGACCCGCCCCGCCTCGGCCAGCGAATCGCAGCAATTGGCCGGGGTGCCACCCTTGATATCGGTGATCACCAGTACGCCGGTGCCGTCGTCGAGGCGCGCGATGGCCTCCCCGGCCAGTTTGTGCACTTCGGCCAGGTCCTGGTCGGCCGTCACGTCGATCGCCTCGAAGCGCTCGGTGGGGCCATGGAACACGTGCGCCACCGCCGCCACGAATGCCTGGCCCAGTGGTGCATGCGTCATCAACAAAATACCTACCATCTCATGCCTGCTGCTCGAGCGCATCGATGAACATTGCCGGCACATCGAAGCCGGTTTGATCCGAAATCTCCTGGAAACAGGTCGGGCTGGTGACATTGACCTCGGTCAGGAAATCGCCAATTACGTCTAATCCTACCAGCAACAGGCCACGCGCGGCCAATGTCGGGCCCAGGGCCTCGGCGATTTCGCGGTCGCGCGCCGTCAAAGGCTGGGCCACGCCGACCCCGCCGGCGGCCAGGTTGCCGCGCACCTCGCCCCCTTGCGGGATGCGCGCCAGCGCGAACGGCACCGGTTTGCCGCCGATCACGAGGATGCGCTTGTCGCCCTTGACGATCTCGGGGATGTAGCGCTGCGCCATGATGGTGCGCGTGCCCAGTTCGGAGAGCATCTCGATCACCGAGCCCAGGTTCATGGCGTCGTCCCTGACCCGGAAGATGCCAGCCCCGCCCATGCCGTCGAGCGGCTTGAAGATCACGTCATGGTGCTTGGCGTGGAAGGCGCGCAAGCGCGTGGCGTCGGAGCTGACCAGGGTCGGCGAGGTGTATTGGCTGAACTGGGCGATGGCCAGCTTCTCGTTGTGGTCGCGAATCGCCGATGGTTTGTTGAATACGCGCGCACCCTGGCGCTCGGCCAGTTCGAGCAGGTAGGTGCCGTACACGTACTCCATGTCGAACGGCGGGTCCTTGCGCTGGATGACGGCGTCGAATTCGCTGAGGCGATGGCCTTGTTTCGGGCTGGCGCGGAACCAGTCGTCGGCCTCGCCCGTGAGCGTGACGTCGCTGACATCGGCCGTGACGACGCCCTCGTCGAGCGCCATGTCGCTTTGCTCGAACGCGTGGATCGTGTGGCCGCGCCGCGCCGCCTCGCGCATCATCGCGAAGGTCGAATCCTTGTAGGTCTTGAAGCCGGCCAGCGGATCGGCAAGGAAAGCGATTTTCATGGGCGAATCCAGTGAGGTAAAGCCTGATTTTAGCCGGAATCGGCTAACCCCGTTAGGTGCCGGGATCGCGTCCAGGGTGGAAAAGCGCAGCGCCTGCGGTAAAACCGGGGTCAGACCCTGGTTGATTCGCTTGGGGTCTGACCCCGGCATTACTGCAGGCGCTGCGCTTTTCCATCCCCCGTCACCGAAGACCGGACCTTAATAGACTTCGGGGTTCGGGTCGGTGCGCTCCATTTCGAGCGAGGCGGCCAGCAATCCCAGGCGCGCCACCACGCCGTACACGTAAAAACGGTTCGGCGCCGCCGTGCCGGGCTTGGCCTTCAGGTCGGGCACCGCGTGCTGCTGCGCGAACGCCAGCGGCACGTACTGCGATCCGGGCGCGTTCAGGTTCTGGTCGATGCCGCGCTCGGCGTGTATCCGGTAAAAACCACCGACCACATAGCGGTCGATCATGTACACCACCGGCTCGGCCACCGCGTCCTTGATGCTCTCGAAGGTCGGCACCCCCTCCTGGACGATGACATCGGTCACCTCGACCCCGTCCTTGATGACCGACATCTTGTTGCGCTGCTTGCGGCTCAAGTCCTTGATCTCGCTGGCATCCTTGACCGTCATGATGCCCATGCCATAGGTGCCGGCGTCGGGCTTGACGATCACGAACGGCTTCTGGTCCTTGATCCCGTATTCCTTGTACTTCTTCTTGATCTTGGCCAGCAACATGGTGACGTTGTCGGCCAGGCATTCGAGCCCCTGGTCCTCCTGGAAATTGACTTCGCCGCATTTCGCATGGAAGGGGTTGACCATCCACGGATCGACGTCGATCAGCTTGCCGAACTTCTTGGCCACCTCGTCGTAGGCGGCGAAATGGTTGCTCTTGCGGCGCAGCGCCCAGCCGGCGTGCAGCGGCGGCAGCAAGGATTGCTCGTGGACGTTCTCCAGGATCGAGGGAATCCCGGCCGACAGGTCGTTGTTGAGCAAGATGGTGCAGGGATCGAAATCCTTCAGCCCCACGCGCCGCCCGTTGCTAGATCGCACCAGCGGCTCGACCACCAGCATATTGCCATCAGGCAAGGCCAACGGCGTGGGTTCGGTGATCTCCGGCGAGAGCGAGCCGAGCCGCACGTGCAAGCCCGTCTGGCGGAAAATCTGCATCAGGCGCGCCACGTTTTGCAGGTAGTGGGGATTGCGGGTGTGCCCCTCCGGGATCAAGAGCAGGTTGCGCGCGTCCGGACAGTATTTGTCGATCGCCGCCATGGCCGCCTGCACCGACAGCGGCAGCATCTCGGTGGCAAGGTTGTTGAAGCCACCAGGAAACAGATTGGTGTCGACTGGCGCCAGCTTGTAGCCGGCGTTGCGCAAGTCGACCGAGCAATAGAACGGCGGCGTGTGCTCCTGCCACTCCATGCGGAACCAGCGCTCGATGGCGGGCGTGGCGGCCAGGATTTTCTTCTCGAGGTCGAGTAGCGGGCCGGTCAGTGCGGTGACGAGGTGGGGAACCATGGATAAGGC
Source organism: Pseudomonadota bacterium (assembly GCA_040390195.1). Lineage (GTDB taxonomy): Bacteria > Pseudomonadota > Gammaproteobacteria > Burkholderiales > Burkholderiaceae_D > Telluria_A. The sequence continues at coordinate 18,132 of JAZJYV010000121.1, read as the reverse complement.
GTCCTTCAGGCTTCTTGAGAATTGGGAAAACCGTAAATCGGGGCGAACTTGCCGTTTTAAAGGCCAAAAACAAAAAGGCGCCCCGCGGGGCGCCTGGATCAGCCCGCTCGCGCGGGCCGGGACAAGAATGCAGATCAGGAATGGTAGGCCGATTCGCCGTGGCTCGTGATGTCGAGGCCTTCCCGTTCTTCTTCTTCCGGTACGCGCAGGCCGACCACCAGGTCCACCAGCTTGTAGGCAATCAGGGACACAACCGCCGACCAGACGATGGTGGTGCCGATGGCCTGCGCCTGGATCCATACTTGCGAGCCGATCGAGTAGGCATCGGCCGACAGCTTGTTGGTGGTGTAGTCGAAGATGCCGACGCCGCCCAGCTGGGGCGCGGCGAACACGCCGGTCAGCAAGGCGCCCAGGATACCGCCGACGCCGTGCACGCCGAACACGTCGAGCGAATCGTCCGCGCCGATCAGGCGTTTCAGGCCATTCACACCCCACAGGCAGATGATACCAGCGAGCAAGCCAATCACCAAGGCACCCATCGGGCCGACGTAGCCGCAAGCCGGGGTGATCGCCACCAGACCGGCCACGGCGCCAGAAGCGCCGCCCAGCATCGAAGGCTTGCCCTTGGCCATCCACTCGCCGAACACCCACGAAACGGTGGCGCAGGCCGTTGCCAGCAAGGTATTGACGAAGGCCAGGGCGGCCGTGTCGCCCGCTTCGAGCGCCGAACCGGCATTAAAGCCGAACCAGCCCACCCACAGCATCGAGGCACCGATCATGGTCATCGTCAGCGAGTGCGGGGCCATCGATTCCTTGCCGTAGCCGACCCGTTTGCCGATCATGAAGGCGCCCACCAGGCCCGCCACGGCGGCGTTGATGTGAACCACGGTGCCGCCGGCGAAGTCGAGCGCACCTTTTTGGAACAGCCAGCCGCCCTTGAGCGCTTCGGCCGCGGCCGTCGCCGTGGTGATCGCGTCAGGACCGGTCCAGAACCAGACCATGTGGGCCACCGGCAGGTAGCCGAAAGTGAACCACAGCACGATGAACAGGAGCACGGCCGTGAACTTGGCGCGCTCGGCGAAGGCGCCGATGATCAGGGCGCAGGTGATGGCCGCGAACGTGCCCTGGAAGGCCACGTAGATGAACTCGGGAATCACGACGCCCTTGCTGAAGGTGGCCGCGGTGGTGAAACTGGCCTTGAAGGGATCGAAAATTCCCGACAGCAGCACCCGGTCGAACTTGCCGATGAAGGCATTGCCCTCGGTGAAGGCGAGCGAATAGCCGTAGACGCACCACAGGACGATGATGACCGCGAAGATCATGAACACCTGCAGCAGCACCGACAGCATGTTCTTCGAGCGTACCAGGCCGCCGTAGAACAGGGCCAGGCCGGGGATCGTCATGGCGATCACCAGCACGGTGGCGATGAACATCCAGGCCGTATCGCCTTTGTTCGGTACCGGTGCCGGCGCCGGAGCTGCGGCAGGCGCAGCGGCGGCAGGCGCAGCTGCGGGAGCGGCGCCAGCGGCAGCGGCCGGTGCGGCCGTGTCAGCGGCGGAAGCGGCGGGCGCAGCCGCAGCGGGGGCGGAGGCCGCCGGCGCCGAGGCGGCCGGGGCAGGCTTTGCGGCATCTTGCGCTGCCACCGGCAGCACACCGCCAATTGCCAGCAGGACAGCAGCCCCGGCCAGCCATTTCGTCATTGTTTTTTTCATTTTTATTCCCCTTAAAGAGCTTCGTTGCCGGTCTCGCCAGTACGAATGCGCACGACCTGTTCCAGGTTGTAGACAAAGATCTTGCCGTCACCGATCTTGCCGGTGCGGGCCGCGTTTTCGATCGCTTCGATCGCCTGGTCGACGATGGCATCGTCGACCGCCGCTTCAATCTTGGTCTTGGGCAGGAAGTCGACCACGTATTCGGCGCCGCGATAGAGCTCGGTGTGCCCTTTTTGGCGGCCGAAGCCCTTGACCTCGGTCACCGTGATGCCTTGCACGTTGATCGCCGAGAGCGCTTCACGCACCTCGTCGAGCTTGAACGGTTTGATAATGGCGGTAATCATTTTCATGCTAGCCTCGCTCAGAAAGTTTTCGATACGGCCAGCACGGCAGCGGTCTTGCCGAGGTTCTTGCCGCTGGGGCTGGTATAGGCATCGGTATCGGTACCGATGATCGACAGCGACACCGATGCCACGCCGAAGTCCTTGGTCACGCCGACCTTGTAATCGTTGTAGCTGAAGGCGCCATTGTGCTTGACCGTCTGGCGCCCGGCGTGCAGGTTCAGCACCAGCCCCGTGGCCATGTCGATGTTGGCACCGAAGTCCAGGTAGCCGCTGTTCTTGCTGTTGGCGGTGCCAAACAGATTGGTCGTCGAGCTCGAATACTTGATGTAGCCGGGGCCGTAGCCAACCTGGCCGTACAGTTCGAAGGTGTTGGCGCTCGGATGCAGCGAGTTCGATGGATAGGCGTAGTACAGGCCGCCGACGTCGTAGCTCACGCCGGAGACGATCTCGCCGCGCTTGCCACCATAGATATCCCACTCGATGGAGCCGTCGCCACCGAGGTCCTTGACCCATTTGATGGTCGACAGCCAGGTGCCCAGGTACAGGCCGGTCGGATTGTTGGTGTAGTCGGCGCCGCCTTGCAGGGCCGGCTTCAAACGCGTCTGCGACACGCCGCGATACCGGTAGTCGGTCGTCACGGCAAGGTTGTAGCTCACTTCATTGTCCGGCTTGGGCGGATCTTCGGCGCGGACCTGTGGTGCTGCCAGGACGAGGGTCAACGCTGCGGCAAGAGACAACTTGGTGGTCATTTTTTTCATGGCGATTCCCTATGGTTTGAACGAATGATGCGGTTGCGGTTTAAAATCATGCCCATGCTGCCAGGACTGTTATCTATCCATTAGCAGAAGTCATGCCAGCACGCGATACGGTGCGCGGCCTTGATTTCCGGCCCCGACGACCCATTTTGGTTCTTTAAACACTGCTAATTTTGGACGCACAAGGCAAACTCACCGCCTACGCACCAGATTAATGCAAAAACCGCACCGCGATGGTGCACTTGAAGGAAATACGATGGACATGAACAGTTTTTTCAACGATCTGCAAGGCAAGATTAACCAGGCGATTGAAGGATCTCCTGCCAAAGACATTGAAAAAAACGTCAAAGCCATGATGACCCAGGGTTTCTCGAAGCTCGACCTGGTCACGCGCGAGGAATTCGACATCCAGAACCAGGTGCTGGCCAAGACGCGCGCCAAGCTCGAGGCGCTCGAGCTGCGCGTGGCCGAGCTCGAAGCGCGCCTGCCGCCCCAGGCTTGACGCACATGGCGGGTACAACTTGTGAATAAGTCGAACATTGGATGCGTCGTTCCCGCGCACGCGGGAACCCTTACCATCTGTGTCGCTTACGGCATCCAGCCGTACACCCGCACGGCGCTGTGCCCCTTGACGGGATGGTCGCCCAGGTCGACCAGTCCGGCGTCGCCGGCCACCCGCTCGGCCACGCTGGCCGAGCACAGCACCGGATAGCCCAGCGGCTTGCACAAGCCCTCGAGGCGCGACGCCACATTGACGGCGTCGCCGATGGCCGTGTATTCATGGCGGTCGGACGAGCCCACGTAACCGACCACGGCCAGCCCGCAATTGAGTCCGATCCCGATCTCCAGCGGGGCCAGCCCCTCGCCCGCCAGGGCCGCGTTGAGCCGCTCGAGCTCGTCGAGCATCTCCTGGGCCGCCGCCAGCGCCGCCCGCTCCGGGTGCGCCAGCTCGTTGGGGGCGCCAAAGAAGGCCATCATGCCGTCACCGATGAATTTGTCGACCGTGCCGCCGTGGCGGTGCACCACGGCCGTCATGCGTCCGAAATAACGGTTCAGCAGCGACACCACTTGCTCGGCTGAATTGCGTTCGCTGATCGCGGTGAAGCCGCGGATGTCGGAGAACAGCACGCACAGGTGGCGCTTGCTGCCGCTCTTGCGCGCGTCGATCCCGCCTTCCATGATCTGCTTCATCACGTCCGGGCTGACATAGCCCGAGAACGTGCGCGACAGGCGCTGGCGTTCGCCGAAATTCTGCCAGGCTTGCCAGCCGGTGCGCGCCAGCGCGCCCATCCACATGCACAGCAGCATGGCGGTGGGCGCCAGCCACAGGCCCTGGCGCAGCAGCAGGTTGCTGGCGATCAGCAGCGCGCCGCTGATGGCCAGCGCCAGCAGCATCTTGAGCCAGACCGAGCGCAAGAACCACAGGAACGCGCACAATAGCGAGACCACGGCCACCCAGCTGGGCGGCACGCTGGCGATGAATCCCTGGTTGAGCATCGAACGCACTGCCTGCGCATGCACCAGCACCCCAGGCATGCGGAACTGGCCCTTGTGCAAATTGGCCAGCACCACCGGCAAGTCAACCAGGTCCGTGTCGTCCTCCACGGTGCCAAGCAGCACCGCGCGGCCGGCGAACATCGCGCGCAGCTGCTCCTGCTTGCGGGCGGCCGACAGCGCCAGCACGTCTTGCAGGGGCACGTACTGGAACAGCGTGCCGATCTGGTAATTGATCAGGCCCGACCAATTGCCGCGTACGCCCATCGCCGCCGCCACTTCGCTCGACAAGGTATACGGCGTACGGTCCGGCTGGCAGTCGCTGTCGGCGCCCGGGTAGCGCCGGATGCGCCCATCGGCGTCGCTGCAGACCAGGGCCGAGGCCAGCGCATGGACCGAGGGATCCTGCATGCCCAGCACCTGCGCGTAGTCGATCTGGATGTCGCGGTAGTGATGCCGTTCGTGGTCCCAGACCTTGGCCAGCACCAGCTTGCTGCTGTGGCTGGCGTTGATCAGGCCCGACAGCAGCGTCTTGTGGAAATCGAGGTCCGGCTTGCGCGTCGAGACCAGGGTGTTGAAGCGTTTCTCCGGCAGCACCAGGTCCAGTCCGATGACGGTGGCGCCGGCTGCGCTGGCGATGGTCAGGAATTCGGCCAGGTACTGGTGGCTCAGGGTGCGCGGCTCGTCGATGGTGTCGAGGAAGGCTTCATCGATGCCGACCACCACCACGTCGTCGTGCACAGGCTGCGGGAAGTACTGGCGGTTGAGCGCGAACTGGAAGTCGAGCAGGCCGCCATCGATCGCCGGCGCCACCCGCAGCAGCGCCAGGCAGGCCAGCAACACCAGCAGGAAGCCGAACGCGCCGGCGCGCCGCTGCGGCGGCAGCACCAGGTTCAGGGAAGCGCGGCGAAACAGCACCCTTGCGCCGCTTAGCGCGCCATGCTCTGGGCTTTGGCCAGGTCCGGGCGCTGGGTGGCGATGCCGCGCCAGACCTGGCGCGCGTCGTCGAGCATGCGCCGGTCGCGCAGGATCGAGGCGTACAACACCCATTCATCGACCCCGGCATCGGGCGCCGGACGCAGCGCCGTCAAGGCTTCCGCCTCGGCCTGGGTGGCGACGCTGAAATCGGCGCCGGCGCTGCGCGTGCGCCCGTCCGCCGCCGAGGTGTAGGACACGCTCCAGCGGTAGTCCTTGCCAAATTCGAGGGCCAGGTTGCCGGGCAGCTCCCAGCCGGCGGCATCGACCTTGGCGCGTGCCACGACCCGCTCCGGCAATTCGGTCAGCACCAGCTGGTAGCTGGCCGGCTCGTCCGCTTCCCATTTGAAGCTGGGGCGCGTGGTCAGCAAGGCGGTCTTGGCCGATGGCGCCACCAGCGCAATCTCCGAGCTCAGGCCGCGCATTTTGAAGGCGGCCGCGCCCATGGCCGGGTTGATCGCCGCGGCCACCACTTTTTCGGCCAGCGACTTGGTGTGCGCCGGCGTGCCCGAGCTGACCTTGATCTGGTCGGCGCCCACCTGCGCCACCGTCGGCCCGCTCAGCTGGTAGATCAGGCGCGCGCCATAGTGCGAGACCGAGGCCCGGGCGCCGGCATCGAGCTTGATCTGGGTGCCCGGCTTCAGATAGCTGAGCAGTTGCAGCTTGCTGGCCTCGCCCTTGACCTTCATCTCGCCATTGCCCTGCACATCGAGCACCATGCCCACCACATCGTCGGCACCGGCTGCGTGCAGCAGCGGCGCCAGCATGGCCAGCCAGGCCAGTACGATCAATCGTTTCCACATAAGATTCTCCTTGTTTGCAGGCGATGGCCGCTCAGCCCTGTCCGGTGAGATAGAACGCAGCCCAGTATAAGGGATTCGGAAAGCGCGGCCACAAAGAAAGCTGGGCCTGGCGCAAGGCTTCCTTCTTGCCCTGCCCCGCCTTCAGGTTCAGGTAGAACTGTTTCATCAATTCCGACGTCGCCTCGTCGTCGACCTCCCACAGGCTGGCGATGATGTTGCTGCTGCCGGCGTACAGGAAGCCGCGTGTCATGCCGATCAGGTCGTCGCCGTTCATCGCCTTCGTCAAGCCCGTCTCGCAGGCCGACAGCGTGACCAGGTCGGCGTTCAGACGCAAGCCGTAGATTTCGCTCACCGTCAGTGAGCCGTCGTTGGCGCCGTCGGCGGCCAGCGCCAGGCGCGACTGCAGCGGCGTGTCGCCCTTGAACTGGCCGTGGGCGGCCACGTGCAGGTAGCGGTAATTGCCGGCGATTTCCTTGAACACCGTTTCCGAAGCGGCCAGGCGGGTCAGGATCTTGCTGTCCGGGATGGTCGCCGCGATCATTTTGGCTTCCTCCTCGGCGCTGGGCAGGTCGAACTGGGGATTGCCCAGGTCGGGATTGCCGAACACCAGCATGTGGTCGACCCCGGCCGCCGCATGGGGACGCAGGTACTGGTGCACGCTGGCGCTGGGCAGGTAGCGCAGGTTGTGGCTGGCCGCCAGGTAGGCCGTGCCATCGTGCAGGGCCGCGAACGGCAGGTAGTGCAGGCTGCCATGCGGCACCACCACCAGGTTCTTGCCTTCGATCAGGGCCGCCGCCGGGGCCAGCAAGCGCGTGTAGAGCGCCTTGGCCAGCGCCAGGGTCGTGGCCTGCTGGCCCTCGATCGCAGCGCGCAGGGCACGCACCTGGGCATCGAGCCCGCCGGCATCGATGCTGGCCGAGACCACCTTGTCCTGGCTCACGCCCATCAGCACCAGCTTGCCGCCATTGAGGTAGTACTCGACCAGCACCTCGTCCGGGCGCAGGTAGGCGCGCACTTGCGCCAGCGTCAGCGCGCCCACGCTCACCAGCGAAGCCAGCGCCGGATCGCGCAACTTCAGCGCCTGGACCTGGCTGTGCATCACGGCGCGGTTGTCGGCGCCGCCGGCGCGCGTCATGTCCAGCGGCAGCTGGGCCAGGGCGGCGTCGGCCGCCTCCTCGACCTTGGCCAGCAGGCGCGTGCTGTCCGCGTTCTGCCCTTTGAGTGCAAGATTGGCGCCCTTGCCGGCAAGCAGGTCGACCAGCGCGCGCGACTTGGCCCGTTCGATGAGGTCGTACGCCACTTCCGGACGGCCCAGCGCCAGCGCGCAGGCGATCGCGCGGCCATACAGCGCCTGTTTGTCGCCGACGAAGCCGATCTTGGACGCTTCCGTATTGATGCTGGCGCGCTGCAGCTCGACGACGTCGATGGCGCGCTGGTAGAACCCGAGCGCGGCGGCGCGGTCCTGCTCGCGGTCGGCGATCTGCCCCCGTTCACCCAGCAGCAACCAGTAGATTTCGCCATTCTCGGCCACCTGGCGCAGCGCCAGCAAGCGATCGAAACCGGCCTTGGCATCGGCGCTGCGCCCCGTTTCCAGCAGCGCCTTGTTGATCATGAAGGCGCGCGGCAGTTCGGCCCACACCCAGTTGTTGACGCCGGTCAGGAAGCCGCCGCTGACGAGCCGGTCGAGGAACACGTTGACCGCGAACAGCTTGTCGCCATTGAGCGCGGCCAGCACGCCCTCGTAGTCGCCCAGCGCCATGCGCGTGCGCGCCAGGGCAAACGCCTTGGCGCTGGCGTACGGCCCCAGCATGCCGGCGCTGGTGCGCATCAGCTGAGTGTGGACTTGCAGGGCGCGGTCGCGTTCACCGTTCATGGCCAGCGCGATCGCCTCGGCCGCCAGCGCGTTGAACACCATATCGAGGTCTTCGCTCTGGTCGGCGGCCAGCCATTCAAGCGTGCGCTGCGCGCTCAGCACGGCCGCCTCGTACTGGCCCAGTTCGAGCTGGGCTTCGGAGCGCATCAGGCCCAGCGAGGGCGTGGCATCGTCCAGCGCGAACAGGCGCGTGCGCTTGTCGCCCTTCTTCAGGTTCAGGGCCAGCTGGTCGAGGCATTCCATCAGGCGCGCGTAGCGCTTGGTCTTGGAGTAGGCGTAACACAGGGCGTGGCGGTCGCGCGTGTCGAGCGGGCCCTGCGCCAGCTGCGCCTCGAGTGACTTCTCGAGCTGGTCGTAGCGTCCCCCGGCCGCCATCGCCACCTGCTCGGTGCTGCGGTCGGCCTGCGCCGACAGGCAGAACGACAGCAGCAGGGGTCCGGCCAGGCCGAACCCGCGCATGCGCCTTGCCATATCCTAGAACCAGTAGCCGAGATTGGCCGAGACGCCGCGCGTATCCTTGCCGCGCAGGTAGCTCAGCCCGGCACGGAAGAAGCTGCGCGCGTTGCCTGCGTTGCGGTTGGTGCCGACCGTCACGCCGAATTCCTGGGTACTCGACAGGAAGGGCTTGTTGCCCAGGTAGCGGGTGTCGATGAAGGAGAACTCGGCCGCCATCTTCGGCCCGAACATGGCGGCCGGCATTGACGCCATGACGCCGTTGCGCGCCATCGTCAACGCGATGTCGGGATCGAAGGCGTAGTCGCCGCTGGAGAACTTGCCGGTCTTGTAGTAACCGATCATGTTGCCGATGGCCACGGCATAAGTATCCATCGGGATCGCATAGGTGCTCATCAGGTTGGCCGCCATGACGGTCGACAGCGTGGCGCGGTCCTTGGAAGCGACGACCCCGTATTTGCCGCCCGGCGTCAAGGTCCAGTTGTCGGACATCGGCAAGCGGTAGGCCACGCCCAGGCCACCGTGCACGCTGTTGGCGTCGCCCGTTTGCACCAGCGTCAGCGGTAGCGACATGAGCAGCTGGCGGCGCGGATCGATGTCGTTGCGCACCGTGTAGGATAGGGGAATGCTGGTGGTCTTGACCTTGTCGGCGCTATTCGAGACCGAGTAATTGCCGTAGCTCAGGCCGACGCCGATCAAGTTGTTGCTGCCCGCGCTGTCTGGCGTGGCCAGCTTGCTCAGGGTGTCGAAGCTGGTCGAAAAATCGGCTGCGCCAGCCATGGGAATCAGGCCGCCGATACCGGTGATGGCGCTGGTGGCCGAGTGATCGGCCTGGTAGCGCATGATGCGCCCGATGATGTCCGATTTTTTCACGAAATCCGAAAACAGTTGCTGCGACGTGCTGCGCGAGCCGCCATTGAAGCTGCCCTTCTCGCCCAATTCGACGAAATTGTAGCTCAGCGTCGAATTGTTGGCGGGATAGCTGAGGACGATGTTGACGTCGGAAAAGCGGCCCAGTACCACCGCGCTCGAGGTCTGCGTGTAGGCCGGATTGCTGAGGTTGAAATTATTGAGCGCATCGATGAACTTGTCCGATTTCGAATCGCACAAGGTGGCGCCGGTCTGGCCGTTGGCATCGGTCCGAAAACCGTAGGAACGGTCGCAATTGAGGGTCGTGCTGGTCTGGGCCAGGCAGGCCGGAGCGCACGCAGCGCCCAGGATAAATGCAAGCAAACGGGAACTGGTACGCATGGTCGACCCCTTTTATTTTGTAAGATTTTTCCTACAGTGGTGCTCTGGAAAAATAGTAGTCCGAAGGGTGTCGATAAGCAACCGGCATTGCGGGCACCGTTGTATTTGCATCCTCGTTTGGTGAGATGGCGACACTTTGCTATGGCATGGTGCGAACGCTCTTCTATGAATGGCTTTCAGGTCGGCCATCACGGGTCTTGCTGCTGCGCTTATCTTGCTCTCCTGTTCGCTCACGCAAGCAGCGCCAGATAGTGCGCATTCCCATTTTTGAGCAAGGCGGCGCGCCAGATTGAACTTGAAGCGGCCCGGTTCAAGCCGCCCGGCGCGGGGCCGCTAGCCCTCGTGATGTTCAACCGTTGGGCGCCGGGGCAAGGCGCGTCAGGAAGGTGGCCAATTCCATCGGCAGGGGAAATACGATCGTCGTGTTTTTATCAGCCCCGATCACGGTCAGCGTTTCCAGATAGCGCAGCTGGATCGCCTGCGGCTCTTGCGCCAGGATGCGCGCCGCCTCGAACAGTTTTTCCGACGCCTGCAACTCGCCCTCGGCGTGGATCACCTTGGCGCGCCGCTCGCGCTCGGCCTCGGCCTGGCGCGCGATGGCGCGTATCATCGACTCGGTGAGGTCGACCTGCTTGATCTCGACGTTGGCCACCTTGATGCCCCAGGAAGCGGTCTGGATCTCGAGCGACTCCCGGATATCCTGGTTGAGTTTTTCACGCTCGGCCAGCAAGTCGTCGAGGCTATGCTTGCCCAACACCGAGCGCAACATGGTTTGCGCCAGCTGGCTCGTCGCATTCAGGTAGTTCTCCACCTCGATGATGGCCTTCTGCGGATCGACGATGCGCAGGTACACCACCGCGCTCACCTTCACCGACACGTTGTCGCGCGAGATCACATCCTGGGTCGGCACCTCCAGCACAACGGTGCGCAAGTCGACCCGCACCGCTTGTTGAATCATGGGGATGATGATGACCAGCCCTGGTCCCTTGACCTTCCAGAAGCGGCCCAGCGTGAAAACGACGCCGCGCTCGTATTCCCAAAAGATGCGGATCGAGCTGACCAACAACAACATGGCGATCAAGACAAACAGATAGGTGTATCCGTGCAACTCGGAGAACATGTGCGCCTCCCTTCGCGATGCCATCCCGGCATTGTGCCACTGTCCGGCTGGGGATGCGGCACGGCTGGACAGGCGGCCCGCACATGAAAAAAGCCCGCACGGGGCGGGCTTCAGGCGAGGCATGCGCGCGGTTTATTTTTGCGCGGATTTCTTGCGTGCCACGGCGCACCCTGCCAGGCCAAGCGCCATCAAGGCCAGCGAGGCAGGCTCTGGAACGTCGCTGCCCCCTTCCACAATGAGGATATTGCGTACGCCGATATACTCTTCGTTGAAGTGGATCGAGGCGATATCGTTGGTGGCGCGGCTAAAGCCGTAGAAACCGGGTGCCACCTGATTGATGCCGCCGCTCTCCAGCGTCAGCGACTCCAGCAAATTGTTGGCCGCATCGTAGATCCCGATCGATGCGTTAGCGCTGTTACCAGTAGTCCAGTTCAGTTCGCCCAAAAAACCGGAAATCCCGCTCGCGAACGACAGCACAAAGGTGCCAGTGCCGCGATCGAGACCAATCATCGGGGTTCCGCTCCAGGTGCCATTCAAGTTAAAACCGTAGGTCCCGGTGTAGCCGTATGCGGAAGGCTGGCTGGACGAGAAGGTCACGCCTGGCGCAAGCGTGGCTGGACCGAAGAAACCCGTTTGATGGGTGGCTGGAATGACCAGCGCGGTGCCACCAGGCAAACTTGTAACGACGCTCGCTTGGGCGGACAGGGCCGCGGCCGACAGAACAAAAACGCCCAAAATCTTGGTATAAATCTTCATTTTTTCCCTTTTGTCATTGTTGATTGGTTGAAATCAAACGATCTTTCAATCGCGCATGACTATCTTGTGAGCAAGATATATACCAGAATTGCAACTTATTGATTTCCTTGAGCAATTTTTCATGCATCAATACAATCGTGCCGTTTGTGTAAAATTTCCCGACAAGTCCATCGCTTGAGTCGATCGCGTCACGAACGCGCACGCCGCGCACCAGGCTGGCGTCCCAATTCAATGGCCCGCCATGCTTTTCATCGAACCCATCCTTGGTCGCCCTCAACAGCTGCCGGCGTACATCGCCTACTATCGATCGGGTCGATGTTCGAACCGATCAGGAACTCCATGAGCCTTGCCGTCCTGCGTAGCCGCGCCCTGGCGGGCATGGAAGCTCCCGCCGTCAGCGTTGAGGTGCATCTGGCGAACGGGCTTCCCAGTTTTACAATCGTCGGCTTGCCAGACGCCGAAGTGCGCGAATCGAAGGACCGGGTGCGCGCCGCGCTGCAGAACGCCGGCTTCGAGATTCCGGCGCGCCGCATCACCGTCAACCTGGCACCGGCCGACCTGCCCAAGGAGTCGGGGCGCTTCGACTTGCCAATCGCGCTCGGCATCCTGGCCGCTTCGGGACAAATGCCGGGCGATCAGCTGCAGCGCTACGAATTCGCAGGCGAGCTGTCGCTGTCGGGGCAATTGCGCCCGATCCGCGGCGCTCTGGCGATGACGTTCGCGATGCAGCGCTGTCGCCAGGGCGCGCCGCGCGCCTTCATCCTGCCGCAGGCGAACGCAGACGAGGCGGCGCTGGTCGGTGGCGCCGCCATTTACCCGGCCGAGACCTTGCTGCAGGTGTGCGCGCATTTTGCCAGGGCCGACGCGCACAGCGGGCTGGCGCGCCACAGCGGGCGTCCACCGGCGGCCGAACCGGCCTATCCCGACTTCTCCGATGTGAAGGGACAGGAGCGCGTCAAGCGCGCGCTGGAGGTGGCGGCGGCCGGATTGCACAGCGTGCTGTTGATCGGGCCGCCGGGCGCCGGCAAGACCATGCTGGCGACCCGCTTCGCCGGCCTGCTGCCGCCGATGAGCGACCAGGAGGCGCTCGAATCGGCGGCCGTGCAATCGCTCACCGGCGGCTTCTCGGCGGCGACCTGGAAGCTGAGGCCCTATCGCAGCCCGCACCACACCACCTCGGGCGTGGCACTGGTCGGCGGCGGCAATGTGCCGCGTCCGGGTGAGGTGTCGCTGGCCCATGGTGGCGTGCTGTTCCTGGATGAACTCCCGGAATTTGACCGCCGGGTGCTGGAGGTGCTGCGCCAGCCGATGGAGTCGGGGCGCATCACGATCTCGCGCGCGGCGCACCAGGCCGATTTCCCGGCGCGCTTCCAGCTGATCGCGGCGATGAACCCCTGCCCCTGCGGCTACCTCGGCCACGTGTCGGGCAAATGCCATTGCACCAGCGAAGGCGTGCTGCGCTACCAGGACCGGATTTCTGGTCCGCTGCTCGACCGCATCGACATGCAGATCGAAGTGGCCGCGATGGCCCCGGAGTTGCTCTCGGCCGGGACCGACGGCGAGTCGAGCGCGGTCATCGCGGCGCGCGTGGCGCTGGCCTTCGAACGCCAGCTGGCGCGCCAGGCCAAGCCGAACCAGCGCCTGGGCACGCGCGATATCGACCGCCATTGCAGGCTCGATGGTGAAGGCGAACAGGTGCTGCGCCTGACCATGCTGCGCCTGCACTGGTCGGCGCGCGCCTACCACCGTGTGCTGCGGGTGGCGCGCACAATTGCCGACCTGCAGGGTGCGCAGCAGATCAGCGCCGCTCATGTCGGCGAGGCCATCAGCTATCGGCGCGGCCTGCGCGAACGCAAACCATGAGCGCGCCGTGAGGCGGCACACCAGCACAGACGCCCAGCTTTGCGCGCCGCATTCTGCTACCATCTGCGGATGCGAAAATTCCTGTTGATCCCCCTCCTCGGTGCGGCTTTTTTGGCGGCCTGCAGCCCTAAATTCAACTGGCGCGACTACAGCAGCCAGGACGCGCCGTTTCGCGTGATGTTCCCCGATAAACCGGCTACCCATACCCGCAACATCGACCTCGACGGCATGTCCGTCAGCATGACCATGACGGCAGCGCAAATCGATGGTGCCATGTTTGCCGTCGGCAGCGCCGAAGCGCCCGACGCCGACAAGGCCGAGGCCGCGCTGGCGTCCATGAAGACGGCGCTGGTGCGCAATATCGGCGCCACCATCACCAGTGAAAAGGAGGGCAAGGCTTCGGCCGTCAGCGGCAGCACCACGGCCCGCAGCGCAGCCATCGACATCGAGGCGAGCGGCACCCAGAACGGCACGCCGGTGCGCCTGGTCGGCCACTTCGAGTCGCGCAACAAGCGCTTCTACCAGGTCATCGTGATGGGACGTGCCAAGGCGCTGCCGGCCGACCAGATCGAGATGTTCATGTCGTCCTTTAAATTGAACTGAGGTGCGATCGACCTTGCGCGGCGCGCGCGCGGCCAGGGTGTTCCTGTGCTTCGCGCTGGGCTACCTGCTCTCGTATGCGCTGCGCTCGGTCAATGCCGTCATCGCCCCCGCGCTGCAGCTTGAACTGGGCCTCTCGAACGCCGACCTGGGCCTGCTCTCCTCCGCCTATTTCGTCAGCTTCGGCGCAATGCAACTGCCGCTGGGGATCTGGCTCGACAAGTATGGCGCGCGCCGCACCGAGGCGGCCCTGCTGCTGTGCGCCGCCGCCGGAGCCGTGGTGTTCGCCACCAGCACCTCACTGGCCGGCCTGTGGACCGGCCGCGCGCTGATCGGTGCGGGCGTCTCGGCCTGCCTGATGGCCGCGTTCAAGGCGTACCGGAACTGGTTCGCGCTGGACCAGCAGGCGCAACTGGCCAGCTGGATGCTCGTCGCCGGCACCTGCGGCGCGCTGATCGCGTCGCTGCCGGTGTCGCTTGCCCTGCCCGTGATCGGCTGGCGCGCCGTGTTCTGGCTGGTCGCGGGCCTGCTGGTGCTGTCCGCTACGCTCATTTTCTTCCTGCTGCGCGACGTCGAACGCGACTACGCCGGCGCGCTGCCGATGGCTGCATCGACGCGCGGCTACCGCGCCATCTTCAGCAGCCGCTACTTCTGGCGCCTGGGCGTGCTCGGCCTGGTCAACCATGGCATCTTCATCGCGCTGCAAACTCTGTGGGCCGGGCCGTGGATGATCACGGTGCTGGGCAAGAGCGCGCAACAGACAGGCCAGATCCTGTTTGCCTTCAACCTCGTGCTGATGCTGTCCTACCTGGCCCTGGGAACAGTCTCGCGCCAGCTGCTGGCGCGCGGCTGGCATGTGCATCAGCTGATCGGCATCGGCTTCGCCAGCGTGATGGTGTCGCTGCTGGCCATTATCTCGACCACCTCGCCCCATGCCTGGCTGCTGTGGCTGGTGCTGGCCATGTGCGTGCCGGTGACCACGCTGGTACAGTCGCAGGTGGCGGTGTCGTTCCCGCTCGATTTGTCGGGCCGCGCCAATTCGGCCTACAACCTGCAGCTGTTCGTCGGCGCCTTCATCAGTCAGTGGGGAATCGGCGTGCTGATCGATTTCCTCAAGCTCCACGGCGCCGCCCCTGCCAGCGCGTTTCGCCTCGCGCTTGGCGTGGCGCTGGCATTCCAGGCGCTGGGGCTGGCGCTGTTCGCCGCCGGCCGCGCACACACCTTTACAGACTCACCCTGACCTTGGAGCAGCCATGACCGATACCAACGACGCCGCACTCAGGCTCGAATCGCTGAGCAAGAGCTTTGGCCGCCCCGCCGTCGACCAGCTCGACCTGGTGGTGCGGTGCGGTGAATTGTACGCACTGCTGGGTCCCAATGGCGCAGGCAAGACCACCACCTTGCGCATGGTCGCGGGCCTGTTGGCGCCGGACCATGGCCGCATCGAAGTGCTCGGCATCGATCTCGCGCGCGACCCGGCCGGCGCCAAGCAGCGTATGGCTTACCTGCCCGACGACCCGATGTTGTATGCCAAGCTCAAGCCGACCGAATACCTTGAATTCGTCGCCGGCCTGTGGGGTATCAATGCGGCGGAAGCCGAGCCGCGCGCCCAGCGCCTGCTCGACTGGCTCGACCTGAGCAAACATGCGCATGAACTGACCGAAGGCTTCTCGCGCGGCATGAAGCAGAAGCTGGCGCTGGCGGGAGCGTTGATCCATGAACCGCAACTGCTGATTCTCGACGAGCCGCTGACCGGACTCGACGCAGCCGCCGCGCGCCAGGTCAAGGATTTACTGCTGGCGCATGTAGAAGGCGGAGGCACGGTTATCCTCACTACCCACATACTCGAAGTCGCCGAGCGGCTGGCGCAACGCATCGGCATCATCCAGAACGGCCGCCTGATCGCCCAGGGCACGCTCGACGAATTGCGCGGGCAGACCCGTGGCGGCACACTCGAAGACGTCTTCCTTCAGCTGACGGAGAAGGTGTAATGGCCGCGCGTCCGGGCAGCGCCTGGTGGCTGCTGCGCCATGAGGTACGGATGTTCCTCTACAACGCCGGCTACGGCTCGAAAAAGGGGCGTGCGGTGCGGGGCCTGTCGAAGCGCACCATGTCGGTCTGGATCGTTGCCGGTTTGCTCATGCATGGTGTCGCATACGCCTTGATGCGCAAGCTCGGTGGCACCGCATTCAACCCGCCACCGTCGCTGGTGATGGGCGTGACCGCGGTTTGCATGGCAGTGATGACGATGATGTTGTCAACCGGGCTGCGCTCGAGCGTGGAGGTGCTGTTCGAACGCGGCGACCTTGACTTGCTGCTCTCGTCACCGCTTTCGTCGCGCAGCATTTTCACCGTGCGGCTGGCAGGCATCGTGGTCGGTGTGTCCGGCGTCTATTTGTTCTTCCTGACGCCGTTCGCCCATATGGGCCTGGTATTCGGGCAGTTTCGCTGGCTGGCGATTTACCCCGGCATCGTCAGCATGGCCCTGGTCTGTGCCTCGCTGTCGATGCTCATGACACTGGGACTGGTGCGCCTGGTCGGCGTGCGCCGCACGCGCGTGGTGGCGCAAGTGTTGGGTGCTTTGGCTGGCGCTTTCTTTTTTCTGGTGTCGCAGGCATTTTCGGGCGCGATGCGCAGCTTGAAAGAACTGGCGCTGGACTGGATTGGCCCCCTGCTGGCGCCGGGCCGGCTGCTCGGCCCGGACAGCCTGGCCTGGCTGCCGGGGCAGGCTTTGATGGGCGCACCGTGGCCGGCGCTGGCATTGGCATTATTTGGCGTGGCAGCGTTCTGCCTGACGGTCCAGCTGACCCATGGGTTCTTCGTGCATGGCGTGCAGCAGGTGGTGAGCGCGGTGCGCGCCGCGGCGCCGACTGGCGTGCCGCGCTACCATTTCGGACGCAGCCTGACCCACGCCGTGGTGCTCAAGGAGTGGCGCCTGATTGCGCGCGATCCGCAACTGATCTCTCAGGTACTGCTGCAATTGCTGTACATGCTGCCGCTGTGCTTTGTGTTGTTCAGCAAGGGCAGCACGTCCTTGTCCAGTGTCGGCACCGCGCTCACTTTCCTGTGCGGCTCCCTCACGGCGTCGCTGGCCTGGGTCATCATCGCCGCTGAAGATGCACCCGACTTGCTGCTGGCGGCGCCATGCAGCCAGGCCACGATCGCACGCGCCAAGCTTGCTGCGGTGGCGCTGCCGGCGATCGTCATCGTGGCGCCGCCGCTCGCCTGGGTTGGCATGCGCGCGCCGCTGGCTGCGCTGCTGGTGGGGCTGACGGCCACGGCGGCAGTCATCAGTGCCGCGTGCATCGTACTCTGGTGCGGCCAGCCGTCGGAACGCGGCAAATTCCGCACTCGCGCCAAAGGCAATTTCGTCGGATCGATCATGGAAACACTGAACGGCTTCGCTTGGGCCGGCGCCACATTTCTGCTGTTAGGGGCACAGGGAGGATCCGCCCATGCGAGCGGCATGCTTATCGGCGCCGCATGCGCGGTATTGGCCGCCATGCTGGTGTTGCTGTTTGCCTGGGTCTTCAGACGCAAGTCGGTTTGATGCCTGTTTTTTGCAATTGTGCAAGGTGACCATGGGCCGGGTTCGTGTTATCGTTTCTGCACGAACCGCACAACCAGAAAGCTCGCTATGTTAATCACTTTTACTTCAAAAGCCGCAGCCGAAGTCATCATGTACAAAGAGCATGCGAAACGCATACTTGACCTGTTGCACAAGGAGGTCGCGCGTGGGGTAATCACAGCGGCCGAGGCGCCGCAGGCAGTCGCCATCCTCGAGAAGGAAATTGCCGAGAGTCGAGCCCACCCTGTTACGGACGATGTGCAGCGCGATATACATGCGCATCATGGCGAAGTGGGCGATGACAGCGACCATGAAGGCATGGAGGTTGTCAGTTTCGGAACTCGCGCATATCCCCTGCTGGAGATGCTGCGCGCCGCCAAGGCCGGCGGCAACGACGTGCTGTGGGGCGTTTGAGTCGAGTACGAAAACCATTTGAATCGTCGAAGCGCGTAGGGTGGAAAAGGCGCAGCCGCATTCCACCCTACGGTTTTTCGATGGATCAAAAAAAAACCCAGCATCTCTGCTGGGGTTTTCTTATATAACTAGCCTGACGATAACCTACTTT
>JAZJYV010000120.1:0-25263 GCA_040390195.1 Pseudomonadota bacterium | reverse complement strand
CGCCAGGCCACCTCGCGCGCCAAGCAGATCGAGAAGATCAAGGTCGACGACATCAAGCCGTCCTCGCGCGCCTATCCCTTCGTGCGCTTCGACGGCGAGAAGAAACTGCACCGGCTGGCGGTCGAGGTCGAGGGCATCTCCAAGAAATACGACCGCCAGCTGTTCAGGAATTTCAGCATCATGGTCGAAGCCGGCGAGCGCATCGCCATCATTGGCGCCAACGGCGCTGGCAAGACCACCTTGCTGCGTTCGATCGGCAGCGAGATGACCGGCATGGCGCTCGACACGGGCCGCGTCAAGTGGGCCGAGAACGCCAACGTCGGCTACATGCCGCAAGATCCGACGGAAGACTTCGCGACCGACGCCGTGCTGACCGACTGGATCGGTCAGTGGACCCAGGAAGGCGATGACGACCAGGCCGTGCGCTCGATCCTGGGCCGCCTGCTGTTCGGCGGCGACGACGTCAGGAAGTCAGTGCGCGTGCTGTCGGGTGGCGAGAAGGGCCGCATGATGTACGGCAAGCTGATGCTGGGCCGGCACAATGTGCTGCTGATGGACGAGCCGACCAACCACATGGACATGGAGTCGATCGAGTCGCTCAACATCGCGCTTGAAAAATACGCGGGCACCCTGATTTTCGTCTCGCACGACCGCGAATTCGTGTCTTCGCTGGCGAACCGCATCCTTGAGATCAAGGAAAACGAAATCGTCGATTTCCGCGGCAACTACGAAGACTACCTGACCAGCCAGGGCATCGACTAAGTGAACGTGCCGATTCGGGTGCCGCGCACATGAATCGGCGCATTGTGAGATAGTAACGTCATGAACATCCTGCCTATCAAAACCGTCGAGTACGAACGGCCTGCGGGTGGCGCCAGCTGCACCGCCGAAGCGTGGGCGCGTACTCCCGCAGCCCCATCGGCCGCCGAAAAAACCGCCCTCAAAGAACGCATCAAACGCCTGCTCAAAGAGCGCGCGGCCGTGCTGGTGGCCCACTACTATGTGGACGCCGACCTGCAAGACCTGGCCGAGGAGACCGGCGGCTGCGTGTCCGACTCGCTCGAAATGGCCCGCTTCGGACGCGACCATCCGGCCAGCACGCTGGTGGTGGCCGGAGTGCGCTTCATGGGCGAGACCGCCAAGATCCTGAGCCCTGAAAAACGCATCCTGATGCCCGACCTGGACGCTACCTGTTCGCTCGACCTGGGCTGCCCGGCCGACGAGTTTTCCGCCTTTTGCGACGCCCATCCGGAGCGCACGGTGGTGGTGTACGCGAACACCAGCGCGGCCGTGAAGGCGCGCGCCGACTGGATGGTGACGTCCTCGATCGGCCTGGACATCGTGGCCCACCTGCACGCGCAGGGCAAGAAAATCCTGTGGGCGCCAGACAAGCACCTGGGCTCCTACATCCAGAAGCAAACCGGCGCCGACATGCTGCTGTGGCAGGGCTCCTGCCTGGTGCACGACGAATTCAAGGGCGTCGAACTGGAGCTCATGAAAGCCGAGCATCCCGAAGCGAAGGTCCTGGTGCACCCGGAGTCGCCGGCGAACGTAGTGGCGCTGGCCGACGTTGTCGGCTCGACCACGCAGCTGATCAACGCCGCCCAGAACATGAGTGCCAGCACGTTCATCGTCGCCACCGACAACGGCATCTTGCACAAGATGCGCGCCGCCGCGCCGGGCAAGATCCTGCTCGAAGCGCCCACCGCGGGCAACAGCGCCACCTGCAAGAGCTGCGCGCACTGTCCGTGGATGGCCATGAACGGCCTGCAAAACCTGGCCGACGTGCTCGAACACGGCAACAATGAAATCCAGGTCGATGCGCAAATTGGCAAGCTGGCCGTGCGCTCGATTGACCGCATGCTCGACTTCGCGGCCGCCAAGAAAGCCAAGGCACTGCCCAGCAGCGACCTGGCACACGAAACTCAACTGTTTTCCGGAGTCGGCCCCGCATGAGCAATTTGCGCAATCCCTACGACCGTTTCGACGAGGCGCTGCAAGCGGCGTTTGAGTCGAACTTGCTGGCCGCCTTGCTCGAAGACGTCGGCAGCGGTGACCTGACCGGGCGCCTGGTGCCGGACGACGTGCGGGTACGCGCCCGTGTGGTCGTGCGCGAGGACGCCGTGCTGTGCGGCGGCCCCTGGTTCGAAGGCGTGATGCTGGCACTGGACCAGACCATCGACATCGAATGGCAGTACGCGGAAGGCGACATGATGCATGCCGGCAGCGTGGTGTGCACGATCGAGGCGGCGCCGCGCGCGCTGCTCACGGCCGAGCGCAGCGCGCTCAACTTCCTGCAATTGCTGTCGGGCGTGGCGACCGCCACCCGCAAGTACGTCGACATCGTGTCCGGCACCAAGGCAGCCATCCTCGACACCCGCAAGACCTTGCCGGGCCTGCGCCAGGCGCAGAAATACGCGGTACGCGTGGGCGGTGGCCAGAACCAGCGCATGGCGCTGTACGACGGCATCCTGATCAAGGAGAACCACATTGCAGCAGCCGGTGGCGTGGCCAAGGCCTTGACGGCGGCCAGCGCGCTGCAGGCGGGCGTGTCGATCCAGATCGAGGTGGAGAACCTGGCCGAACTGGCGCAGGCGCTGGAAGCGGGCGCGGGCTCGGTCCTGCTTGATAATTTCGAGTTGCCGGCGATGCGCGAGGCAGTTGCGCTTAACGCCGGTCGCGCTCTGCTGGAAGCGTCCGGCGGTGTCAATCTCGAAAGCGTGCGGGCTATCGCCGAAACCGGCGTCGACCGCATCTCGATCGGCAGCCTGACCAAAGACATCCACGCCACCGACTTCTCGCTGCGCATCGTCGAGTAGGCGGCGCGCCGCTTACGGGATACGCGCCACCATATCGATTTCAAGCACGGCACCACCGGGCAGCTTGGCGACCTGAATCGTCGAGCGCGCCGGTTTTGTGTCGCCGAACCGCGCCGCATACACCTCGTTCATCTTGGCGAACTCGCCCACGTCGCTCATGTAGACGGTGACCTTGACGACGTCCTTGAAGCTGCAGCCGGCGCCGGCCAGGATCGCTTCGAGGTTGTCGAGCACGCGCGTGGTGCTGACCGCGATGTCGCCTTGAACTGTCTGGCCGGCAGGATCGCGTGGCGTCAGGCCGGCGGTGAACAAGAAACCATTGGCGACCACGCCTTGCGAGTAGGGTCCAGCCGCCTTCGGTGCACCGGCCACCGCGACGATTCGGGTGGGGGTGGGCACGACAGAGGCACAAGCAGACAGTAGCGACGCAATCAGGCAAGCTGCGACCAGTTTTAAGCGCATCATATAATTCTCCGGTTATTGATTGGCAAACAGGGAATGATGTCACCGCCACCTTGCATGGCGGGTAGGGCGCTTCAGAATAGCATATGATGTAAGAATGGCAAGTGCCCTGCGCAGCGATGGCCGCTTTGCTTACCTGCGTATGGAGAGCACGATTCCGCCGACGATCAACGCGAACGCAAGCAGATGGTAGGCTTGCGGCAGTTCGCCCAGCACGCCCGCCGACAGGATTGCCGTGAACAGTGGCATGAGGTTGGCAAAAAACGCGCCCACGCTGGGCCCTGCGCGGCCCACGCCTGCGCCCCAGCAGCGAAACGCCAACACCGCCGGACCTGCAGCCACGTACAGCAGCGCCGCCGCCAGCGGCCAGCTCCAGTCGATGTGGCGCGCTGCGATGGCCCATTCGGCTCCGGCCAGGGCGCCCGACCAGAGCACGCCGTACATCACCTGGGCCAGCAGGAAAGCGGCCCAATCGGCGCGCAGGGCGGGCGGATCCTTCGGCTCGGTCAGCAGCCAGCTGTAGAAGGACCAGGCGATCGTGGCCAGGATCATGTACAGGTCGCCGGCAACCAGGTGCAAGGCGGCCAGCAGGGACCAGTCGCCGCGGCACAGCACCAGCAGCACGCCGCTGATCGAAACGGCCGCGCCGATCGCCTGCGCGCGCCGAATGCGCACGCCGAAAAACAGGTGGCCGACCAGCAGCATCCAGACCGGCATGCCGGAGGCAAGCAGGGTCACGTTGATCGGGCTGGACGTTTGCAGTGCCAGGTACTGGAGCGCGTTGTACAAGCCGATGCCGAGCAGTCCAAGCAGGCTGAAACGGCGCCAGTGGGCGGCGAGCCCGCTGCTGGCCGCGAATGCGCGCCTTCCCAGTGGCAGCAGGATCAGCAGCGCCAGCGACCAGCGCAGCAGGTTCAGCGTCATCGGCGGCACGGCCCCGCGCACCAGGCGCCCGACGACGGCGTTACCGGCCCACAGCAACGGCGGGACGGTGAGCAGCAAAATGGTCGAGCCCGAAAGTTTGCGGTTCAAGAGACGATTTTGTAGGGTGGAAAGTCAGGGAGCCGCCCAGGCCGCCTTCCACCTTTTCGGCACCGGGGAAAGTGGGGTGCGCTGCGCATTTCTGCTAGCGCCGGGCCGGCGTCAGCACACTCGGCAGCGCCTTGGGCAGCGTATCGGGATAGTCGCGGCTGAAATGCAGGCCGCGGCTTTCGTGGCGCGACAGCGCGCTGTTGACGATCAGCGAGGCCACGTCGACCAGGTTGCGCAGCTCCAGCAAGTCGTGGGTGATGCGGAAATTGCGGTAGTACTCGTCGATCTCTTCCTTGAGCAGGGCGATCCGATGTTGCGCCCGTTCCAGCCGTTTGGTGGTGCGCACGATGCCCACATAGTTCCACATGAAGCGGCGCAGCTCGTCCCAGTTGTGGGCGATCACCACTTCCTCGTCGGCGTCGGTGACCCGGCTCTCGTCCCACGCTGGCAGCGCCGGCGTCTCGGCGCGCGCCTGTTCGGCGATCTGGTGCGCGCAGGCGCGTCCGATCACCAGGCATTCGAGCAGCGAATTGCTGGCCAGCCGGTTGGCGCCGTGCAGCCCGGTGCAGGCCGTCTCGCCAACCGCGTACAGGCCGGCGATGTCGGTGCGTCCGGCCAGGTCGGTGACGATGCCACCACAAGTGAAGTGCACCGCCGGCACCACCGGAATGGGCGACTTGGTAATGTCGATTCCCAGCTCGAGGCAACGTGCGTAAATGGTCGGGAAGTGCTCCTTGAGGAATTCGGGCGGCTGGTGGCTGATATCGAGGTTGACGTAGTCGAGGCCCCGTTTCTTCATCTCGAAGTCGATCGCGCGGGCGACAACGTCGCGCGGGGCCAGTTCGCCACGCTCGTCGTGCATCGGCATGAAACGGGTACCGGCGGCGGCGCCCGCCTCGGGCGGCAGCAGCAGTCGTCCGCCTTCGCCGCGAATCGCTTCGGTGATCAGGAAGGACTTGGCGTACGGGTGATACAGGCAGGTCGGGTGG
The DNA here is from genome assembly GCA_040390195.1 of Pseudomonadota bacterium. Taxonomy (GTDB): domain Bacteria; phylum Pseudomonadota; class Gammaproteobacteria; order Burkholderiales; family Burkholderiaceae_D; genus Telluria_A. The sequence goes on along the minus strand of JAZJYV010000120.1, from coordinate 19,961 downwards.
AACTGGATGAATTCCATGTTCGAGACGCGGCAGCCGGCGCGCCAGGCCATCGCAATGCCGTCGCCAGTGGCGGTGTCCGGATTGGTGGTGTACAGGTAGACCTTGCCGGCGCCGCCAGTGGCCAGCACCGTGTGCTCGGCTTCGAAGGTGAGCACTTTGCCGGTCTTCTCGTCCTGTACGTACAGGCCGTAGCACTTGGGCTGTTTTGGCGCGGGCGCGCCACCGTGCGCGCTGGCCTTCGCTTTCAGCTTGTCGGAGGTGATCACGTCGATCGCGCAGTGCTGCTCGAACAGCGTGATGTTCGGGTGGGCCCGCACTTTTTGCTCGAGCGTGACCTGCACGGCGTGGCCGGTGGCATCGGCGGCGTGGATGATGCGGCGTTGGCTGTGGCCGCCCTCGCGTGTCAGGTGGAAGCCCAGCTCGGCATTTTCGTCGCGGGTAAACGGCACGCCCTGGTCGATCAGCCATTCGATCGCCTCGCGGCCGTGTTCGACGATGTAGCGGGTGGCCGCCTCGTCGCACAGGCCGCCGCCGGCCACCAGAGTGTCGTCGATGTGCTGGTCGTGGCTGTCGCCCGAGTCGAGCACGGCGGCGATGCCGCCCTGCGCCCAGTTGCTGGCGCCGTCGAGCAGGGCACGCTTGGAGATGATGGCTACCTTGCGCGTCTGCGCCAGGTGCAGGGCGACGGACAGGCCGGCCAGGCCGCTGCCGACAATGGCGACGTCAAATTTCATGGTCATAGGGTGATTTGTACAGAAGCATCACTATAGTCTATTTGCCATGGGCGCGCCCGCGACACGCTTGATTTGTCCCGGCAATACTTGTCTTTGGTCAAGACCTTGCGCCGCCACAGGGCCATCATTTCGACACGGTGCAAGTGGTGGTGTTTGGCAAGGGTAGCCGCTGAAAGAAGCATGGCAGGCCGTCGGGTCGCCTAAGCGCACAGATTGCGCGTCATTTGGAGCAGGAAAGTCGCGCCATTTCGCCGCTGCGGGGCCCAGCGCGGCAGTTGGAACAAATCGGTATCGACGCGCGCCGCGCCGGCAGCACAGCTTACGGCGGCATCGAAACCTTGTGAACGCAGCATGTTGGCGTGGCGCGCCTTGAAGTCGCGGCCCGGCGTGCCGCCGGGGTAGGCGAACAGGCGCACCGGCGCCTGGATGATCTCCTGCAGGCGTGCGCGCCCGCACGCGATCTCACTGTGCGCGAGTCCGTTGGGCAAGCTGCCCAGGGCCGCGTCACTGGCCGGGTGGGCGCCGATTTCCATGCCTGCGCGATGCAGTGCCAGCACCCGGTCGGCGTCGAGCATGGCCGACTCGAAGTGGCGCGCCAACGACGCCACGCGCGCCTGGCGTTCGGCCGGCGCCAGCTCCCTGAGTGCGGCCAGCAGCGACTCGATCGCGCTACGGCGCCGCGCGGGGGAGCCGATGTCATAACGCCCGAAACCGCTGCGGCCAAGGCAAAGGCGCGGTCCCTGAGCGCGCCGCACGACGTCGGCCACGGCCTCGGTCCACAGGCAAGCGCCGTCGAGATAGTCGCTGGCGACGAAGAAGGTGGCCGCCACGGCGTAGTGCTGCAGGACCGGCAGCACCACATCGGCATGGGTGGCGTGGCCATGCTCAAAGGTGAGGCAGGCGGCGCGTGCGGGCAGGCTGTGAGTCTGCAGGCGGAACACTGCCTCGCCCAGGGGCAGCAAGCGGAACCAGCGCCTCAGCAGGCGCACTTGCTGCGCCAGCAGGCGCGCATCGATCAACTCGGGAAACAGCGGGTCGGGCACGGCCGGGACGCGCCTGTAAATCAGGATAGAAAGCGGTAATGGCATGCGATGGGGGCGTATCAGGCGAAGTGGAGGGAGAAGGTGCGTTCAGCACCCGCGCTCGGTCAAGGCGTCATACACGGCCAGGTAGTTGCGCGCCATTGCCGGCAGGCTGTGCCGAGCGATCACTTCCCTGCGCGCGCGCACGCCGTGCCGCACCGCCATCTCGGGGATGCGCCAATAGTCGGCGATCGCGGCGGCCATCAGTTCGGGTGCGCGCGGTGGTACCAGCATGCCGGTCAGGCCTGGCTGCACCAGCGCGCGGTGGGTCTCGACTGCGGTGGCCACCACCGGCAAGCCGCTGGCCATCGCCTCAAGCAGAGTGCCGCCTCCTTCGGCGGGCGAGGGCAGCACGAACAGATCCATCGCACGCAGCAATTGGGCGATGTCGCCGCGCGTGCCGGGCAGCCAGGCACGTTCGGCGGCGCCGCCACGGCGCAGCGTCTCGATACAGTTTGCGCGCAGCGGGCCGTCGCCCACGATCATCAGGCGCAGGCGCTGGTGAGCAGGGTGGGGCGCGCCGATCAGGCGCAGGAAGGCGTCGACCAGCTTGCGCTGTCCCTGGTCAATGGTCCCGACGCTGCCGATCACGAAGTCCTGGTCCCGGAGGAAACCGGGCGGCCCGACCGCCGCCGGCGGCCCCAGGCGAGGATGGAATTCGACGCTGTCGACCCCGTTGGCGATCTGCCAGACGCGCTGCGGTGCAGCGCCGACGCGGTCAATCAGCCAGCGTTCGAGTTCCGTGCTGACGGCGATAAAATGGCCGATCAGGGGCAACAGCATGCGCCGCAGCAGCGGGTTGGACGGCGGCGCGCCATGCTCGCCGTGAAGGCGCAACTTGACGCCGGCCAGCGCCGCCACCAGCTGGCCTTCGATGCCACCGAGGTTGCGCGTGTGGACCAGGTCCGGTTGCAAGGCGCGCAGGGCGTGGAACAGCCGCAGGTAGTGGCCCAGGTCCTTGCCGGCCCGCTTGTTCAAGCTGATGATCTCGACCCCGCGCGGGGCCGCTTGGCGGTGGCACGCGGCCTCGCCACTCTGGCAAACGATGGCATGGCGGTAGCGTCCGGGCGGCATATGCCGAATCAGTTTGATCACGCCATGGACCCCGCCTCCCGTGTCGGGCTGCGGCAACAGGTGCACCACCAGCGGCGCCGCTTCAAGCGAAGCGTTCATGTACCGCTGCGCGCGGCCGGCGTGCCGATCAGCGCGATCAGGCGGTCCATGCTGGCACTCCAGCTGTAGTCGGCCAGCACGCGCGCACGCGCAGCCAGGCCCATGGCGTCGCTGGCATCGGCCGCCAGCACCTGGCGCACCTGGGCGATGAACTCGGCCTTGGTGTGCGCCACCAGCAGCTCGGTGCCGGCCACGGCAGCGATGCCGTCGAGCGCGGCGGGAGAGGCGATCACCACCTTCTGCATGGCCATCGCTTCGAGCACCTTGGCCTGCATGCCGGCGCCCTGGCGTAGCGGTGCCAGCACCAGTGCCGCATGGGCCAGGTAGGGTCGCAACTCGCTCACCGCCGCGTGCACCTGTACCCCGGGATGGCGCGCCAGCGCCTGCACCCGCCGATCGACACCGCTGCCCACCAGGTGCAGGCGCAGGCAGCCGTGGCGCGCATGCAGGGGCGAGAACACCTGGCGCACCAGCCAGTCGGCAGCCTCGATGTCGGGCCAATGCTCCAGTGCGCCGCTGAACAAGAGGTTGATGGTGGCGCCCCGATAGGGGTTGCGCTGCATGATGTGGGGCGAGAAATGCTCGGCGTCGACGCCGTTGGGGATGCAGGCCACGCGCGCACACGGCGCCATGCCCGCAAAATCGGCCGCCCCGTTCGGCGTAGCGAGCAGCACGGCGTCGAAGCGGCTGGCCGTCGCCAGCGCGTAGGCCGCGTCGCGCGCGCCGGCGACGGGCTTCGCCGCCAGGTCGAGCAGGCGGCGCAGGCCGGGCGTGGCCGGCAGGTACTGCGCCATCGGCGCCGACAGCGCGATGGCCGCCGCCACCGGACGTCGTTGCAGCAAGCGTGTGGTCCAGGCGGCTAGCGCCGGATGGCGCGCACTGGCCACCGCCGGCGCCTCGCCCCGGACCAGCGCGCCCAAGCCGCGCGCACGCGCCAGCAATGCTGGCTGGTCGATGAAGTGCGTTTCATGGCACACGGCCTGGACCTTGCCGACCAGGCCGGACGGCGGGTGCGCCGGCGCCAGGCAGCCGAAATGAACGCGATAGTGGCGCGCCAGGAAGCGCAGCATTTGCCAGCACCGAAGCGCCGCCGGACCCTCGGCCGGCAGCGGCAGCCCGGAACCCAGCACCAGAATTTCAGTCGTCGTCGCCATTGTCGTGTCGCACCCGGAAGGGGCCCGTCTGCTTGCAGTTTCGCTGGACCCAAGGGCAGTGTTCGCGCGCCATCACGGGGTTGGACAGGTCCACGTTCTTTCCTTTCATGGCTTGAGCGACCTCACGCGCACACGGGCGCCGCACAGACAGGGCGGGCTGATCAGGTCTTCCATGCCGACTCCCCGACATGCACTGACGGCTGAATTATAGGGCCGCCCGCGATGAACGATTTCACAACCGCAGCTGATGTTGAGGATCATCAAAAGCTGCCCGATCGCGCCAAGGCGCCGGCGCTTGCGCCTTGCGTGTGCACAAGGGTGCGGCGCTTACAAGCCCGGTTTCTTCCCGGGAAGCACGCGCACCACGCCACGGAAATCGATCGTATGCAAGGCCACCGGGCGCCGCCAGATGGTCGCGACGTATTCCATGACCCGCTCGGCCTGCAGCAGGTCCAGGCCGCGGCCGTCGCCCAGGTAGTCGTGGTGCAGCTCGAGACTGCCATCCATGCCGATCTTGCCGACGCGGATGCGCGGCGCGCCGTAGTGGTACTTGGGCGCGAGGATCGCCTCTCGCACGGCGTGCAGGTCGCGGGTGGCGAGCTTGGTGTCGCCGTCCTTGCGCGTTTCGTAGACGAACAGGCCGAGTTGTTCGGCCAGTTCCTCGTCAAGGTAGTTGCGAATGAAACCGAAATCGTCCTCATCGCGGCAGATCGCGCGCGCGGCCGCAATGCCCTGGCGTTCGATGATGTGCTCCCACATGCTGAAGCCAAGATGGTAGGGATTCAAGGCCAAGGCCAGTTGTTGCTCGCCGGCGTAAGGGCGCACCACGTCCGAGTGCGATTTGATGGCTTCGAGGTACAGATCGGGCGGCAGGAAGGTCGCTTCGCGCAACAGGCGCGCGTGCCAGTACGAGGCCCAGCCTTCATTCATGATCTGGCACGAGAATATTGGATGAAAATAATACGATTCCTCGCGCACGGCCAGGAAAATGTCGCGCTCCCATTCCTCGAGCTCGGGCCCGTACTCGGCGATAAACCAGAGCAGGTCCGCTTCCGGCTGAGGCGGCAGCGGCGCCCTTTGCAGCAAGCAGTTCGGGGCCGGAGCGGGCGCTGTGCCGGCAAGGCGCTCGAAACGTTCGTGGAAGCGGTCGGGCGATCGCTCGGCCGGCGCGCTGAGGAACTCGGGATACCGGGCACGCTGCAGCGGCTGGTCGGGATCGATGTGCGATTCGAGCGCCAGGGCCGCGTCGAGCACGGCCTCGACTCTCTGTTGACCGTGGACCGCCAGCGCCTGTTCGAGACGGTGCGCGCGCGCCGCGCTCTGCTCGAGAATGTGACCACCACCCATGGCCATGAAGCGTACAAACAATTGGTTGTTTTTGGCGAAATCGGCATGCCCCAGTACGTGCGCGGTGACCAGGGTATTCTCGGCCAATGAATTATTTTCAAGCATATAGGCATGGCAGGGATTGCCGGGAAACATGACCTCGAAAATCTTGGAGTGGCCCATGTGCTGGCGCACCAGTTGATGGATGTAGCGCACGCCAAACGACCAGTGCCGCATGCGCACCGGCAAGCCGTAGACGGCGATCTCGACCATGAAATTGGTGGGCACCAGCTCGAACTGCACCGGGTAGAAATCGAGGCCGAGCGACAGGGCCAGCTCCTCGATGCGCGCACTGTAGTGGGCCAATTCGCTATGTCGTGCGTTCATGGCGCCCCCGCAGCTTCGGCCTGGGCGTCTTCGGTGAAAAACTTGCGCAAGGCTTGCCAAACGTCTTCCGGGTTGGCCAGCACGCTGCTGCCAATTGGCTGGCCGGCCCGTTCGAGTTCCGTGCACAGGCGCCGCATCTCGGTTTCCTGGAGGCGCGCCGCGCCCGGCAGGGTTTCGACGTAGCCGATGTAGTTCAGCAGCGTGCCCAGTGTACTGAGCGTCTCGCGCGCGGCGCCGCGATCTTCGGTGAAATTTTCGCCATCCGATGCGTAGAACAAATAGATGTTGGTGTACGCGGGCGCTTGTTGGCGCGCCGCCTCGAGCACCAGCCGGAACGCGCTCGAAGCGATGGTGCCGCCGATGCCGGTGACCTGGAAGAATTCGGCCTCGGCGAACTCCCAGGCATGCGTGGTGTGGGCGATGAAGCGCGCCTCGACCTTGGCGTACTTGCGCCGGATGCCTTGCAGCGCAAAGAAGAAGAAGGACTTCGCCAGCCGCCGTTCGAGCTGGGTCATGCTGGCAGACACATCGATGGCGAAAAAGATCAAGGCGCTGGTGGTCGGACGGGGGCGCAGGTGGACCTGGCGAAAGCGCAGGTCGTCGTTGGTGAACGCCACCGGGTCGGCCTGGATCGCGCGCCGCTTGATCGCTTCCTTGATGGTGCGGCGGCGGTCGAGCCGCGAGCGGGCGCCGCGCTTGTCCCAGCCCTCGCGCACCAGTTCAGGCTGGTCAAGCCGGCTGCTCGCGCGCGGCAGCAAGGCGGGCAGCCGCAGTTCATCCCACACCCAGTCCATGATCTCGTCGATCGAGAATTCGAGCAGCAGGCGCACCTCGCCCTCACCATCGCCACCCAGGCCCTGGCTGTCGGGTTCGGGCAGAGCCGGACGCAGGACGTCGCCAGGCTGGCCATCGCCCTGGCCTGCGCCGCGCATATTGCGGCCGTCCGCCAGCCTGAAGCGGGCGTGTTCGAGCATGCGCACCGGCACCTGCACGGTACGCTGTTGCGGCCCGCTGATCAGGTCGGGCCCGGCGATCAACTCCGGCAAATGGGCCTGGACGGCAGCCCTGACCTTGCCGTTATGGCGCAGCCAGTCGCGTGCGCCGCGGGCGAACAAGTCATACCAGGACGTGTCGATGTTTGTACTCATTCTTGTGCCAGCAAAGTTGTCACATAGTTGAGCGCCTCGCGCGCGCTGTGGCTGTCGTAGCCGTATTCGTCGACCAGGCGCTGTTCGACCGCCGAAATCTTGGTGCGGATGTCGTCGTCCGGACGCTTGGCCGAGCTGACCAGGCGGAGTACGTCGCGGCGTTGCTCGAACAGGTAGTGCTGGACCGCATCGTTGAGCTGCAAATGACTATCGAGCCCGAATTTGACGCCGCGCTTGTAGGCGCCCATGGCTTTGCGCACGACCTCCTGGCGGAACGATTGCTTGCCCGATTCGGAGATATGAATTTTCTCTTCCACCGCGCGCAGGAAGCGCTCGTCGGGACGCCGCTCTTCGTTGGTGATGGGGTCCTTGATTTGCCGGTTGTCGAGCATGGCTTCGACCTCGTCAAGGTATTTATTGAGCAAGTCCTGCGCCTCCTGCTCGAAGGAGACGAACAAGGCCTTGTGTACGTCTTCCTTGACCCAGCGGTTATAAAAATCCTTGCGCGTGAGGATCAGGTAGTCGACCCATTTGCGCTTTTTCTTGGGATCGATGCGCGCGTCGCTCTCGATGCCGTCTTTCAGGGCCAGCAGCACATCCATGGTCGACAGGCTTTTCTGGTTGGATTGGATGATGGCGTTCGACAAGGCGTTGATCACGAAACGCGGCGACACCCCGGCCAGCCCTTCATCGGGCGCCTTGTCTTTTTCTTTGACCCGCCGCACGTCGGCCCGGTTCACGCCATCGACTTCTTCATCGGCATGGATGCGCACCTTCTTGACCAGCTCGACCTCCTTGTCGTCGGCGTCCTGGATGCGGCTGAGGATGGCAAACACGGCCGCCGCATGCAGCACGTGCGGGTCGAGGTGCACGTCGCGAAACGCCGGCGCGGCCGCCGAAATGAGCTTGCGGTAGATGCGCGCCTCGTCTTTGTAATTGAGCGTGTACGGCACCTGGACGATGACCATGCGGTCGAGCAGGGCTTCGTTCTCGCTCTCTTGCAGGAACTTGCGGAATTCGGCCAGGTTAGTGTGGGCCAGGATGGTCTCGTCAAGATAGATCAGCGGGAAACGCGACACCTTGACGTTCTTCTCTTGCGTCAGCGTCAGCAGCAGGTAGAGGAATTCGCGTTTGACCTTGAGGATTTCGATCATTTCGAGCACGCCGCGGCTGGCCGCGTACACGGCGCCTGACCAGGACCAGGCGCGCGGATCGCCTTCGTCGCCAAATTGGGCGACTTTGGACAGGTCGACCGAGCCGACCAGGTCGGCCAGGTCGGCCGTGCTGGGGTCGTGCGGCGCGTAGGTGCCGATGGCGCTGCGGCCTGATTCGGAGATGAAGAATCGTTCGACCGGCATCTGCATGAAATCGCCGCCGAACTGGTCTTCAAGGCGGGCCCGGCAATGCGGACAGACTTCGCCGCTGATGTCGATGCCGTAGGTATTGCGGCAGGTCGCGCGCATGCTGTGCGGGATCAGGTGCAGCGGCGATTCGTGCACCGGACAGCCGGCGATGGCGTACATGGCGCCTTCGTCGGTGTAGCTGTATTCTTCGAGGCCCCGTTTGAGGCGGATGACCAGGGTCGATTTTCCACCCGACGGCGGCCCAAGCAGCAACAACAAGCGACGCCCGACTTCGGAGCCGGCCGCCGCCGCGCGGAAGTAGTCGATCACCCGTTCGAGCGCCTCGTCGATACCGAAAAGCTCATCGTCGAACAGGCTGCAGCGCATGCGCTCAGCGCTTTCGTCGATACCACTGGCGCGGATCATGTCCCAGATATACTGGTGCGAATTACGCGCCAGTTCGCGCGGTGCCTTCGGCAACAACTCGGCCATGAATTGCGAGAATGGCCCCGACCAGTGCCCGGCCCGATGGCGCCGCGTGAAGCGGGTGAGATTCTCAAGAAATTGCGCCTGCTCTGTTCCCGCCGCCGACGGGTCGCTGCCATCGATAATCACAGTGCCTCCCTGTCCAAGAGCCTGAGCCCGTATTTTCAGTATCCGCGACCAGCATGCGCAGCACCTGACCGGTGTCAATGTGTAGAATCGAACCTCTCGGGAGTTTTGCAGACTGGACCATAACTGAAATGCTTGCCCTTCAAGCCGCTGGTGGGTACAGTAAGCCCCACTTGAACAATGGGGGTGGCATGCCAATGACAGGGCAGGGCGGTCGCCCATGATGGTCGGCCCGCTGGAATTGGCGGCCAACGGACTGATGGCGCTGGCGGTCTTGCTGGCAGGGCGCAACAGCGTGCATTCCTGGTGGACCGGGATCATCGGCTGCGTCTTGTTTGGATGGTTATTCTACGATACCCATTTGTACGCGGACGTGATGTTGCAGCTGTTTTTCATCGTCACCAACCTGCTTGGGTGGTGGCACTGGATCCGCGGGAATCAGGGAAAGCCGGTGCCGGTTTCGCATGCCAATTTCGCCAGCCTGGCCTGGACTGTTCCCGTCGGGATGGTGGCGACGGCGGCCTACGGCGCCATGCTGCATTACTACACGAATGCGTATGCGCCGTTTCTTGATTCGACGGTGCTAGTTTTCAGCATCATTGCGCAGGTCCTGCTGATCCAGCGGCGCATTGAAAACTGGGCCTTCTGGTTGCTGGTCAATAGCATCGGGGCGCCCTTGTATTTCAGCCGCGGCCTGTATTTGACGGCGGCACTTTACACTGGCTTTTGGATCAACGCGATCCTGTCCTGGTTATGGTGGCGCGAACTGGCCAGGCGCGCCGCTCCAGTCAATCCCTAAACTATATGGAGTGCGTATGTCGACCACGGTCAAGCTGTGCTGTGCATTGTTGTTGGTCCATTTGAGTGCCCATGGCGCGCCACCCGCGGTATCGGCTGTGGAAACCCAGGTCCAGGTTCAACTCGATGCCTACAATGCCCGCGACATGGAAGCCTTCCTAGCCACCTATGCCGATGACGCGGAATTGTTTCAGTTTCCCGGCGTATCGCAAACCAAGGGCAAGGCCGAGATGCGCAAGCGCTATACCTCCCGTTTTGCCGACACCATCCTGCATGCACAGATCGTCAAACGCATTGTGATGGGCAATACCGTGATCGACCACGAGCGGGTGCGCGTGACGCTGCCCGAGGGGCCGGGCGTGATGGAAGCCATTGCCATCTACGAACTGCGGGAGGGAAAAATAGCGAAGGTGACCTTCATTGGTGGCAAGAAAACCCGGGCGAGAAACTCTGACGGCGTGCGTAGCTTATGGGGAGACGCAATCATGCAACTATTTGGTTGCTTTTTCGGGAAAATCGATCATAATTGATATATGCAACCATTTGGGTGCATATTCAGAATATGCCGAAACCGACACAGGAGCACACCATCATGAGCACATCATCCGAAACCGACCGTATTGAACGACAAATCGTCATCCACGCGCCGCGCGAGCGCGTGTGGCGGGCACTGAGTAACGCCGAGGAATTTGGCACCTGGTTCGGCGCCAACCTGAAGGGGCAGACTTTCGCTCCCGGCCAACGTGTGCGCGGTCAAAATACAACCTCCGGCCATGAGCATGTTGCTTTCGATATCATTGTCGAGCGCATCGAACCGCAAGATCTGCTTTCCTATCACTGGCATCCGTACTCGGGCGACGCCACCGCCGATTCTGGAAACGAGACGCCAACGCTGGTCACATTCACGCTGGCGGATGTGCCCGGCCAGGGCACGCTATTGACTGTCGTGGAGTCCGGTTTCGACAAAGTGCCACTGCACCGCCGCCAGGAAGCCTTCCGTATGCATAGCGGAGGCTGGGAAGCCCAAGTGAAGAACATTGCCCGCTATGTCAGCGCCTGACAGCACCAACGAACTGCCCGACAACGTCGAGTCGAGCGCCGCGCTTGCCTCCGTCTTCGCGGCGCTGGGCGACACCACGCGATTGAAGCTGGTGGCGATTCTTTGCGCGGGCGGTGCCTTTTCGATCGCCCAGCTGACTGCCGATACGGCCATCAGCCGGCAAGGTGTGACCAAGCACCTGCAGGTGCTTGCCAATGCGGGTGTCGTGCGCGACATCAAGCTGGGCCGCGAGCGGCTATGGCAGCTTGATCCGAAGCAGATTGAAGAGGCCAAACGCACGCTCGAACTGATCGGCCAGCAGTGGGAAGCGGCGCTGTGGAGGTTCAAGGCGTTTGTGGAAAACCCCTGATCCTGGGGCGAACTACTGCTGGCGCTGGCGGCGCTTGTTCGAGTGGCGGCTCTGTCTGCCGCGCGGAACTGGCGTCGGGCCGGTCAACAGCCTTTGCTGTGTGGCTAAAAAGAACGGATAATAGTGCCAAATTCATTTTGAGCACTATTTTGGAATTCTCCCATGGAAATTAAAGTCAACTTTCTCGACAAGCTTCGTCTTGAAGCCAAATTCGATGATTTCACGCTGGTAGCTGACCAGCCTATTCGCTATAAAGGCGATGGCTCGGCGCCTGGTCCGTTCGATTATTTTTTGGCCTCATCGGCCTTGTGTGCGGCTTATTTTGTAAAGTTATACTGTGTAACTCGCAATATTCCTACCGATAATATTCGCTTGTCGCAGAATAATATTGTTGATCCGGAAAACCGTTATCAGCAAATCTTCAAAATTCAGGTCGAGTTGCCACCGGATATCTCTGCCAAAGACCGCCAAGGTATTTTGCGCTCCATTGACCGCTGTACGGTGAAGAAAGTGGTGCAAGCTGGGCCCGATTTCGTGATCGAAGAGGTAGAGCAATTAGATGCCGATGCTCAGGCCTTACTGATGTTAAGTTCGGCTTCTGAAGCGAGCACTTATATTGCGGGCAAAGATCTGCCATTGGAACAAACCATCGCCAATATGTCGGGAGTTTTGGCGGGCCTGGGCATGAAGATTGAAATCGCCTCATGGCGCAATATCGTACCCAATGTCTGGTCGCTGCATATCCGCGATGCGCACTCGCCGATGTGTTTTACCAACGGCAAGGGAGCGACCAAGGAAAGCGCGTTGGCGTCGGCATTGGGAGAGTTTATCGAGCGACTGAATTGCAATCATTTCTATGGTGGTCAGTTTTGGGGTGAAGAGATCGCCAACGCGGCATTTGTACATTACCCGAACGAGCGCTGGTTCAAACCTGGCCCTAAAGACGCGGTACCGGCTGAAATCCTGGATGCGTACTGCCTCGAAATATACAATCCGGATGGTGAATTATGCGGCTCACATTTATATGACACCAACTCCGGCAATGTGCAACGCGGCATTTGTTCGCTGCCGTTTGTGCGGCAGTCGGACGGCGAGCTGGTGTATTTTCCGTCCAACCTGATTGAAAACCTTTACGGCAGCAATGGCATGAGTGCCGGCAATACGCTGGCCGAAGCGCAAGTGCAGTGCCTGTCGGAAATTTTCGAAAGGGCGGTAAAGCGCGAAATCCTGGAAGGTGAAATCGCATTACCGGATGTGCCGGACGCAGTGCTGGCGAAATATCCGGGCATTCTGGCCGGCATTCAGGGGTTGGAGGAGCAGGGGTTTCCGGTGCTGGTGAAGGATGCATCGCTGGGTGGCACCTACCCGGTCATGTGTGTCACCTTAATGAACCCGCGGACGGGCGGTGTGTTTGCCTCGTTCGGAGCGCACCCAAGTTTGGAGGTGGCGCTGGAACGTAGCCTGACGGAATTGCTGCAGGGTCGCAGTTTTGAAGGTCTGAACGATTTGCCTCGGCCTACCTTTGTAAGTAACGCCGTAACTGAGCCGAATAACTTTGTTGAACACTTTATTGATTCCAGTGGTGTGGTGTCGTGGCGCTTCTTCAGTGCAAAAGCTGATTACAATTTTGTTGAATGGGATTTTTCTGGCCGGGGTAAAAATTCCAATGCCGAGGAAGCCGCGACCTTGTTCGGCATTCTCGAGGACATGGGGAAAAAAGTATATATGGCAGTGTATGAGCATATAGGCGCCGCCGCCTGTCGGATTTTGGTTCCGGGTTATTCGGAAGTCTATCCGATAGAAGACTTGGTCTGGGACAATACAAACAAATCGCTGTTATTTCGCGCAGATATTATGAACCTGCATCGCCTGGACGATGCCAGTCTGGAAGCACTGCTTGAGCGATTGGATAACAGTGAGCTGGATGATTACGGCGACATAGCCACATTGATCGGTATCGAATTTGACGAAAATACGGTCTGGGGTCAGCTGACAGTTTTAGAGTTGAAGCTGCTGATTCATCTCGCTTTACAGCAATTTGAGGCCGCGCAAGAGCTGGTAGAAGCCTTCCTTCAGTACAACGACAACACGGTCGAGCGCAGATTGTTTTATCAGGCCGTGAACGTCGTGCTGGAGGTGCTGCTGGATGAGGACATGGAACTGGACGACTACGTCGTCAATTTCCGCAGGATGTTTGGCGCCCCTCGGATGGACGCGGTAATGGGCTCAGTGGACGGCAGTGTGCGCTTCTTCGGATTGACGCCAACGAGTATGAAGCTGGAGGGGCTCGACAGGCACCAGCGCCTGATGGACAGCTACAAAAAATTGCACACCGCGCGCGCCAAGGTGGTGGCGAACTAGGTAGGAGTTCGCGGAACAAGCGGCTACGGACGCTTGCTTCGCGTTAAACCGAGCGTAACGCTGGATGCGGCTTCGGCGGCGCCGGGGAGCGACTTGCAACGTAATCCACATATGCCTTAATTACGCATAATTTATATTATGTAAAATCAAAGATGCTCTGCATACCAACCAACGGCATATGATTGACCGCGCTAGTACGCCGACAGCATTCTGAGTACTCTAGCGACAGCATTCTGGGTACTTTTGGGTTTCTGGCAGAAAAAGATCAACTTGCTGTCGTAGTGTTCGAAGGCGCAAAAAGTTTATCTTGCTGTCGGTGCCCGGCAAGCTAGCTTGGAGTACACCAATGCAATGCGCTACCCGCTTCGGACGCAGTCATCTAAGCCATTCCCATTTAACTGTTGGCAGTTACATTGACTCTTCGTTTCATTAGACCTAATGAATGATGAAGAATGGTCGACGATCCCAAATTCGTGCAGGCTTTTGGAACGCTGCCAAGTGAACGGCATGCCCGCTGGTAAGATCTCTCCAACAACGCTGTATTTTGAGCGGGCTCTCCTGCTTCGAGCTCGTTACATCGTGCCGCCCAAGTATTGAGATGAGCCTCAGTAAATGACCGCTCGCCTGTTTGCTCCATCTCTTTCTCAACTAAGGCCCATTCGGCGCTTCGCTTGGAGCTGTCTCGCGCTTTGGCTCCCCACGCGAACACAAGCGAACAAGCACTTGACAAGGTAATTGTCGCAACAGAAAACTGAAGTAGTTGTTTGTCAGCTATATTGGAAAACGCAACCGAACCGCCCAATATTGCGAGAGCGCGCACCAACCCCTCGCGAAGTTCGAAGATTCGTTGACGCTCCTGATGGTAATACCGATTCGTCAACGCTCGAAGTTTAATGTCTCCCCAGCGGTCAAAAAGGTACTTGCGCTCACTATCACCCATTCCAAGACCCAGGTTTCGCCGGTTCAGGTGGTGGAGGCTTATGATTAGCCGGACGTGGTACGTGGCTCTTTCTCAGGTCATCTTCCAATTCTAGCTCTCATGGTTGGGTTTTGGCGGCGGTGCCGGACGATGTTCTGCCGGCCGCGGAACATGTGCACGATCATCCCTCTGCGGTGTGCTAAGTGGGGGGGTCGTTGGCAGCGTGGCCATTTAATTCTCCTTGGGATGAGTTGGTTAAGATGTGTATACTTTTCGCCATCGTCGCACTTCTGTATATTTCTAGCAATTTCGACATTTGGCTGCTCAGACATATCGGTACGGGACAAATGACGGCGCAAGACGGGTGCTTAACGGACAGCATAACAATACCGCGCTATATGCGGTACGTTTGAGAAGCATAGAGGAATACATCCGCAAAGGGCGAATGGGCGCCAGTGTTTCAACGTAAACTCTGAACTTTTAGGTAAACAGTGAAATTTCAAAAGATCAAATGCTTACGTCAGAATGACATGGCGCCAGCATTCCGTCGACCTCACCCCGTAACCCGCTCCAGGCCTTACTATGGGTTCTTCTTTGATTGAGAAACAACAGAACCCGCCAGTGATTTGGTGGTTGTGTTCGATTTTTGGCTTTGGAGCGCGGCCGATGCCTTGGTCTCGATGGTTTTGCTTGTGGTTTTCGACGTCCCCGACTGGGCCAAGGCGCTGCCTGCCAGGCTCTTTTGGATTTTTGACGAATTCGCGTTGCCGAGTGTGCTGCCCGCCAACGACGCCACTTTATTCCCTGTCGCTTTCCCTGCCATGTCAACTCCTTTAGATAGTTATGCGCTGGTCAACGAACTAGCCAGCAAAGCCGGATTCCGGCGGAAGATCTACATGTAGTATAAAATATGTACAAAACCGCTATAGGTGGCACTGTATGGATACACAAGGTAAATCGACAAGATGTTTGCTCATCCAGACTTGGGGTGGCTTGCACGTTGTCGCCATCTATAACCATTACAGCGCTCTAACGGCAGCTATTTTTGAAATGTTAATTATACGCGTGGCAAAATTCAAAATAATTCTTCTATGCAATGTTCGAAAGATAGTGCAAAAGCATACCCCAACAAGGGGGTGGCGAAATCCAGGGTCATTCCGGGCCGCCGAAATCCAGTAACCACGCGGGTTTGTTAATGGTGTACGGAATCTTGGGTCATTGCGAATTCGCAGCAACCCGTCTTCCACATCTGTCCCGGTGTAGAGGTAGCCCCCCCTCGGTGAGCAACGGGGGGAACAGCTCATCGTTCCTGGCGGTGAGCAATTGGGGAACATCGCGCTGTTCGTATTGGCGCGCAACGAGGAAACAGCGTTCTGCATGCCACAACTACCAAAAAAGTATGCAGAACTGCCATCGATCGACATGTGGCGACAATTTCTGAGTTGTTAATTTTGAGGCTATTTGTCAAATAAATCGAAACAAAAATGGCGAATACGTGGAGATTGTTCAATTTATGGATAGAAATTGGGACGGCCCGCTTCAGATCTTCCTTCCCTTAAGGAAATATCTCTGCGTTGCCAAATGACATTCACCAATGAAATCAATAGCTTGCGAGCATCGAAGGCGGTTCTGCATACTTTTTTGGTATTTGTGGCATACACAACGCGGTTTCCTCGTCGCTCACCGATACGGACGGCGTGCTGCTCCTCAGTTGCTCACCGATACGAACGGTGCGCAGTTCCCTCGTTGCTCACCGATACCGGCGTCACAAGTTTGTCCGCAGACCTCTTGAAAAACCTCGATCAAGTGCTACTGTTTTGGGGGCATGAATCCAAGAAGATCAATGTCCCGCGGTCAATCCCCTCGGCTGATAGCGCAATGCGACTAATCGAAAGGCTGAGTTGACGCTTAGGGCCGCTTCCGTAGGGGGCGTAAAGCGCAAACACCTTTTAAGGCGGAATACTAGCCCCTCCTTTTCCGACATTCCAGATTTTGCGTTGGAAAGAAAATCAGGAAATCAAAAACCGCGTAGCCACTTCGGCGCGGGCATTGAGCAATGCGATAGAAAGATATTCACAGCGGGATGGGCAAAATAGAACGGCCACAGAGGCCGTCTCGATGGGTGATGCGTATTATCCGAGCACACCCAGCCGACGCAACGAAGCAGCGACCGAGCCACGCGCGTCCGCGATCGCTGAACGCCGCGCGGGCTGCGCCGCGGTCACGCCGCCTTGGGCGAGGGCACGCCCCACGACTCCAGTTGTGGCTACTCCGGCCGGGCTAGCTGCTGCGGCACGAACAATGTCTACTGCCTGCACATGCACTCCCCCCACGGCTGTCGCGCGGCTACTGGTTTTGAACAAAGCAGTACCCGCGACATTGCCACGCTTGACCTTAGCTTGCTGGACAGCGTCCACGACTGGGGCTTCTTCAGCAAACGGTTTTCGGCTGCCGACGTGAAAAATAAGTGGTTTGGTTGCCATAATGGGTCCAGTCTATATCCAACTAGGCCGGTCTGCAAGAAAAAGGGGGACGACCGTTCGCAAGGTCAATTGGCGCGACAACTCTTTGTCCGACCGGTTGTCCAGCGTATTTTGGTGCTTCTTCTTCGATTGCAAGGTCAGCATCATTGCCAGCGCGCCACTCGGCAGTCCGATCTCCTGGGTTCTGCCACTACCGTCGCGCCACAGACCAATCGACCTGGCGGGCTTCGCCTCTAGCCAGTTTGAGCGATCGACCATCGCCGCGCACGTGAATGACAGCACGGCGGAGCCGGGATCCTCGGCCAGCACCGTGGCATAGCGACCGGGCCATCGCACCGCGAGCTGAGGCCCGTCCATCAGCAGCGCGATCACCAGGTTGGGACCAACAGCCCTGATTGCGCTCATCGCTGGATCAGTGCGTGCCAAGTCCTCGCAAATTAACGTGGCCAGCGATATATCCCGACGCAAGCCAAAAAATGGCAGCTGACGTTGGCTAACATCGATGTCCTCCCACCACTTGTCGTTCCCTAGAGAGTTGTCAAAGTTTAGCCCATAGCGATCGGTCTGTCCGCGGTCCAGGCGCCAGCGATGGTGCTTGTTTTGCTCTCCCATGGCCACCCGCCCTTCTTCCTGGAATACGAAAGTCAGTGCGCGGTTCAGTTGATTTTCTCCGGCCTCCGAATCGAGGACCCCTGTAATCAAGAATTCGATGCCCAAATCGGCCGCCGCGAGCGCCTGTATCAGTTCACCAGCCAGTGCGCTCGACAATGCACACTCGGGAAGAATAACGCCGGTCGGCACCGCACCAGTCTCTAGTTGAGCCTGCCTAATAAGCGGCACTACCAAGTCGTCGGCAAGCGTTTGGCCGCTTAGAGGCTGCCCGTCCAGGGTGAGCCAAGTCTGGTCCAGCTTGAAGTACGCGGGCACATGGTTATCTGCCAAATTTTGCCGCGGCGAACTCAACTGGAAACTGCGGCCATGTATTGTGAACGGAAACGGAATAAGCAGCAGCCGCAGATCATAAGGTTCCGCAGGCTGCGCTTGATCGTCGCCCAGCCGCTTGCTTGATAAGATCCAAGATGGTTCGAGGACGGAGATCGGTGCTAGCAAGGCCAAATAGTGGCTCAACGAGCGGATCGTGCAGCCGACCGAAGAGGTGATTGCTTTGGGTAAGACGATTGCGCGGTCCGGCGGTACCATGACGCACAGCGAATGAGGTGCGTGCGGCAACGTGACCGTCGCATCCGCCTCGGTGAGCGCGGCAAATGCCATTGAGGCAAACATATTCAGCGAAGCATTGTCCGGCGCCACGTCCCAGCCCATGCCGGCGCAAGCTTCGTCAGCTATCGCAAACAATGCCAGCAGGATTTGCACTAAATCTCGATGTTCACGGACGGCACTGATCCGGACGTCGGCGTAGGTGGTTACTACCGCTTGCCATAACGATTCGACCGGGCCCGGGACCACGTCATCGTCGCCGTTCCACACGCGCGCGCAGTTGGCGATCTCAGTAAGGCGAATCGCATGTTCCTCGAGTTTTTGCCGGTCGGGACTCGCCATTGTGTAACAGCCGGACCTTTCAATAATCGATCCAACCACAGCGAATAGGTCGACCGGCCAGCTGGGACAACTTTCCAGGTTTGCTAAGGGCACTACCTGGGAGTTAAAGGCGTCCGTCCCTTCCGGCAACAATTGCTGAATCAGTTCGATGACTGTCATCTCATACCCGTATGTAGGCGCCGTCTGCCGTGTCCGGCCCAGAGCGATCGCGACCAAAGCCTCGACTATAGCCGAAGACATACTAACAGGGGAATCGCCGTCCCCCCATCCGTTGAAGTAAGAATGCCACTTCACTCCTGTGGACGTAGAGGCCCGTTGACGAGGAAGCGAATCTGCTATTGTGCTCAGTGTCAACATGGAGTCATCCCGCACGAGAGCACGACAAAAACACCTTTGACTTCCCGTATTGTTGAGCGCAAAATTGGAATTAGCACTCTCGCTGCGAGAGTGCTAGTGGACACCCGAGGGCATTTGCACTCGGGCGAGAAAAATGACATCCAGAAAAGAACGTCACCTTTTGATTGGGGAATTGAAGTGTGTGCGTTTTTCGTTGCTGCGTCAATGCTGTATGCGCGCACAGTGAACTGAGCATGCCATCCGCGTTCGTAATACTGCTTGAAAGAACGCAACATGAACTTGACTGAAATTAAAAATGCTGTAAAAGCGCAGTTCCCAGCCTTGCAGGCAGTGCCCACCCGCTTTCGGGCCTATCAACTTGGTAATGCCGGCGCTTCATTTTCCTACTTTGATGGAAAGACCTTCACAAAAATCGAGGCTCGACTTACCGATACGAGTAGGCCCAGTCTTATTGAAGAGTTGCGAGTGAATAAAAGGACCCGGATCGATACCTTGCATATCACAAGTTGGGACCGGGATCACTGCAATCATTCTGAGCTCCTGGAGATCTTGCAAACATGGATGCCAATCAGAGTGGAGTACCCTGGTTACGAACCCAGTACCGAATGCGGCAAGGCCTGCAAAGTGGCGATCGAGAAGTACTGCGCGAAGGTTGCCGACCGCAAAGGTGTTGCGATAACGCCTACCTACATTAAGTCACTTAATCCAAGCGCGCACTATGGCTACAGGGACGTTGTTTACCATCCCAAGACGCTCGTCGAAAAGGCGAATGACAATTCCACTGTGAAACTTTTTCGCACTGGATGCTTCAACGTGCTCAGTTTGGGCGATGTCGAATCCGAAGGTATCGCCGCACTTCTCAAGGCATGCAAAACTGCCTGCAATGAGATCGACATACTGATTTTGCCGCACCATGGTGCCGATAACGGTTTTCTGACCGGCGACCTCCTCGACGAACTAAAGCCGAAGCTTGCTGTTTGCGCAGCTAATAACAGTAACCAATATGGACACCCTGCACCAATGATTCGCGCGCTGTTGAATAGCCGGGGCATTCATGTAGCGTAAGCGGGAATTCCACCCCACCTTCCAATCGTGAGGCTGGACTACCAGAATTG
>JAZJYV010000119.1:0-36526 GCA_040390195.1 Pseudomonadota bacterium | reverse complement strand
CTCAGCGTAATCCACGTTGCTTGAGGCTGGTAGGTCAATACATTATGTCTACGAATATGCCAACGAATTTTCAACCCATGACACTAGCCGACGACCTTGCCGCGCAGGGCCTTGGTCTGGCCGCGCGCGGTCTTGCCGTCGACCCGCTTGCGCTGTGAGCTGCGGGTGGGCCGCGTGGCGCGCCGCGGCGTGGCCACCAGGGCCGCGCCGTCGACCATCTCCTGCAGGCGGCGCAGGGCGTCCGCCTTGTTCTGCTCGAGGCTGCGCGACTGTTGCGCCTTGAGCACCACTACCCCGTTTTGCGTGATGCGCTGGTCGGCCAGCGCCAACAGCCTTTCCTTGACCTCGTCCGGCAGCGACGAGGCCCTGACATCGAAACGCAGGTGCACCGCACACGAAACCTTGTTGACGTTCTGGCCGCCCGGCCCTTGGGCGCGGATGGCGGAGAACTCGACCTCGGCCGGATTGACGGGGTGCTCCACGACTCAGGATTGGGCGGCCGGCGCCGGCTCGTCGGCCATCGCGTCGAGCGCCCGGTAGCAGTCCAGCGCGGCAGGGGGCAAGCCCTTGAACAGCGCCGGATCCTGCGCCGACAGCAGGTGGTGCTCGGCCAGGATGCGCAGCTTGCCCAGGTAGTCGGACAAGGTCAGCAGGCGCCCCAGCGGTGAAATCGGCGCGCCTTTCTTCATGCCGGACTGTTCGCCGATGGCCTGGGTCACGCTGTCGGGGAAGTTCCATTCGCGCCCGATGCTGCAGGTGAGCTGGCGCGCGTCGCTGGCCAGGCGTGCGCAAAACAGTTCCGAGCCCAGTTGCGCGCCGTCCTGGGTATGCTGGTCCATGATGCGCAGCGCGACGATCAGGCCGGCGTTTTGCACCAGCCCGGCGAGGAAGGCTTCAAACGGGTCGATGCCCATCGCCTCGGCCAGCATCCGGTTGGCCATGGCGCAGCGCTCGGACTGGTCCCAGATGCGTGGCGCCAGGATGCGCGTGTAATGGCCGGAGTGGATGTCGATGATGGGGCGGAAGGCGACGCTGGTGATCAGGTGGCGCAAGCCCTCGTGGCCGATCAGCATCACCGCATGCTCGACGCTGGTGATCGAGTCGCCGCTGCCCTTGATCCAGTTGTTGGCCAGCCGGATCACGGCCGCCACCAGCACCAGGTCGCCCGAGATGGTGCGCGCCAGCTGGGCGCCCGAGAAGGTGTCGCTGCGCAGGCTTTGCAGCAGTTGCGGAATCAAGCCCGGCATGCGGCGCACCAGCGCGGCGCCCGACTGCTGGGAGGCGAGGATGGCATCGAGCGCCTCGATGACTTGCTGTTCAGCCGGGCTGGTATCGAGGCCCGATTCGGTTTCGTTCTCGAACAGCCAGCGCTGATAGACGCCATTGACCAGGTCGCGCTGCTCGAACGAGACGGCGCCTGGCGCAGCGCCCGGCGCTGCGCCAGGCGCTGCGCCCGGCGCTGTGCGCGCGGCCGGTGCGGGCGGCGCAGGCGCAGGCGGCGGCTCGGGCGGCGCGGCGGGCGCCGGCGTGAAGAATAATCGTTGCAGCCATTGGTACATCGTGCCGCCTTTCAGGACTGGGTCGGCCCCATTGTACGGCCTGATGCCCGCTTTGCAAAATTGGTTCGAGACCCGCGGAAACGATGACGGGAATCAACATCGCACGGGGACGCCCGGGATACGATGGGATTTCGTCGGCTCCCCGCGCCCTGCAGACACGAAAGGACCATCATGCACCAGAATGAACCGCAGCTGATCGCCGAAGGCAGGATGGAGTTCCTCAGTTTTCAACTCGGCGGCATGGAATATGGACTCGATTTCCGCAAGGTCAAGGAACTGCGGGCATTCAAGACGCTCGAACGCTTCGCCACGGACGGCGAGATCATCAATGGCGTGGCCGTCTCGCGCGGGGTGATCATGCCGATTGTCGACATGCGCGTGGCCTTCAGCGAGCGCGGCGCGGCGGGCGACGCGCTGACCGATGTGATCATCTTGCAGCTGTCGAGCTGCGTCATGGGCATGGTGGTCGATGGCGTGACCG
The DNA here is from genome assembly GCA_040390195.1 of Pseudomonadota bacterium. GTDB lineage: Bacteria > Pseudomonadota > Gammaproteobacteria > Burkholderiales > Burkholderiaceae_D > Telluria_A. The sequence goes on along the minus strand of JAZJYV010000119.1, from coordinate 34,486 downwards.
ACGTGGTACAACTGAGCTCGAACCAGGTCTCGCCGATCCCCGGCAACGAGAATGCGAACGCCTGCGATTACCTGCTGGGGCTGGGTCAGACCGACGGCCGGCGCCTGATCCTGGTCGACATCGATAAGCTGATGTCGATCCGGCGCAAGGTGGCCGACGGCGCCCGCCAGGCCGCCTGAGCCGGCCGGTCAGGGGACTTTGCCCGGTACGCTGACCCTGTCGGCAAACGGGGTCAGACCCCCAACAGAAAAACCGGGGTCCGACCCCTTGGATGCTTCCCCACCGGAACAAGGTTACGCGGCGATGCCTTCGAGCTGTTCCTGCAGCTCGAGCCACTCGGCCTCGAGCTGGGCCAGGTCCTTGCCGTAGAACGATTGGTCGGCCAGCATCGCCTTGAGCTTGACCTTGTTGGCCGGTTCGTAGGCGCCCGGTTCGCCCAGTCTGGCGTCAACCTCCGCCTTCTGCTCCTGGCGCTTGGCGATTTGCTCTTCGAGGCGCTTGATCTTGTTCTCGATCGGCTTTTTCAAGGCCGTCATGCGCTGGCGCTGCTCGGCGTCCTGGCGCTTCTGGTCCTTCTTGTCGGCCACCGGCGCGGCCGGTGCGGCCACGGCGGGGGCCAGCGGGAAGGCCGTCTTGTTGTCTTTGCCGGCGGCCGGCAGCACCGTGGTGCCCTTGCCCAGCTTGGTCTGGAACAGCCAATCCTTGTAGTCGTCCAGGTCGCCGTCGAAAGGCTGCAGCTTGCCGTCGGCGACGATGATGAACTGGTCGGTGGTGGCGCGCAGCAGGTGGCGATCATGGGACACCACCACCAGCGTGCCTTCGAACTGGGCCAGCGCCATGGTCAGCGCCTCGCGCGTTTCGAGGTCCAGGTGGTTGGTCGGCTCGTCAAGCAGCAGCAGGTTGGGGCGTTGCCAGACGATCAGCGCCAGCGCCAGGCGCGCCTTCTCGCCGCCCGAGAATGGCCGGATCGAGCTGGTCACCATATTGCCGGGGAAGTTGAAGCCGCCCAGGAAGTTGCGCAGCTCCTGCTCGCGCACCGTCGGCGCGATCTTGGACAGGTGCCACAGCGGCGACTCGTCGTGGCGCAGCATCTCCACCTGGTGCTGGGCGAAGTAGCCGATCGAGAGGCCCTTGCCGAGCGTGGCGTCGCCCGTCAGCGGCGCCAGTTCGCCAGCGATGGTCTTGATCAGGGTCGACTTGCCGGCCCCGTTCACGCCCAACAGGCCGATGCGCTGGCCGATCTGCAGCGAGAACTTGATGCCCGAGACGATCACCTTGTCGGCCACCCGGTCGCCATGCTCGTCGAGGATGTGGTAGCCGGCGTTGACCTCTTCCATCACCAGCAGTGGATTCGGTGCGGCCAGCGGCTCGCGAAATTCGAACGAGAATTCGGCCGCCGCGCGCAGCGGCGCGAGCTCCTCCATCTTCTCGAGCGCCTTCATGCGGCTCTGGGCCTGGCGCGCCTTCGACGCCTGCGCCTTGAAGCGGTTCACGAAGGACTCGAGGTGGGCGCGCTGGCGCTGCTGCTTGGCCAGGGCGCCGGCGGCCAGGATCATCTGGGCTGCGCGCTGGCGCTCGAAGCCGGAATAGTTGCCCGAGTAGCGTTTGAGCTTGCGCTCGTCGATGTGCACCACCACGTTGACGATCTCGTCGAGGAAGTCGCGGTCATGGGAGATGATGATCAAGGTGCCGGCGTAGCGCTTGAGCCAGTCTTCGAGCCAGATGATCGCATCCAGGTCCAGGTGGTTGGTCGGCTCGTCAAGCAGCAGCAGTTCGGAAGGGCACATCAGCGCCTGCGCCAGGTTCAGGCGCATGCGCCAGCCGCCCGAGAAGCTGGCCACGGGCTGGGCCATCTGGTCGATCGTGAAGCCCAGGCCGAGCAGCAGCTGCTCGCCGCGCGACTGCACGGTGTAGGCGTCGGCGTCGGACAGGGCGCTGTAGATGTGGCCGATGGCGATGCCGTTCTCGGTCGATTCGGGCTCCGACTCCAGACGCAGCAATTCCGCTTCGAGCTTGCGCAGGCTGACGTCGCCGTCGATCGCGTAGTCGAGCGCGGCGCGGTCGAGCGGCGGCGTCTCCTGGGCCACATAGGCCATGCGCCATTTGGCGGGAAAGTCGATCTCGCCCTGGTCCGGGTGCAGCTCGTTGCGCAGCATCGCGAACAGGCTCGATTTGCCGGCGCCGTTGGCGCCGATCAGGCCGATCTTGTCGCCCGGGTTGAGGGTCAGGTCGACCGATTCGAGCAGCGGCTTGGTGCCGCGCATCAAGCTAACAGAGAGGAAACGTATCATTTTTTGCTTTAGGTTGTGGTTCGCGCCGGCTGGCGCAATGCGCCGCGCTGTTCCACCCTGCGAGCCGCCAAGGGATCGCAGGGTGGAACAGCGCAGCGCATTGCGCCAAATCGGCGCGTAAAAAAATTAAGCGTGCAGCTGTTCGGCGCGCAGCATGAACACCATGTCGTCGCCGGCGCTGGTGGTCAGCCAGGTCAGCCCGAGGTAGCCGAACGCGGCTTCGGCGAACTCGCGTTCGTTGCCGATTTCGACCATCAGGATGCCGTCCGGCGTCAGGCGCTCGGCGGCGCCGGCGACGATCTTGCGCACCAGGTCCATGCCGTCGCTGCCACCGTCAAGGGCGATCTGCGGCTCGCGCAGGTATTCCTGGGGCAGGCTGGCCATCGACGCCGAATTGACGTACGGCGGATTGCTCACGATCAGGTCGTACTTCTTGAACGGCACGTTCTGGTACAGGTCCGAGGCGATCAGGTTGACCCGGCCTTCGAGCTTGTACTCGCGCACGTTGCGCTCGGCCACGGCCAGCGCATCGGCCGAGATGTCGACCGCGTCGACGACGCTGTTCTGGAAGGCGTCGGCCATCATGATCGCCAGGCAGCCGGAGCCGGTGCACAGTTCGAGCACGTTCTCGACGCCGTCCGGGTCATCGACCCAGGGGCTGAAGAAGGCGGGAATCATCTCGGCGATGAACGAACGCGGCACGATCACGCGCTCGTCGACGTAGAACGCGTAGGTGCCCAGCCACGCCTCGTTGGTGATGTAGGCGGCCGGCACGCGCTCGCTGGCGCGCCGTTCGATCACGGCCAGCACCTGCAGCACTTCCTCGGGCAGCAGGCGGGCGTCGAGGAAGGGATCGAGCTTGTCGAGCGGCAGTTTGAGCGTATGCAGGATCAGGTAAGCAGCCTCGTCGAGCGCCTCGGCGCTGCCATGGCCGAAAAACAGCTTGGCGGTGTTGAAACGGGTGACGGCATAGCGCAGCAAGTCGCGCGGCGTGCTAAAAGGTGTGGTGGTCATGGCCAGGTTCTCGTTCGGGAGCAGCTTGCGCCAGCAGGTTTTCCAGCGTGCGGCGGTAAATATTCTTGAGCGGATCGATGAAGCGCACTTCGATGTGCTCGTCGATCTTGTGGATGCTGGCGTTCGGAGGGCCGAATTCTATCACTTGCGGGCAAATGCGCGCGATGAAGCGCCCGTCCGAGGTCCCTCCCGTGGTCGATAGTTCGGTGTGGACGCCGGTTTCGGCCTGGATCGCCGCCGACACCGCGTCGGACAAGGCGCCGCGCGGGGTCAGGAAGGGCAGCCCGCTCAAGGTCCATGTCACATCATAGTCGAGCTTGTGCTTGTCGAGGATGGCGTGTACGCGCGCCTCGAGCCCGTCGGCGGTGCTGGCGGTCGAGAAGCGGAAATTGAAGTCGACCGTCACTTCGCCCGGAATGACGTTGTTGGCGCCGGTGCCGGCATGGATGTTCGACATTTGCCAGGAAGTGGGCAGGTAGTATTCGTTGCCCGCGTCCCACTGCTCGGCGCCCAGCTCGGCCAGCGCCGGCGCCGCCTGGTGGATCGGGTTGCGCGCCAGTTGGGGGTAGGCGATGTGGCCCTGGATGCCCTTGATGGTCAGCTTGCCCGAGAGCGAACCGCGGCGCCCGTTCTTGATCACGTCGCCCAGGATGTGGGCCGAAGTGGGCTCGCCCACCAGGCAAAAATCGATCTGTTCGCCCCGTTCCTGCAGGCGCTGGCAGACGATCACGGTGCCATCGGTGGCCGGCCCTTCCTCGTCGCTGGTGATCAGGAAGGCGATCGAGCCATTGTGCGCCGGGTGGGCGGCGACGAATTCTTCGACTGCCACCACCATCGCGGCGATCGAGGTTTTCATGTCGGCAGCGCCGCGTCCATACAGTTTGCCGTCACGCTGGGTTGGGACGAAAGGCTGCGACTGCCACTGATCGAGCGGGCCGGTGGGCACCACGTCGGTGTGGCCGGCGAACACGAACACGGGCGCGCTGCTGCCGCGGCGCGCCCACAGATTGGTCACGCCGTTCGATAAAATGGTCTCGCACACGAAGCCGAGCGGCGCGAGCAGCTCGATCAGGCGCGGCTGGCAGTCCTTGTCTTCGGGCGTGACCGAGGACTGGGCAATCAGCGCTTCGGTCAGTGCCAGGGTGCGGGAAGGGGCAGTCATGGAAAAATCTGGCGGTACTGGGCGTCGGAGAAGCCCACATTGAGCGGCCCGGCCCCTTCCAGTACGGGGCGCTTGATCAGGGACGGGAATTCGAGCATCAGCTCAAGGGCGGCGCCCTTGCCCGTGATGGCGGCCTTGCGCTCCTCGGGCAGCTTGCGCCAGGTCGTGCCCTTGCGGTTGACCAGCACTTCCCAGTCCAGCTGATCGAGCCAGTTGGCGGCGGTGGCGCGCTCGAGGCCCTGCTTCTTGAAGTCGTGGAACTCGACGCTCTGGGCGTGATCGGCCAGCCAGGTGCGGGCTTTCTTGACCGTGTCGCAATTGGGGATACCGTACAGCGTTTTTTTCATGGGCAAGGACGGCCGCGCGCGTTGCGCGGCAGTACGATCATCTAAGGGGGAACCCTAGAGCATACCATATGAGGACCATGCGCTGTCATTATTGGCCACGCTGAGCGGCCCAAGGGCTTAGGCGCCGCCATGGGCGAAGCGTTGCGCCGGAACAATCCGCTCCAGCAGGAACCAGGTTTCGACCGGACCCTTGCCCCTGATTTCCACCATGCCGCGAGCCCGGCAAGAAAACGCGGCACCCAAGGTGTCGCGGAAATCGCCACTGACGTGGATCATGCCTGGCAAGCTGGTCGACTCGAGTCGGCTGGCAAAATTGACGGCATCGCCCCAGACGTCATACAGGAAGCGTTTCAAGCCGATCACGCCGGCGACCGTCGGGCCGACATGGATGCCGATGCGCAAGGCGAAATTGAGCTCATGTGTCCTGTTGTAGCGCTCGATGGCGCGCAAGAAATCCAGCCCCAGGTCGGCCATGGCGACCGTATTGCCCTTGCCGACGACCATATAGGCGTCGCCGATGGTCTTGATTTTTTCCACCGCATAGGTATCGACGAGGGAATCGAACTCGGAGAATATCTGATTGAGCACGAATACCAGTGCATCCGGTGTCACCGTGCTGGAGTAGTGGGTAAATCCAACGATGTCGGCAAATAGCACCGTCATCTTGTCGAAGCGTTCCGCCTTCACGACATTGTTTTGCTTGAGTTCATCGGCGATCGAGGCCGGCAGCGCGTTGTAGAGGATGTGATCGGCGCGTTCGCGTTCGATCTCTTCCATGCGTTGACGCCGGTACAGGGTGCGGCTCTGTTTCATCATGAAGCCGTCGACCAGGAACGACACCGCCACGATCGAGAGCAGGCTGACGAACTCCCCCTGGGTGAAGAACTGCGGATGGCGGCCACTGAAAAACATGGCCAGTGCCAGCGTGAGCGCGGTTCCCACATACAGAATGCGCCGCAAGATGCCGGGAAAGTCGAAGATGGCTGCGCATACCAGCATCGAGATCGCGAACATCGACAGGTCGCCCGCAAGGGCCCAGGTGATGAAGCCGAACCACGTGGACAGTAATTGAATGAACACAAGGAACAGGACCAGCGCCAGCCTTTCGCGCTTGCGGGTGAGCTTGAAATAGTGCGCCAGCATGAACAACAGGAAGAATGTCGCCACCGATGTGTGCCAGACGATCATCATCAAGAACTGGATGTCCTTCTCCCACGCGCGCTGGCGGATCAACATGGAATCGAGACCGAGCAGCGCCAGCAATACCAGGCAAAAACCCATGGTGCAAATCGGCTTGAGCAGCGCAAACGACTTGAGCACCATCCAGCGCTCGAACAAGGGGCCGTCGAACTGCAATTCGGTCCGCGTGCCAGACCCAGTTTGCGGGTCGGCCTGGGGGCTGAAGTGGACCTTGTCGGAATGGTTCGGCATCGAATGCGGCTCCGGGAGTTGACCATGGCCTGTCAAGCTGGTCATACCAAAAGTCAAGTATCGCGGTGCTGGCGGGTATTGTCAAACTGTCAGTATCAATTTCCTGGCAGCGCCTGGCGGCCCGGCTGGCGTGCTTCATCCATATGGATGATGACAGTGGCTGGCAGCGATTGCATGATGGGGCCTCGGTGATGGCACTTCGATATAATCAGGAGAATGGAATGATCTTATTTTGCCGCAGCACTTTTTTAACCGCTTGCGCGTCCCTGGCGCTGACAATCGCTACCGCAAGCATTGCCCAGGCAGCGCCCAGCTACGGGTTTTCAGTGCGGATGTCAGGGTTTCCGGACAACACTGCCGCCTACGCGTTTTCGCTTCCCGAATTTACGTTCACCAATTTGTCCAGTGCAGGAATCGGGATCAGCAAGATTTCGATGAACGACGGTTCGAGCACGCCAGGTGGCTTGTGGGACTGGGTCTTGGATGAGTCCGCCAGCGCGGGTGTTGGCTATACCCTCACCCAGGGCGACCGCGTCAATGACTCCGGCTGGGGAACGACAATCGCCTACGATATGAGCGGTTTCGACAGCGGCACGTTTTTCAGTTTCTCCATCGATCCCGATACGCTGCATTGTTGCGGAGGCAACGTGCCCGATGCACGCGCCTACGTTTTCAGCGGTGGCACGGCAACGGCCCTGTTCACCAACGGCGCGGCAATAACGCTGACATGGAACCAGCCCGTTGCCCAAAGCTTCTCCCCGTTGCAGCGGCCGGACCTGCTTGCCACCGACACACGCAATATTTTTTACGAGATGAGCGGCATGGTGGGTGACGCGGCAGCGGTGCCCGAACCGGCGACGGCTATGCTGGTGCTGCTCGGCTTCGCCGTGATGCGGGCGCGGCGTGCGGGCAGCGCGGGCGCCATCCCTGCCTAGGCCCCGAATGGCGTGTACTGGAAGCCGTGCTCGATTGATCCGATCACTTGCGCCTGGTTTTCCGGGCTCTCGCCGAAGTAGGCCAGCACGTCCTCGCGCGCGCCACCGTTCTTGATCATGGTGACCCAGAAATCGAGTCCGCCCTGGTCCGGGGCGCGGTGCAAGACGTTGGCATACAGCGAGCCGATGAACTGTGTCGCGCTCGGGTTCGCACCGTACAAGGTGGTGAATTCGGCGCTGTGGATGAACTCGGCGGCGATGGCGTGCATCGAAGCGCCATGGTCTTTTTGGGCGATCCAGAAACCCACGCCGCCCAAGTCCGGCACCCGGTTGAACGCGGCCTGGTACAGACGGTAGACCATGCCGCCATTGCCATGGATGTCGAGCGCAACGCCCACGTCCGAAAACGCGATCCGCTCGACGTCCATCAAGGTATCGGTCGCGGCACCGGCGCCCTGGCCGGCGACAAAGAAAATATCGCCCTCGCTGGCAATGCTGTATCGGCTGTGATCGGCCGTGTAGCTCACCGTGTCGACGCCGAGCTGCCCCGCAAACAGGTCGTTGCCCGGCTGGTCGGCAAAGCGGTCGTTGGCCGCGCTGCCGGGAGTCGTGTGCGCGACGCGCGGCAGGTCGTCCTGGTAGACACGGAATTCGCCGGCGTGTCCGGTGACGATCTCGACCGTGCCATCGCCGTTGGTGTCCATCGCGTGTATGACGGTGCCTGTATCGAAGCGCCGCAGCTCGGAAAAATGGCCGCTCCCATCGTTGAGGAAGACCACGGAGCCCGGATGGCTCTGGCCGTTCGTGTAATCGACTTCGGCCACGATGTCGGGCGCCTTGTCGCCGTTGAGGTCGACGAGGTCGAGGAATTTGTACCAGCCACCGGTGCCTGTCAGCGACTGTGGCATCCTGGCCTGTGTCTCGTCATGGAACTTGCCATTGCCATCGTTGACCAGGAACTGCATGTAGGGCGTGGCGTAGAAGACATCGTGCTCGCCCGAATTGGTCAGCGACAAGATCAAATCCGGCAATTTGTCGCCATTCAAGTCAATTTGCTTGATCACCAGGACGGATTCTTGATCGACACCCGCAGCCGGCAGCGCGACCGCCTTTTCGCTCAGGAAATGGCCGCTGCCGTCATTCAGGTAGATCATGCTTGGCCCGCCATCGAGCGAGGTGCCGGTGCCAAGGATCAGGTCGTTCGCCCCATCGCCATTGACGTCGGCGATCAAGGACATCGTATTTTTGACCACACCAAGGGCATTGAGCGCCGCCGGCAAGCGGCTATTGCTCACCACCAAGTGACCCTGGCCGTCGTTCAGGTACAGGTCCGTCGAGTGGCCGCTGCCGTTGTCGAGGGAATTGACCAGCATGTCCAGGTCGCCGTCGCCGTCGACATCGCCCACCGAAACTCCATGCCCGAGCGACAGGCGCTGTGGCAACAGGGCCGATTCGTTGAGCAAGACACCGGCGTGGGAAATGAATAGTTGGTTTTGCCCGCCCAGGAAAGGCGGCAGGTCGACCCCGAAATTGGCACCGAAAATGTCGTCGATGCCATCGCCATTGAAGTCGGCCACGGTGATTCGCGGCACAACGTAGCTCAGCGGGGGAATCTGCTTGAACACGTTCGCAGTGCCGTCGATAAAGTTGCCACTGCCATCGCCAAGCATGACGATCATGGGCGTCGGGAGCGCGCCATCGCTGAAGCGGTCGGAGTTCACCAGCAGTATGTCGCGCTTGCCGTCGCCATTGAAATCGCCGTCGATGATTTGATTCAAGCCGACATTGACCGTACCGGAAACGGCGGGAAACGGAACGTCGATGCTGGCATAGTGCTTCAGGTAGCCGGGCAGGAATTCATCCTTGACCATCGTGATGTCGTTCAGGCCGGGGCCGCTGAAGACGAGCTTGGTGATGCCCGTCAGGGTATCGACGCCCTTGTCGTTTGCCGTGTGCTTGCTGACGGTAAACGTGTCACTCTTGGCGTCATAGCTGATGCTGCAGTCCGACGGTTTGAGGTCCCAGAAGTACACGCTGTCGTCGCCGCCGCCGCCATGCACGGTGTTGCTGCCGGCGTAGGCCCAGAAGACATCGTTGCCAGCGCTGCCGGTCATCACATCGTCGCTTCCCGATCCCAGCAGCCGGTGGAGGTTGACCAGGGTGTCGGTCCCGCCAAAGCCATCGGAGACGACGCCGGTGGCCAGGTTGGCGATGATCCCATGGTCCGATGTCCAGTACGCAGCCGTCGAGTCGGCGCTGGTACCGATGATGGTGTCGTCGCCTTCATCGCCAATGGCCGTGGCGTCGCCAACGGTAATGCGATCGTCCCCTTTTCCGGCATAGATCGCCGTGCCCGCGGGGAGGGCAAGTCTGGCCTGGTCGATGAGGTCGTTGCCAGCCGTGCCGTAATAGTCCATGGCCGCCCCGCAAAGTTAAAGTATTGACAATATATTCGATACTTTGTTGCGGGGCAATGCCTTTCGGCCCGCAGCTCAGGTGTTGAGCGTGAACTCGGTAAACGAGGTGCCGCTGTCGTCGGCCGGCTTGGACTGGTCCTCTTCCTGCGCCTGGCTGTCGGGGCCATTGTTGAGCAGCCACAGCAAGTTGGTGGCCGAGTCGGCGTTGGCGAGCGCCTCTTCCTGCGTGATCTGGCCGCTTTTCACCAGGGCGAACAGGGCCGATTCGAACGATTGCGAGCCCGGCGAGAGGCTTTTTTCCATTGCCTCCTTGATCTGGCCGATCTCGCCTTTTTCGATCAGGTCCGACACATAGCGCGTGTTGACCATGATTTCGACGGCCGCCGTGCGGGTGCCGCCGGCTGCCGAGCGCACCAGGCGCTGCGAGACGATGGCTTTGACCGCCGACGACAAATCCTGCAGCAGCGCGGCCCGGTTTTCGATCGGGTAGAAGCTGATGATGCGGTTGAGCGCGTTGTAGCTGTTGTTGGCGTGCAGCGTGGCCAGCACCAGGTGGCCCGACTGGGCGTAGGCCAGCGCCGCGGCCATGGTTTCCTTGTCGCGGATCTCGCCGATCAGGATGCAGTCCGGCGCCTGGCGCATCGAGTTGCGCAGGGCGACGTAGAAGCTGGTGGCGTCGCTGCCGATCTCGCGCTGGTTGACGATCGACTTCTTGTTCTTGAACAGGTACTCGATCGGGTCTTCCAGCGTCAGGATGTGGCCGGCGCGCAGTTCGTTGCGGTGGTCCAGCATCGAGGCGATGGTGGTCGACTTGCCCGAGCCGGTGGCGCCCACCAGCAGCAGCAGGCCGCGCTTTTCCATGATCAGTTCGGACAGCACGGGCGGCAGGCCCAAGTCGCCCAGTGCCGGGATGTTGGCCGGCACGAAGCGAAACACCGCCGAGATGGTGCCCCGTTGGCGGAAAGCGGACAGCCGGAAGCGCCCCAGGTTGGGCACCGAGATACCCATGTTGAGTTCATTGTCGCGCTCCAGTTCGACCATCTGCTCGGGCGTGGCCACTTCCGCGATCAGCGAGAGGATGTTGTCCGGGTCGAGCTTTTGCTGGTTGATCGGGATCAGGTTGCCGTTGATCTTGATGTGCACCGGCGAATTGACCGCGAAGAACATGTCCGACGCGTTCTTTTCCTTCATCAGCTGGAACAAGCGCTCCATTGCCATGGCTATCTCCTCGGTTCGATGCGTTTCAAATACCGCGCAGCAGTTCGTTGATGCCGGTCTTGGCCCGCGTCTTGGCGTCCACGCGCTTGACGATCACGGCGCAATACAGGCTGTAGCTGCCGTCTTCGGATGGCAGGTTGCCCGACACGACGACCGAGCCGGCCGGCACGCGCCCGTACGTCACTTCGCCCGTGGCGCGGTCGTAAATCTTGGTCGACTGGCCGATGTAGACGCCCATCGAAATGACCGAGTTCTCTTCGACGATGACGCCTTCGACGATTTCCGAGCGCGCGCCGATGAAGCAGTTATCTTCGATGATGGTCGGGTTGGCCTGCATCGGTTCGAGCACGCCGCCGATGCCGACGCCGCCCGACAGGTGCACGTTCTTGCCGATTTGCGCGCAAGAGCCGACCGTGGCCCAGGTGTCGACCATCGCGCCTTCATCGACGTAGGCGCCGATGTTGACATAGGATGGCATCAACACCACGTTCCTGGCGATGAAGCTGCCGCGCCGCGCCACCGCCGGCGGCACCACGCGGAAACCGCCGCGCGCGAAATCGTCGGCCGTGTAGCTGGCGAACTTGGTGGGCACCTTGTCGTAGAACTGCATGCTGCCGTCGCAGGTCATCACGCTGTTGTTCTCGAGCCGGAAGGAGAGCAGCACCGCCTTCTTGATCCACTGGTTCACGACCCATTCGGCGCCGCTCTTCTGGGCCACGCGCAGGCTGCCGTCATCGAGGCCGGCGATCACATGGGCGACTGCGTCACGCAGTTCCGCGCTGCCGTTCGATGGGTTGATTTCGGCGCGTTGTTCCCAGGCCGTGTCGATGATGCTCTGAAGTTGTTGGGTCATGATGTGTGGTCTTGGTGGCGGTTTAAATTCTTGCAAAACTGGACGATGCGCTGGGCCGCCTCGAGACCTTCATCGATCTCGGCGACGAGCGCCATGCGGATGCGGCCCTGGCCGGGGTTGATGCCGTGCGCGTCGCGCGCGAGGTAGCTGCCAGGCAGCACCGTGACATTATATTCGGCATACAGGCGGCGTGCGAATTCGGTGTCCGACAGGCCGCTGCGGCGCACGTCGGCCCACAGGTAGAAGCCCGCGTCGGGCAGTTCGACCTCCATCACCTGCTTGAGCAGCGGCGTGACGAGCTTGAATTTTTCGCGGTACTTGGCGCGGTTTTCCTGGACATGGGTCTCGTCGGCCCAGGCCGCGATCGAGGCCGCCTGCACCGGCGGGGCCATCGCGCCGCCGCAGTAGGTGCGGTACAACAGGAATTTCTTGATGATGGCCGGGTCGCCGGCGACGAAGCCGGAGCGCATGCCCGGCACGTTGGAGCGTTTCGACAGGCTCGAAAATACGATCAGCTGCGCATACGGACGCTCGCCGCCGCTGCGTCCGAGCGCATGCGCCGCTTCCAGTGCGCCAAGCGGCGCCGTGCTGCCGTGGTAGATCTCGGAATAGCATTCGTCGGCGGCAATCACGAAGCCGTACTGGTCGGCCAGCGCGAACAGCTGCTTCCAGTCCTCCAGCGACAGCGTGGCGCCGGTCGGGTTGCCGGGCGAGCACAGGTACAGCAACTGCACGCGCGGCCAGACTTCGGCCGGCACGCCGGCGTAGTCGCAGCCGAAATTGCGGACCGGGTCGGAGTTTACGAAATACGGCTCGGCGCCGGCCAGGTAGGCCGCGCCCTCGTAGATCTGGTAGAAGGGGTTGGGACACATCACCAGCGCCGCCCTGGAGGCGTCGACGACGCAATGGGCGATGCCGAACAGGGCTTCGCGCGAGCCGTTCACCGGCAGCACTTCGGTGGCAGGATTGAGGGCCGGAATGCCGTAGCGCCGCTCCAGCCAGCCGGCGATGGCCGCGCGCAGCGCTTCGCTGCCGGCCGTGGTGGGGTAGTTGGCCAGCCCCTGCAGGTGGTGCGCCAGGGCCTTCTCGATGAAGGCCGGGGTGGGGTGCTTCGGTTCGCCAATGCCCAGGCTGATGGCGGGGTAGGCGGGATTCGGGGTGATCCCGGCAAACAACTGGCGCAGTTTTTCGAACGGGTAGGGGTGGAGTTGGTCGAGATGTGGATTCACGGCGGTACCAGGGTTAGCGGAGAGCGCCTGTATTATAGCCCGATCGAGCCGTGCCGACCTGATCGCAAGCTGGTTCGCCGGGTGGAAAAGCGCAGCGCGTTGCACCCTAGGTATTGCTGGCCTGCTCGCGCCAGGCGCCGGGATTGACGCCGGCCCAGTCCTTGAACGCATGGGTGAACGCGCTCTGCTCCCGGTAGCCGAGCAGGAAGGCGATGTCGACCAGCGACAGGCCCGGCTGGCGCAGGTAGTCGAGCGCCAGCGCGTGGCGCGCCTGGTCGAGCACCTGCTGGAAGCTGGCGCCAGCCTCGCTCAGCTTGCGCTGCAGGGTGCGCGGCGAGAGTTTGAGTTCGTCGGCGATCAAGGCCAGGCGCACCCGGTCGTGCGCGAGGTTGCGGATGATGGCCGCGTGCACCTGCGCGACGACGCCCGCTTCCCCGAAGCGGCGTTGCCCGAGCAGTTGTTCGGCATGTTGCTGCAGCACCGGATAGAGGCCGACGTCGGCATTCGGTACCGGCCAGGCCAGCAAACGGGCATCGAAGGCGACCGCGTTGCTCTGCGCGCCGAATGCCGGCATCACGCCGAACAGGCGCAGATATTCGGCGCCGTCGGCCGCGCCGGCGTGGCCAAATTCGAGGCGCGCGGCCGGCAGCTCGACCCCGGCCAGCCAGGACGTGAAGACCCGGATGCCGGCGAACACGCTCTCGACCAGATGACGGGTGGCGCCGGGGAAGTTGCTGATCCATTCGTATTGCGCCTGCGCGCCGTCCAGGTGCAGGGCCGAGCGCCCCAGGTCGTGGGCCAGCTGTTCGTAGCGGATGGTCTGCTCGAAGGCCTGGCCGAAATCGCGGCACGACAGCAGGATCAGGCCATAGACGCTGTAGGTGCCGAGCTTGACGCGCTCGCCCACGTGCAGGCCAAAGTGCGCATCGCCGGACAGCTCGGCGCCAATCTCGAGCAGGCGCACATAGTCGCGCGCGGCCAGCGATTCGGGCAGCGGCCACAGGGCGCCCTCGGGCAGGCCGGCGGCACGTGCCAGCGCCGGCGCGCCGACCCCGCGCGCGGCGGCCGCCTCGAGCAGTGGTTGCAGGTAGGAACCGGTGACCCGGCGCAGATCAGGGGGGGCAACTGGCATGGTTGAGCAAGGCGGTTGTCATGAAAGCGCAATACGCGAGGCGGCTGCTCGCGTATCGTTGCAGGGCTTGGATCACGGGGCAGTATAAAGGGAAACACAATGAAACGGTGGAACGGATGGGGCGACGAGGCGGTCGAATTCGCCCTCGGCGGGGATGCGCTGGCCTTCCTGCGCGCGCGCATCGGCGCCGGCGCCGCGCCGCGGGATGCGCGGCGCGAGGCACTGCTGGCGGCGGCCGCGCCGTCACGCTTGCCCTGCCACCCGCTGGTCGACGCCAGCGCCGCAACGCGCCTGGCCAATGCGCTCGGCCAGAGCCTGCCAGACTGGCTGCGCCTGCGCCATGGCAAGGTCGGCGCGCTGCCCGACGGCGTCGCCTTTCCCGAGAGCGCCGGGCAGGTGCGTGACCTGCTCGCCTTTGCCGCGCGCGCCGACGCCATCGTGATTCCCTATGGCGGCGGCACCAGCGTGGCCGGCCACGTCGGCGTGCCCGCCAGCGCGCGCCCGGTGCTGACCATCAACCTGACGCGCATGCGCGCCATGACCCACCTCGACCGCGCGTCGCAGCTGGCCACCTTCGGCGCCGGTGTGTTCGGCCCCGACCTCGAGGCGCAACTGCGCGCGCACGGCTACACGCTGGGCCATTTCCCGCAATCGTTCGAATACTCGACCCTGGGCGGCTGGGTGGTGACGCGTTCGTCGGGCCAGCAATCGCTGCGCTACGGCCGCATCGAACAGCTGTTCGCGGGTGGACGCGTCGAGACCCCGGCCGGCACGCTCGAGCTGCCGACCTTTCCCGCCTCGGCCGCCGGCACCGACCTGCGCGAGATGGTGCTCGGCTCCGAGGGCCGGCTCGGCATCCTGACCGAGGCCACGGTGCGGGTGAGCCCCTTGCCGGCTTACGAAGCCTTCCATGCGGTGTTCTTCCCCGATTGGGACAGCGCCTGCGGCGCGGTGCGCGCCCTGGCCCAGGCTCGCCTTGGCCTGTCGATGCTGCGCTTGTCGAACGGACTCGAAACCTTGACCATGCTGGCCCTGGCCGGCCACCCGCGCCTGGTCGGCCTGCTCGAAACCTGGCTGCGGCTGCGCTCTTGCGGTGCCGGGAAATGCATGCTGATGCTCGGTGCCAGCGGTGACAAAGCGCACGCGCGCCACGCCGTTCGCGCCGCGCTGGCGCTGGCGCGCGGTCACGGCGGCGTCCATGCCGGGCGCGCGATGGGCGAGAAGTGGAAGCAAAATCGCTATCGCAATGTCTATTTGCGTAACACGGCGTGGCAGCACGGCTACGCGATCGACACCGTCGAAACTGCGGTCGACTGGCCTTTCGTGAGCCCGATGATGAACGCGATCGAACAGGCCGCCGCCGGCGCGCTGGCCAGCTTCGGCGAGCAGGTGCATGCCTACACCCACCTGTCGCACCTGTATCCGCAGGGCGCCAGCGTCTACACCACGTTTGTCTATCGATTGTCCGGAAACTATGACGAAGATCTGGCGCGCTGGCGCGCCCTCAAGGACGGCGCCTCGCGCGCCATCGTCGCGCAGCGCGGCACCATCAGCCACCAGCACGGGGTCGGCACCGACCATGCGCCGTACCTGGAGGCGGAGAAGGGCGCCCTTGGGGCCGGCGCGATGCGCGCCCTGTTTCTTCACTTTGACCCGGAACGGCGGATGAATCCGGGCAAGCTGGTGAGGCCATGAGCGGCGCCCGCGCCGAACTGGCGGCGCTGGCCGGGCGCGAGTGGGATGTGCTGATCATCGGCGGGGGCATCACCGGCGCCGGTATCGCGCTGGAGGCGGCGCGGCGCGGCCTGAAGGCGCTGCTGGTCGAACAGCGCGACTTCGCCTGGGGCACTTCGAGCCGTTCGTCGAAGCTGGTGCACGGCGGCCTGCGTTACCTGAAGCAGGGTCGCTTCGGCCTGACGCTCGAGTCGGTGCGCGAGCGCGAGGCGCTGCTGCGATCAGCGCCCGGGCTGGTCGAGCCGCAAAGCTTCGCCTTCGGCCACTACCGCGGCCGCAAGCCCGGACGCAGCCTGTTCCTGCTTGGGCTGGCAATCTACGACCGCATGGCGGGCCTGCGCGAGCGCCACTATATCGGACACGACGAGTTCACCATGATGGCGCCGAACATCGGCCGTGCCGGCCTGCGCGGAGGCATGCGCTACACCGACGCCAAGACCGACGATGCGCGGCTGGTGCTGCGCGTGCTGCAGGAGGCGCGCACCCACGGCGCCGTGGCGCTGAACTACGTGGCGGCGCAATCGCTGCTGCGCGCCGGCGGCGCCGTCAACGGCGCGCTGCTGTGCGACGCCGTCAGTGGCGCGCAGGTAGAGCTGCGCGCGCGGCTCGTCGTCAACGCCACCGGTGCCTGGGCCGACCGCTTGCGCGGCCAGGCCGGGGCCGCGCCCCGCCTGCGTCCCTTGCGCGGCAGCCACCTGGTGCTGCCCGCCTGGCGCCTGCCGCTGGCACAGGCAATCAGCCTGATGCACCCGGCCGATGGACGCCCGGTATTCGCCTTCCCGTGGGAGGGCGTGACCTTGGTCGGCACCACCGACGTCGACCATGGTGAGCCGTTGCAGCAGGAGGCGGCCACCACCCGCGCCGAAGCCGACTACCTGATGGCGGCGCTGCAGTCGCAGTTTCCCTCGCTCGGCTTGCAGCATGGGGACGTGATCGCCAGCTTTGCCGGGGTGCGGCCGGTGATCGACAGCGGCGCGCGCGACCCGTCGCAGGAGGGGCGCGAGCACGCAGTCTGGGTCGACCAGGGCCTGTTGACGGTCACCGGCGGCAAGCTCACCACGTTTCGCGTGATCGCGCTCGATGCGCTGCGCCACGCCATGCCGCTGCTGCCGGGCTGGCACGACGACCTGGCGCCAAGGCCGATTTTCGACGCGCTGCCGACCTTGCGCACGCGCGCGCTCAACCCGAGCCAGAGCCGGCGTCTGCTGGGCCGCTACGGCGCGCAAGCCCAGGCGCTGCACGAGGCGGCCCAGCCGGGCGAGCTCGAGACCATTGCCGGCACCGAGACGCTGTGGGCCGAACTGCGCTGGGCCGCGCGCAGCGAGGCGGTGCAGCAGCTCGAAGACCTGCTGCTGCGGCGCACCCGGCTCGGCTTGCAGCTGCGTGGCGGCGGCGCCGCGCTGCTGGCGCGCATCCGCGCCATCTGCCAGCATGAACTCGGATGGGACGACGCACGCTGGGATGCCAGCGCCGCCGCTTATCTGGCATTATGGAACGCACATTACAGAGCGCCCGCTGCCCATGCCTGAACCGACCATCCTCGCCATTGACAATGGCACCCAGAGCGTGCGCGCGATCCTGTTCGACCTGCAGGGCAATATCGTGGCCAAGGCCCAGGTGCCGCTCGAGGCTTACTTCTCGGCCCACCCGGGCTGGGCCGAACACGATCCGGAAGACTATTGGCAGGCCGTGTGCAGCGCCTGCCAGCGCCTGTGGCAGCTGCCCGGCGCCGACAAGGCGGCCGTGCGCGGCGTGGCCGTGACGACCCAGCGCGCCACGGTCATCAACCTTGACTGCGACGGGCGGCCGCTGCGCCCCGCGATCACCTGGCTCGACCAGCGCCGCACCAGGGATGTGCCCTTGATCGGCCGCTGGTGGCGCGCCGCGTTCAAGTTGGCGCGGGTGGGCGCGACCATCGATTATTTTTGCGGCGAGGCAGAGATCAACTGGATCAAGGCGCACCAGCCCGAGGTTTGGGCCAGGACCGACAAGTTCCTGCTGCTGTCGGGCTACCTGAATTACCGCCTGTGCGGGCGCTTCGTCGATTCGACCGGCTCGCAAGTCGCTTACCTGCCGTTCGACTACAAGCGCCAGCGCTGGGCCGGCCGGCGCGACTGGAAATGGCAGGCGCTGGCGATCTTGCCCCACATGCTGCCCGAGCTGGTCGCGCCGGGCACGCGCATCGGCTGCATCGACGCGCTGGTGGCAGCGGCGACCGGCATCGCCCAGGGCACGCCGCTGCTGGCGGCGGCCGCCGACAAGGCGTGCGAGGTGCTCGGCGCCGGCTGCCGCGCGCCGCATGTGGGCTGCCTGAGCTACGGCACCACGGCCACCATCAACACCACCGGCACGCGCTACGTCGAGGTCACGCCATTCCTGCCGGCCTATCCGGCGGCCATTCCCGGCGCCTACAACACCGAAGTGCAGATCTTTCGCGGCTACTGGATGGTGAACTGGTTCAAGGAGCAGTTCGGCCAGCATGAGCAGGCGCGCGCGCTGGCCGAGGATGTGGCGCCCGAAGCGCTGTTCGACGAACTGGTGCATGCGGTGCCACCCGGATCGATGGGCCTGATGCTGCAGCCATACTGGACACCGGGAATCAAGCTGCCGGGACCGGAGGCCAAGGGGGCGATCATCGGTTTCGGCGACGTCCATACGCGCGCCCATGTGTACCGGGCGATCCTCGAAGGCCTGGCCTACGCCCTGCGCGAGGGCAAGGAGCGCACCGAGCGGCGCAGCGGCGTGAAGATCACCGAGTTGCGCGTCTCGGGCGGCGGCTCGCAAAGCGACGCGGCGATGCAGCTCACGGCCGACATCTTCGGCCTGCCGACGGCGCGCCCGCATGTGTACGAAACGTCGGGCCTGGGGGCGGCGATCGACGCGGCCGTCGGGCTGGGCCTGTATCCGGATTTCGACAGCGCGATTGCGGGCATGACGCGCGTGGGGCGCGTGTTCGAGCCGAATCGGCAACACCACGCGATGTACGAGCGGCTATACCAGCGCGTCTACCGGAAGATGTACGCGCGCCTGCAGCCCATGTATAAGGAAATCGCCGACATCACCGGGTATCCGGCCGCGTAGCGTGGGCCGACGCCGCACCGAATCGTCCCCACGGTGTGCGGGAACCCCGAATCAAGGGTTCGATGGATTTACAAGTTGTATTCAATCACCGGCACCTTGGCCGCCTGAACCTGGTTGCGTCCGGCCTCCTTGGCCAGGTACATGGCGCGGTCGGCGGCAACGAAGAATTTCTCGATCTCGTCAAGTGGCCCGGGCACGATGGTGGCCACGCCCACGCTCACCGTGAGCCACTGCCCGCTCGGCGAGCGCGGATTGGGAATCTTCAGCGCTTCCACCTCGACCCGCACCGCCTCGGCCAGCGCCAGCGCGGCGCCGGCGTCGGTTTCGCCGAACAAGAGCACGAATTCCTCGCCGCCATAGCGCGCCGCCAGGTCGGTCGCGCGCGCCGCGTGCGCCGACAAGCTGGCCGCCACCTGCCTGAGCGCCAGGTCGCCTGCCGGGTGGCCCAGCGTGTCGTTGTAGAGCTTGAAGTGGTCGACGTCGAGCACCACCAGCGACAGCGGCTCGCCGCTGCGCAGCGCCCGCTGCCACTCGATCTCCATGAAGTGGTCGAAATGGCGCCGGTTGGCGATCTTGGTGAGCGGGTCGGCCAGCGCGGCATGCTGCAGCGCCGTCTCGGACTGCTTGTGGCGCGTGATGTCGTGCAAGAGGCCGATGAACAAGGGCTCGCGCAGGCGCATCGGCGTCAGGCTCAGGTCCATCGCGCGCAGGGTGCCGTCGCGCCGGCGCACCGCCACCTCGCGCGCCGGCTGGTGCGGCGGCTTGTCCTCGCCGGAGACGTGCAGCGCGAAATAGTCGAGGTATTCCTGGGCCAGCGAGGCGCCCAGCAGCTCGCCGATGCCGCGCCCGGTCAGTTCGCCGGCACCGAAGCCGAGGTAGTCGTCGCAGGCCGGATTGCTGTATTGGATGCGCCCGCTGGCCTCGACGATCATCAAGCCCTCGGCCATGCTGTCGACGACGCTGCGCAGCTGCTCGGCCTGCTGCTTGCGCGCTTCGCTGGTGCTGTGGATGTGCAGCTGGGTGCGCACCCGCGCGCACACCTCGGCCATGCGCAGCGGCTTGCTGATGTAGTCGACCGCGCCGTTGTCGAAACCGGTCACGATGTCGTCGGTGTCGGTCAGCGCGCTCATGAAGATGACGGGGATGCGGCGCGTGCCGGGGTGGGCTTTGAGCTGGCGGCAGGTTTCGAAGCCGTCCATGCCGGGCATGACCACGTCGAGCAGGATCAGGTCCGGATGCACGCGCCGCGCGATGCTGACCGCGCGCTCGCCGCTGTTGGCCACGAAGGTCTGGTAGCCCTGTCCGATCATCATCTTGCGCAGCACGCCGAGGTTGGCCGGGGCGTCGTCGACGATCAGGATGGCCGCCTCGCGCGGGGGCGCGGGCGGCAGCGGGGCGGGCGGCAGGTGCGGCATGGCCAGGGCGGCAGCGTTCGATTTTCCGCTAGAGCTGAACGCTCGCGTGCAGCGTCAGCGCGCGCGGCGCCATCGGCAGGTCGTGTGGCAGTTGCAGCCCCGGCGCCTGGCTCGGCTCGCGCACGTCGGCGTTGAACAGGTTGCGCACGCCAGTGGCGAACTCCCAGCCGCCGCGCGAGCGGTTGCTGCGCAGGCTCAGGTCGAGCGTGGTGTAGTCGGCGATCGGCGCGCGCAGGTCGCCCGGCGCGCGCGCACGTTTGGCAACCCGGTTCAACTGGGCGCCGAGCTGGTAACCGGCGGCCAGCTGCCAGTCGGCGCGTCCGAACAGGTGGTGGTGCGGCGCGTAGCCGGCATCCTTGCCGGTGGCGCCGTCGGTCGACGCCTGCCAGCTGTAGTTGCCGATCAGGCGCAGGTCGCGGCTGGCGTTCCAGGTGCCCTCCAGTTCCACCCCGTGCCCGCTCTGGCTGCCCGTGTTGGCAAAGGTGGCGCCGGTGTTGGCGATCGCGTTGGGCACCGTGCGGATGATGTTGGCCATCGAATAGCGGTACACCGTCAGGTTGACCTGGGTGTCGGCGCGCGCCTGCCAGGACAGGGCCGTCTCGAGCGTACCGTTGGTTTCGGGCTTGAGGTTCGGGTTGCCGATCGCAACCGGGTTGGTGATGCCGTAGCTCTCGACGAAGGCCGGCGCGCGAAATGCCCGGCCGTACATCAGCTTGGCCGTCAAGTCGAGCGAGGCGTCCCACACCAGGGCCGCGCGCGGATTGGTGGTGCCGCCGAAGTCCGAATAGCGGTCATGGCGCACGCCGCCGGTGATGGTCCAGTCGGGCGCGACGCTCCATTCGTCCTGCAGATAGATGTAGTCAACCTGGCGCCGCTGGGGGAACATGAACGGATTGGTGTTCGAGAAATCGACGGTCGCCGGCAGCGGAATGGGCAGGCCCGAGGCCGTGTAGTTGAAGTTGCGCGTCTCGTGCGTGCGGTACAGGTTCAGGTCGTCGTGGCCGAGGCCCACGCGCAGGTGGTGGCCGGCGAAGCCGGTGTAGCCGGCGTAGGCCGACAGGCGCACCTGCTGCTCCCAGTAGTCGGGGCCGCCGCGCATGCCGGTCGGGAAGGGGCCGGTGGGGAAGCTCAGTCCGGGCGGCAGCAATTGGTAGTCGACCGGGGTGAGCTGGTTGTAGTACAGGGTCGACAGGAGTACCCCGGCGCTCCAGTCGCGTCCGATCTGCGGATCGCTCCACGACAGGTCGGTCATGATGCGCTCACTGCGCGATTTGCCCACCGGGTCCAGCGCCGACGCCACGCCGGCGCCGGTACCGACGTCGTCGCGCAATTTGTAACCGGCGCGAAAACGCCATTTGTCCAGGTTCAGTTCGAGGTTCACGTCGGCCGCCTCGTTGCCGACGTTGACCGGGCCCGGCGCCAGGCTGGCATGGGTGCCGAACAGGGTATCGTTGCGGCTTTGGGCGTCGGCGTCGACGATGCTGCGAAAGCCGCCCGTGCGCCCGAGGCGCGCATAGGCCGCCACGCTGACCGGTCCCAGCGTGCCGCCGTGCTGGACCCAGCTGTCGCGGGTGCCGAAACTGCCAAGCGACACGGCCAGCACGGTGCCCGGCGTATCGGCCGGGCCCTTGGTGATGATGTTGATCACGCCGGAATAGGCGTCCGAGCCGTACAGGGCCGAACCGGGGCCGCGGATGATTTCGATGCGTGCGATGTGCTCGACCGGATAGCCACCCCAGACATTGCCCTTGTTGCCCAGGTAGGCGGAGGTGATGGGGATGCCGTTTTGCAGCACCAGCACTTGAGGCGTGAACGGGCTGACGATGCCCCGCACCACATACAGGGGCGAATACTGGTTCGCGCTGCGGTTCACGTGCAGTCCGGGCACGCTCTCGAGCACCTGGTCGAGGTCCGTCGCGCCCATGGCGGCGATGTCCTGGGCGGTGATCACGGAGGCCACGGCCGGCGCGCGGCGCAGTGACTGGGCGCTGCCGGTGGCGATGCTGACACTGCTCTTATCGCCATACACCAGCGTCAGCTCATCTTCCTCGCTCACTTGCTGGGCATGCACGGCCTGGGCCTGCAGCACCAGCGACCATGCCAGGCACAATGGAAACGCGCTCAAGAATCTCACAAATCTTCCCCTTCAAGTGTGGCACGGGGCCGCTCTTGGCGGTCTCATCCGGAACCATACTATACCGGGGAGGCGGATGACAACCAAGTGTGATATTTCTTGATGACATTTTTTACGGGCGTGCACAATTGTGCCAAATCGTCCACTCAGCGCCGCTCGGACCATTGTCGTTTTGCTACGCCTTCATAGCACACGTGGCGGCAAGGCACGGGAAACAGGCTGCCTTCCGGGCGTTCGCGCGCCTCGATGTAGCCGGGCGGCATGCCGGCGAGGAACAGCGGCACCCGGAACATGTGGAATTCGGCGATCGAAAACCCCATGTCGGCGCACAGGGCGGCCGTCATGGCCGCGTAATTCATGCGCAGGCGCGCGTTCTTGAGCAGCAGCAGCTGCTCGGTCTCGAGCGCGATGGCCAGGTGGGGGCCGGCGCCCAGGCCGAGCTTGTTGGCCAGCGCCAGCAGCCAGGGCAGGCGCTCGTCGCCCAGCTCCGGGGTCGGCCGGCCGTAGCCGTAGATGCGCTTTTCCCAGGCCACGATGCCGGCCAGGTTGCGGCCCTGCTCCAGCGCGCGCCGCGCGCGCAGGAAGAAGTCGATCGCCTTCACGCCCGGCTGGCCGCCGTAGATGCCGGCCTCGGACAGCGCCAGCGCGGCCGAGATGCCCAGCGCCGGCGTGCTGCGCGCCGAGCCGGCCAGCGCCGCCACCCGGTTGTTCCAGATGCGCGCGTCCGGATAGCTGGTGTAGACCAGGATCCCGTGCAGCAGCTCGACCTGGGCCGGCGTGAAGCGGCGCCCCGTGATGCCGAACAGGTAGAGCTCGACCCAATCCATGTCGCGCAGTTCGGCGTGCAGGTCGTGGCCGCGAAACAGGGCGTGGCTGCCGATGACGGCAGCGCCCATCCGGCTCTTCAGGTGGCCGACGGTGTGTTCCAGCAGTTCGGGGCCGTTCATGGTTGCGTCTCGATCGTGTAAAAAGGGAATTTCCGAAAGCCCGACTGTCCTTGCTCGAGCGCGTGGGCGGCGGCGCCGGGCAGGCGCAGCAGCAGGAACAGCATTTCGCCCTGTTCGGGCGAAAATCCAAGCTCGTGCAAGGCGCAGGCGGCCACGCCGCTCATCGCCAGCGGGCAGCCGGCCCCCGCCTCGAGCTGGTGGCGGTGCGCCTGCAGCCAGGCCAGGTGGGGGCCGGGACTGTGGGTGGCCAGGCAGGCCAGGGTTTGCTGCACGATGGTGGCGCAGCTGCGCCCGTGCGGGTCATGGCCGGGCGCGTGTTCCTGCCGGGGCCAGATGCTGGCGCCATCGTCGGGGGCGGCGCGCAAGTGGGCTTGCCAGGCGTCGAGCTTGACACCGCAGGCTTGCCAGCCCTGCATCGCCAGCAGCACTTCGCGCGCGCCGCAGTAGCCGCCGGCACCCACCGACAGCGCCGCCACCAGCGAGGCGGCGGCGGTCGAGCCGGCCACTCCGCCGCACATGGCGGCGTGGATCGAGGGGTCGCGCGGACCGGGGTTGGCCAGCGCCACGGCCAGCGTCTCGAGCAGCGCCGCCTGGCGCGCCTCGGGCGCCTCGCCGCGCAGCAGCAGGTAGACCATGTCGGCCCAGCCGGCCTTGCCCAGCATGGCGCCGTAGACATCGTAGCCGTGGCAGTGGGCGGCGCGGGTGGCGAAGGCGTTGTCCGGCTCCGGCTCTTCCTGCCAGATGCGGGTGTGGATCATTTCCAGGTTGGCGCTCATGCCAGGCAGACGTGGGTGAGGCCGCCGTCGACGACGATCTCCTCGCCCACCACGTAGGCGGCGTCGTCCGAGGCCAGGAACAGGGCAACCTTCGCCACTTCTTCGGCCGTGCCGAAGCGCTTGATGGGCGAGCGCGCGCGAATCTCGGCATGGATCGCCGCCACCCTCTCTTCGGGCAGCTTGAGGCGGGCAAACGCGTTGGTGGCGATCGGGCCAGGGCTGATGGCATTGACCCGGATGCCGCGCTCGATCAGCACCAGGCTGAGCGATTGCACCAGCGAGCGAAGGGCCGCCTTGCTGGCGCCGTACACGCTGAAGTTGGGGGTACCGGTCTGGTTGGTGATCGAGGTGGTGACGATCACGCAGGCGCCCGCCTGCATCAATGGCAGGGCCTTCTGGATGGTGAAGAAACTGGCTTTGAAATTGAGGCCGACGATCTGGTCGAACTGTTCCTCGCTGACCTGCTCGAAAGGCGCCGGACGGGACAGGCCGGCGTTCAGGAACAGCACATCGATGCGGCCGAAACGCGCGGCCACCTGGGCCAGCAGCCGGTCGACGGCGGCCAGCTCGCCCGCCTCGCTTTGCAGGCACAGGGCATCGGGACCGAGCAGTTGCTGGGCCACGGCAAGCGTGTCCGGGTCGCGTCCGGTGATGACCAGTTGCGCGCCGTGCGATTGGAACAGGCGCGCGCTGGCCAGGCCAATGCCGTTCGAGCCGCCCGTGATCAGCACCACCTTGCCTTCGAGTTTGCCCGGCTGGGTCGTCACGCTCATGCGCCTTCCCCCAGCACGCGCATGCGCGCGTTCATCGGCGGCACCTCTTCGGCGTCGACCCGCACGTCGAGCAGGGTCGGGCCGGGGCGGCTGCAGATGGCGTCGATGTCGAGCGCGTCCATGTCGGCCGGCGAATCGATGGTGAACGCCTGCGCGCCCAGCGCCCGCGCCAGCATGGCGAAGTCGGTCTGCGGCAGCGCGTAGCCGATTTGCTCGGCCCCGCCCAGACGCTGGCCGTGCTTGACCATGCCGTAGGCGGCGTCATTGAGCACCACGAAGATCACGGTCAAGCCCTCGGCCACGGCCGAGGACAGTTCCTGGCCGCTCATGAGCATGCTGCCGTCGCCGGTGATGCACACCACCGGCGCGTTGGGGTTGGCGCAGGCGGTGCCGACGGCCGCGCCGATGGCCCAGCCCATGGGCGCGAAGTGGCCCGTCAGGCGCAGCCAGCCGCCGTTCGACTGGCGCAGGCCCATCTCGCGCGGACGGTCGCCCAGGCGCCGCTCGCCGAGGCGGCGGTCTTGCGGTTGCAGGTAATGGGCGGCCCAGGCCACCGAATTGCCGGCGTCGGCCAGGTAGCGGGTGGCCGGCGGGAACAGGCGCGACAGGTCGCGCATCAGGCGCTGCGGCTTGATCGGCGTGGCATCGCTCTGGAACGCTTCGGGCGCGGCCAGGATGCTGTCCGGTTCCCACAGGGGACGGCTTTGCATGCGCGCGATGCGGCGTTGCTCGACCGCCGAATCGGGCGCCGCCGGCTGGTGGGTGGCCCGTTCGAGCAGGCGGTTGAAGATCGAGCGGATGCTGCCGCGCAGGTGGAACTGGGCCATTGGCGAACGGGCCAGGTTTTCTTCGGACTCGTCGATGTGGACCAGGCGCGCGTTGAGCAGGCTGTCGCACCAGCCGCTGGTGTGCCACTCGCCCATCGTGTTGCCCACCGCCAGGATCAGCTCGACCGAGGGATCGCGCAGGGCCGCTTCGGCCGACGCGTGGCCGCCGAAGCCGAACACGCCGCGAAACAGCGGATGCTGCGGACTGACCAGGCCCTTGCCGTCGGTGGTGGTGACGAAGGTGGCGCCCTTGATCGCGGCGAACTGCAGGATTGAATGGATCGCCTCGCCGCAGCCGGCGCCAATCAGCAGCACCACGTTCTGGCTCTCGGCCAGCTTGGCGCGCAAGGTCTCGATGGCGTCATGGTCGACCAGCGAGGAGCGCCGCATCACCGGGCCGAGGTCGAACGAAGGCGCGCGCAGGCCGCTGTCGGCGCGGAACACGTCGACCGGCACCGACAGGTGCACCGGGCCGCGCGGGGTGCGCATCGCATGCTGCAAGGCGGTGATGAGTTTTTGCTCGAATTGCTGGGGGTGGGAAACCAGCGAGTTGTAGCGCGTGCAGTGGCGGAACATGCCCAGCACGTCAACCCCGGTGCAAGACGATTCCTGCAAGGTGTGCTTGCCGAAAGTGGGCAGAGCCGGCTGGCCGGTCAGCACCAGCATCGGCACGTCGTTGGCGTAGGCGGTGGCCACGGCGGTGATCAGGTTGGTCGCGCCGGGGCCGGAGGTGGCCATGCACACCCCGATCTTGCCGGTCTCGCGGGCGTAGCCGTCGGCCATGAAGGCGGCGCCGGCCTCGTGGCGCGCAACGATCTGGCGCAGCTTGCCGCCGCGCCGCTCGTTGCGCGCGATGGCATTGTAGAACGGCTCGATGGCGCCGCCGGGGATGCCGAACACATGGTCGATGCCCAGTTGTTCGAGGTAGGCGATGGCCAGGTCGGCCATGTCCATGGGGGGCGCCAGCGATGGCGAAGCGAATTGGCGAAGAACGTCCGGGGCAAGCGTGTCGAGCATGTCACAACCTCTGATAGTGGCTGTGAAAGGACAGCCGTGTGAAAGAACGGTGCATTTACTTAAGAAAATGCAATTAATATTTCTACACGGAATTCTAACTTACTGAAATGGAATAATGTGACTTTGTGAGAGGATCATGTGAAAAAAACAGTGCACAGAGAAGAATTATTGTAAAAATACAACAAATTGTTGCTGTGCAGCATTTTACGAATGCCTGTGCCCGCACAGGGGCGAAAAGTCGAACGCCTTCCGCTTTCTCCGGCGCTCGAGAAGGTGGAAGGCGTCCGGCCCCATCGGGGCCACCCTGCGGTTTTTTTGGGAGGCTTAAATCAGGTCGGTGATCAGCCTGGCCAGGATCGCGATGCCTTCGCGGATGCGCTCCGGGGGCACCGTCACGAACGACAGGCGCAGCGTGTTGGTCTCGGGCTCATTGGCGTAGAACGGCGCGCCCGGCACGAAGGCCACCTTGGCGGCGATCGCCTGGTCGAGCAGTTTCATGGCGTCGATGTGCTTGGGCAGGGTCACCCAGATGAACATGCCGCCTTCCGGCCTGGTCCAGCTAACGCCGGCCGGGAAGGTGGCGGCCATGGCGTCGAGCATGGCCTGGCACTGGTTCGCGTACAGGGTGCGGATGCCAGGGATGTGCTGCGCCAGGAAACCGTCCTTGATCACTTCGTAGACCACCATCTGGGTCAGCTGGGCGGTGTGCAGGTCGGCCGCCTGCTTGGCCAGCTCGAGGCGGCGGATCAGCGGCAGCGGCGCCACCACGTAACCGAGGCGAATGCCCGGGGTGAGCACCTTGGAGAACGAGCCCATATAGATCACGCCGTCCGGGTTCATGGCCAGCATTTTCGGGAACGGCTCACCCTTGTAGCTGAGCGCACCGTAGGGATCGTCCTCGATCAGCGGCAAGCCGAGGCGGGCGCAGGTTTCCACCAGTTCGAGGCGCCGTTCGATCGACAGGCTGCGCCCGGTCGGGTTCTGGAAGTTCGGCAGCGCGTACAGCATGCGCGCGCCTTCGGCCACCGCCGCGATCGAGGACGGCACCAGGCCGTGCTCGTCTGTTGCGACCGACTTGAATTCGGGGCGGTACACCGAGAACGCTTGCAGCGCGCCCAGGTAGCTCGGGGTTTCGACCAGCACCCGGCTGCCTTCGTCGATCAGCACCTTGCCCAGCAGGTCGAGCGCCTGCTGCGAGCCGGAGGTCATCAAGACCTGCTCGGGCGCGATGCGCGCGCCGTCGGTGGAGAGGGAATTGGCGATCCATTCGCGCAGCGGCGCGTAACCGTCGGTGGGACCGTACTGCAGCGCCACTTTGCCGTTCTCGGACAGGACCTTGTCGAATGCCGTCTTCATGTGCTCGACCGGGAAGGTGGCAGGCGAAGGCAGGCCGCCGGCGAAGGAAATGATGTCCGGACGCTGGGTGATCTTCAGGATTTCGCGGATAAACGAGCTTTGCAGCTGGCTGGCGCGCTCTGAAAAACGCCACTCGATCGGGTTTGGATTTTCAATTTTCATACTGGTCTCGCAGAAGGAAAGGGGCCGCCGTGGTACTCGGCCATTATAAAGCACGCTGGGTAAGCGGCTGGTGGAAGGCGGCCCTGGATAAGGGCCGCCTGCACTGGGGGCGTGCTCAGGCGATTTCGACGATCATCTCGATTTCAACGCAGGCGCCGCGCGGGATCTGGGCCACGCCGAAGGCCGACCGGGCGTGCTTGCCGGCGTCGCCGAACACCTCGCCGAGCAGCTCGGAGGCGCCGTTGGTGACCAGGTGGTGCTCGATGAAGTCCGGGCTCGAATTGACCAGGCTCATGACCTTGACGATGCGCTTGACGCGACCGAGGTCGCCACCGCAGGCTTCCTGCAAGGTGCCCATCAGGTCGATGGCGATGCCGCGCGCGGCCAACTGGCCCTGCTCGGTCGTCACGTTCTTGCCCAGCTGGCCGGTGATGATCGAACCGTCGGCGTTCTTGGCCAGGTGGCCGGAGATGAACACCAGGTTGCCGGTTTGGACATACATCACATAGGCCGCGGCCGGCGCGGCTGGCGCATTGAGCTGGATGTTGAGCGCGGCGAGTTTTTGGTAGACAGACATGGAGGTTCCAGGATTCGGTAAATGGACAAGCCCGCATTGTACCGCGCCTTAGCGGCGGATTTGCATCTTGCGGCCGGTGCCGACGACGGCGATGACGGCCAGCGCGAACAGGAAGTTGGACAGCTCCAGGGCTTCGCCGAGCAGCAGCGCGGCGCCCAGCAAGGTCAGGAAGGGCTGCACCAGTTGCACCTGCCCGACCCGGGCGACGCCGCCGCGCGCCATGCCGTCGTACCAGAAGAAAAAGCCGATGAACATCGAGAACACCGAGACGTAGGCGAAGCCGGTCCAGGCGCGCATACTGGCATGCGCGAGCCCATCCCAGTGGGGCCAGCTCAGCCACAGCACCAGCGGCAGCAGCAGCGGCGCCGACAGCACCAGCGCCCAGCAGATGACCTGCTTGCCGCCCATGCCCTGCGCCAGGCGGCCCCCTTCCGCGTAGCCGACGGCGGCCAGCGCCACCGCGCCAAACATCAGCAGGTCGGCCCGGTGGAAACTGCCGCCGCTCTGGCGCAGGGCGAAGCCGATCACGATGGCCGAGCCGAGCAAGGCCATGGTCCAGAAGCCGAGGGACGGCTTTTCGTGGCCGCGCAGGGCCGAGTACAGCGCCGTGGCCAGCGGCAGGATCCCGACCAGCACCGCGCCGTGCGAGGCGGGCAGGGTGCGCAGGGCAATCGAAGTCAGCCACGGGAAACCGATGATGCAGCCGCCCGCCACCAGCGCCAGCGGCAGCAGCGCGCCGGCCGGCGGCGGCGCCAGGCGCTTCCAGCGCAGCCAGGCGGCGGCCAGCACGGACGCCACCAGCGCGCGTCCGAGGGCGACGAAGGCCGGGTCGAGCTCGGCCACGGCCATGCGGGTGAATGGCAAGGTCAGGCTGAACATGGCCACCCCGATCAGGCCGAGCAGCATGCCGCGCGATTCCCCGGACAGGCCGCGGATGGGAGGTGCACCCAGTATGTGGTCCATCATGATCCCTGCAAAATGGCGCGAAACAGCGCGGCGTCGACATTGCCGCCCGAGAGCGGCAGCCCGATTTTTCGGTCCCGGATCAGCGGCCCGTGCTGGATCTGCAGCGCCGCAGCCAGGGCTGCGGCGCCCGCGCCCTCGGCCAGGTTGTGGGTGCTGCGGTAATACAGGCGCATGGCACGCGCCACTTCGTCGTCCGTCACTGCCAGCACGTCGTCGGCGCACTCGATCACGGCCGCCAGCGAGTCCGGATCGGGTACCCGGCACGCCATGCCGTCGGCCACCACCGTGCTGACCGGCGCGTCGATGCTGCGCCGCGCACGAAACGACAGCTGGTAGGCGGGCGCGTGGTGCGACACCACCCCGATGATTTTGGTGCGCAGGCCCAGCGCATGGCGCGCGGTGATCGCCCCGCAGATGCCCGAGCCCTGGCCGATCGGCACCAGCACCAGGTCCAGCTCAGGCTGGGCGCGAAACAGCTCGAGCCAGTAGCTGGCCACGCCGGCCACCAGTTTCGGGTGGAACGAGGGCAGCATGTGCAGGCCGTCGCGCTCGGCCAGCAGCTGCGCGTGCGCGCGGCTTTCCTGGAAGTCGGCGCCATGCTCGATCACCTCGGCGCCCAGGGCGCGCATGGCCGAGGTCTTTTCGACGCTGTTCCCCCTTGGGACCACGATGGTTGCCTGCAGGCCGTGGCGGCGCGCCGCGAACGCCACCGACTGGCCGTGGTTGCCGCGGGTGGCCGAGATCACGCCAGGCGGCGCCGGCGCGCTACGTGCCAGCGCCGCCATGTAGACCAGGCCGCCGCGCACCTTGAAGGCGCCGGTCGGCGTGTGGTTCTCGTGCTTGATCCACGCTTCGGCGCCCAGCGCCTGGTCCAGCAGCGGCCAGCGATACTGGGGCGTGGGTGGCATGGCGCCGTACACGATGGCCGCTGCGGCGTCGAGTTCGGCAAGGTCGGGAAAGTACATGGCGGGGCTTTCATCGAGTGGGGCTTGGGTGTATCCTAGTCGAAGAAACCAGTACAGTACCAATACACTGTCCAACATAATTTCACATACTGTGACGGTAATATGACCAATACACGAAGCAGCGCGCCCTTCGTCACCCTGCTGTCGCGCGAGTCGGGCGAATCGCTGATCGACCAGATCGTGCGCTCGGTGGCGGCGCGCATCGACGACAAGCTGCTGCGCAGCGGCGCGCGGATGCCCTCGATCCGCCGGTTCGCCGCGACCCACGCCGTGTCCTGTTTCACGGTGGTGGCCAGCTACGACAAGCTGGTCGCCGGCGGCTTTCTCGAATCGCGGCGCGGTGCCGGTTTTTTCGTGCGCGAGCGTTCACCGCTGAACACGGGCGAGCGTTCGGCGCCGCTGGCGCAGTGCGACCCGCGCGACCTGCACGAGCCGCGTCCGCTGGACGTGGTCTGGCTGATCCGCAACATGTTCCGCCAGTCGCCGCTGCAAAGCGTGCCGGGGTCGGGCGTGCTGCCCTCCGAGTGGCTCGATGGCGCGGCCATCGCCAACGCCCTGCGCGCCATCAGCCGCCAGAACAACCGCGCGCTGCTCAACTACGGCGCGCCGCAGGGTTTCCTGCCGCTGCGCCAGCAGTTGCAGCTGAAACTGGCCGAGCTCGAGATCGAGGCGCCGGCGTCGCAGATCGTCACCACGGTCGGCGTGACCCAGGCGCTGGACCTGGTGGCGCGCGAATTCACCCGGCCCGGCGACACCATCTTCGTCGACGATCCGGCCTGGTTCCTGATGTTCGGCTCGTTCGCCGCGCTCGGCGCCAAGGTGGTCGGGATCCCGCGCCTGGCCGACGGCCCCGACATCGCACAGCTGGCCCAGCTCGCGGCGCTGCACAAGCCCAAGCTGTACGTGATCAATTCGGTGCTACACAACCCCAGCTCGACCTCGCTGTCGGCGGCCAAGGCCTTCCAGGTGCTGCGCATCGCCGAGGAGCACGGCTTCACCATCGTCGAGGACGACATTTACTGCGACCTGCACCCGGGCAGCGCGGTGCAGCCGGCCACCCGGCTGGCCGCGCTCGACCAGCTGCAGCGGGTGATCTACCTGGGCGGCTTCTCCAAGTCGCTGTCGGCCAACCTGAGGGTCGGCTTCATCGCCACCTCGCCCGAGTGGGCCCAGCGCCTGGCCGACCGCAAGATGCTGGCCACATTGACCACCAGCGATATCGGCGAGCGGGTGGTCTACAAGATCCTCTCGGAAGGCCTGTACCGCAAGCACATCGAGCGCATCCGTTCGCGTCTGGACGGCGTGCGTGCCAAGGCGGTGCGCCGGATGGAGCGGGTCGGTCTCAAGGTCGACCTGGCGCCCCCGGCGGGCATGTTCGTCTGGGTCGACGCCGGGCGCGACACCAACCTGCTGACCGAGCGGGCCATGGCCGAGGGCGTGTTGCTGGCCCCGGGCAGCCTGTTTTCGCCCAGCCAGCTGCCCTCGAGCCGCATGCGCCTGAACGTGGCGGCCATGCAGGAGCCAGGCGTGTGGGAATTCCTGGCCCGCGAACTCGATGCGGCGCCGCTCTTGAAATCGCCTTTATAATCCCCACCTTGCCACAATCCGTTCAACTGTCTCATACGAGGTACAACATGGCTCACGCCGAAAAAGAAACCCTTGGCTTTCAAGCTGAAGTAAAGCAGCTGCTGCAATTGATGATCCACTCCCTGTATTCGAACAAGGAGATTTTCCTGCGCGAGCTGATCTCGAACGCCTCCGACGCGTCCGACAAGTTGCGCTTCGAGGCGATCAACCACGACGCCTTGTATGGCAATGACCATGAATTGAAGATCCGCGTGGCCTTCGACAAGGCATCGCGCACCATCACCATCTCCGACAACGGCATCGGCATGAGCCGCGACGAGGTCATCTCGCACCTGGGCACCATCGCCAAGTCGGGAACCAAGGAGTTCTTCGGCAAGCTGTCCGGCGACCAGCAGGCCGACGCGGCCCTGATCGGCCAGTTCGGCGTAGGCTTCTACTCGGGCTTCATCGTGGCCGACAAGATCACCGTCGAGACGCGCCGTGCCGGCGCCGACGTGTCCCAGGGCGTGCGCTGGGAGTCGGCAGGCGAGGGCGACTACTCGGTCGAGGCGATCGAGAAGACCGGCCGCGGCACCGACGTGATCCTGCACCTGCGCGAAGGCGAGGACGAGCTGCTGTCAAGCTGGAAGATCAAATCGATCATCCGCAAGTACTCGGACCACATCTCGCTGCCGATCCTGATGCAAAAGGACGAGTGGGATTCCGAGAAAAACGAAACCGTGCTCAAGGACGAGTTCGAAACGGTCAACCAGGCCAGCGCCCTGTGGGCCCGCAACAAGGCCGACATCAGCGACGAGCAGTACGACGAATTCTACAAGCACGTCTCGCACGACTTCCAGGCGCCGCTGACGCATACCCACAACCGGGTCGAGGGCCGCAGCGAATACACCCAGCTGCTGTACGTGCCGAGCCACGCGCCATTCGACCTGTGGGACCGCAACAAGCGCGGCGGCATCAAGCTGTACGTCAAGCGCGTCTTCATCATGGACGACGCCGAGCAACTGATGCCGGCCTACCTGCGCTTCATCAAGGGCGTGATCGACTCGAACGACCTGCCGCTGAACGTCTCGCGCGAGATCTTGCAGGAATCGCGCGACGTGAAGGTGATCCGCGAAGGCTCGACCAAACGCGTGCTGGGCATGCTCGAGGAACTGGCCAACGCCGACGAGCAGGAGAAAAAGGACAAGTACACCACGTTCTGGAAGGAGTTCGGCCAGGTGCTGAAAGAGGGCATCGGCGAAGACGCGGGCAACAAGGACCGCATCGCCAAGCTGCTGCGCTTCGCCTCGACCGCCAACGACAACGCCGACCAGAACACCTCGCTGGCCGAGTATATCGCGCGCATGAAGGAAGGCCAGGAGAAGGTGTACTACGTCGCCGGCGACAACTACACGGCTGCCAGGAACAGCCCGCATCTCGAGATCTTCCGCAAGAAGGGCGTCGAAGTGCTGCTCATGACCGACCGCGTGGACGAGTGGATGCTGTCGTTCCTGAACGATTTCGAAGGCAAGGAGCTGGTGTCGGTGGCCAAGGGCGGCCTCGATCTGGGCAAGCTCGAAGATGAAGCCGAGAAAAAGGAGCACGAGGAGACCGAGACCTCGTACAAGGAGCTGGTTGAGCGCATGAAGGCGGCGCTGGGCGAGAAGGCCAAGGACGTGCGCGTCACGTTCCGCCTGACCGATTCGCCGGCCTGCCTGGTGGCCGACGAGAACGAACTGTCGGGTAACCTGCTGCGCATGTTGAAGGCAGCGGGCCAGAACGCGCCGGAATCCAAGCCGATCCTCGAGATCAATCCGAACCATCCGCTGGTGACGCGCCTGAAATACGAAAGCGCCGAGAGCAGCCAGTTCACCGACTGGGCGCACATCCTGTTCGACCAGGCGCT
The DNA here is from genome assembly GCA_040390195.1 of Pseudomonadota bacterium. Lineage (GTDB taxonomy): Bacteria > Pseudomonadota > Gammaproteobacteria > Burkholderiales > Burkholderiaceae_D > Telluria_A. The sequence goes on along the minus strand of JAZJYV010000119.1, from coordinate 255 downwards.
GCTGGCCGAAGGCGGTTCGCTGAGCGACCCGGCCACCTTCGTCAAGCGCCTGAACGACATGCTGCTGGCGTCTACCGGCAAGTAAAGTCCTCGATGCGACTCGTGGTCGTCGGGTGGCGTATGGCGGGAATTCTTGCAGTGCAGGGATTCCCGCCTGCGCGGGAATGACGAAATTATCGAGAAGTCGACATATTCACAGGTTCGTAGACATAATGTATTGACCTACCAGCCTCAAGCAACGTGGATTACGCTGAG
>JAZJYV010000118.1:0-21163 GCA_040390195.1 Pseudomonadota bacterium | reverse complement strand
ATTGAAAATAAATTACTAATCTGCACATTTACCGCTAACTTGGGTGGATTGGGGTCAGACCCCCGAAAAGAAAAACCGGGGTCTGACCCCCAAGTCATTTTGCTTGCCATGCAACGGTTGCTGGCCGGCCGCGTCGAGCACGCCTACGGGCCGTAGCTCAGGGGTCAGCCCCCTATGTCAGGCTTTGGGCGAGAAGGTGTAGCTGTTCTTGAATTCGCTGTCCGTGCCGGGCGCCTTTTGCTTGCCATGCTCTTCGCGCTTGAGCACCACCAGCCGGTTGGCCACGACTGCAAAGTTCATTTCTTCCTTGCTGGTCTTCTCGAACGACAGGAAGATCATGAAGCTGGCCTTGATGCTGTGGCTTACGTTCGCCGCCAGCGGCACGCCGTCCGCCGACAACCAGATGTTGGCCAGGTGCGTGTTGTCCTTGACCTTGACCTTGACCTTGTCGTTGTCCTCTTCCTGCGGCACGATCTGCACCTCGATCAGGCGCGCCGGCTTGCCCTGCCAGGTGTCGGCGCGCTCGGACTTGAGCTGGCCATTGGCGAGGAATTTGAGCAGTTGCGGCGCATAGTTCAGGGCATTTGCCACCCGGGTTGCGCTGCTGCTGCCGATCAGCTGCGTCAGGTTCTCGTTCTTCTTCACCCCCTTGGCCGGATTCGATTCCTCGGCGGCCCGTTTGAGCAGCGCGCGGTCCCAGCGGATCTGGAAGCCGTTTGCATCCTCGTCGACCTGCGCCGATGCGCTGACCGTCTCGGGCGCCTTGGCCGGCTTGGCGTCGAGCTCCGTACGCGACTCCCTGGCCTCGTAGATGCCGTGCAGCGCGCCCTGGCCTTGCAGTGGCGCCAGCGCCGCCCTCAGGTCGTCGAGCCCGTTGGCGGATGCCGGGCCGACGAGCAGCAAGGCGATCAAAGCAGTGGTTTTCATCTCGATCCTGTCAATTCAGTTAAATGGGAAGGAAGCGATGCGTGTGTAATGACATCGATCCGACCGCCAATATACAGAATTACAGAACTGTCATCTTGTGTTTTTGTAATCAGATGTGACAGCCGTGTCAGAATCGAATCGGCACCGCGACAAGAATGCGAAAATCCGGCGCATTGCTGGTCAAGCCGATGCCGACCATGACGTCAATCGCCGTCGACGCGTTCAGGACGGCCGAGCCGCCCAGCTCCAGCATCCCCAGCGCATCGCTGGTCCCGGAAAGTATTCGTCCGTCCAGCGTCGTTTTGTCGAACAAGGTCACGCTCAATGCCGCGCGCAGGGAGGTGTCCGGCCCGGTTGCCAGCGCGCTGCCGAAGCGCACGGTCTGGCTGTTGCCCGGATCGATCTTGCTGCCGTTCCTGGTCTCGGCGAGCGTGTGGGTGAAGCTGTAATTTCCGAAAATGACCAGCGGGTCGATCCGCTTGAGCGCTGTCACCGAAGCCTGGATCGCATTGAAGCCGCTGCCGTGGGCCACCGGGCTGGCATTGTCGAAGACCGTATTCTTGCCCGTCGCAGCCTGGTATTGGAGCGCGCCGATCAACGCCGGCACGAACGGGCGCTCGTTGAACAGTTGATGCGACAGGCTGACCGCCAGGTCGCCACTGCCGTCGGAGTTGCTCGACGCCGCGCCGTCACGCCGCCGCTCGAACACGTAGGGAATGCTCGCTTCAATTTGCAATCGCCATGGCAGGCCAAAGCGCACGGCAAGCGCGGGACCAAACGAATGCCGTCGCGTTTGCGCAAGCTTGTTATCGCGGTAGGAATAGGCCGCATTCGGCTCCAGTTCACGCGTGCCGGAAGCGAGCAGCAGCCCGCCTTCACGCACCAGGGCGCGTTCCAGCGCCCGATTGCTCTCGTCTTCGTTCGGATCGCGGGCGTCAGGCGCGCGCCGGGCCTGTTCGATTCGACTAGGCGTGATTTCGCGTTCAAGGACCTCGATTCGCTGGCGAAGTTGCTGGTTCTCCGCGTCCTTCTCCGCAAGCTGGCGCTGCAACTGCTCCACACTCTGTCCCATCGACGCCGCGGACACGAACAGCGCACACATCCCCAAGCCGACATGCATCTTCATTTTTTTCCACTCCCAATCGTCGCTCCACCTGAAAACCGATACCAGCCCAGTTGGCGGCAAATCGCGGCGCCTTCACTTTGTAATTGCCGAAGCCGGGATCGGCAATCTGCACTTCCTTCGCGTTGACCTGTCGCACCACGACGAAGTGATCGTAGCCGCGCACCCGGATCGGCACGATCGCCGGCACCAGCGCGGCCAGGTCGGCCAGCGTCATGCCTGAATAACCATTGCCGTCAAACCCGACCTGCCTGGCATAGCGTTTCATGTCGAGCAGCGAGAATCCACCACGGTGCCTGACGCGCAGCTCATCGTTCTCTTGCAGCATGGCCCGCGCGACCTGCTCTTCCGTCACGGGAAAGGCCATGTCGTAGGTCAGGATGGTGGCCATCACGGCCGCGGCGCAGCTGTTGTCCCAGCGCTGGATGATCACGTTTTCCTGGCGCGTCTCAAGCAGGGACCGAACCGGTCGCTCGGCCAGGGCGGAGCGCGCCAGCAGCATCGAGCAGAGCGTATAAAAGATCAGGCAAGGTGTTCGCATGATGTCTGTGGCAAGAAAAGGGCGACGGCATGCTCGCCCAATTTGTCCTGCTCTGGAATCAGCGACCGGTCGACGTGGTCGGGTTGGTGTTGACCTTGGTGGCGTCGGTCAGGTTGGTGCCGGCAAGCTTGGAGTCGGCAGTCAGACCGGAACCGCTGCCGGCATTGGTGCCGTCGGCACCGTTGCCCCAGCCATTGTTTCCGGTGGGAGTCTCACATCCGCCGGTCACCTTGTCGAGTGCCGCACTCGTCATTTTCACCGGCGCCGCAGTCACGGACAGGGACCAGAATGCGCTTGCTGCCAGCACCATTGCTAAAAACTTCTTCATGAAAATCTCCTTTAAATAACGTTAGTGGACCAGGTGACAGGCGACGTGCTGTCACGGTCCAACACTAACGCATGGGGTAGCGCCAACCGGGCTGCACAATTGGGAGAAATTGAATCCGCTCAAACTCATCGCGATTATTTATCGGTGCAAGACCGGGATGCTAGTATTGGATATTTGGGACCGGAGCAAGCGATGTGCCGCAATATCAAGACATTGTTCAACTTCGAGCCGCCCGCGACCGAGGACGAAATTCGCGCCGCCTCGCTGCAGTTCGTGCGCAAGCTGAGCGGCTTTAACAGCCCCTCGAAGCTCAACCAGGCCGCGTTCGAGCAAGCCATCGACGACGTCGCCCAGGCCGCCGCCAGGCTGATAGGATCGCTGGTCACCAACGCCGATCCGCGCGACCGCGCGATCGAAGCCCAACGCGCGAAAGCGCGCAACGTCGTCCGTTTCAGGCCCCTGCCATGAACCTTCCATGCTGCCCCCGATGCCACCAGGATGCGCTTGCCGCCAATTTGCCGCTGTGCGAATTTTGTGGTGCGCCCATGCCCATTGTCGACGCCCCTGCGGATAGTTCCGATGCGCCCGATATCTTGCCCGACCTGGGCGACCTGCTGGACTTTTGATCTTTCCGGACCAGCGGTGATGAATCGAATCCTTTCATAGCGTGCGCAAAGAATTCGATTGATTCGGAAGTGGTAAGCTTAAAGCCAGTTGTAGCGCAGCGCGAACGTGATCTGGCGCGGCGCCCCCGGTGCCAGGAAGGTCGATGAACGCAGGCGATAGCCGGCCGCGGCCGAACCGCCGAACGGCCGGGCGACGAAGTTGCCGGCGGCGTCGAAGGCGGTCGCACCGAGCTGCCCCGCGCTGCTGTAGCGCGTGTCGAACGCGTTGCTCAGCTGGGCGCTCAAGTGCCAGCGCGCCGACAGTGCATACGCGGCGCCAAAGTTGGCCACCACGTAGCCGGCGCTGCGCCCCGGCCCCAGGTAAAACGTTCCGTCCGCCTGGTGGCCGCCATTGTCGTTGCCGCGCGCGGTCGCACCGGACACGGCCTGCACGCCCCCGCTGAGCGTCAACGCTGGCGTGGCGGCATAATCGGCAAACAATTTGAGCAGGCGGCGCGGCACCAGCGGTATCCGGTCGCCCGGATGGATGGCGATCGTGCCGTCCTCGTTGCTGCTGTTGGCGCTGCCGTTGACCAGCTCCGCGCTCTGGTAGGTGGCGTCGAGCATGGTCAGGTTGGCGCCCCATTCCAGCGCGTCGCGCTTGCCACCGAGCCCCAGCTCCAGGCCGCGCCGCCGGGTCGCCCCCGCATTCTTGAAGTAGCCGAAGCCGGCCTGGTTGTCGGCCACGAACAGGATGTCATCGCGGTTGCGCGCACTGAACGCGCCGGCGCTCCAATGCAGCACCGAACCGGCGTCGCCGCGCACGCCCGCCTCGGCGCTGCGGGTGACCACTTGCCTGAGCGGCGGATCACCGGCCATCGCGTTGGGCAGCTTGCACGGCTGCTCGGGATTGGCGCAACCGAGCTCGATCGCGCTGGGCGCGCGGCTGCTCTCGCTCAAGCCGGCGTACAGATTGAGCAGGCGCGATGGGTTGAAGGTCAGTCCCAGCGCCGGGTTCAGGCGTGCGAAACGCTGGTCGCTGCTCAGCGAACGGCTGTCGCCATCGGCATGCAACCAGTCGCGATTGCGCACGCTGGTGGCGTTGTAGCGGCCCGACAGCGTCAGTTGCAGATGCTCGGCCAGCGTTGCCATGTCGCTGGCATACACGCTCCAGGTGTGGATGCGCCCGCTGAGCGCCACCCGCGTGTCGAACGGCGCGCCATCGACGCTGCTGCTGCCGTCGCCGAACACGTCGACCGTGCTGATGCCATGCTGCGCATTGAGGTAACCGAGCTGCGAGGACTGGGAAAAATCGATGCGGCTGGCGTCGTAGGCGGCGCCGGCCAGCAGCTGGTTGCGCCGCCCCGCCAGCGTGCCGCTCACTGCCAGCTGGGCCGACAAGCCAAAGTTGCGCTGCCCGGTGCTGGTCCGGTTCAGCAAGGCATTGCATTTTTCGGCCGGTTCGTCCCCCAGCAAGGCTTGCGCGATGCAGCGCCAGCTTGGAAACGGAGTGTTCGCCGCCGTCGCGCCGCTGGCCGGAAAGCCGCTGTAGCCGGCCTTGGCCAGCGCCGCCTGCTCCGCCGCGCCCGGCTGGTACAGCGCCTGGTCCAGCGCATCGTCGTTGACGTCGCCGTTCAGGGTGGCGCCGTGGATGGTGCGAAAGTAGGCGTTGCCCGACCAGCCGTCGTGGCGCGCCACCAGGTTCAGCATCAAGGCGCGGTTTTGCGTCTGGTCCGGGCGGCTGTAGACGCTGGCGCGGTCGCGCGCGAGCAGGCCCTGCTCCTGCAAACCGTTGCCGCTGAGCCGGTTGGCCGCGCCGGACACGCTCAGGTCGATCGCGCTGCGTGCATCGCGCCAACCCAGTTTGCCGAACAGCTGGCGCACCGCCGACGGCGAATCATCGCGCCAGCCACCTTCTCGAAACTCGTTCCCGGTCAGGTACCAGGCCAGCCCCGCCTCGTTCGCGCCGCCCCGCTCGAACTCCAGCGCGCGCCGGCCAAAGCTGCCCCCGCTCGCCTGCAAGCTGGTGCCAGGATTGCTGCGCCCGTCCTTGGTTTGCACGGCCAGCGCGCCGCCCAGCGTGTTCAGGCCAAACAGGGGGTTCGATCCGGCCATCAGCGTCATCGACGCAATCGCCGCACGCGGCACCAGGTCCCAGCTGACGACGTCGCCGAAGGGCTGGTTCATGCGCATGCCGTCGACGAACACCGACAGTCCCTGCTGCGCGCCGAGCAGCGGCGAGGCCGTGAAGCCGCGGTAGTTGACGTCCATCTGGAAGGGATTGCCCTGCGTTTCGTTGACGTGCACCCCGGCCAGACGGCGGTTCATGAACTCGCCCAGTTCGAGCGCGCCACTGTGGGCGATGTCATCGGCATCGGCATGCTGCACGGCGGCGGCGATCTCGCTGCGCAAAACCAGGCCGCCGGCCAGCGGCGCGGCGGTGATGATCTCGACCACAGGTATCAAGGCGCCGGGGCCGGCATGGGCAGCGCGCGCGCAAGCGAGCAGCAGCGCCAGCGCGAGCCATGGCGTTTTATTCTGGTACATGCGGTCTCCGAGTCTTTTCGTCGGTACCGCAAACGCCGTGCCAAGGCCAGGCGCGGCATGGATCCCCGCGTGCGCGAGAATGGCGGGGCGCATGCGTGTCAAATTGGAACAGCCCGGGTGTGGCGTTCTGGCGCAGTCGTCACGGACTGGGATGTCAATTAAGTAGTAAAATTACTTGCAAACGCCATTTCTATGTAGTAAATTTACATAAACGCTGGCGCCTGCGCGCGCCGGCCGAGCAGTATCATTGCAATACTCCATCCAGCCCCTTTTTTTCGCGATCACACATTATGGCACTTACGGATTTTGACCTGGTTCTTTTCGGTGGCAGCGGCGACCTGGCGATGCGCAAGCTGTTGCCCGCGATGTACGCGCGCGACGTCGCCAACGATTTGCCGGCCGGCGCGCGCATCATCTGCGTCGGGCGCCACGAGTGGTCGCAGGAAGAGTTTCTCGAGACCGTCATCAGTACCTCCAAGCCGCACATCAAGGCGCCGGTCGAGCAGCACTGGGCGCGCTTTGCCAAGCGCATCGTCTACGTCTCGCTCAACGCCACCGACGCGGCCACCTATGCTCCGCTGGTCGAGGCGATGCGCACCGACCTGGCGCTGACCCGGGTCTACTACCTGGCCACCCCGCCGCACCTGTTCGCGCAGATTTGCGACAACCTCGCCGCCAGCGGCCTGGCCACCACCAATTCGCGCGTAGTGCTCGAAAAACCGCTCGGACGCGACCTGGCCTCCGCGCGCCAGATCAACGCCGAAGTGGGCAAGGTGTTCGCCGAATCGCAGATCTACCGGATCGACCATTACCTGGGCAAGGAGACGGTGCAAAACCTGCTTGCGCTGCGCTTCGGGAACATCCTGTTCGAGCCGCTGTGGCGCCGCGAATGGATCTCCGACGTCCAGATCACGATTGCCGAAAAACTCGGCGTGGGCAATCGCATGGGCTATTACGACACCTCCGGCGCACTGCGCGACATGCTGCAGAACCACCTGCTGCAGCTGCTGTGCATCGTCGCCATGGAGCCGCCCACCTCGATCGCCTCGGACGCCGTGCGCGACGAGAAACTGCAGGTGCTGCGTTCGCTCAAGCGCTTCACGCCGACCACGCTGTCGCAAAATATCGTGCGCGGCCAGTACCGCGCAGGCCATGTCGACGGCAAGGCAGTGCCGAGCTACCGCGACGAGCCGGACGCGCCCGAGCATTCACGCACCGAGACGTTCGTGGCGATCAAGGCCGAAATCGACACCTGGCGCTGGGCCGGCGTGCCGTTCTACCTGCGCACCGGCAAACGCATGGCCGACGGCCTGGCCGAGATCGTGGTGCGCTTCAAGCAGATTCCCCATTCGATCTTCAACCAACCCACCAGCAGCTTCCAGCCCAACAGCCTGGTGATCCGCCTGCAGCCGGACGAAGGCCTGTCGCTGAACCTGATGGCCAAGACGCCGGGCGACAGCATGCGCCTGAAGCAGGCCGAGCTCGAACTCGATTTCCGCGAATCGTTCAAGACCCCGCGCATGGACGCCTACGAGCGCTTGCTGCTCGACGTGCTGCGCGGCCAGCTGACCCTGTTCATGCGCGGCGACGAGCTCGAAGCGGCATGGGAATGGGTCGAACCGATCCTGAACCACTGGGAGCAGGACGAGAGCGCGCCGGTACCGTACAGTTCCGGCACCTGGGGACCGGCGGCCGCCTCCGCCCTGATCGGCCGCGATGGCCTGCAATGGCGCGAAGAATCGCTACCGGAAGACTGATGCTACTCGACTCGATCCGCACCCAGCTCGACTCGCTCTCGAAATCGGAGCGGAAAGTCGCGCTGGCGGTGCTTGAACAGCCCTCGGCCACGGTCAGCCAGAACATCACCGCGCTGGCCAAGCTCGCCCAGGTGTCCGAACCGACCGTGGTGCGCTTTTGCCGCACCCTGGGCTACGACGGCTGGCATGAATTCAAGCTCAAGCTGGCGCAAGGCCTGGCGCTGGCCCTGCCCGGCGCCAACGAGCAGCCGGCCCAGGACGACCTGGCCTCGGACCTGGTCAACAAGATCTGCAGCCGCTCGATCAACACCCTGCTCGACCTGCGCAACAACCTCAATCCGGAGGCGATCCAGCGCGCGCTCGACATTCTCTCGCGCGCCAACAAGATCGAGTTCTACGGCCAGGGCACGTCCGGCATCGTGGCCACCGACGCCCAGCACAAATTCTTCCGCTCCGGCGTGCCGACGGTGGCCTACGCCGACCCGGCGATCCACAGCATCGCCGCTTCGCTGCTGCATGCGGGCGACGCGGTGGTGGCCATCTCCCAGCGCGGCAACAACTCGGCCCTGGTGCGCTCGGCCAAGCTGGCGCGCCGCGGCGGCGCCGACGTGATCGTGCTGGCGCCATCGGGCACGCCGCTGGCCGACATGGCCAATGTGCTGATCCCGATCGACCTGGTGTTTAACATCGATCCCTACACGCCGATCTCGGCGCGCCTGGCCTACCTGGTGGTGATCGACGTGCTGGCGGTCGGGCTGGCACTGCAGCGCGGCCCCGAATTTCGCAAAAAAATGCAGAACGCCCAGAAGGCGCTGCAGGAGTTTGACATGCAGTTCGATTCCTTCATCGGCTAGAATGGCGGGACGATCCATTACCGTCCCCACGCCATGCACATCACGCCCGAAGCGACCGATATACCCGATTACGCCCTGCTGGCACGCCAGGTTGCCGCCATCCTCGACGGCGAACGCGACCTGACGGCCAACGCCGCCCAGTTCTCCGCCTTCGTCTACGACACCATCAGCGGCTTGAACTGGGCCGGCTTCTACCTCACGCGCGCGGCGAAAAACGGCGCCGGCGAGGAACTTCTGGTCGGCCCCTTCCAGGGCAAGGTCGCCTGCGCGCGCATCCCGTTCGGGCGCGGCGTGTGCGGCACCTCGGCCGCCGAACGGCGCACCATCCTGGTCGAGGACGTACACGCTTTCCCCGGACACATCGCGTGCGATTCGGCGTCCAATTCGGAAATCGTTATCCCGGTCATCGAAGGCGGAAAGGTACGCGGCGTATTCGACATCGACAGCCCGCTGCTGGCGCGCTTTAACGAGGAAGACAAGCGGGGACTGGAGGCGCTGGTCGCCGCGTTTGTTGCGGCGACCGATTTTATGTGAGACTGCGCGTCAATCGCGGCCTTGTATTCGGTACAATAATGGGTCCGTCCCCACCACCGAAACTGGCCATGAATCAACTCGAACAACTCAAGCAATTCACCAAGGTCGTCGCCGACACGGGCGACTTCCAGTCGATCAAGCAGTACACCCCGCGCGACGCCACCACCAATCCTTCGCTGATCCTCAAGGCCGTGCAAAAGGCCGAGTACAAGCCGCTGCTGGAAAAGGCGGTGCGTGACAATCCCGCGCTGTCGACCGGCGACGTGATCGACCGCGTGCTGATCGCCTTCGGCATGGAAATCCTCAAGATCATTCCCGGCCGCGTCTCCACCGAGATCGACGCGCGCCTGTCGTTCGACACCGAGGCGACCGTGGCCAAGGGCCGCGAACTGATCGCACTGTATGAAGACGCCGGCGCCGGCCGCGAGCGCGTGCTCATCAAGATCGCCTCGACCTGGGAAGGTATCCGCGCGGCCGAAGTGCTGCAGCGCGAAGGCATCCGCTGCAACATGACGCTGCTGTTCGCGCTGCCGCAGGCGATCGCCTGCGCAGAAGCCGGCGCCCAGCTCATCTCGCCGTTCGTCGGCCGCATCTACGACTGGTACAAGAAGCAGACCGGGGACGATTTTGCCGGTGCCGAAGACCCGGGCGTGCAGTCGGTCAAGCGCATCTATAACTATTACCGCAAATTCGGCTACGACACCGAGGTGATGGGCGCGAGCTTTCGCAACACCTCGCAGATCCTGGAGCTGGCCGGCTGCGATTTGCTCACCATCAGCCCGGACCTGCTGCAAAAGCTGGCCGACAGCGACGCGCCGCTCGAGCGCAAGCTGGTGGCCAACGCTAGCGCGGCGAGCATCGACAAGATTGCCATGGATGAGAAAACGTTCCGCTTCATGATGAACGAGGACGCGATGGCGACCGAAAAGCTGGCTGAGGGCATCCGCGCCTTCTGCGCCGATTCGGGCAAGCTCAAGCAGATCATTACCGGCATGCGTTAAGCCGTTCCAGGCGGCGCCCGAACGAGCCCCGTTGTTGCGTACCGTAAGGTGGAAAAGCGTAGCGCCTTCCACCAGGCGCACCCTGGATGTCGGGAGCGCCGCGCGCTTGCCACTTGCCTGAAACACTCTGCAATCACCCGTGATAGTATGTTTGGCAACTCGACAACAACGCCGACATCCGCAATGCGCCATGCTTCCGCCCTCGCTCTGATTTCACTGGCGCTTGCCGCCTGCGGCGCCAAAGACGCCACGCCGCCCGCCGGCGCCAGCCGCCCGCCGCCTGAAGTGGGCGTGATCACCACCAAGTTCGAAGCCGTCGCCTTGCAGACCGAATTGCCGGCGCGCGTCGAACCGCTGCGCGTGGCGCAGGTGCGCGCGCGCGTGAACGGCGTGGTGCTCAAGCGCCTGTTTACCGAAGGCAGCGAAGTCAGGGCCGGCCAGCCGCTGTTCCTGATCGACCCGGCCCCCTACCAGGCGGCGCTGGCCAGCGCCCAGGCCGCACTGGGCAAGGCCCAGGCCAACCTGACCCAGGCGGCAGCCCAGGCCGAGCGCTACAAGCCGCTGGTCGAGGCCAACGCCGTCAGCAAGCAGGACTACGTGGCCGTGGTGGCCACCCACAGGCAGGCCGAGGCCGATGTCGGCGCCGCCAGGGCGGCCGTGCAGATCGCCCAGATCAACGTCGGCTACGCCAACGTGAGCGCGCCGATCGATGGGCGCATCGGCCGCGCGCTCGTCACCGAGGGCGCCCTGGTGAGCGCGGCCGAGGCGACCCCGCTGGCGCTGGTGCAGCAAACGGCCAGTGTCTACCTGAACATCACGCAGTCGGCCAACCAATTGCAACACCTGCGCAAAGCGGTCGGGGCCAAGCTGCGCGGCGAGCGCGCGCTGCCCGTCGCGGTGCTGCTCGACGACGGCTCCGAACTGGCGCGCAAGGGCAAGCTGCTGTTCTCCGACCTCTCGGTGGACCCGAGCTCGGGCCAGGTGGCGCTGCGTGCCGAGGTGGAAAACCCGGATGGCGCCCTGCTGCCGGGCCAGTACGTGCGGGTGCGCCTGGCGCAGGCCGAACTGCCCAGCGCGATCCTGGTGCCGCAGCAGGCCGTCACGCGCGCCAGCCAGGGCGACAGCGTGATCGTGGTCGGCGCCGACGGCAAGCCGGCGCCGCGTCCGGTCAGGATCGGCGCCCAACAGGGCAGCAACTGGATCGTGATGGACGGCCTGAAAGCGGGCGAACAGGTGATCGTCGACGGCTTCCAGAAGATGATGGCGCCGGGCGCCCCGGTCAAGCCGGTGCCGTGGACGGCGCAGCCCGCGCCCGTGGCGACGCACTAGGGGCTGCGCCATGGCCCCTTTCTTCATCGAACGCCCCATTTTCGCGTGGGTGATCGCGCTGTTCATCATGGTGCTCGGCGCGGTCGCCATCTCCCAATTGCCGGTGGCGCAATACCCGCCGGTGGCGCCGCCGTCGATCGTTGTCACCGTGGCCTATCCGGGTGCCTCGGCCCAGACCCTGGAAGACGCCGTCATCAGCGTCATCGAGCGCGAAATGAACGGCTCGCCCGGCATGATCTACATGGAGTCGCTCAGCCAGGCCAACGGCACCGGCACCATCACCATTTCCTACGAGACCGGCACCAATCCCGACCTGGCCCAGGTGGACGTGCAGAACCGCCTGGGACGCGCCACCCCGCGCCTGCCGCAATCGGTGATCCAGCAGGGGGTCCGGGTCGACAAGGCGCGCGCCAACTTCCTGATGTTTACCATCCTGTCCTCGGACGACCCGAACTGGAATCCGATAGCGCTGGGCGACTATGCCTCGCGCACGGTGCTGCCCGAGATCCAGCGCATCACCGGCGTCGGACAGGCCCAGTTGTTCGGCACCGAGAAGGCGATGCGGATCTGGATCGATCCGGCAAAGCTGGTCGGCTACAGCCTGTCGGCGAACGACGTCAACGGCGCGATCCGCTCGCAGAACGCGCAAGTGTCGTCCGGTACCATTGGCGACCTGCCGCTGCAGGCCGGGCAGACCATCACCGCCACCGTGGTGCTGACGGGCCAGCTGAGCACCGTCGAGCAGTTCGGCGACGTGATCCTGCGCGCCAACCCGGACGGCTCGACGGTGCGCCTCAGGGACGTCGCGCGCATCGAAATCGGCGGCCAGAACTACGCCACCTCGGCGCGCCTGAACGGCAAGCCCTCGACCGGGATCGGGATCCAGCTCGCGCCGTCGGGCAACGCGCTCGAGACGGCGCGCCTGGTGCGCAAGCGCATGCAGGAGCTGTCGCGCTACTTCCCGCCGGGGATGAAATGGGCGATCCCGTTCGACAGTTCGGCCTTCATCGACATCTCGATCCGCCAGGTGGTCGAGACGCTGGTCGAGGCGGTGCTGCTGGTGTTCCTGGTGATGTACCTGTTCCTGCAGAATTTCCGCTACACCATCATCCCCACCATCGTGGTGCCGGTCGCCCTGCTCGGCTCCCTGGCCACCCTGCTCGCGCTGGGCTTTTCGATCAACGTGCTCACCATGTTCGGCATGGTGCTGGTGATCGGCATCGTCGTCGACGACGCCATCGTGGTGGTCGAAAACGTCGAGCGCATCATGAGCGAGGAAGGCCTGGCGCCGCTCGAGGCGACACGCAAGGCGATGGGCCAGATCTCCGGCGCCATAATCGGCGTGACGGTGGTGCTGGTGTCGGTGTTCGTGCCGCTGGCGTTCTTCGCCGGCGCGGTTGGCAACATCTACCGCCAGTTCTCGGCCGTGATGGTGTCCTCGATCCTGTTCTCGGCCTTCATGGCGCTCTCGCTCACGCCGGCCCTGTGCGCCCACCTCCTGCTGCCGGTCGAGGCGGGCCACCACCACGCCAAGGGCGGCTTTTTCGGCTGGTTCAACCGGGGCTTTTCGCGCACCGCCAAGGATTACGAGAGCTTCGTGGCGCGCATCCTGCGCCACACGGGACGCGCGATGGCCGTGTTCGCGCTGGTGATCGGCGTGGTGGCGCTGATCTTCATGCGCATGCCGACCTCGTTCCTGCCCAACGAGGACCAGGGCTACATCATCGCCAACTTCCAGCTGCCCCCGGGTGCGACACTCGAGCGCACCTCGAAGGCCCTGATCACGGCCGAGCAATACATCCTCAAGCAGCCCGAAGTGGCCAGCATGGTCGGCGTGGTCGGCTTCAGCTTCTCGGGCCAGGGCCAGAACGCGGCGCTCGGCTTCATTCCCCTGAAGGACTGGAAAGAGCGCGGCGCCGGGCACGGCGCCCAGGACGTGGCCAACCGCATCACGGCCAGCCTGTCGAGCATCCGCGACGTCTCCGTGTTCGCCGTCAGCCCGCCGCCGATTCCCGAACTGGGACGCGGCACCGGCTTCCTGTTTCGCCTGCAGGACCGGGGCGACAACGGCCGCGCCGCCCTGCTGGCGGCGCGCAACCAGCTCATCGGCCTGGCCGCGGCCAGCCCGGTGCTGTCGGGCGTGCGGCCGGAGGGCCTGGAAGACGCGCCCCAGCTCCAGCTCGACATCGACCGCGACAAGGCCAACGCGCTGGGCGTGAACTTCGACGCCATCAACGCCGCCATCTCGACCTCGCTCGGCTCGGCCTACATCAACGACTTCCCCAATGCGGGCCGCCTGCAGCGGGTGGTGGTGCAGGCCGACGCCAAGGCGCGCATGCAGCCGGACGACTTGCTGCGCCTGAACGCGCTCAACGTGCGCGGCCAGCCGGTGCCCTTGTCGGCCTTCGCCAGCACGCGCTGGATCACCGGACCGATGCAGACGGTGCGCTACAACGGCTACTCGACCATGCGACTGTCGGGCGACGCCGCGCCGGACCACAGCACCGGCCAGGCGCTGGCCGAGATGGAGCGCCTGGCGGCGCAGCTGCCGCCCGGCTTCGCCTTCGAGTGGACCGGCCAGTCGCGCGAGGAGATCCTGTCCGGCTCGACCGTGTTCGTGCTGATCGGCTTCTCGCTGCTGGCCGTGTTCCTGGCGCTGGCCGCCTTGTACGAGAGCTGGTCGATTCCGATGTCGGTGCTGCTGGTGGTGCCGTTCGGCGTGCTCGGTGCCCTGCTCGCGGCCAACCTGCGCGGCCTGCCCAACGACGTGTATTTCAAGGTCGGCTTGATCACCATCATCGGCCTGGGCGCCAAGAACGCGGTGTTGATCATCGAATTTGCCAAGGAGTTGCAGGCGCAGGGCCATTCCCTGACCGAGTCGGCGATCCGCGCCTGCCACCTGCGCTTCCGGCCCATCCTGATGACGTCGCTCGCCTTCATTCTTGGCGTGCTGCCGCTGGTGGTGGCCGGCGGCGCCGGCTCGGCCAGCCAGCGCGCCATCGGCAGCGGCGTGATGGGCGGCATGCTCAGCGCCACCTCGCTCGGCGTGCTGTTCGTGCCGGTGTTCTTCGTGGTGGTGCGCACCCTGTTCAAGGGCAGCGAGCGCCAGCGCAAGCGCTACGCGCACGAGGAAGCGGCGGCGCCGGAGGTAAAACATGATTAGGCGCTCGATCGCGCTGGTCCTGGGCGCGGCGCTGGCCGGCTGCGGTGCGCTGGCACCGAGCTACCAGCGTCCGGTCGCGCCGATCGCGCCGGCCTATCCGGACCCTGCCGGGCTCGGCGAGCCCGCCTCTGGCATCGCCTGGCAACGCTATTTCCTCGATGCCGGCCTGCGCCGCCTGATCGAACTGGCGCTTGTGAACAACCGCGACTTGCGCGTCGCGGTACTGAACATCGAGCAGGCGCGCGCCCAATTCCAGTTGCGCCGCGCCGACCAGCTGCCAACCGTGAACCTGGGCTTCTCGGGCAGCCGCGCGCCGGGCGCGAATGACACCATCGTCAACAGCTACTCGGCCGGACTGGCGGTGAGCAGCTTCGAACTGGATATGTTCGGGCGCGTGAAAAACCTGTCCGACGCGGCCCTGGCCCAATACCTGGCCACGTCGGAGGCGCGCAAGGCGGCCCAGATCAGCCTGATCTCGTCGGTCGCCAACGCCTACCTGGCGCTGCTGGCCGACGAGGAGCTGCTCGAGCTGACGCGCCAGACCCTGACCGGGCGCGAGGAGTCGTTCAAGCTGATCGAGCTCAAGTACGAACACGGCGTGCTGTCGCGGCTCGAGCTGCAGCAGGGCGCGTCGCTGGTCGACAGCGCGCGCGTGGTGCTGGCCCAGCAGCAGCGCCAGCGCGCGCAGGACATCAATCTGCTCACCTTGCTGGTCGGGCAGGGCCTGCCGGCGGCGCCCGGCGGCGCCCTGGCCGACAGCGCCCTGGCCGAGCTGGCGCCGGGCCTGCCGTCCGAGCTGCTCACGGTGCGCCCCGATGTGCGCGCCGCCGAGCAGGCCCTGATCGCGGCCAACGCCAACATCGGCGCGGCGCGCGCGGCCTTCTTCCCGCGCATCACGCTGACCGGCAGCGCGGGCAGCGCCAGCGGCCAGTTGAGCGGCTTGTTCAAGGGCGGCTCCTTCGGCTGGACTTTCGCGCCCCAGATGCTGCTGCCGCTGTTCGACTACGGGCGCAATGACGCCAACCTCGATGCCGCCAGGGCCGCGCGCGAGATCGCCGTGGCGCAGTACGAGAAGGCGGTGCAGACGGCGTTTCGCGAGGTGGCTGACGCGCTGGCCGGGCAGGCGACCTTCGGCGAGCAGCTGCGCGCCCAGCGCGCGGTGGCCGCCGCCGAAGCCGAGCGCTTCCAGCTGTCCGGGCTGCGCTACCGCAGTGGCGCGGCCAGCTACCTCGACCTGCTCGACGCGCAGCGCTCGCTGTTTGCAGCGCAGCAGGCGGCGGTGCAGGCCAATTTGCAGCGGCTGCAGAACCAGGTCACCTTGTACCGCGTGCTCGGCGGCGGGTGGCTGGAGCCGCAGTGAGCGGACGCAGGCCCGCTACTCCCCGAGGAACATCTGCTGCAGGTCGTTCAGGAAGCGCTGCCCGAGCTCGGTCGGCCGGATCACCTTGTGGTCGCGGTACAGCAGTCCCTTCGCCTCGGCCTCGTTGAGTGTCTTCTCGATCGCGTTGATGCTCATGCCGGTGCGCTCGCCGAACAGGTTCGGATCAAACCCGGCATTCAGGCGCAAGGTGTTGAGCATGAACTCGAAGCCCATGTCGGCGCGCCCGATCTCGTACTCCTCCTGCACCGGGTTGCCCGCCTGGGCCGCCTCGATATAGGCCCTGGGTTGCTTGAAGCGCGCCTGGCGCAAGATCCGGTGCGGGAACGACAGCTTCGAATGGGCCCCCGCGCCGATGCCAAGGTAGTCGCCAAACTCCCAGTAGTTCAGGTTGTGGCGCGCCCGGCGTCCCGGCTGCGCATAGGCCGATATCTCGTAGTGCTGGTAGCCGGCCGCCGCCATTTCGCTGGCGATCATGTCTTGCATGTCGGCGCTGGCGTCGTCGTCCGGCAGTGCCGGCGGAAACCTGGCGAACAGCGTGTTCGGCTCCATCGTCAGGTGGTACAGCGACAAGTGCGGCGGTGCGAACGATAGCGCCGTCTCGAGGTCCTGCCTGGCCTCGGCCAGGGTCTGCGACGGCAGCGCGTACATCAGGTCGAGGTTGAAGTTGTCGAAATTGGCGTGTGCGATCTCGACCGCGCGGCGTGCTTCGCCGTCGTCGTGGATGCGTCCCAGCGCCTTCAGGTGGTTCGGATTGAAGCTCTGGATTCCGATCGACAGGCGGTTGATGCCGCTGGCGCGGAAGGACTTGAATTTCTCCGCCTCGAAGGTGCCGGGATTGGCCTCCATCGTGATCTCGGCGTCGATGTCGAGCGGCAGCAGGGTGCGTACATCGGACATCAGGCGGTCCAGGCCGGCGGCCGACATCAGGCTCGGGGTGCCGCCGCCGATGAACACGGTGTAGATCTTGCGGCCCCAGATCAGGGGCAACGACTGCTCCAAGTCGAGCCGCAGCGCGTCCAGGTAGGCCTGCTCGGGAAGTTCGCCGCGCGCCTCGTGCGAGTTGAAGTCGCAATACGGGCACTTCTTCACGCACCATGGATAGTGGATGTACAGCGCCAGCGGCGGCAACGCAGCGAGGTTCAGCGCGCCCGGCTGCAGGTATTGCAGGGCGCTCGTTGCCGGCGAGCGCGGCGCGCCGCGCGCCGTGTCGCCAATCGGCTTGATCGGTATCATGTGAGCTTCCCGACCAGCGCGCGCAGGGCCTGGCCGCGGTGCGACAACGCGTTCTTCTCGGCTGCCGACAACTCGGCGGCGCTTCTGCCCAGTTCGGGCAACCAGAAATGCGGGTCGTAGCCGAAGCCGCCGGTGCCGCGCGCGATGGCGCTGATCTCGCCGTTCCAGCGGGCGTCGGCGATCACCGGCTGCGGGTCGTCGGCGTGGCGCACGTAGACCAGCACGCAGTAATAGTAGGCCGACTTGTCGGCATGGGCGGCCAGGTCGGCGACCAGCTTCTCGTTGTTGCGCGCGTCCGATTTCGGCTCGCCCGCGTAGCGCGCCGACCACACGCCGGGCGCGCCGCCGAGCGCGTTGGCGCACACGCCCGAGTCGTCGGCCAGTGCCGGCAAGCCGGTCAGGCGCGCGGCGTGGCGCGCCTTCTCGAGCGCGTTCTCGACGAAGGTGGCATGCGGTTCGTCCGCCTCCGGCACGTCGAACTCGCCCTGCGGGTGCAGCGTGAAGCCAATCGGCCCGAGGATGCCGCTGAATTCTTTCAGCTTGCCGGCGTTGTTGGAGGCGAGGATCAGGCGTTGGGTCATGGGCGGGATCAAGGATCGGTGCGAAAGGGCGTATTTTACCGCTTCGGCGCGCGCCCGGCGCCGTGCTATATTCCCACAACTAAACCACGGGGAGAGCTGCATGGCCAAGGCCGCAATTGTGAACGTCCAGTCCGGGTCGGTGGTCTGACGATGGCCTCGACCCAGAGCACGGTCGACTTCATCGTCGACCAGGCCAGCGCTGCGGGCGCCGTCTCGGCCAGAAAGATGTTCGGCGAGTACGGCCTGTACAGTGGCGAGAAGATGGTTGCGCTGGTGTGCGACGACCAGTTGTTCGTCAAGCCCACGCCGGGCGGCAAGGCGCACATCGGCGAGCCGGTCGAGGCCCCGCCCTACCCCGGCGCCAAGCCCTGCTTCCTGATCAGTGGCGCCTTGTGGGAAGACCGCGACTGGCTCGCCGAGCTGATTCGGATCACCGAGCGCGGCCTGCCGCCGCCGCGCAAAAAACGCTAGCCGGTCACAGGCCCGTAGGGTCGATAAGCGCAGCGCAATCGGCCATGAGAGCCGTCGACGGCTCATGGCGGATTGCGCTGCGCTTATCCACCTTACGGGCCTCGTGAAATTTTGATTTCCCGATTTTTTTGAACGTTTACAAGCCCAGCGCCGCCTTCTGCATCCTGACCAGGTCGGCGATGCCGCCCTCGGCCAGGTCGAGCAGGCGGTTCATGCCCTTGCGGTCGAAGGCCGCGCCTTCGGCCGTGCCCTGCACTTCAATAAAATGTCCGGCGTCGGTCATGACCACGTTCATGTCGGTGTCGCAGCCCGAGTCTTCCACGTAATCGAGGTCGAGCACCGGCATGCCGCGGTATACGCCAACCGAGATGGCGGCCACGAAATGCTTGAGCGGTACCGCGCCGAGCGCGCCACGCCCCACCAGCACGTTGAAGGCGTCGTAGGCGGCGACCATGGCGCCGGTGATTGAAGCGGTGCGGGTGCCGCCGTCGGCCTGGATCACGTCGCAGTCCAGGTTCAAGGTCCGCTCGCCAAAACCTTCCAGGTCGAACGCGGCGCGCAACGAGCGCCCGATCAGGCGCTGGATCTCCTGGGTGCGCCCGGACTGCTTGCCGCGCGCGGCCTCGCGGTCCATCCGGCTGTGGGTCGAACGGGGCAGCATGCCGTATTCGGCCGTCAGCCAGCCCTGCCCCTTGCCCTTCAGGAAGCCGGGCACCTTCTCCTCGATGCTGGCGGTGCAAATGACCTTGGTGTCACCGCACTCGATCAGCACCGAACCCTCGGCATGCTTGGTGTAATGGCGCGTCAGGCGGATTTCGCGCAACTGGTCGACGGCGCGTCCGCTCGGGCGGTTTTCAAAACTCATGTGGAACCCTTGTTGATTAATTGGGACGATTTCTCAATCGCGTCGCGGATCTCGGCGATCGCCTTCTCGATCTCGTCGTCGTGGAAGGCGTCGAATTCGTGCGGCTCCGGCTCCTGCGTGGTCTGGATCGTCGAGCTGACCAGGTCTTCGGGCAGCATCATAGTGGAAATCACGGCGGCCATGTTGGCCGTCACGGAAGCGGGCGTCTCCACCTCCGGCGTGCCCTGCCAGGTGATCGCCAGCGCGGTCGTGTTGTCGCTGGTGTCGCCGGCCATGGTGATGGCCATGCCGATCATCTCGGGAATCGCGCGCACGATGGTCTGCACCGACAGCCGGTGCACGATCTCCTCGTCCGACAGCATGGTCCACAGGCCATCCGAACACAGCATGAGCGTATCGCCCGTGGCCAGGCTGACCTGGTGCGCCACCTCGACCCGCGGCAGGCTCGACGCGCCCAGGCAGTTGTAGAGCTTGTTGCGGTCCGGGTGGGTGGACCGTTCGGAGGGATCGGCCAGGCCCTCGTTGATCAAGTGTTCGATGTGCGAATGGTCGCGCGTGCGCGCCAGCACCTTCCCGCCGCGCACCCAGTACAGGCGCGAGTCGCCCACGTGCGCCCAGATCGCCGTGTTGTGCTGGACCAGGCAGGCCACCACCGTGGTGCGCGGCGTCTCGGGCATGCCGTTGGCGTCGCGGTAGCGGTGGATCTCGTCGTGCGCCGCGAGGAAGGCTTCCTCGAGAAAGCGCTCGGGCTTTTTCACGTAGGGCGTGGCGTGCTTCTGGAACAGCGACGACATCACCTGCATCGTAATGCTGGCGGCCATTTCGCCGCGCAGGTGGCCGCCCATGCCATCGGCCAGCACCAGCAGCAGCGCATCGCGCGTGAAGCTGTAGCCCATGCGGTCCTGGTTGACCTTGCGGCCACCGATATTGCTTTCCTGGTAGACGGAAAATTGCATGTTCAGCTTTCAGTTCAGAGGTTCTTGTCGGCCGGCTTCTTGCGCCCGATGCTGCCGAGCCGCCCGACCAGTCCCCGCAACTGGCCACCGAGCTTGTCGAAGGTGCCAGGCGCGGCCACCGGTGGGGCGATCTGCAGCACCTTTTGCAGCGCGAACAGGCTTTGCGGGCGCGCCAGCGGATCGATCTCCAGGCACCAGCGCACCAGCTTGACCAATTCCGGACTGTAGCTCGTCGACAGCGCGCCGAAATGGGTCTCCATCTTCTCGTCGAGCTTGCGCTGGTCGGCCGGCTGCGGCGGCGCCCCCGCCATGCAGGCGAAGATCGAGGCGCCGATGCTGTAAATATCGGACCACGGCCCCAGGCTGGCCGTCTTCGAGTACAGGTCGGGCGGCGCGAAGCCGGGCGTGTACATCGGCGTCAGCTTGGGCAGGTCGGTGTTGACGGTCTGGCGCGCGGCGCCGAAGTCGAGCAGGATCGGGGTGCCGTCGGTGCGCAGGTAGATGTTGGCCGGCTTCAGGTCAAGGTGCAGCAGCTTGTTGGCGTGCACCTCGCGCAGGCCGCCGCACACGCCCATGAAGATCTGGCGGATCGTCGACTCGGACAGGCGCACCCCCTTGTTGTTCAGGCGCGCGATGTGCTCCTGCAGCGAATGGCCCGACTCGTAGGCCATCACCATATAGACGGTGTCGTTGGCGCGGAAAAAATTGAGCACCCGCACCACGTTCGGATGCGAGATCAGGGCCAGCGCGCGGCCCTCCTCGAAAAAGCACTTCAGGCCGATCCGGAACACCGCCAGATTGGCCTTCGAAATGACCGGCACCAGCTCGCCGGGTTGGCGCAAAGCCAGGGCACTGGGCAGGTATTCTTTGATCGCGACCGCGTTTCCGTCGGTGTCATAGGCCAGATATACGATACTGAACCCACCGGACGCAATTTTCTTTACAATGCGATATCCGGCAATTTCCA
>JAZJYV010000117.1:0-35552 GCA_040390195.1 Pseudomonadota bacterium | reverse complement strand
ATACTGAACCCACCGGACGCAATTTTCTTTACAATGCGATATCCGGCAATTTCCAGCCCATCGGGCAAGGGAGCGTTATTTTGTGCAGCCATGAAGGGTTCCTTGCTTAACACGGCGATTGTGTGGATAAATCACTGCTTTGTAAAGAAAAGATAAATACCGGGGACTCCATTGAGCATTTCTAGCATGACAGGTTATGCGGTTGCCACCAGCGAAGGCGCTGCCGGCACCCTTACAATCGAAATCAAGAGCGTCAATTCACGCTTTCTGGACCTTCAGTTTCGCATCAACGACGAATTGCGCGCGCTCGAACCGGACCTGCGCGCGGCGATCATGGCCGCCATCACGCGCGGCAAGGTCGAGGCACGTCTCAGCTTCGGACGCAAGGTCGCAGGTGGTTCGCAGGCGCTCAACGAGGCCATGCTGGCCGACCTGGCCCGCCTGCAGGCCGAGGTGGCGCGCCACTTCACGGCCGCGCCCTTGATGACGGTGGCCGAGCTGCTGCGCTGGCCGGGCGTGATCGAGGAGGCCCAGGTCGGCCAGGAGTCGCTGCAGGCCGACGTCGCCGCGCTCACCGCGCGCACCGTGGCCGCCTTCGTCGACAGCCGCAAGCGCGAAGGCGCCGCGCTCGAGACGATGCTGATCTCGCGCATCGACGCGATGGACGTGATCGTCAAGCGCATCACGCCGCTGATCCCGCAAGTGATCGCCCAGTTCCAGCAGAAGGCCATCGAACGCATGCAGGAAGCGCTCGGCCTGGCCGGGCACGGCACGCCGTCCACGCTGACGCGCCAGGAAGCGTTCGAACGGATCCGCCAGGAAGTGACGCTGTATGGCATCCGCATCGACGTCTCCGAGGAGCTCTCGCGCCTCTCGGCGCACCTGACCGAGACCCGCCACATCCTGAAAAAGGGCGGCCAGGTCGGCAAGCGCCTCGATTTCATGATGCAGGAACTGAACCGCGAAGCGAACACGCTCGGTGCCAAGGCCTCGGTCAAGGAACTGGCCGACGCCTCGATGGAGCTCAAGCTGCTGATCGAACAGATGCGCGAGCAGGTGCAAAATTTGGAGTAGCGGTTCAGGCCGTCTCACGCCACCCCAAAGCGCCCGGTAAGTCATTGATTTGTAATGGAAGTTGTTCCCATGGAGTTGCATAGCGTCCCAACATGGCGCATGTTTTTTGTGGGGTAAATTGTGGGGTAAATCCGCCTTTTCATAATGCGGAATTTCCCGGACATTTACCCCACAGATTTCCTGGGGAGCGCGCCATGACTGGGTTTGCGAAAATTGCTACAGATAGAACGTTGAGAGCCTGGCTGAACGCCGGGCCAATCGATCGCGGTGTCGGCGATGGCCTGACATTCGTTGCAACCAAGGCGAGCGCCCTCGCCGGCAAGGCCTCCTGGATCCTGCGTTATCGCTTTGGCGGGCGCAACAAGGAAAAAGTAATCGGGCGTTACCCGGACATTTCCTTGAAAGACGCCCGTGAGCTCGCGCGCAACGACCGGGCCAAGATCCAGCAAGGGATCGACGTTGCGGCTCAGAAGCGCCGAGACAAGCTCGAAACGCTCAACAGGCATGACGTCAAGGGACTTGGCGAAATGTGGATGGAGCGCCACATTCTGCCCTCCTACAAGTATCCGGACGTAGTCGAGCGCGTGCTCAGGCTGCACATCAATCCCGTGATCGGCAAACTCCCTGTCGAAGAAACCAGGCCAATCCACATTGACGATGTCCTCACCCGCATCGTGGCAAAAGGGTCGCCGACGGTCGCGAACGACGCGTTACGCTATATGTTTCGCATGTTCCATTTCGCCGTGAAGCGCAAATGGATTGAGACCAACCCGGTCTCTGGTTTTGAGATATCGGATGCGGGTGGTCCGGAAACTCCCGGGGATCGGTGGCTCAACCGTGAGGAACTGAACGCATTAGCCGAGGCAATGCGTACCACCACCAATTTTGGACGCCTCAACGAACTCGCCACATGGCTCCTGCTCGCCCTATGTGTACGCAAGATGGAGTTGCTTTCGGCCAAGTGGGCCGAATTCGACCTGGTGAATGGAGTCTGGAACCTCAAGCCCAGTCGCACCAAGAAAAACCTGGGAATTGACATCCCGCTAGCCCCGCCTGTGCTTGACTGGCTGGGCGAGGTAAAAGTATTTGCGGCCAACAACGAGTATCTTTTCCCGGCGCGTCGGCTGGTTGCGAAAAAGGAAGGAAAGGAACGCCGGAATCGGTTCGCGCACATCAGCCCGGATACGCTAAACGTCGCGCTCAGAAGGCTCAACCTTCGAGACATCCCGCACTTCACTGTCCACGACATGAGGCGCACCGCGCGCACGCTACTTGCAGGATTGGGAGTCGACCACTTTGTCGCCGAGCGCGCGTTGAACCACAAGCTTCGCAACGTGGAAGGCATCTATGATCATCACGACTATTTTGATGAACGCAGGGACGCTTTGAACCGTTGGGCTTACTTGCTCGATTCAATTCGTACTGGAAAGCCATACGACATGGTTGGCCTTAGTCGCCAGACTAAATGAATGAGTCATGTTGCAAGGAACGGATGGAACGACCAAATGCGACCTCAAGACTCCGGCAGTATCACCCGGCTCACACTGCAGTGACACTCCCATCGCCGAACTCGGATTGTTTGCGCTTACCTGTCACCACGGTGTCACTGGAAAATCGCTCCACAGGGAATCGACAAGCGGGGCAGAGAAAGATGGCGCTCATGGGACCGGAGGCAACGCGAAAGCCCGTCACCCCGCATGCGCATGCTACGCTGCCTCAACTGCCTTCCTCGGCCGCTGGTGCAGTTAGCCGCGTGGGCGCCGGCTTAGTTGGCGCGCGCCGTGCTACAGACGCCAAGTCGGTCCCTATCGTTTTGCGCGGCGTAGTCTGTGTGCGCACGCGAGCCTCCGCTTCGCGCTGCGAGCGCTCGGACAGCGTGAAGAGCCCGACAGCCTGCGCCAACAGATCGGCCTGGTCGCGCATGCTTTGCGCCGCCGCTGCCGCCTCCTCCACCAGCGCCGCATTTTGCTGCGTCACGTCATCCATCTGCACAATGGCCTGGTTGACCTGCGCGATGCCGCTGCTTTGCTCAGAGCTGGCAGCGGCGATCTCGGTCATGATGTCGGCGACTTGCTTGACCGCCTTGACGATACCATCCATGGTGATGCCCGCTTCGTCAACCAGCTTGCTGCCGGCATCGACCGTCTCGACCGAGCGCCCGATCAGCTCCTTGATTTCCTTGGCAGCCCCGGCGGAACGCTGCGCCAGGTTGCGCACCTCGGCCGCCACAACCGCAAAACCGCGCCCCTGCTCGCCCGCGCGCGCCGCTTCCACGGCTGCATTCAGGGCCAGGATATTGGTCTGGAATGCAATGCCATCGATAACGCCGATGATGTCGACGATCTTGCTCGAACTGTCCTTGATCGAACTCATCGTGCTCACCACCTGGCCGACCACGCGTCCGCCCTTGACGGCGAATTCGGACGCCGCCACCACCAGATGATTGGCCTGGCGCGCGTTTTCCGCGTTCTGCGTCACCGTCGAGGTCAGTTCCTCCATCGAGGACGCGGTCTCCTCAAGGCTCGAAGCCTGCTGCTCCGTGCGGCTCGACAGGTCCAGGTTACCGGTTGCGATCTGGTTCGATGCGGTGGCGATCGTGTCGGTGCCGGAGCGGACCTGGCCGACGGTACGGGCCAGCGCCTCGGTCATGTTCATCAGCGCCAGCAGCAGCTTGCCGGTTTCATCGAGCGAAGTGGAATGCGCCTCGGTGGTCAGGTCACCTTTCGCCACGCGCTCGGCCATGTCGACCGCCTCGTTGAGCGGTGTCGTGATGCTGCGTGTAACCCAAAACACGACTACGGCGGCAAGCACCGTTGCAATCGCGGTCATCAGCATCATCATATTGCGCGCGCTGTGGTACGCCTGCTGCGCCTGGACATTGGCCAGGCCCACCGCCTCTGTCTGATACTTGACAATATCGGTGAGCGCCGTCATGAACGCAGTCTGCTCCTTCCGTACTTTGCTGAGCAAGAATGCCACTGCCTCGTCGCGCTTGCCGTCTTCGGCCGAAATCTTGAGGAACTCCGTCTGCACAACGAGGTACTTGTCACGCGCGTCGGTCACCGCCTTGAGCAACTCCTTGCCCTTTGCATCGTCATCATCGGCAATCAGTTTTTCAAGCTTGCCCAGCGCGGCGGCGATGTCGCCCTTGCGGTCGTCAACGCGCTTCAACTCCTTTGCGACCGTGGCCGGATCGGTCGACAGCATGGCGTTGCGCATGGCCCGCGCGATGTCATTGACACCACCAATGGCTTCGTAGGATTGGATGACCTTGGGGACTTTGTCGGTCGCGATATCGTCGGTGCCCGCATTGAGCTTGGCAAGATTGGCGATGCCGATGGCAGAAATGCCGATCATGAGTAACAGCGCCACGCCCAGGCCCGCGCCCAAACGTGTGCCAATTTTCCAATTCCCGATGTTCATATTGCGCTCCCCGAGTAAAACCGCTCTCAAAATTCGGATACTGCCGTCCTGCGGACTGCCTGAATTCGGATTGCCACATATTGCATGCGGCTTGCTGTTCTTTTACTGTTATCAGTTCGCCATGCGTGATTGGTGACGCACATATAAAATCGGCATGTAAGTGACCGAGTATAGGACGATTCAAATGTGCTGAAAAGCAAAAAGGCAGACTGCACTTACATAGTTGCAACACATTTTTCTCGGCCCGATGTCAGCCCTCCTCGCCGTCGCCGCTCAAGGCACGATCAATATCGGCCCGCTTAAGTTCCGGCGCAAACTGCTCGATGAAGCGATAGGTATAAGCGCGCAAATAGGCGCCACGTCGCACTGCTAGGCGCGTGACATTAGGCGCGAACAGATGCGATGCTTCCACCGCGCGCAAGCCTCGGTCGCGCCCGTGATCGAAGGCCATCGAGGCGACGATGCCCACGCCCATGCCCAGCGAGACGTACTGCTTGATCACGTCCGAATCCATCGCGGTAAGGACGATGTCGGTCTGCACGCCAGCCTTGGCAAAAGCGGCGTCGATGTGGCCGCGGCCCGTGAAGCCGACGTCATAGGTGATGAGCGGATGCGCCGCCAGGTCTTCCAGCCGGATCGGCGAGGCGCCCAGCAAGGGATGGCCGTCCGGTACCACGATCAAGTGGCTCCAGCGATAGCAAGGAAAGGACACCAGGTCGGGGAACTGGGACAGGCCTTCGGTGGCGATGCCGATGTCGGCTTTGCCCGACAGGACCCATTCGGCGATATGATCGGGGGCGCTTTGTTGGAGCGCAATGCGCACGTCCGGAAAGTCGGCGCGAAAGGACTGCACCACTCTTGGCAATGCATAGCGCGCCTGGGTGTGGGTGGCGGCAATGGTCAATGTGCCGCTGCTCTGGCCCGCATATTCAAGGCTCGCCTGCTGCAGGTTTTCCGCCTCTACCAGCAGGCGGTCGATGATCTTCAGAATGCCCTTGCCTGGATCGGTCAGGCCGGTCAGGCGCTTGCCGTTGCGCTCGAAAATGACGACACCAAGCTCGTCTTCAAGCTCGCGGATCTGGCGGCTTACGCCGGGCTGCGACGTAAAAAGCGCGTTTGCCACGTCGGTCAGGTTGTAGTTGCGGCGTGCCGCCTCGCGGATCGAACGCAATTGCTGGAAATTCATTGGAGCTCCATATTATTGGGAAGGGAGGCGGAGTCGACGAACACGCGCAGCCGCTTGGGCCGCACGACAAGGGTCTCGCCTTCTGTCAGGCGCAATTCGCAAAATCGCTCGTTCGACATGACCGCCTCGATCAGCTCAAGGTTGTCGACGCGTTCCAGGTCTAGTTGTGCAAGTGGCCCAATCGCGTGCGCGCGGCGCAGCTTGACGACAATGCCTTCGCTACCGGACGTATAGCGGTCAATCTCCAGGTCGTGCGGACGCACATAGGCGATGCCCGTGCCATCGCGCACGCCAGCATGATCGGGAACATGAAAGTTGGCGTCGCCGCTGGCCAGCACCCCTTCGTGCACGCGACCGTGGAACAGATTCACGTTGCCGAGAAAGCCGTACACGAACGGCGAGGCGGGATGGTTGTACACCGCGTCCGGCGTGCCGAGCTGTTCCACCCTCCCCTTGTTCATCACGACCACCTGATCAGCGACCTCCAGCGCCTCTTCCTGGTCATGTGTGACGAAGATACTCGTCACATGCAGCTCATCATGCAGGCGGCGCAACCAGCGCCGCAGCTCCTTGCGCACCTTGGCGTCGAGCGCACCGAACGGCTCGTCGAGCAGCAGCACACGCGGTTCGACCGCCAGCGCGCGCGCCAGCGCGATGCGCTGGCGCTGTCCACCGGAGAGCTGTGGCGGATAGCGATCTGCCAGCCAGTCGAGCTGCACCAGTTCGAGCAGCTGCTGCACCTTGTGCCGGATCTGCTGTTCGGACGGTCGGTCGCGGCGCGCCTTTACGCGCAGGCCGAAGGCAACGTTTTCAAACACGCTCATGTGCTTGAACAGCGCGTAATGCTGGAACACGAAACCGACCTGGCGCTCGCGCACATGGCGCGCCGACGCGTCTTGCGCGTCGAGCAGCACTTGGCCCGTGTCCGGGCGCTCCAGCCCGGCGATGATGCGCAACAGCGTGGTTTTGCCGCAACCGGAAGGCCCAAGCAGCGCCGTCAGCTCGCCGGCGGCGAACTGCAGCGACACATCCTTGAGGGCGACAAACTGGCCGAAGCGTTTGTCGATATTTTTTACTTCAATCGTCATGACGGCTACTCCTGCTCATTGATCGGGGTTGATCGCATCGTCCGCCCCGGCTTCATGCAGGCGCCATTCGATGAAGGTCTTCAGCGCCAGCGTCACCAATGCCAACAGCGCCAGCAGCGACGCGACGGCAAAGGCGGCCGCGAAGTTGTATTCGTTGTAGAGGATTTCCACATGTAGCGGAATGGTATTGGTCTCACCACGAATGTGCCCGGACACAACCGACACCGCGCCGAACTCGCCCATGGCACGCGCATTACACAAGATCACCCCATACAACAACCCCCATTTGATGTTTGGCAGCGTCACGCGCCAAAAGGTGTTCCAGCCGGACGCACCTAGCACCAGCGCCGCTTCCTCCTCTTCATGGCCTTGCGACTGCATCAACGGAATGAGTTCGCGCGCCACGAAGGGAAAGGTGACGAACACGCTCGCCAGCACGATGCCCGGTACCGCGAACAGGATCTTGATGTCGTGCTCGCGCAGCCACGGCCCGAACCAGCCCTGCGCACCGAACAGCAGCACATAGATCAGGCCTGAGATGACGGGCGACACCGAGAACGGCAGGTCGATCAGGGTCAGCAAGACGCTCTTGCCGCGGAACTCGAACTTGGCGATGCACCAGGCAGCGCATACGCCGAACGCGAGGTTAAACGGTACCGCGATCAAGGCCGTCGTCAGCGTCAGGCGGATGGCCGACAAGGCGTCGGCATCGCCAATGGCGGCAATATAGGCCTGCCCTCCTTTCCTGAATGCCTGCGCAAATACGGCCACCAGCGGCACCAACAGGAACAACGTCAGGAAGGTCAGCGCAATGGCGATCAGCGCAACGCGCACCCACACGGGTTCGAGCACGCTCGGCGCCGATGGCAACGCGCCGCGCCGTGGCTGCTGCGTTTTCGCTGGCCCATCCAGTACTGCGTTCATCGTGACCGATCTCATTTGCCGCCCGATCGCGCGCGCATCCACGCCTGCAGGAGATTGATCGTGAGCAACATGAAAAACGAAGCGAGCAGCATCACCACCGCAATCGCAGTCGCGCCGGCATAGTCATATTGCTCGAGCTTCGTGATGATGAACAACGGCGTAATCTCCGACACCATCGGCATATTCCCGGCAATGAAAATAACGGAGC
This sequence comes from Pseudomonadota bacterium, assembly GCA_040390195.1. Taxonomy (GTDB): domain Bacteria; phylum Pseudomonadota; class Gammaproteobacteria; order Burkholderiales; family Burkholderiaceae_D; genus Telluria_A. Next base: position 27,649 of record JAZJYV010000117.1, on the reverse strand, counting down.
CATATTCCCCGGTGGCACGCGCGAATGCCAGCGCAAAGCCAGTCACGAGCGACGGAAGGATGGTCGGAAACACGACACGAGTGAAGGTCTGCAGCGAACTGGCGCCAAGGCTGACGGCGGCCTCTTCCAGCTCGCGCTCAGCGTCTTCGAGCACCGGTTGCACTGTGCGCACCACGAACGGCAAGCCAATAAAGGTAAGCGCAATGACCACGCCGAGCGGCGTGAAGGCGACTTTGATGCCGAACTGCTCGAGGTAGTGCCCGAACCAGCCATTTGGCGCATACAGTGCGGTCAGCGTGATGCCTGCGACCGCCGTCGGCAGCGCAAATGGCAGATCGACCAGGGCGTCGACGATGCGTTTGCCGGGAAAGGTGTAGCGCACCAGCACCCAGGCGACAATACCACCGAACACGACGTTGATTGCTGCTGCGATCAGCGAGGCGCCAAAACTGAGGCGGTAGGACGCCACAACGCGCTCGGACGTGACAGCGCTCCAGAATCCTTCCCAGGTCATGGTAAAAGTCTTCAGGAAGACCGCCGAGAGCGGAATTAGAACAATCAGGGCCAGATAGAACAGCGTGAAGCCGAGCGTGAGGCGAAAGCCCGGCATCACCCTGAATGGCCCGCGCTGCGGCATTGGTGCGACGAAATTGACAAGCATGCAGTCCTCTTATTACAAATACATCTAAAAGGACTTCATGGTCGCATCGATTGCGTATAAAGCAAACGAAGCATTCGTAATTTAGATAGACGCCTTCCGGATATAGCCTGTCCGGGCGTTGGACGCTTCAGTGCTTGCCAGGCTGGTAGAGCTGGTCAAACAGGCCGCCATCGGCGAAATGCTTTTTTTGTGCCTGCGCCCAGTTGCCCGCCACTTCCGCCAGCGTGAACAAATGCACGGCAGGATATTGCGCAGCATATTTTTTGCTCGCCCTTTCCGCCCTCGGACGATAGTAGTGCCGCCCGATAATATCCTGGCCTTCGTCGCTATACAGGTATTGGAGGTATGCCTGCGCAAGCGCGCGCGTTCCATGCTTGTCGACCACCTTGTCGACCAGCGCCACGGGCGGCTCAGCGAGGATGCTCATGGACGGCGCGATCACTTCCACCTTGTCGGGACCGAGCTCTTTGATCGCCTGCAGCGCTTCGTTCTCCCATGTGATTAACACGTCCCCAATGCCGCGCTCGACAAAGGTGGTGGTTGCGCCGCGCGCGCCCGAGTCGAGCACTGGCACGTTCTTGTAAAGTCTTGACAGGAATGCCGTGGCGCTCGCCTCGTTGCCGCCGGGCTGTTTGAGGGCGTAGCCCCAGGCTGCCAGGTGGTTCCAGCGCGCTCCGCCGGACGTCTTGGGATTCGGGGTAATGACGGCAGTGCCCGGCCTGACCAGATCCCCCCAATCCTTGATTCCTTTCGGATTGCCCTTGCGCACAAGGAACACGATGGTCGACGTGTAGGGGGCGCTATTGTGCGCCAGACGCTGTTGCCAGTTGGGCGCGACCAGCGCGCGTTCGGCGATCGCATCGATGTCGTAGGCCAGGCCGAGCGTGACGACATCGGCGTCAAGCCCGTCTATCACGGCCCGCGCCTGCTTCCCCGAGCCTCCATGCGACTGCTTGACGGTGACGCTGTCGCCGGTCTTCGCCTTCCATTGGCGCGCGAATGCGGCATTGAAATCCTGGTACAGCTCGCGCGTCGGATCGTACGATACGTTAAGAAGGGTAAGATCGGCCGCAGCGGCTGGCTGAGCCAGCAGCGCTGCGGCTATCAGGGCCTGGCTTACTTGAGCGAAGCGTTGAATGAAGCGCATCTGAAATTCTCTTTCGTCGAAAGTGGTGGAACCTCCAGACTACGACCTCGATCGACAGAACAAAACGAATCAAATCACGCTTGTATATCTGTTTTTTTTGCGCGTCGCTGCGGCCGCCGTCAACGCCCATGAAGTAAGCACGACACCGAGGAGTGAACCTTCTAGCAAAGTGAACAGGCTCTTGACGGCTATTTGCTCAGCACATCACCGTGTGCCATATCAATCAGTCGCTGCAAGGCATCCAGGCCAAACTGCCACCCGCCAAGCCCCGATTCAGCATTGATATGGCCAAGCGCACCAGCATCAAGCAATATGCTCCCCCAGCGTCGCGCCCATCCGGCTGCGCACGCTTCCGCCATCCATGGGTCGTTCCTGCTGCTGACCATCAAGGTCGGACATGCCAACTCTGTCGCCGGCACCGACGACGTGAGGCCAAATTTTCCGGGATCGGCGGGGGCGACCAGGAGGGCACCACCAATGTAGCCTGCGCCGCCTTGCGCGATGCGGTGCACTGCCACGAGGCAGCCAAAGCTGTGTGCCACCAGTATGTTGCGCCGCCCATCGCGTACCAGCACCCGTTCAAGCCGCGCCGACCAGGCATCCAGATCGGGCCTGTCCCAATCGTCCTGCTCCACCCGCAGCGAGCCAGGCATGGTGCGATGCCAACGTGACTGCCAATGATCCGGCCCGCTGTCGTGCAGACCGGGCACCAGTACGATCTGGACATCGGGGCCGAACACCGTCTTCATACTGCTTCCTTCGCATCAACGTTTGGCTTTGAGGATACGGTGAGGGCATGAAAATGCCAACGAATCATTTTTCGCTTCGATACACGAACAGCGCATAAGCGACAAGCACTAGTGATTATTGCCGTGTTCAGGTTCGCGCACATTTGTGTTCGGGGCGGTCAAAACAGGCTAGCCCCATGATCGCGGTGGCCATACGAGTTCATGGGACACTTCGGAGGCCTCAGCGCGGACTTCAGTTCGAATTTGGAGGCCAGTTGTGCGTCTCAGGTTGGCAATGCTGGCACCACGCATAGAGCGCGTCGTACATCACCATGCCGTGCCTAAGCATGTCGTGGTCGTCGGGGAAAATCTGCGATAAACCCAGCGACAGCGCATACAATCCCGATGATTGCGGTGTCAGGCCGAGCCTTGAAGTGTCCGCACCACGCACGATTAGGGCAAGCTGCGCCAGTGCCGGATACCTCCGGCGCCCCACAAGAAGCGCGTGTTCATTCTGTACGCAAGCCAGGCCACACGATGGCACCCGATGCGCTTTACTTACAAACCCTTGCGCCCTGCCCATGGCCGCTGTTCAGCGTCTTTTCTCGCCGGACGGACGAGGCGCTGCGCCGGTATCATGACTGAGGCCTTAATGAGGCAGCAGCGGATAAATGATCAGACCAAGAATGGCGGCTGCGCCCACCACAACCGGCTCCTGCAGCTTTTTGAATTTCCACAGCAACGCAATCGTAACGACCGCGATCAGGACGGTCGGAATGTCGGTAATTGAACGCTTTGCGATCACGATCACCGAGCCGGTAATGGCGCCGATCGCCGCTGCGGTAATGCCATCGACGAAAGCAACGACGCCTGGCACCTTGCCGTATTTCTTGAAGTACGGTGCCGGGATGATCGTGAACAGGTAGCACGGCAGAAAGGTCGCCAGTGCCGCGATGATCGCACCAGGCAAGCCCGCCACCAGAAAGCCGATGAAGCCCACAGTAATTACTACAGGGCCGGGCGTGATCATGGCGACGGCCACCGCATCAACGAACTGCCTATCGGTGAGCCAGTGGTGTTCGGTCACAACGCCGCCATACAGGAAAGGCACAATTGCAAGACCTGAGCCAAACACGAAGGCACCGGCCTTGGTAAAGAAGATGGCAATCTGCATGAGCAAGGATGTGTCAGCCGCGCCGAACAGACTGCCTAGTACCGGCAGCTGCGTCAGTTCGGCGGCATTCACGTTGCCATTGCGGAGCCACTTCGGCGGGGCGCGCAGGAACCAGACCAGGATGCCGGCGCCGATGAACAGCCATGCGATTTCGGATTCGGTCACGACTGTCACGCCCGCCAGTAACAGGTAGATCGCCCACAGCAGCTTGTCTTTGCCGACACTCTTTTCGGTGAGCTTTTTCGCGCTCATCGCGATGATGCCGATCACTGCGGCGCCGACGCCATAGAAGACCGCTTGCATCCATGACAGGCCGCCGAAACGCGTATAGGCCCAGCCGAGGGCAACGACCATCAGGAAGGATGGCAGCACAAATGCAAGCCCGGCCAGAGTGGCACCGCGGATGCGGTAATGCACATAGCCCAGGTAAATGCCCAGTTGTGCGGCCAGAGGCCCAGGTGCCAACTGGGCCAGCGCCAGGCCTTCCTTGTAGTCAGCCGCAGAAATCCATTTGCGCTCCTCGACCAGGTCGCGCTGCATATAGCCGACCAGCGCGACCGGTCCGCCGAAACCAAGCGCGCCTAGCCGCAGCATATAGAGAACCAGTTGCCACAGGGTGTAGCCGGGTTGGCTGGCGCTTGGTCCGTCGGTGTTCATGCGTTCGGCTCCCTTGACGTCATCGTCGAATCGTTTGAAAAATGGATGTAAAGCGAATCGAGCACGACGCCAATCTCGCCAAGTAGCTGGTCATCATCGATGGCGCGCTGGCGCGCGCCGGCCATCATGGCCTCGAAACCGCTCGCCTCTGGCACAAAGGTGCCTCCCACGTCGAGCGCGTGGACCATGGCGCCGAGCCGCTGCAGTCCGCGGTCGCTGCCCAGGCCAAAACTGGCCAGCAACACCTCGAACGTCACGCGTTCGCCGATGTGGGTAAAGGTGGCGCCGTCAAAATCGAACCCGAGCGCGTCGGCTGGGCACAGGGCCGGTGATTCGAGCCACAGCAGCCGCGCACCATGATCGATATGGCGCCGGATCAGCCATGCGCTGGCCACCCGGTCAACCCAGAGACGACTACGCGTGGCCCAGGTGCGCCCTTGGTAGGCGGCCCGATCCAGGCGCGCGATGGCGGCATCGATGGCCTGCGGTTCGCCTGGCGCGAGCAGCAATTGAGCCACACCGTTGAAATCGGCCCACGCGGCATCCGTCTGCGCACTCGTCTCCTCGGGAAAGAAAACAATGGCCCGAAGCGCATCATAGTCGCGCCGCAGCTTGCGAAGCATGCGATTAATTTCCTGTGGGCTCAGGCCGGCCAACTTTTTGCGCGCGTCCGCGAATGCATCGCGCAACTCGACATGCTCGGCGCTGCGCTCGAACAGCGCGCGATAGGCCTGATCCTCGGCATCCGACTGCGCGCAAACCGTCATTAGCCAGGCGCTGCCACCCTCGCGTACCGTTTCCTCGGAAAGGTCATTGAGTTGTTGTCGCCGCGTAGGGCTGTCGGGCAAAAGATAGGCGCCGTCGCGCAACGCGCTGCAGCCATGTCCCTTTAGGGCGCGCCAAATCCGCATGCGAGCGGTCGCACTGTTGGTAGGCAGGCTGACAACAAGAAGCAGCCAACTGGTCGTTGCAGTGTCCATTTATAAATGGTACATGATGGATCGTTATCTCTACAAATATTGTAGCTATATCTATATATTTAATTCAGTCTAATAGGCCCTCGAACGATTCGATTTCACCAGGACGCGAAGGGTGAGTTTCCAAAGGCGCCAGCGGCCGCAGGGGGCCAAGCGCACCTTGCTGCCAAATCGGATAGTCATGGCGGTTCCAGATAACCGCCAGGGATACGTTTATAACCGAGCACGGGGTTGCACTGGATAGCGAACAGGAAATCAGATCGTGCTTCCAATCAATGTTTATTCGAAGGCATAGGCAATGAGTCCGTTAGAAATGTTCGATCGCATTGTGCTTGATGATGCAAGGCTTGACGGCAGGAGCATGGGAGGAAGAAAATTCAGCCAGGTGAACCGCGCCCCCATAGCCCCGTCATCAATAAAGACCCGAAACAAGGTAACGCCACGGAAACCGCCAATTTGCCCGTTCAAGAACGAGTACAACAGTTGCGTGCTGACCTCGCAACGCTCAATTCATTAGTTGGGGGTGGTATTCTCAAGGCCACGGATGACGAAGCAGCCGAGATGAGCGCCAACATTGTCGAAATAAACAACATGCTCGCTGAAATTGCTCGTTTTTTGGATCGTTACGGTCAGCGCTAGTTCATGAAACACGAGTACGTATAAAGCTTGCTGTTGATACCGTCACCGGACAGCGGCGTCATGAGCAAGACATCATCTTCATCGGCTTCTGGAATGGCTTGTCGTTGAGCCGCACCAGCAGAGGCGCAATGGCGGTGTCTTGGGGTAAAATGTGGGGTAAATGGCTTGATAGCATTGAAATTCCCCAGAGAAATCAAATACATAGAACACCAATGCGCGAACAGGTCCAGAACCTCGAGTAGCGCGCGGCGGGGCGGACCTGCCGGAGCCCCGCCGTCAAATTATTCGCCATCCCGTACTTCGCGAACGGGAAACGCATGGCGCTCCCCCATACTGTGCATCTCATTCGGCGGCGCATGGCTTCCCGCCGGCGCGGGACCGACATTGTGGCCCGAATGATTCACCAGCCCGCAAGATAGCGCAGCGCCTTCCACCCCAAGGTTTTTCCACATGCCCTTGCGGAACGTTCCCCGTGCGCCGACTTGTTTGGTAGAATCGTCATACAAATCAAATGCTTAGTAATTTTGCACGGAAAAAGGAATCCCCATGCCACACGCCACCGCATTCTCGGGCAGCCTGTTCGTCGTCGCCGCCCCTTCGGGCGCCGGCAAGTCGACCCTGGTCAACGCGCTGCTGGCGCAGGAGCCGGGCATCAAACTGTCGATCTCGACCACCACCCGCCCGCCCCGTCCGGGCGAGCAGAACGGCCGCGAGTACCATTTCACCAGCGCCGAGGACTTCGTGGCGCGCGCGCAAGCGGGCGAATTTCTCGAATGGGCCGAAGTGCACGGCAACTATTACGGCACCTCGCGCCTGATGGTCGAGAAGGAGATGAAAACCGGCACCGACATCCTGCTCGAGATCGACTGGCAGGGCGCGCGCCAGGTGCGCAAGCAGTTTCCGCAGGCGGCCGGCATCTTCATCCTGCCGCCCTCGATCGCCGCGCTGGCCGAGCGATTGCACAAGCGCGGCCAGGACGAGCCGCACATCATCGAGCGCCGCCTGCTGGCCGCCGGCGGCGAGATCGCTCACGCTCCCGAGTTCGAGTATGCTATTATCAATGAAGAGTTCAACGTCGCCTTGTCCGAGATGAGTGCGATTGTCAGAGCGACACGCTGCAGGTTTGCCCAACAAGCCGCGCGTAACGCCTCGCTATTTGCCCAACTGGGTATCCATGCGCAACAATCGTGACATGGCACACTATCGTCTAAATTTGGAGTAACTATGGCCCGTATCACCATCGAAGATTGTCTGAAAAACATCCCTAACCGCTTCCAGCTGACCCTGGCCGCCACCTACCGCGCCCGTCAGTTGCTGCAAGGCCACACTCCAAAGGTCGATGCCAAGGACAAGCCAACCGTGGTGGCCCTGCGCGAAATCGCTGCCGGCAAGGTCGGCATCGAGATGCTCAAGAAGGTTCCGATGTAATTTTCGGGCGCGTGCCCGACCCGTGTCAACCCGCCATTCTGGTATCCTTTCATCACACTGCGGCAGATTGACAAGCGTATGAGCCTGACCTCACCGGATTCGACACACGCAGGCACGACCAAGACCCGCGCCGCGCGCGCGGCGTCCAAGAAAGCTCAAGAAGCAGAAGCACCGGCCGCGCCCAACGGCGTCGCGTCGGTGAGCCTGCTGTCGGCCAAGCTGGCCGAATACCTGACCCCGTCCGAACTGAAAAAAGTCAAGGAAGCCTACCGCTTCTCCGACGAGATGCACCTGGGCCAGGTGCGCAAGTCGGGCGAACCCTACATCTCGCACCCGATCGCGGTGGCCGAAATCTGCGCCGACTGGAAGCTCGACGCCCAGGCCATCATGGCCGCCCTGCTGCACGACGTGATGGAAGACCAGGACGTCAAGAAGGAGGAGCTCATCGAGCGCTTCGGCGCCCCGGTCGCCTCGCTGGTCGATGGCTTGTCCAAGCTCGAGAAGATCGAATTCCAGACCCTGATCGAGGCGCAGGCCGAGAATTTCCGCAAGATGTTGCTGGCGATGGCGTCGGACGTGCGGGTGATCCTCATCAAGCTGGCCGACCGCCTGCACAATATGCGCACGCTCGACTTCATGACGGCCGCCAAGAAGCGCCGCATCGCCTCCGAGACGATGGAAGTCTATGTGCCCATCGCGCACCGCCTGGGCTTGAACAATATCTACCGCGAGCTGCAGGACCTGGCCTTCTCGCACCTGTACCCGCTGCGCTACCGCACCCTGTCGAAGGCCGTCAAGTCGGCGCGCGGCAACCGCCGCGAAGTGGTCAAGAAGATCCTCGAATCGGTCAAGGGCACGCTGGCTTCGGCCGGCCTGCCGGCCGAGGTCTACGGGCGTGAAAAAACCCTGTACGGCATTTACAAGAAAATGCGCAGCAAGCACCTGTCGTTCTCGCAGGTGCTCGACGTGTACGGTTTCCGGGTCGTCGTCGAAAGCTTCGAGCAGTGCTACGTGGCGCTGGGCACCCTGCACGGGCTGTACAAGCCGATGCCGGGCAAGTTCAAGGACTACATCGCCATCCGCAAACTGAACGGCTACCAGTCGCTGCACACCACCCTGATCGGCCCCTACGGCACGCCGGTCGAGTTCCAGATCCGCACCCAGGAAATGCACCGCACGGCCGAGTCGGGCGTGGCCGCCCACTGGCTCTACAAGAACGGCGACTCGAACCTGTCTGACCTGCAGCAGCGCACCCACGCCTGGCTGCAGTCGCTGCTCGACATCCAGCAGCAGACGGGCGACTCGGCCGAATTCCTCGAACACGTCAAGGTCGACCTGTTCCCCGACTCGGTCTACGTGTTCACGCCGAAGTCGAAGATCATCGCCCTGCCGCGCGGCGCCACCGCGCTCGACTTCGCCTACACCATCCACACCGGCATTGGCGACCATACGGTGTCGATCAAGATCAACAACGAGCCGGCCTCGCTGCGCACGGAGCTGCGCAACGGTGACATCGTCGAGATCGTCACGGACCCCAATTCGCGGCCCAGCCCGACTTGGCTGGCCTTCGTGCGCACCGGCAAAGCCCGTTCGGCGATCCGCCACCACCTGCGCACCATCAACCTGTCCGAATCGGTCGAGCTGGGGCAGGAATTGCTGGCCCAGGCGCTCACGGCGCTCAACATCAAGCCCGAGCTGCCGGCGCCCACCATCGAAAAGCTGCTCAACGAATCGTCGGCCAAATCGATGGACGAGCTGTACGCCGACATCGGCATCGGAAAACGCATGGCGGCGCTGGTGGCGCGCCACATCTTCGGCCTGGTCGATGACGACGACGCAGTGCTGCCGTCCGATCACCACCTCTCGTCGAGCGAGATCGATCCCGTCACCATCTACGGCGCCGAAGGCGTCTCGGTGCAGCTGGCGCCATGCTGCCTGCCGATCCCCGGCGACGCCATCAGCGGCCAGCTGCGGCGCGACCAGGGCTTGATCGTGCACACGGCCGACTGCGTGCCGGCCAAGCGCCTGCGCGCCAAGGAGCCGGAGCGCTGGATCGCGGTGCAATGGGGCAGCGAACTGAATCGCCGCTTCGACACCCGCATCCGCCTGTTGATCAACAACGAAAAAGGCATCCTGGCGCGGGTGGCGGCCGAGATCGGCGAGTCCGACGCCAACATCACCTACGTGGGCATGGACGAGGACGAAGAACACGTGATGACCCAGCTGCGCTTCACGATCCAGGTCAAGGACCGGATCCACCTGGCGCACCTGATCCGCAACCTGCGCAGCGTGTCCGGCGTGACCCGGGTCGAGCGCGAACGCAGCTAGCTGCCCCCCCGCGCACGATTGCCTACGTGTCCGTTCGACAATTGCAAAATATATACGTAAGCTAGCCGGCATTGGTGCTGCACTCGCGCGCCTTGCCGACCGAAAGCCTATATGCTGCAACATCTCGAAAACATCTACCTTGCCATCCTGCGCTCGGTGATCATCATCGCCGCCGGCCTGCTGCTCGGCTTTGCCATCATCTTTGGCCTGGGCGCCCTGAAGCTGGCGCTGTCCGAACCGCAGCCGGCCCTGACCGTGCCGGCCGTGGCCGACAGCGTGCTGACCGCCAAGCTGGCCGCCGCGCCCGTCGCCGCGCCCGCCGCGATCGTCGACAGTGGCAGCGGCGTCAACGACGCGGCCTACGCACGGGCGGCGAAGACGGTCGCCAACTTCATCGACGCCAATTCGGCCGCCGGCGCCCCGGCCAGCCAGGAGCGCATCGGCGCCGTACTCAAGGCCAAGGCGCAAGCCCAAGGCGAGCCGCTGCTGGTAAGCGCTTTCGCCAACAACCTGGCCGACGCCCTCGCCAAGACCCTGTCCGACCCGGCCGTGATCGCGGCCGCGAAAAGCGCCACCGCCGCCGATATCGTCAATCGGGCGCTCGATGAATTCAGCGCCGAATTCAAGCTCCAGCGCGAGCGCGGCGCCACGGCCAATCTGCTCAGGCAGAACGAATTCATGCAAAGGAAGGCCGAAGGCAAGCAGAACCTGTACCTGGCCTGCGGTGCGCTGGGCGCCTTCCTGCTGATGGTGTTCCTGTCGATGCTGATCAAGATCGAACGCAATCTGCGCTACCTCGAACCGATCGCCGCGCGCGGCGTGTCGCGCGTGCCGAACTAGCCAGTAAGGTGGAAAAGTGCAGCGCCTTCAGCAAAACCGGGGTCAGACCCCAAGCAAATCAACCGGGGTCTGACCCCGGTTTTGCTGAAGGCGCTGCACTTTTCCACCGTACTCAAGCCAGCGGCGCCTCAACCTCCATCTGGCGCAACACCACGCGGCTGTACGTGTCCTGCACACCGGCCTTGGCGCGCAGCGCTTCAACCAGCCGTTCGAGGTCGGCATGGTCGCGCACCGCCACCCGCAGCAGATAGTCGTAGGAGCCGGTCAACAGCAAGGCTTCCACGACGCCGGGAATGGTGCGGATCACCGCCTCGAAATGGGCCGCCGTCGTGGTCGGCAGCATCTTCACGTCGATCACCGCCTGCACCCGCAACTCCAGCGCGGCAAGATTGACGCGCGCGCCGAAACCGAGCAACACCTTGTCGGCCACCAGCTTTCGCACCCGGTCGGCGACCGTGTTCGCGCTCAGGCAAACCTGCTCGCCCAGCTCGCGGAAGCTGAGGCGCGCATCCGAACGCAGCAGGTCGACGATTTCTCGGTCAATTTTATCCATGACTGTGTTTTCCTCGGAATTTAAAGGCAAATCTTACACAAATACGCGGAAAACTTCACGCCGCCCTTGCTATAATTTCTGCATCGCCCTCCTTCAGGACACCATGTTCGCCTGCCGCCTGCTCGCCGCCGAACGACCAACACCTGCGCATGTCGCCGCCAGCACGGCGGCGACAGCGCCGGTTGCGCCGCCCGACATGCCGCTTGACGCCGCCGCGCGTGAACAGGCGATCGCCGAACTGGCGGTCCAGATGAGTGCCAGCTATGTATTTCCCGAGGTGGCAGAAAAAATGAACGCGGCGATCCGCGCCCGCCAGCTGGCCGGCGATTACGACCGGATCGGCAGTGCCCAGCGCTTCGCCGAGCTGCTCGGAACCCATCTGCAGCAGGTCAGCCACGACAAGCATATCCGCGTCAACTTCCGCCCCGAGGCGCTGCCGCGTGAAGCTGCGGGCGGCGCGGCCCCGCCCGATCGCGCCGCGCAACGCGAGCGCGCACTCGCGTTCGGACGCAAGGTCAATTTCGGCTTCGCCAAATACGAGCAGCTGGAAGGCAATGTCGCCTATCTTGAGCTGCGCAGTTTCTTCGACGCCGACACCGGCGCCCAGACCGCGGCGGCCGCCATGAACCTGGTGGCCAATGCCGACGCGCTGATCATCGACCTGCGCCGCAACGGCGGCGGATCACCCGAGATGGTGGCGCTGGTCAGCAGCTAGCTGTTCGGCCCCGACAAGGTGCATCTCAACGATCTGTACTGGCGGATCGCCAACAAGACCGAGGAGTTCTGGACCAGCCCGAACGTCATTGGCAGCCGCTACGGCGCCGACAAGCCGGTCTATGTGTTGACCAGCAAGCGCACTTTTTCTGCGGCCGAGGAATTTTGCTACAACCTCAAGCAGCTGGGACGCGCGGTGATCGTGGGCGAAACCACGGGCGGCGGCGCCAACCCGGGCCGCGGTTTCCGCACCGGCGAACACTTCATGACCTTCATCCCGACCGGTCGCGCCATCAATCCGATCACCAAGACCAACTGGGAAGGCGGCGGCGTGGTACCGGACGTGCCGGTGGCGGCCGACAAGGCGCTGGCCACGGCCCAGCTGCTGGCCCTCAAGCCACTCGCCGCCAGCATGGGCGATCCGCGTGTCAAGGCCGAGGCCATGAAGAAGATCGCCGAACTCGAAGCGTCGCTGTAACACGTACTGCTTGCGAGGCAGTCGAAAATTTGTATCGGCCCGGCGATCCTGTCGAAAGATCCGATTATTCGACCAGGCCGCCGGACCTTGAACGCTAGCTGTTGACGTGGCGGTGCATGCGGCGCAAGCCCAGCCAGACGGCCGCGATCATCACCGGTATCATGGCGCCGGTGGCGACGTCGGGGTTGAGCGGCACGCCAGCCGCCTTCAAGGCCTTGCCGGCATACGCGATCAAGCCGATCGAATAGTAGGAGATCGCCACCACCGACAAACCCTCGACCGCCTGCTGCAGGCGCAGCTGCTGCGCGGCGCGGGTGTTGAGCGATTCGAGAATGCGCCGGTTCTGCTGCTCCTGCACGATGCCCACCCGCGTGCGCAGCAAGTCGTTGGTGCGCCCGATCCGCTCGGCCAGCGCCTCCTGGCGCCGCACCATCGATTCGCACGTGCTCATCGCCGGCGCCAGGCGCCGGTCCATGAACTCGCCCACCGTTGGCACGCCGTCGATGCGCACCTCGCGCAGCTCTTCGATGCGCGCCTGCACCAGCCGGAAATACGCCTTCGAGGCGGCGAAGCGGTAGCTGTTCTCCAGCGCCAGCTTCTCCATGCGCGCGGCCAGCGCCGTGATCTTGTGCAGCAGTTCGGCCTCGTCGTTGGACGCCTCGCCGCTGTCGCTCATGCCGGCCGACAGGCGCGCCAGCTCGGCCTCGATCGCGTTCAGGGTCGGCGCCGCCTGCTGCGCGTGCGGCAAGCCGAGCAGCGCCATCATGCGGTAGGTCTCGACCTCCAGCACGCGCTGCACCAGGCGTCCGGCCTGCTGGAATTGCAGGCCGCGGTCCTGTACCACGAAGCGGCCAAAGCCGTCCGGCGCGATCGCGAAATCGGTCCACAGGCGCGCCGCGCCAAGCGCCTCGCAGCCGACCAGCAGGTTACCGCCGAAAAATTGGCGCATCTCGGCCAGCTCGGCCTCGCTTTGCAGCAGCAGCACGTGGGCCGCCACCATCACCTTGCCGGTCAGCGCGAGCAGCCATTTCTGCGGCACCTGGCGCAGCGGCACCTGAGCAAAAGCGCGCTCGAGCGGCAAGGCTTGCGCGTGGTGCTCGGCGAAGGTGTAGGTCGAAAACTCGGTGTGCGATTCCCATTGCAGGCGAAAACTGCCGAAATCGTGGAAGAAGTATTTGGCGTCGCCGCTGGGCCCGGAGACCCCGAAATGCTGGCACAGCTCGGCCAGCAGCGCGTGCTGCAGCGCGCCGTGCTCGGCGCCGGCGCCGGACTCGGCGCGCGTGTAGACGGCCAGGTGGGTCAGCGTTTCGCAGCCGGACAGGCGCAGCGAGGGGCGGGAATGGATTTCGGCTGCCAGCGGTATTCGAAGCAGGTGGTTGAGGCTGGAATGAACGGTCGACATCAGGGGCTCGCTATAAAGTAAGAATTCATTCTTCGACCGGCGGCGGGTATTCCACCTTCAACAGTTCGAGTTCCTCCGCGCCAAGCGGCGTCTGGAGCGTGATCGTGTCCCCTTCGCGCGCCTTCGTCATGGCGCGCGCCACCGGCGAGACCCAGCTGATCTTGCCCTTGAGCGGGTCGAGCTCGTCGATGCCGACGATGGTGACGGTGTGCCGCTCGCCGGCCCCGTTGGCGTAGGTGACGGTGGCACCGAAGAACACCTGGTCGTTGCCATGGTGGACGCTCGGATCAACCACGGCGGCCAGGTCCAGGCGCTTGGTCAGGAAGCGGATGCGCCCGTCGATCTGGCGCAGGCGCCGCTTGCCGTAGATGTAATCGCCGTTTTCCGAGCGGTCGCCGTTGGAGGCGGCCCAGTGCACCACGCGCACCACTTCGGGCCGATCGACATCGATCAGGTGCAGCAGCTCGTCCTTGATGCGCTGGTAGCCGGCCGGCGTGATGTAATTCTTCGACCCGGCAGGAATCGCCTGGGCCAGCGCCAGCGCCTCGGCCTCATCCTCGTCATCGGCTTCTTTGACAAATGCTTTATTCATCAGCCTATTGTAGCGGGCCAAGGCCCGGCGTGTGCTGTTGGCCGATGTTTTCACGTATTATGCCCGTGATGAAACGACCGACCAAACTGCGCACCCGCCTGCTCGCGCCGCTGATCTACCTGGCGGCGCTGTTGCTGATGCTCGAGGACTGGTTCTGGGACCTCGGGGCGCGCCTGATCGCCCTGGTCGCGTCCTGGCCGCCCCTGCGCGCGCTCGAGCGGCGGGTCCAGGCGCTGCCGCCGTACGGCGCGCTGGCCGTGTTCGTGCTGCCCGGCGTGCTGCTGTTCCCCGTCAAGCTGCTGGCGCTGCTGGCGATCACCCGCGGCCACGCGATCTATGGGGTGAGCGTGATCGTGATCGCCAAGATCGGCGGCGCCGCGATCGTGGCACGCCTGTATTCCCTGACCCGCCCCACCCTGCTGCGCCTGGCCTGGTTCGCCCGCTGGCACAATGCCTTCATGGCGCTCAAGGACCGCTGGATCGGCCGCCTCAAGGCCAGCGACGCGTATCGGCGCACCAGCCGGATGGCGGCCCGGATGCGCGCCGCCGTGCGCCGCCTGCTGCTGCGCCTGCGTCCGCGCGCGCGCGGGCGCCTCGCCATGCGCCCGGCGCGCATGCTGCGCCGCTTCATCGCCATGTGGCGCGCGCGCCGATGAAGCCGGCCAGCCCCGCCATCCTGGTCGAGCGCGCCGCGCTCGAGGCGCTCGAGCAGTACCAAGCGCGCTTTGACGCCATCGTCAGCAACACGCCCGGCCTGGTCTACCAGTTCCAGCTGCAGGCCGACGGCAGCGTCGCCTTTCCCTACCTGAGCGAAGGCTGCGCCGCCCTGCTCGGCCTGGCCGCGGCCGAACTGCAGCGCGCGCCGGCCCGCTTCCTGCAGCTGATCCTGGCCGACGACCGCAAAGCCTACCTGGAGGCGATGCACAGCTCGGCCCTTGCCCTGGCCAGCTGGAACTGGGAGGGCAGGATTTGGGTCGAGGCCTGGAACGACGTCAAGTGGATCAACCTGCGTGCCACACCGCGCGCGCTGGCCGGCGGCGCCGTGCAGTGGGAAGGCATCATGAGCAACATCACCGCCAGCCGCCTCGAACAGGCCGAGCTGGCCGCCTCGCGTGCCCGGCTCGCCGAGCTGACCGCCCACATCGAGCAGGTCAAGGAGCAGGAGCGCACCCGCATCGCGCGCGAGATCCACGACGACCTGGGCGGCAACCTGACGGCCATCAAGATGGCGCTGGCCATGCTGGCGCGCCGGCTGCCGGCCGAACCGCCCCAGCTGGCCGAGAAAGCGGCCTACGTGGACGCCCTGGTCGACCGCACGATCGATGCCGTGCACCGCATCTCGCTCGACCTGCGCCCCTCGATGCTCGACTTCGGCATCGTCGCCGCGCTGGCCTGGCAGGTCAAGGAATTCGAGAAGCAGATGGGTATTTCCTGCAGCTTCACGGCCAACGCGGCCGAGATCGACCTGGACCTGGACCACGCGACGGCGCTGTTTCGCATCTTCCAGGAGGCGCTGACCAACATCGCCAAGCACGCGCGCGCCAGCCGCGTGACGGTGCGCCTGCAGCGCCTGCGCCACCACCTGACGCTCAAGATCACCGACAACGGCGCCGGCGTCCAGCAGGGCGACCGCGCCAAGCCGGCCTCGTTCGGCCTGCGCGGCATGAGCGAGCGGGCCCAGGCGCTCGGCGGCACGCTGGCGCTGTCGCACGCGCCCGGCGGAGGCACCGTCGTGACCATCAAAATCAAGCCGGTTTTGCCAGGACCGACGATAATAGCGCCAGCGACCACCCAATGACACTGCAATAATGACTGAAAAAGCGACCATCCGGGTCTTCATTGCCGACGATCATGCGATCGTGCGCGAAGGCCTGAAGCAGATCCTGGCCGAACATGGCGACATCATCGTCGCGGGCGAGGCCGAGAACGGCCTCGACGCCATCAAGCTGTTCCGCAAGGCCAAATGCCACGTGATGCTGCTCGACATCTCGATGCCGGACCGCAGCGGCATCGAAGTGCTCAAGCAAGTCAGGAAGGAGCACCCCGAGCTGGCCGTGCTGATGCTCTCGATGCACCGCGAGGACCAGTACGCGATCCGCTCGCTGCGGGCCGGCGCGGCCGGCTACCTGACCAAGCAAAGCGCGCCGCGCGAACTGGTCACGGCCATCCGCCAGGTTGCCGCCGGCCAGAAATACGTCAGCGCGGCGCTGGCCCAGGAGCTGGCCAGCCAGGTCGGCGACGACCACGACGTCCCCCTGCACGACTGCCTGTCGGACCGCGAATACCAGACCCTGACCATGATCGCCTCGGGCAAGACGGTGAGCGTCATCGCGCGCGAACTGTCGCTCTCGGTCAAGACCATCAGCGAGTACCGCGCCCGCCTGCTGGTGAAGATGAAGCTGAAAAACAGCGCCGAACTGACCCACTACGCGATCAAGAACCAGCTGATTGATTAGGACCCGATTTAATGCCGGGAAGTAAGACCTGTTTTCCCTTCCTATTCGCGCGATGGTGGTTTCGGAATCGGCCTATCATTGGGACAACCAGACTCTACATTGACTGCCAGTTCCCATGTCCAGCCCTCCCGTCAAGCCAGCCGAACCGCAAAACCCCGCCGACATCGCGCGCGAGGCGTTCCGCCGCCTGGCCACCCGACGCATCGCGCCGACCCCGTCGGCCTACCGCGAAATCTATAACGAGATCGCCGGCACCAGCGAGCCGGCCGAAGCGCCAGCGGCGCCCGCCGAGGGCGCCGGCGCCGAGGCGGTGCTGACCGAATTTGCCGTCAAGCTCACCGACACGCCGGGCGAGCTGGCCGATTTCGGACGCCGCTTCAACCGCGCCGTCAAGACGCGCGACTGGGACAGCTACGCGCGCAGCCTGTCGCAACTGGTCGAGAAGCATTTCCGCAAGAGCAGCGGCGTCGAGCTGGCCGGCGCGCTCGAATCGTCCGAATCGAAGCAGATGCGCGAGCTGCTCAGCCGTACCTTGACCTTCGCCGTCGCCTCCCTGCTCGAAGGCAGTCCGGTGCTGGTCGCCGAGGCCGAGTCGCTGGGCGCGGCCGTCAAGACCGGCCACAGCGACGAGGCGCTGGCCGAGATCGCCAGCCGCCTCAAGCAGCTGTGCTACCAGATCGAGATCAAGAGCGGTGACGTGGCCGCCCAGCAGGAGTTGCTGCTGCGCCTGTTCAAGCTGCTGCTCGAAAACGTCAGCGAACTGCTCGACGACGACAGCTGGCTGCGCGGCCAGATCGACGCCGTGCAAAACCTGATCAGCGGCCCCATCGACCAGCGCGCGCTGGAGGAAGCGACGCGCAGCCTGAAGGAAGTGATTTACAAGCAGAGCCAGCTCAAGCACAGCCTGTCGGACGTCAAGCTGACGGTCAAGAATATGATGCTGACCTTCATCGACCGCCTCAGCTCGGTGGCCGCCAGCACGGGCGACTTCCACGAGAAAATCGGCGGCTTTTCCGAAAAAATCAGCCGCGCCAACGACATCGGCGAGCTCAACGCCGTGCTCGACGACGTCTTGCGCGAAACGCGCCTGGTGCAAGCCGAGGCGCTCAAGTCGCGCGACCGGATGGTGCTGGCGCGCCAGGAAGTGCAAGAGGCCGAGCAGCGCATCCACGCGCTCGAGGCCAAGCTCCAGCATATGAGCGAACTGGTGCGCGAAGACCAGCTCACGGGCAGCCTGAACCGGCGTGGCCTGGACGATGTGTTCGAGCGCGAAACGGCCCGCTCGGACCGGCGCGGCACGCCCCTGTGCGTGGCCATGCTCGACCTGGACGACTTCAAGCGCCTCAATGACACGTATGGCCACCTGGCCGGCGACGCCGCCCTCAAACACCTGGTGCGCATCGTCAAGGACACGATCCGCTCGATGGACGTGATCGCCCGCTTTGGCGGCGAAGAATTCCTGATCCTGCTGCCCGAGACCACAGTCGAGGCGGCCACCCAGACCATGACCCGCCTGCAGCGCGAGCTGACCAAGCACTTCTTCCTGCACGAAAACGAAAAAGTGTTGATCACCTTCTCGGCCGGGGTCGCGCTGCGCCTGCCGAATGAAGACCAGGCCACCCTCGTCAAGCGCGCCGACGGGGCCATGTACCAGGCCAAGAAGACGGGCAAGAACCGGGTCGTCGTCGCCGAATAGGCGGCGGGCAAGCCGTCATTCCCGCGCAGGCCCACTGCTGTCCGGAATACAGAGTTGACGCGAAACGTCCATGCCGCATTCGCGGCCTGGGTTAAGACCAAAATAATGACCCGATGTCGTCCTCGCGAAAGCGGGGACGACGTTGATTCTTGAATTTCAAGTTTCAGTGTCGCCATTTCGGCAGTTGTCCAAGGCCTGATTGGGGTCGCATCGATGTCAAGAGAACTATTCCGGACAGCAGTGCGCGAACGCCAATCCGTACCACGCCGAATGAGACGCAGAGCATGGATTCCCGCCTGCGCGGGAATGACGACGCACATTGTCGACATCGCCACACGCGGTACCCGCCTCTTTTTGGCTTGTGCTTTTGACACTTAGTTTTCAAAAAAATCAGTTTTTCTCCCCCTCCCCCTGCCCGTCGCGGCCCAAAATCAAGCAAAAATATAATTATTTTTGGGCTAAAGATTCAACAAATGTGGTCGTTTAACGGGACACAGTTGAGGAATTTGAGAGCAAAAAATCAAAATTTTTAGTGTTTTTCTCCATCAACTTTTTTGTGCAGGCACCGTTACCAGCATCAACAGCGGTTTGATTGTCCCGGAATGGCGGGGCAGACCAAAGTGAACTGCGGCACTCAGCCCACCCCGAACACAAAGTCTGGAGAATTAAAATGACTGCAAATATCAATACCAATATTGCTTCGCTGAATTCGCAACGCAACCTGAACGTGTCCCAAGGTTCGTTGGCGACTTCGCTGCAACGCCTCTCGTCCGGCTTGCGCATCAACAGCGCAAAAGACGACGCTGCAGGCTTGGCAATTTCCGAACGTTTCACGTCGCAGATCCGTGGTCTGAACCAGGCTGTCCGCAACGCCAACGACGGTATCTCGCTGGCTCAAACGGCTGAGGGCGGGTTGCAAACGGCTGGCGACTTGCTGCAACGTGTTCGCGAACTGGCAGTGCAGTCTGCAAACGGCTCCAACTCCACTTCCGACCGCGCCTCGCTGCAAGGTGAAACACTGCAACTGACCCAGGAATTGAACCGCGTGGCCAACACCACCCAGTTCAACGGCCAGAACGTGCTCGACGGCAGCCTGACGAACTCGCAGTTCCAGGTCGGCGCCAACGCCAACCAAACCATCTCGGTGGGCATCTCCAGCGCCAAGGCCAGCGACATCGGCAACAACAAGGTCGCCAGCACCGTCGGTGCCGGCTTCCTCGCCAGTTCGCATGCCAGCACCGCCACGCTCGACTTCGCCGCGGCCACCTCGAACAACACCTTCGCCTCGCAGACCCTGACCATCTCCGGCAACGGCGTGTCGAAATCGACCGCGGTGCTGGCCGTTGGCACCAGCGCCAAGGCAGCAGCAACGGCTGTCAACGGCCTGGCTTCGCAAACCGGCGTCACCGCCACTGCCACCACCACCGCCACGCTGCACGGTGTGACGGCCGGCGCGGTGTCGTTCCAGCTGGTCGGCGCCAACGCCGCTGCCAGCCCGGTGACGATCTCGGCCACCGTCTCGAACGCCAGCGACCTGTCGGCCCTGGCCCAGGCGGTCAACGCGCAGAGCGGCACCACCAACGTCACGGCCGTGGCCGATACCCAGGGCAACCTGGTGCTGTCGGACAATGCTGGTAACGACATCAAGATCGGCAACAAGAGCGCCGTGGGCGGCATTACCGGCGCCTTCATCAAGGGTGCTGACGGCGTCGACAGTGCGGCCATCGTTGCCACCGGTGCGGCTGGCGACACCATCACCACCGGCGGCCAGGTCTCGTTCGACTCTTCGTCTGGCTTCACGGCCGGTTCCGACGATGCCACCAACAGCTTCCTGACTGGCACCACGGTCGGCTCGACCCTGAACGCGGTGTCGTCGATCGACATCAGCACCACGACCGGCGCCAACAACGCGCTGGCCACGATCGACGCGGCGCTGACGACCATCAACAACAGCCGCGCTTCGCTCGGCGCCGTCCAGAACCGTTTCGCCTCGACCATCAGCAACCTGCAAACGACGTCGGAGAACCTCTCTGCCGCACGTAGCCGGATCCAGGACACCGACTTCGCTTCGGAAACTGCCAACCTCACCCGTGGCCAGATTCTGCAACAAGCTGGTACCGCGATCCTGGCCCAGGCGAACTCGCTGCCGAACGGCGTGCTGGCCCTGCTGCGCGGTTAATCGGAGCGTTGACAAACGGTCACCTGCTAGTTTAAGACCCGGTTCCCCGGCTGAATTTTCAGCCGGGGAATTTTCACAAAGGAAGTATCATGAGCATTCAGTCGATAGGCTCGCCCCAGGTTCGGGTCGCCGACCGCGCCACAGGCGAAGCGGTGGCAGTCCAGCCACAGGCCAAGGTTGCCGCGGCCGCGGTAGAGACGCCCATCGCGGTCGAGAAGACCGCACCCGTTCCCACCCAGGACCAGGTCAAGGAAGCGGTCGCCAGCATCAACAAATCACTGCAAACGCTGTCGCAAGACCTGGTCTTCACGGTCGACCATGACAGCAACCGCACCATCGTCAAAGTCGTCGACCAGAAGACCAAGGAAGTGATCCGCCAGATTCCCACCCCGGAAGCGCTGGAAATTTCCAAGGCACTTGGTTCGCTGCAAGGCTTGTTGATCAAACAAACGGCCTGAACCGCACGCGCCTGCCACCACACTGACGCCCTGTCGTCGGCCGGGATAGTTGCGTCCCGCGCACAGCTTCGCCCCCGCCGCCCTGGGCGCGCGCAGCGTGATCATTTTCACAAAGTCCCCGCCGGCCCGAAGTAGGCCATAAAACCCCTTCTCAAGTCCTGTTTGAATATGCCGATAATGGCGCATACTGTTGTTTTCGTCTGGAGAAAAAAGTGGGCATCTCGTCACCCGGCATCGGCTCAAATATTGACGTCAACGGCATCGTCGCCAAGTTGATGGCGGTCGAGTCGCAGCCCATCGCCATCATCGACAAGAAGGCCGCCAGCTATCAAGCCAAGATCAGCGCTTTCGGCAGCCTGTCGAGCGCCGTCGGCGCCTTCCAGGGTTCCCTCTCAAGCCTGACCTCGGTGGCCACGTTCCAGGCCGTCAGCGCCACCTCGGCCAACACGGATATCCTCGTCGGCAGCGCCACCAGCAAGGCCGTGGCGGGCGTCTACAGCGTCAACGTGACCCAGCTGGCACAGGCCCAGACGCTGACCTCGAACGGGCTGGCATCGATCAGCACGGCGGTCGGCCTGGGTGTCTCGACGACGCTGTCGTTCCAGCTGGGGGCCGTCAGCGCCGGCAGCTTCGGCCTGGCCGGCACCGCGCTGGCCGGCGCGGTGCTCACCGGCGGCATCAGCAACGGCGCCCTGTCGATCAACGGCACCGCGATCGCCACCGATTCGACCACCCGCAGCGCCAAGGCCCTGGCCGAGGCGATCAACGCCAAGAGCGCCACCACGGGCGTGTCGGCCACGGCCGCCACCACCAACACCAGCGCCACCCTGTTCGGCAGCGCCGGCGCGAGCAGCTTCGGCGACATCGACACCAGCGGCGGCGGCACCTACGCGCTGTCGGTGGGCGGCATCACGCTCGCCTCCCAGGGAACGGGCGTGGCCAGCGGCGCCGGCGTTTCCGCCGCCTCGATCGACACGGTGCTCGGCGGCGCCAACCCCACCACCTCGGCGCTGGCCGCGGCCGGCATCACCTTCAGCGGCACGGCCGCCGCCGGCGACCTGGTGTTCCACGCGGCCGACGGCAGCAACATCAACCTCAGCGAAGCGGCCAGCGGCAGCGTACTCGGGGGCATCGGCACCGACACCTTGTCGGCCAACACGGGCGTCAACACCACCGCCAGCGCCGCCATCAGCCTCAGCTCGGCCACGGCCAGCCCGATCACCGTGGGCGGCAACGCGCCGGCACTGGCGGGCCTTGCGGCCGGCAGCGGCGGCAGCTACCTCGGCGCCAGCTTCAACCAGGACGCCAACCAGATCAGCGGCACGGTCGTCATCGACAGCACCAACAATTCGCTGGCGGGCATCCGCGACGCCATCAACAAGGCCAACCTGGGCGTGACGGCGACCATCATCTCGGACGGCAGCGCGACCCCGAACCACCTGGTGCTCAGTTCGACCAAGACCGGCGCCAGCTCGACCATCAAGCTGTCGCTGGCCGCCACCGGCGGCGGCGCGCCCGACAGCGCCCTGTCCGACCTGCTGGCCTACGATCCGGCCGGCGTGCAGAACCTGAAGCAGAACACGGCCGCCCAGAGCACCCTGCTCAACGTCAACGGCATCCCCGTGAGCAGCGAAACGTCTTCCGTCAGCGGCGCCATCCAGGGCGTGAGCCTGACCATCGGCACCACCGGCAAGACGACGCTGACGGTGGCCAAGGACAGCACCGGCGTCAAGGCCGGGGTCAATGCCTTCGTCAAGGCCTACAACGACTTGAACAGCCAGATCGCCAAGCTGACCGCCTACGACACCTCGGCCGCGGCCAGCGCCAAGCTGGGCGACGCCAGCAGCGGCGGACCACTGCTGGGCGACGCCACCGTGCGCTCGCTGCAGACCCAGTTGCGCAAGCAGCTCTCGCAAAGCATCACGGGGCTCGACGGCGACCTGACCACCCTGTCCCAGGTCGGCATCGCGTTCCAGAAGGATGGCTCGCTGAGCGTCGATTCGGGCAAGCTCGACACCGCCGTGAAGAACCATTTCGACGACATCGCCGGCCTGTTCGCGGCCGTCGGCAAGGCCAGCGACAGCCTGGTCAGCTTCAACACCTCGACCTCGAGCACCAAGCCGGGCGACTACGCGCTGAACGTGACGGCGCTGGCGAGCCAGGGTTCGCTCACCGGCGACCTGGCAGTGCCGCTGCTGACGACGATCGCCGCCGGCACCAAATGGAATGTGACGCTGAACCAGACCGACCCGGTGACGGCCAACCGCACGGCCAGCGTCAGCCTGGCCGCGGGCAGCTATTCGCCGGGCCAGCTGGCCACCCTGATCCAGTCGGCCATCAACGGCGCGGGCAGCTTCGGCGCCAACGAGCTGGCCGTCAACGCCAGCATCGACGGCGCCGGCAAGCTGGTGGTGGTGTCGGCCAAATACGGCTCGATCTCGAAACTGGCCATCTCCAGCGACAGCGGCACGCAGGTCAGCGACATCTTCGGCAGCGCCAGCGCGCTGGACGGGACCGACATCGCCGGCACCCTGGGCGGCCAGCCGGCCACCGGCTCGGGCCAGCTGCTGACCGGCGCGGCCGGTTCGGACGCGGCCGGGCTGAAGGTCGAAGTGACGGGCGGCGCCACCGGCGCGCGCGGCACGGTCGGCTTCTCCCAGGGCTATGCCTACCAGCTCAACAACCTGGCCGCCAATTTCCTCGGTGCCAAGGGCTTGATCAATGGCCGTACCGATGGGCTGAACGCGACCATCAAGGATCTCGCGCAACAAAAAGACGATTTCAACGCCCGGCTGGTTGACATTGAAAAGCGCTACCGCGCCCAGTACACTGCATTGGACACCTCGATCTCCAGCCTGAATTCGACGTCGAGCTTTCTTACGCAGCAATTCGCCGCCCTGGCGAAACAAACGAGTTAATTAGGAGACATGACAATGTTTGGATCCAAGCAAAGTGGCGTCAATGCCTACGCAAAAGTGGGCATCGAGACCGGCGTCACCTCTGCCAGTCCGCACAAACTGATCGTCATGCTGTTCGATGGCGCGATGGTGTCGGTCAGCTCGGCCATCTTGCACATGAAGGCCGGCAACATCCCGGAAAAAGGGGCCGCCATCTCCAAGGCCATCATGATCATCGACAGCGGCCTGCGTGCCGCGCTCGACCGCAAGGCCGGTGGCGAGATCGCCGAGGGCCTCGACGCGCTCTATGAATACATGGGCGCGCGCCTGCTACAGGCGAACCTGAAGAACCAGGTCGAGATCCTCGAAGAAGTGCAGCGCCTGCTCTCGGAGCTGCGCGGCGCCTGGAACGCGATCGGCAACACGCCAGCCGTGCAAACGAGCACCCCACCCAACCCCACCCTCGCGAGTGCCTGATCCATGATGATGACGAGTCAAGAAGTTGTGTCGGTGTATGAAACCATGGTGGCGTTGACCGAGCAGATGGTGCAGGCGGCCAGCAATAGCGACTGGGACCGGCTGGTGCTGCTCGAACAGCAATGCGCGGCCCATGTGCGCACCCTGAAGGAAAGCGAACCGCCGCAGGCCCTGGTCGGCGCCAGCCGCACCCGCAAGGTCGAGGCGATCCGCAAGATGCTCGACGACGACCGCAAGATCCGCGACCTGACGCTGCCGTGGATGGCCAGGTTGTCGGCCCTGATCAACAACACCGGCGCCGAGCGCCGCCTGGCCCGCGCCTACGGCAGCGCCTGAACCAGGGCCGCGCCATGCTGCCGCGCGCCGACCTCCTTGTCAATCCGGTCGGCCATGCCGAGCCGCTGGTGGGGCTCGAAGCGGTGGGCGATGCGCGCCAACAGGCGTTCCAGCGCTCGCTGGCCGGCCTGCTGGGCCAGTCCCTGCAAGCCGAAGTGCTCTCGAAACTGACCGATGGCAGCTTCCTGGTCAAGGTAGCGGGCGCCTCCGCGCGCATGCTGCTGCCCCCTGGCGCCCAAGTGGGCAGCGAGATCCCCCTGACCCTGGTCGCAATCGAGCCCCGTCCCACCTTTGAAGTGGCCACCAGCCATGGCGGCCAGCCAGCCTTGGCCACCAGCGAGGCCGGTCCCGCGCTGCTGCCGGGGCCGGCCGGCAGCGCGGCGCGTGCCGAACCGCTGGTCTACCTCGACGGCGTGGCGCCGGCGGCGGGCGGCGGCGCCGCGCCAGCTGGCGCCGCAGCGTCCGCCCTGGCCCAGCCTGTCGAAATCGTGGCCGAAGCCCCTGCGCCCGCACCGGCCGCGGCGCCGGCCAGCCCGGGCGCCGCCGCCAGCGCCGTTTCCCTGCCCGCCACGATCTCGCCCGGCGCCGCCCTGCCCGTCGCGGGCGCGACCGCGCCGCTCCAGGGTAGCGCCCTGCCGGCCAGCGCCGTCCCGGGCGCTGCGCCGCCGGCCGGCGAGCCCCCTGCCGCCGCGCCAGCCAGCACCCCCGTCCAGCGCGCGCAAGCCTACGCTGCCGCGCTGCTGGGCAAGGCACCACTGGTGCCAGCCGACCAATTGCCCGCGATTGATCCCGGCAGCACCTCGGCCTCGCTGAGCGAAACGGCGCGCGTGATCACCAGCGTGCTCACCACCGCGCTCAAGTCCGAGCACACGCCCAGCGCCATCGTGGCGCGTGCGCCGCTGCTTGCCAGCCCCCCGGCCGGTCCCGAGAAGCTGGCCGCCGCGCTGCGCGAGAGCATCGCCAGCAGTGGCCTGTTCTACGAATCGCACGTGGCCGAGTGGGCCGGGGGCAAGCGCGCGCTGGGCGACCTGGTGCGCGAGCCGCAAATGCAGCGCGCCCTGAACACGGCCGCGCCCGAGGCGGCGGCACGCCAGCACAGCCCGGCCAGCGACCCGGCCACCGCCCAATTCATCAACCTGCAGCTGGCCACCCACGAGCAGGCGCACGTGGCCTGGCAGGGTCAAGCCTGGCCGGGCCAGCCGCTGCACTGGGAGATCAGCAAGGATGCGCCCGAGGGGCATGCCGGCGCCGGTGACGACGCGCCGGTGCCGACCTGGCGCAGCGCCGTCAAGCTGCGCTTCGCGCTGCTCGGCGAGGTCAGGGCCAGCGTGGTGCTGGTGGGCGAGCAGCTGCACATCCAGGTCGACGCCGGCGACGCCGACGTGGGCGCGCTGCTGCGCGCGCGCGCCGACACCCTGGCCGAGGCGATGGCGGCAGCAGGCACGCCGCTGGCGTCGCTGCAGATCCGCGGCGCCGGGGAGCGTGGCGATGGCTGACGAGGCGCCCACCCGCAAGCAGCAATCGGCCGTCGCGCTGGCCTACCGCAGCGGCGACCCGGCGCCGCTGGTAGTGGCCAAGGGCAAGGGCCTGGTGGCAGCCCAAATCATCGAGCGGGCCAAGCAGGCTGGCGTGTTCGTGCACGAATCGAAGGAATTGGTCGGCTTGCTGATGGAAGTGGACCTCGACCGGCAGATCCCGCCGGCGCTCTATCGTGCGATTGCGGAACTTCTGGCGTGGCTATATCATATTGAATCAGCGCAAGAAAACGGTGGGGCGCTGCCAACTCCGCCGAACACGGCCCGACTGATCGACCCATCCCCATAGCAACAGGCCCAGATGCAAGCATATAGCGAATCCGGATTAGAGAACTGGCACGATTACGAAGTCGGATCGCGCAGGGAGATCATTGCCCTGCTGCGCGGCATCGCCGCCAAGAACCAGCTGATCCGCATGCTGATCCATGGCGAGGCGGACGTGTGCGTGACCTCGATCCTGGACGTCGATGCCGAGGCCAACGCGGTGGTGCTGGACTGTTCGATCAACAAGGAGCAGAACCTGCGCATCGTGGGGGCGCGCCACGTCTCGTTCGAGACCACGCTCGACAAGATCCGCATCCTGTTCAGTGCCGACCAGGTCGAGGCGGTGACGTTCGAGAACGCCCCGGCGCTGAAGATGGCGATCCCCGAGAGCCTGATCCGGCTGCAGCGGCGCGAGTTTTACCGGATGGCCACGCCGGTCAGCCATCCCGTGCGCGCCCTGATCCCGATGCCAGCCGAACTCGGCGGCGGCACGAACGTGTTCCCGCTGGCCGACATCAGTTGCGGCGGCATCGCCATCCTCGACAACAAGCTCCTGCTGGGCAACACGATCGGCCTTCAATACGCCGACGTGCGGATCGACCTGCCCGAGGTGGGGACGGTGACGACGAGCCTGCAGATTCGCAATGCGCTCGACATGACGCTGCTAAACAGCAAGACCAACCGCCGGCTCGGCTGCGAGTTTGTCGACATCTCGCGCGCCAACCTGGGCCTGGTGCAGCGCTACATCACCAAGCTCGAGCGCGAGCGTAACGCCCGCATCGCCGGCCTGAGCTAAGTCCCCGGAAAACCGGGGTCAGAACACATTTCTATAATAAACCGGGGTCAGAACACGTTTTCGCCAAAAACCGGGGTCAGAACACGTTTTCGTTAAAAAATGTGTTCTGACCCCGGTTTTTTGGCGACATCTCGCGCGCCAACCTGGGCCTGGTGCAGCGCTACATCACCGAGCGCGAGCGCAACGCCCGCATCGCCGGCCTGAGCTAAGTCCCCGGAAAACCGGGGTCAGAACACA
>JAZJYV010000116.1:0-17193 GCA_040390195.1 Pseudomonadota bacterium | reverse complement strand
TGGATGGGCGCCTTCGACGACAACCTGGAAGTGCTCAACAAGTCCGATTCGGACGGCGGCGAGTGGGGCCGCGCGGCCACCCAGGACCTGATCCGTTCGCGCATCAAGATCAAGTCGCTCAACTTCATGCGCGGGCGCACCTTCGTCAACAAGTTCCTGATCATCGACGAGGCCCAGAACCTGACGCCCAAGCAGATCAAGACCCTTGTCACGCGCGCCGGCCCCGGCACCAAGATCCTATGCCTTGGCAACATCGCCCAGATCGACACGCCCTACCTGACTGAAGGCTCGTCCGGCCTGACCTATGTGGTGGACCGCTTCAAGGGCTGGTCGCACAGCGGCCACGTGACGCTGGCGCGCGGCGAACGCTCGCGCCTGGCCGACCACGCCAGCGAAGTGCTGTAAGCGTCGACGGCGTAAAAAAACCCTGTGCACCGCGAGGTGCACAGGGTTTTTCTTTGTCCGCGCCGCTCAGCGCACTTCGCAGTCGACCGTGCCGGACTTGCCGCTGCTGCTGGAATTGCTGCTGGGGGTCTGGAGGAATGTCGCCGGCGGGGCGAACTTGATCCCCGGATTGCTCGGCACGAGCATCGGCGGCTGGATTGGGCTGCTCGTGTAGCCGAATTGGCCGGCCGCAAAATTCTGCGAACCGCCCCTGTTCGTCAAATTGATGAGGCCGTCGATGACCTGCACGTACAGGCCCGGCGCCAAGGCGGCCGGCTTGCCCGGCGACGGGGCCAATTGCGCCAGTTGGAGCGGCACCACGCCATCGAGGCCGGCAGCGCCCAGGCTGGCCGTGCTGGCATGGCGCCAGGCGTGCAGCGCAGCCAGCGCCGTGGCGTCGGGCTCGACCCATTCGACGATGAAGATGGTGCCGCGGATGCCGATCGTGGCCGACGGCGTCTTGAGGGCGAACTTCTCCTTGTTGCGCTTGCCCAGCAGGCCGGTCAGCGAACGCAAGCCCCCCTTGATCAGGCTGAAGCTGGCGCTGTCCGCTTCCGGCTTGGCCGCGTCATAGGCGAATTCCTCAATCTTGAAGGTGGTGCCCGGCTTGAGCGTGATCTCGCTGTTGTCGATGAACTTGATCAAGGCATAGCTGTTCTTTTCGGCCACCAGCGTGTCGCCCTGCTCCACTTCGGACTTGAGCGCGAGGATCTTGAGCGAGCCGTCTCCCTTCCTGGCCATCAGGGCGCCACTCAGGTTGGCCACGGTGCCGACCACCTGCGCGGCCCAGGCCAGGCTGCCAATGCAGCACAGCGCGAGCAGCAGCAGGGCCTTAATTGCAGTACATTTTTTTCGCGTTTTCATCTTTTTTCACCAGTTGATCTGTGGGGGCGCTCACCTTGTCGTCCTTTTTCGTTGCGTCCTTCTTGTCGGCATCGTTACCGCCGTCCGGACTGTCCGTGGAGGCCGTTGATCCGGCGCCCGCGCCGCCGCCCGAACCTGTACTGACAGCCGGCGGTGGCGCCGACAACTTGGGCAGGATCAATATGCTGTTCGGCGCCACGGTATTGATGATGTTGATCGTCGAATTGAGCGCCTGGCTCACTGGCGAATTTGTGCTCGCCGGACTGACGGCGACGCACACGGCCAAGGTCGGATTGGCGACACAACGGTCGATCGGTGGCAACACCACGGCGCAGCCAGCGGCCGACGGCGTGGCGACGCAGACGGCCAGGCTCGGCAGCACCGCGCCGCAGCCGGCCAGGGTTGGCTGCGAGGTGCAGGAAGCGAGCGATGGCAGCACGGTGCTGCAGCCGAGCGCCAATGGTTGCGTCGTGCACTGCGCCAGCGTGGGCAGCACGGCGCTGCAGCCGGCGGCGGACGGCGTTGCCGCGCACAGGCCCAGGCTTGGCAGCACCGCGCTGCAGCCGGCACTTGCTGGCGCCGCCGTGCAGGTGGACAGGCTCGGCAGCACCGCGCTGCAGCCGGCCTGCGTTGGTGCGCTGGTGCAACTGGCCAGGGTCGGCAACACGAAGGAACAGCCGGGCGTGGCCGGCGCGGCGGTGCAGCTGGCCACGCTGGGTAGCACGGCGCCGCAGCCGGGTGTGGCCGGCGCGCTGAGGCAGGTGGCCAGCGTCGGCAACACCACGACGCAGCCGGGCAATCCCGGTGACTGGAGACACATGCCGATATTGGGCAGCACGACGCTGCAACCGGCCGCGGTCGGCGTCAGGACGCAGGACGCGAGCGAGGGCAACACCACGCTGCAGCCGGGCAAGGTCGGGGTCACCATGCAACTCGCCAGGCTCGGCAGCACCGCCGCGCAGCCGGGGGTGGACGGCACCGCGCTGCAGGTGCCGATGGTGGGCAACACCACGCTGCAGCCGGCCAGGGCTGGCTGGCTCACGCACAATGCCAGGTTCGGCAACACGGCCGAGCAACCAGGCGCCTGCGGGTTGGCCAGGCATTGACCGAGCGTCGGCAAGACCACGCTGCAACCGTCGAGCGTCGGCGTGACGGTGCAGCTGGCCAGGCTCGGCAGGACCACCTGGCAACCGGCGATGGCCGGATTGATGATGCACAGCTGCAGCGGCGGCAACACCACCGCGCAACCCGGCGTCGCTGGAGTGGCGATGCACTGGCTCAAGGTCGGCAGCACCGCCTGGCAGCCGGCCAGGTTCGGCGCGGCGATGCAGGCGCTCAGGCTCGGCAGCACGACGGTGCAGCCGGCCAGGGTGGGGGTGGTGATGCATTGGGCCAGGGTCGGCAGGATCACGCTGCAGCCGGCCTGGGTGGGGCTGGCGATGCATTGAGCCAGGGTTGGCAAGACCACGGTGCAGCCTGCGCGCGTCGGCAAGAGAACGCACTGCTGCAGCGTCGGCAACACCACGCTGCAACCGGGCGCGGTTGGCGTGGCGACGCAGGCGCTCAGGGTCGGCAAGACCGCTTCGCAGCCGGGCAAGGTCGGCGTAGCGATGCAGCTGGCCAGGGTTGGCAAGACCACGCTGCAGCCTGGGGTGGTCGGTGCCACACTGCATTGCAGCAGCGTTGGCAACACGGCGCTGCAACCGAGCGTGGCCGGGTTGGCGATACAGGCGGCCAGGGTCGGCAGCACGACGCTGCAGCCAGCCGTTGCCGGCTTGAGCACGCAGGTCGACAAACTCGGCAAGACGACACTGCAGCCTGGCAGTTGCGGATTGCTCACGCAGCTGGTCAGGCTAGGCAGCACGGCGGTGCAGCCGGAGGTGGTCGGCACCGCGATACAGGTGGACAGTGCAGGCAAGATGGCCGCGCAATTCGGCGCCTGCGGGTTGCTCAGGCAGACATTGGCCAGCGAGCAGCCCGCTGTTGACGGGTTGGCGATGCACTGGGCCAGCGTGGGCAAGACCACGCTGCAGCCGATCACGGTCGGGTCCGCCAGACACACGGTCAAGCTCGGCAAGCGCACCGAACAGCCCGGCGTCGACGGCGCCGTCAGGCAGGTGGCCAGGGTTGGCAGCAAGCTGTCACAATACGCGCCGCCCGGGTTGACGAGGCAGGCGTTGAAGGCGCGCGCCAGTACGGTCGAGCAACTTGCAGCGTTCGGATCATTGATGCAGCCAGGCAGCGCTTGGTCCAGAATTGCCGTGCAACCGGAGATGGTGGGCGAACTCACGCAATTGGCCAGTGTTGCCGCGTTCGGCAAGCCAAAGACATTTCCCTGAACCGAGCTCACCGTACCGTTGTTGACCACCGGGCTGCCGCTGAGGGTGATGTCGCCGGAAAACGTGGTTACCGAGCCCGTGCTGGAAACGGTGACGCCTCCGCTGCTCGAGCTCAGTCCGATGTTGCCGCCGGTGGTGTTGACGGAGCCGTTGATGGTCAGCCCGCTGATGCCGCTGAGCGTGACGGCGCCGGCCGCGGACACAAGCGCCGGGCCGGCCACCTCGGCGACCGGATCGGTCACCAGCAAGCTCAGGGTGGCGTCGCTGGCGATGGTGATCGGGCCCGTGTTGGCCACGCCCAGTTGCTGCACATTGCCCAGGCTGAGATTGCCCATGCTGTGCAGGTGGATCGGGTCGCTCAAGCCAGGTCCATTGTTGGTCGCGATGACGGTGCCGCCCTGCAGCTGGAGCGGCGTCGCCAGGCTGCCGATGCCGGCACTCGATTGCAGCTGCGTCAGGCTTGCGCCGATCAGGCCGCTGCCCACGATGCCTGCTCCGCTCATGTGCAAGTTGGTGCTGGCGCTCACGGGCGAACTGAGCGTGAGCAAGCCGCTGGTGTACAGCGAGACATCGGCCAGGCTCGACGTCACGCCCGTCAAGGCGGCAACGACGCCCACTTCCAGCGCCGTGATCGTATAGAGGTAAACATAACTGCTGCTGGCGCTCAAGGCCACCTTGCCGATGTCGTTGGAGCCGCTCGACAAGGCGATCTGGCTGCCGCTGGCGCGCAAATTGGGGGTCTTGATCCAGCCGTTCGCATAATTCTGGTTGATCTGGCCACCCGTCGTCAGGTTGAGCACGTTCGGACCGAAACCGGACAGGTCGGCCGCCGCATTGATGTTGATCGCGTTGGTGCCCGAATTGCTGATCACCACATCACCCGTGCCGTTTTGGCGCACGCCGTAGCCGACCGTGCCGATGTCCTTGATTTCCAGGTCACCACCGATGGTATTGGCGATCCGGATGTCGCCGCTGACATTGTTCTTGACGTTCAGGGCACTCACCTGGGTGGCCATGGGATCGCCCGCGCCGGAGCCGTGCACGCCGCCGGTGGCGATGATCTTCAACTCCTTGCCATAGACGAAGGTTCCGTTCTGCATGCTGATGTCGCCGCCGGAATTGAAGGTCACGTTGCCGTAGGCGGTGGCCCCGCCAACGCCCGCGCGCGCATCGACGTGGCCGCCGCCGAGCGACATGAAACCGACCGAGGACAGGGAAATGGCGCCGCCGCCGCCGGCCGCCCAGGAGCTGTTGACCTCGCGCGCGACCAGGTTGCCGCCCGCGCTCAAGGTGATCGCGCCGCCGTTCGAGAGCACGCCGCCAATGTCGAGCAGGCCGCCGGCCTGGAAGTGGATGGCGCCGCCCGCATTGGTCCCGGTGCCGGTCGAGAAACGATCGTTGACGTCGGCCGTGGCGATGATGTTGCCGCCGGCCGTCAGGGAAAACGTCGAGCCGGTCGTCACCAGGGCCATGTTGAGCAAGTTGCTTCCCAGGTCCGACAGAGTGATATTGCCGGTCGCGGCCAGCGACACATTGCCGCTGAGCGCCTGCAGCGCGTTCTGGCTGATCACCATGTTCGAGGTCGGGATGTCGCCCGACAAGATGGTTCCGTCCGACACCTGGGCGTCGTCGGCGCCGGGGCCGCCGGTGGTGATGGTGATGTCGATCGGGTCGAGCAGGATGCTGCCGGCCTTGCCGCGCGGCGCGCTGGTGTCGATGCGGGCATTGAAGTCCAGCCCCAGCTTGCCCGATGTTTCGACATTGCCGCCGTTGCCGGCCTGGGCCCCGCCGTGCGCCGAAATCGCGCCATAGATGCGCGAAATATTGTCCGACCACAGCACCACCTTGCCGCCGTCGCCCTGGTCGATGGCGTCGGCGCGGATCTGCGCGTCCTTGCCGAAGTAGTTCAGCGTGGCGTTGCGCACCAGCGGATTGTCGCCGTGGAAATCGCCCCCCACCAGCACCGTGCCGCCGCCCAGCTGGCCGCTGGCGTCGATGCTGGCGTTGCCCACCAGGGCCACGCGCTCGCCCAGCACCTGGACGCTGCCGCCGACTCCGGCGCCGGTGGCCAACGTGACGCTGCCCGCCTCGAGCAAGGTATCGCCGCTGGCCTTGAACACGACCTGGCCCCGTTCGCCCAGCACGGCGCTGCTGGCGTTGACCACGCCGCGCTGGTTGACCAGCGCGCCATAGATGCCGATCTTGCCGCCCTGGGCCAGCAACTGCCCTAGGTTGACGGCCTGGTCGGCCGGCGCCGACACCACCACATGCAAGTCCGGATTGCCGGCCTCGGCCAGTTGCACGGAACGCCCGGCCGCCAGCAGCACTTCGCCGTGCGGCGCGTTGATGATGCCGCTGTTGTCGACCCTTGGCGCCAGCAGCAGCACCGAGCCGCCGCCGGCGGCCTCGATCCGGCCCTGGTTCTCGAGCGCGCCGGCGCTGGCGCCGGCCGAAAAGTTGCGCCGTCCCGCCAGGAAGTCGGCATCGCCCAGGTTCAGCGTCGACGCCGTCAGGCTGTGCACGTCGACCCGGGAGTCGGCCCCGAACAGGATGCCGTTGGGGTTGATCAGCACCACCTTGCCATTCGACTGCAGGGCCCCGAGGATGCGGCTGGGGTCCTGGCCGAGGATGCGGTTGAGCACCACGCTGCTCTCGCTTTGCTGCACGAAGCGGGTGATCTCGCCCGCGTTGACCGAGAAACTCTGCCAGTTGATGATCGTGTTCGGCGTGTTGGTGATCGAGTACAGATTGCCCTGCTGGGCGAAACTGGCCTGGCCGCTGACCACCACGGGCGCGGTGGGCGCGGCCACGGCGGCGCCGAAGCTGGCCGCCAGCAGGAGCGACAGGGCGCGGCGGCGGAGGGGATGCTGGTTCATGGTGTGGTCTCGCTGTTCAATACGCCAGGCCAAGCCGGACATGGAGTTTGTTCTGGTCGTTGCCGCCGAGCGCGCCGCGCTTGAGCACATGGCCATAATCGGCCTGCAGGTTCAGCGCGCTGCCCATCGACAGGCGCAGCCCGAGGCCGGCGCTGGCGATGCTGGCGCTGTCGAGTTCGCCCGGCAGCGCATGGTTGCGGCTGCCGTAGGCGGCGTCGAGGAAACCGACGGCGCGGCATTGCCAGGCCGGGTTGACGCACCAGCTGGGGCTGAACAATTCGATGTTGCCGGTGGCCCCGGAATCGGTGGCCAGCACGCGCTCGCCGAAGCCGCGCACCGAGGCCGCGCCGCCGGCGCCGAACTGCTCGCCGGGCACCAGCGCAGCGCCGCTCCACTGCCCCGCGATCGTCAGGCGCAGCTGCCAGTATTGGGCGAAGGCGCGGTTGTAGGCGCCGGCGAAATGCAGCACGCTGTAGTTGGCCTGGGCGCCGCTGCGCGCCAGCGTGAAGTCAGCCTGCTGGCCGTGCTTGCCGCCGCTGACATTGTGCGCCAGTCCCAGCGTGAAACTGGCGTCGCCGTTTGGCAAGCCCTGGGTGCCCGTGTAGGCCACGCTGAGCGGGTGGACCGCCACGTCGTTGCCGAAATCGGTGCTGCCCAGCAGCACTGTGTTCTTGAACAAGCGCGCGTCCAGGCCGTACACGAGGCGCGCATCGTACGCGCCGCGGCGCGCCAGCAGCTGGTTGTAGCGCGCGCCATAGCTGCTGCCCTTGCCGCTCACGCCCAGTTGCAGCAGGCCGGCCGTGATGCTGCCCGAATCGACGTTCGAGTAGCTGGCGAACAGGTCGATCGAATCGCCCAGCGCGTACAGCGGCAGGTGGTAGCCGGCCCCGTATACGCTGACCTGGCTTGGATGCTGGGCGCTGGTCGTGTACTGCAGGCTGGCCACGTGGTCGCGCCCCCACAGGTTGGCGTTTTGCAGCACCACGCCGGCGTGGGTGCTGCCGGTCGGGCCGCTGCCGCTGTTGTCAAGGTTGAGCATGGCTTTCCAGGCCCGTTCGTCGCTCACTTCGAGCAGGGCGTCGAGCTGCTCGTCGTCGGCCGCGCTTTGCAGCTTGAGCGTGGTTTTCTTGGCCGGATTCTCGTTGGCCATGCGCAGCTGGGCCGAGACCCGGTCCAGGTTCGGGGTCTGGCCCACCTGCAGCCCGGGCAGGCTGCGCCGGATGTTGGCCTCCTCAAACACCTGGTTGCCGCGCACCGTGACGTGCGCGATGCGCGCCTGCACCACCTCCAGCCGCACCACGCCGCCATTGAGCTCCTGCTCCGGCAAGTGCACCGTGACGAGCTTGTAGCCATGGGCGTGGAACACCGCTTCGAGCGCTTCGAGCGCGCGCTGGACGTCGCCGAAATCGCGGCCGCTGCCGGCAAACTTGGCCACCGCGGCGTCCACTTCGGCCGGCGCCAGCAGGGTGTTGCCTTGCACCTCGAAGCGGCGTATGTCAAAGCGCAAGGCGCCAGTGTCGGGGGCCTGGGCCCAGGCACAGTGCACGGCGGCGGCCAAGGCGGCCCCCGTCAGCAGTCGCAAGGTGGAGGACATCATGTGGGGGCTCGGCTGTCTCGCATGGTCTTGTGCGCAATAAGAATGTGAAATCGGAATTGATTCCAGTTTATCTGCTTTTTGTTGCAACAAGAATATAAAATAAAAAATCTGGCGCCCGCTACAACTTCCAGGAAAGGCAGTGCGCCCTACTTGCTGGTGAAGGTGGTCACCCCGTCCCAGTCGGCCTCGGGCGGCTCGGCGCGGTACTGGGCGATGCGCTCGAGGTAGAGCCGGTACAGGCCCCGTTGCGGGTCCGCCGCCAGCAACGCCTGCACCGCGGCCTCGGCCGCCTCCCACTGGCGCGCGCGCAGCAGCGCCAGCGCCTGTTCCCACTGCAGCAGGGCGGCCCCGGTGGCGGCGTCGACCTCGGTGCCCAGCGGCTCGTAGATGGCGACCGGTTCGAGCTTGCCCTTGACCCGCACCAGGTCGAGCTCGCGGTAGACGAAGCCGGGGGCCGCGGCGCGCGTGGCGGCACCCACCGCGATGCCCACGCCGTAGACCTTGGTGATGCCTTCGAGCCGGGCCGCCAGGTTCACCGCATCGCCCATCACGGTGTAGGCGCGCCGGATCTTCGAGCCCATGTCGCCCACGTGCATCATGCCGCTGTTGACGCCGATGCCGATGTGCAGCGCCGGCCAGCCGCGCGCGATGAACGCCGCGTCCAGGCGCTGGGCGCTGGCCTGCATCAGCAAGGCCGTGGCCACGGCGCGCGCGGCATGGTCGGCGAAGGCCACCGGCGCGCCCCAGAACGCCATCACGGCGTCGCCGATGTACTTGTCGAGCGTGCCGCGGTGGCTGTCGCGGATGTCCTCCGACATCGCCGTCAGGTACAGGTTGATGTATTCACGCAGCTCCTGCGGACTGAGGCCCTCGGAGATGGTGGTGAAGCCGCGCACGTCGACGAACATCACGCTCAGCACCCGGCTCTCGCCATCCATCGTGTACTGGGCCGGATTGGCGGCCATCTCGGCCACCAGCTCGGGCGCCACGTATTCGCCGAAGCGCGACACCAGGGCCAGGCCCTTGCGCACCTCGAAGAAATAGCCGTAGGCGACATTGAAGACGAACAGGGCGAACACGAGCAGCAGGATGGCGGCCAGGTTCAGCACCATGTCCTGCTGCCGGTACAGGTAGAGGTTGGCGCCGGCCGCCGCGCCCAGGGCGGCCGTGGTCAGGCCGATCGAGTACAGCGGCGCGAGCACGGCCAGGGTGGCGCTGAGCACCAGGCCCAGGCCGAGCACCTGCGCGAATTCGAGCGCGAAGCCGTAGTCGGGGCGCGACTTGAAGCGCCCGTCGAGGACCGATTTGATCAGGTTGGCATGCACCTCGACCCCCGGGTACTCGGCATTGACGGGCGTGACGCGGATGTCGTTCAAGCCCGGCGCGGTGGTCCCCACCAGCACCACGGTGCCGGCCAGTTGCTGCGGCGGCACGGCGCCGGTGAGCACGTCGACGGCCGAGACGTAGCGGAAGGCGCCGCCGTCGGGCCCGCCGCGGCCGCGGAACTGCACCGTCGTGACCAGGCCGTCGCCGACGGGAATGGCGCGCTGCCCGCCCGGCACGAACATCAGGATCTGGTCCAGCCCGCCGTTGTCGAGCTCGGCCGCCGAGAGGCTGTCGACGTTGGCCACGAAATGGGGGAACACGGCGCGCGCGCGCAGGAACACGCCGGCCGTGGCCAGCGACAGCGAGGGGTAGTAGGCGTCGCCGATGCGGTACAGCAGGGCCGAGCTGCGCACCACGCCGTCCGGGTCGGTCACCGCCGTGAAGATGCCCGAGCCGGCCGCCGCCGCCTGCAGGCGCGCGATATTGGCCTCGTAGCCGGCCGGCGCGTAGGCCGTCACCTCGCGCCCGTGCAGGGCCTCGACCGTGAAGGCCGGTGCCGGCAGCACGCCGGTGGTGACCTTGTCGCCCACGTTGTAGCCCAGCACCACCGGCTGTCCCTTGAGCGCGGCCGCCAGCAAGCCGTCATAGTCGAGTTCCGGCTTGAGCGCGCTCAACTGGGCCTGCAGCCCGGGCACGTCCTTGAGTTGGGCGCGCGCCAGCTTGTCGAGCACCTCGTAGCCGGACGAGGTGTCCGGCTCGGGAAACGAGATGTCGAAGCCGACCGCGCCGACCTTGTAATGTTCGGTCAACTGGCGCACCAGCTGGGCCACCACGTTGCGGCTCCAGGGGAAGCGCCCGACCTTGGCCAGGCTCTTGCTGTCGATGTCGACGATCACCACGCGCGGGTCGAGCACGGGCGCTTCGAGCCGCATGCGCAGGCCGGACAGGTAGCCGTCCATGCGTTCGATCGAATCGCTTTGCAGCACGCCCATGGTCTGGGCCGCCGCGGCCAGCGTGAACAGCACGCCAACGGCCCAACGCGGGCCGTATTTGACCAGCCGTTTTCGCCACAAGTCCGGCAGCAGGCGCACGCTCAGGGCCTCAGGGCGTGTAGCCCGGTATCTTGGAATCGTCGACCGCGTCGATCTGGCGCTCATCCATCTTCTTGTGGGCGAACTGCAGGTAGATCTTGTTGCGCACGAAGATGTCGAACAGGTCCGGATCGATATGGCCGTTGAGCGCGAAGCGGCCCAGGATGTCGAGCGATTCGGAGAGCAGCTTGCCCTTCTTGTACGGCCGGTCGGGCGCGGTCAGCGCCTCGAAGATGTCGGCAATGGCCATCACCCGTGCCTGCACCGACATCTGGCTCTTGACCAGGCCGCGCGGATAGCCCTTGCCGTCCATCCGCTCGTGGTGGCCGCCCGCGTACTCGGGCACGTTCTTCAAGTGCTTCGGCCAGGGCAGCGATTCGAGCATGCGGATGGTCAGCACGATGTGATTGTTGATGGTCTTGCGCTCGGACTCGGTCAGGGTGCCGAAGCGGATCGTCAGGTTGGCCAGCTCGTCTTCGGACAGGAAATCCTGTTCGCGCCCATCGATCCCGACCCAGCGGTAGGTGGCGATCTGGCGCACCCGTTCCTGGTCCGCCGCTGCCATGCCCTCGCCGCCGACGTTGGCCGTGCGCAGGAAGTCGCGGTCGGCGCGCAGGGCGGCCTGCTCGCGCGCGAGGCGCGCCTCGATCGCGCCGCGGTCCGCGCCCGGCATGGCCAGTTCGCGCAGCGCGCCGATCTCGCGGTCGCGCAGCAGCACCTCGAAACGGGTGTCGACCGTCTCGATGCGGTCGTAGATGGTTTG
This sequence comes from Pseudomonadota bacterium, assembly GCA_040390195.1. Taxonomy (GTDB): domain Bacteria; phylum Pseudomonadota; class Gammaproteobacteria; order Burkholderiales; family Burkholderiaceae_D; genus Telluria_A. The sequence continues at coordinate 5,893 of JAZJYV010000116.1, read as the reverse complement.
CAGCTTGGTCGCCTTGTCGACCACGTGCACCGGGGTGGTGATCTTGCCGCAATCGTGCAGCAGGCCGGCCATCCACAGCTCCTTGCGGTCGCCGTCGCTCATCCGGAAATCGGCCAGCGGGCCGGTCTCGGTCAGGTGCACCGCCTCGGCCAGCATCATCGTCAGCTCCGGCACGAACTGGCAATGGCGGCTGGTGTAGGGCGACTTCTCGTCGATGCCCAGGTTGATCAGGTTCACCAGCGCCAGCAGCAATTCCTCGAGCTGGCGCAGCAGCTGCTGGTTGGTGATCGTCACCGCCGCCTGGGCTGCCAGCGCTTCGATGAAACGCTGGTCGGTGGCCGAGAAGGCGCGGATGGCGCCGGTCTCGGGGTCCTTGGCGTTGATCAGCTGCAGCACGCCAACCAGTTCGCCCTCATGGTCCTTCATCGGCACCGTCAGGAACGATTGCGAGTGGTAGCCGAAGTTCTTGTCGAACGAGCGCATGCCGGAAAAATTGAAGGCGTCGGCCTGGTACACGTCTTCGATGTTGACGGACAGGCCGAAATTGGCCGCATAGGCCGCCACCGAGGCCAGGTTCTTGTTGCCCTGCTCGTCGAACAGGGGCACGCAGGGAATATCGATCTTGTGGCCGCTGGCGCCGCCCTGGTAGATCCCCAGGGTGTCGTTGATGACGATGTGGAAGGACAGGCTGCGGCGGTCAAGGCTGGGCCGGTACAGGCTGCCCCCATCGGCGTCGGTCATGCCCTTGGCCACCTTCAGGATCCGCTCGAGCAGCTGGCCCGTGTCCGGCGCCTTGCCCAGCTCCACGCTCAGCTCCGTGAGCAAGTGCAGGCGCTGAGCGATTTGTGTGGGATTCAACTCTTGCATGGTCGATTTAGCCGTTGCCCGAATGTAATTTCATGCAGTGTAGCCCCACTGTAAGCGCCTGTATATGGCTGGATGCCGATTCCGGGTGAAATGTCGCGCCGCCCGGCGCGCCGCGCAACATTTTTAGAGCCACCCGCGCCCAAAACGGCTATCATCGCTCATGCTTGCATTCCGGCAAAGCGCCGCGTCGCGCCTGCCGCTGCACCCACGCATTGACACCGGCCATGGAGACGCATTGATGAAATTCCGTTTTTGGGGAGTCCGCGGCTCGATACCCTCACCGGGTCCGCGAACGGCGCGTTATGGTGGCAACACCACCTGCATCGAAGTGCGCACCGACGACGACACCCTGATCATCCTCGACGGCGGCACCGGGATTTTCGCGCTGGCCCAGCACCTGCTCACGCGCCAGCCGGTGCACGCGAACATCTTCATCACCCACAGCCACTGGGACCACATCCACGGCCTGCCTTTCTTCACCCCGCTGTTCATCCTGGGCAGCCGGGTGCGCCTGCACGGCGCGCTCGACCCGGTGACGGGCAACGGCATCGAGCACGTGATGGGAGTGCAGCTGCAAAACAGCTACTTCCCCGTCAGCGAGGCGCAGATGGACGCCACCATCGACTACCGCACCCTGACCTTCGGCGAGCCGATCGAGGTCGGCGACGCCATCGTCGGCAACGTCGTGATGAACCATCCGGTGACCAACCTGGGCTACCGCATCAGCTGCAATGGCAAGTCGCTGTTCTTCACCGGCGACCATGAGCCCTACTACAATCTGTACCCGGAGAGCGACCCGCGCCATGCGCCGTTCGCGCTGCACATGGCCGAGCGCCAGGGCGAGATCGACCGGGCCATGCAGGGCGTGGACGCGCTCATCGTCGACTGCTCGTACACGCGCGAAGAGTATCCGGCCAAGCAGGGCTGGGGCCACGGCACCTTCGACGAGGCGCTGGACATGGCGCTGCGGGTCGGGGCCAAGGCGCTGTACTGCACCCACCACGAACCGACCCGCAGCGACGACGAACTCGAAGCCGTGTTCGCCGACGTGATGGCGCGCCACGCGGCGCAGCTGAACGGCTTGAAGGTGGTGCTCGCCTACGAAGGTATGGAAGTTGAATTGAATTGAGCGGGAGCCGAGGCACATGAACGACGCAGGGATCGACCACCAGAGCGACAGCGATGTGCGGCTGGCATTTTTCAAGAAGCTGCAGGCGGTTACCACCAAGATCCACGCCACCAGCAACCTTGACGAGATCATGCTCGACCTGGGCATGGAGTTTTGCGACCTGTTCAACTCGGACCGCTTCACGCTGTACGCCGTCACGCCCGAGAAGGACCACATCATTTCCAAGGTCAAGACCGGGCTGACCTCGTTTCGCGACCTGCGCCTGTCGATCTCGGCCTCCTCGATCGCCGGCTTCGTGGCCAAGACGCGCAAGACCATCAACCTGGCTGACGTCTACGACGAGGCCGAACTCAAACGCTTGTCGCCGGAGCTGCATTTCCAGATCGGGGTCGACCAGCGCACCGGCTACCGCACGCGCCAGATGCTCGTCGCGCCGCTGGTGGCCCAGCCATCCGGCGAATTGCTGGGGGTGGTCCAGTTCATCAACCACCGCGCCGGGGGCAGCTTCCCGCCGGTCTGCGTGGAAGGCGTGCAGGAGCTGTGCGAGACGCTGTCGGTGGCGTTCAACCAGCGCCTCAAGCCGCCACCGCCGGTGCGCGGCAAATACGACGGCCTGGTCAGCGAAGCGGTGCTGTCGGCGCCCGAACTGGAGCTGGCCACGCGCTCGGCGCGCAAGAAGGAACTCGACATCGAGGACGTGCTGGTCAACGAATTCCAGGTCAAGCTGGCCGCCATCGGGGCCTCGCTGTCGCGTTTTTTCGCCGTGCCCTACGAGCCGTTCAAGGCCGACCGCCCCAAGCCGGTCGAACTGCTCAAGAACCTCAAGTCCCAATACGTGGAATTGAACCAGTGGCTGCCACTGGAAGAGACGCGCGAGGGCCTGATCGTGATGGCCATCGATCCCGAGCGGGTCAACACCAGCAAGATCGTCAACCAGATCTTCCCAAAAGCGAAAGTGGTGTTCCGGGTCGCCACCGGCATCGATTTCCGCCAGACGGTCGAGCAGTTTTTCGGCAGCAGCGGCGCCAACGAAGGCGGCTCGGTGGGCGAACTGCTCTCGGGCATGGACCAGGACGAGGAGGACAGCGACGGCATGGCCGACGTGTCGGAGGCAGTCGACAACGAACTGGTCAAGCTGCTCAACAAGATCATCGTCGACGCCCACCGCCAGGGGGTCTCGGACATCCACATCGAACCCTTGCCGGGCAAGGGCAAGGTGGGTGTGCGCTTTCGCAAGGACGGCACCCTGGTGCCCTACATCGAGATCCCGGCCAGCTACCGCAGCGCGCTGGTGGCGCGCGTGAAGATCATGTGCGACCTCGATATTTCGGAACGGCGCAAGCCGCAGGATGGCAAGATCAAGTTCAAGAAATACGGGCCGCTCGACATCGAACTGCGGGTCGCCACCATCCCCTCGACCGGCGGGGTGGAAGACATCGTGATGCGGATCCTGGCGGCGGGCGAACCGATCCCGCTCGAGAAGCTGGGGGTGCTGCCGTTCAACCTGGAGCGGCTGCGCACGGCGATCGAGAAACCGTACGGCCTGTTCTTCGTGTGCGGACCGACCGGCTCGGGCAAGACCACCACCCTGCACTCGGTGCTGAGCTACCTGAACACGCCCGAGACCAAGATCTGGACCGCCGAGGATCCGGTCGAGATCACCCAGAAGGGCTTGCGCCAGGTGCAGGTGAACCGCAAGGCGGGGCTCGACTTCGCCACCGTCATGCGTGCCTTCCTGCGCGCCGATCCGGACGTGATCATGGTCGGCGAGATGCGCGACAAGGAAACGGTCAGCATGGGCATCGAAGCCTCGCTGACGGGCCACCTGGTGTTCGCCACCCTGCACACCAACAGCGCGCCCGAATCGATTGTGCGCCTGCTCGACATGGGCATGGACCCGTTCAACTTCGCCGACGCGCTGCTGGGCATCCTGGCGCAGCGCCTGGCCAAGCGCCTGTGCTCCTCGTGCAAGGTGCCCTACCAGCCGGGCGCGCCCGAGGTCGAGCTGCTGCTGACCGAATTCTGCCTCGAGCTGCTCAGCACCGACGCCTTCATCAAGGACCCCGAGGGTGGGCGCGCCGCCGTACTGGCCGGCTGGAAGCAGCGCTACGCCAACGCCGACGGCCAGTTCACCTTGTACCGGCCGGTCGGCTGCAGCGAGTGCAACAAGGGCTACCGGGGACGGGTCGGCTTGCACGAGCTGATGATCGGCACCGACAAGGTCAAGAAGCTGCTGCAGGAGCACAGCCGGGTGGCCCAGCTGCTGGCCGCCGCGCTGGAAGACGGCATGCTGACCTTGAAGATGGACGGCATCGAGAAGGTGCTCAGCGGGATTACCGACATCAAGATGGTGCGCCAGGTGTGCATCAAATAGGCTTGACCACGCGCGCCACCGCTCAGGGCGCGACCTTGCGCAAGGTCATCCTGAACATGGTCGACCAGCCGTCCCTGGTCTGGGCTTCGCTCCAGGCTTCGTAGGCGTCCTCGCCCTGGCGTGTCCAGCGCACCCGGTAGGTCATGGAGACCCCGTCGGCGTGGTATTGGGTCGGCGGAAACACCAGTGCGCCGGGCGTGCTCTCCATCGACCCGCGGCTGATGCCGCCGGCGTTTTCCAGATACAGGAAATCGACCCGCTTGGCCGCCATGTCCCAGTAATAAGTGCTCTCGCCCACATAGTCTGGCTTGCCCGGCGTGCGCACGGTGTGCACGTCGCGCAGGGCCTTGCCCTCGTACAGCCACTGGAAGCAATGTTCATCGGTTTGCTTGCCACCGGCGAATTCACCCTTCCAGCAGTGGCCGGCCAGGAAGGCCATCGGCTTGAGGGCGGCGACCGGTTCGGCCTGGGCCGCGCCGGCGAACAACGTCAACCACAGGACAGGCATGCGCATGATCTAGCTTTCGGGAGGGGAAGTGCGGCGGGAGCGCGCCGCTTCGCGTTCTAGCAAATCAAAGTAATGGCGCAGCTGGCGCACCGACTGGTCGAAACTGGCCACCTCGCGATGGGTGCGCGCCTGCATCACCGCGCCCTCCATGGTCGTGAGCACGAAACTGGCCAGCGCCTCGCGATCGCAATCGGCTGGCAGGCGCGGGCCGGCCTGGTGCAGGCAGGCGCCCACTGCCTCGGTCCAGGCGCTGAAATTGGCGGCCAGGGCGGCCCGAACGCTCGGGTCCGGCTCGTGGATTTCCAGCGCCAGGCTGCCGATCGGACAGCCGTAGGTGCAGTCGGTGCTGAGCACGCTCAAACGGTAGCGCGCCAGCAGCGCGAACACGCGTTCGATGGGGTCGTCCACGCCCGCCCAGGCCGGCGTGAGCAGCATCGGGACGATTCCTTGCTGGTACAACTCAAGCACCGCCAGCAGCAAGTCCTGCTTGCCGGGAAAGAAGTGGTAGAGGCTGCCGCTGTTTACCCCCGCCGCCTTGAGCACGTCGGCAATGCTGGTCGAGCCGTAGCCTTTTTCCCAGAACAATTGCATGGCGGCGAAGACAAGGCGGTCGCGGGTGTCATTGCTCATGGAAAGTCGCTTAGTTGAACGTTCAATCAAGAATAGTCCAACTGAGCGCGCAAATCAAGGCCGGCGCGTCGCTATTTGACAGCGCCCACCCGGCACGCTACTCTGTTCTCGCCTCCGCCTGCCCGCCGATTCCCATGCCCCTGTCGCTGCCCTTCCCGATTCGAATCGAGTGTCCGCCCGGCGCTTGCGTGTGCGAGCGCGAGACGCTGCTCGCCGATCCGGACGGCGACTGCCGGGTGCTCAAGTTGACGCGCGAAGAAGAGAAAAAGCTGCTGGAACGGATCGAGCAGATTGGCAGCTACGAGGATTTGTGCAAGCTCGGCCTGCGCCTCGAAGAGTTGCTCGGCGTGGCGCTGCGAATTGCCCCCGGCGGGGGGGGGGGGGG
>JAZJYV010000115.1:0-5682 GCA_040390195.1 Pseudomonadota bacterium | reverse complement strand
GCGCCGTGGTAGTCGAAGTGCGCCGCCAGTTCCGCGACATCAAGGGCATCATGGACGGCACCGGCAAGCCGGAATACGACAAGGCGGTCGACATGCTGACCGCTTCGGCGATCAAGGAAATGATCCTGCCGTCGCTGTTGCCAGTGGTGGTGCCAGTGGTGGTGGGCATGCTGCTGGGACCTGCCGCACTGGGCGGCCTGCTGATGGGCACCATCATCACCGGCCTGTTCGTCGCCATTTCGATGACCACCGGCGGCGGCGCCTGGGACAACGCCAAGAAGTATATCGAGGACGGCCATTTCGGCGGCAAGGGCTCGGAAGCGCACAAGGCTGCCGTGACCGGCGACACGGTGGGCGACCCGTACAAGGACACGGCCGGCCCGGCGGTGAACCCGCTGATCAAGATCATCAACATCGTGGCGCTGCTGCTGGTGCCTTTGCTGCCAGCGACCGGCTGGATCGCGGTGTCGGTGCCGGCGGCGGTGCATGCCCCGGCCGCTGCAGTGCCAGCGATGGCGCAGCCGATGATGGCCGCACCGGCGCCGGAAGCGGTGCCTGCGGCGGCTGAAGCGAGCGCGCCTCCGGCCAGGTAAGCTTCCCTGTCACACAAAAAAACCCGGCCATGCGCCGGGTTTTTTTTTGAGGCCGGTGGCAAATCGGCCCGGCGATTTACGGCTAGAACACGGCGAGCCGGTTGGCCTGTGCGCGCAATTCGGCGCGGAAGTCGGGGTGGGCGATGGAAATCAGCTCGGCAGCGCGCTGCCTGGCCGTCTTGCCGCGCAACTGGGCCACGCCAAACTCGGTGACCACGTAGTTGACGTCGTTCTTGCTGGTGGTGACATGCGTGCCTGGCGAGAGCGAGAGCACGATGCGCGAGATGGTGTCGTTCTTGGCCGTCGAGGGCAGCACGATGAAGGACTTGCCCCCGCGCGAACGGTTCGCCGCGCGCACGAAATCGGCCTGGCCGCCGGTGCCGGAATAGGGCAGGTGGCCGATGCTCTCGGAGCCGCACTGGCCCAGCAAGTCGACCTGCAGGCTGGCGTTGATCGACATCAGGTTGTCGTTCTGGCCGGCGATATAGGGGTCGTTGGTGAAGTTCGACGGATGCATCTCGAGCATCGGATTGTCGTGCATGAACTGGTACAGCCTGCGCGAGCCGAGCGCGAAGGTGGCCACCATCTTCCCCGGCAGCAGGGTCTTCTTGCGGTTGTTGACGGCGCCGCACTCGACTAGCGTCAGGATGCCATCGCCGAACATCTCGGTGTGGATGCCCAGGTCGTGCTTGGCCGTCAGCTGCATGACGACCGCGTCGGGAATGCCGCCATAGCCGATCTGCAGTGTCGCCCCGTCGGGGATCATGTCGGCCACGTATTTGCCGATCGCCTCCTGCACCGGCCCGATCTTGGGCAGCCCGACCTCGAGCAGGGCGTCGTTGTTTTCGACCAGGGCCGTCACCTGCGACACGTGCACATGGCACTGGCCGTGGGTGAAGGGCACGTTCGAATTGACCTCCAGCACCACCGCGCGCGCCTTGGCCAGCGCCGCCATCGTGTAGTCGGTGCCCAGGCTGAGCGCGAAATGGCCGCTCTCGCTCATTGGCGAAGCCATCGCGAAGACCACGTCGGCCGGCATCTGGCCGCGCTCGATCATGCTCGGGATCTCGGAAAAGTAATTGGAGCTGAAGTCGGCCCAGCCACCCTGGCCGCCGGCGCGCGAGGCGCCGCCGAAGAACAGGGCCGCGTGGCGCACATGGGCCGCCGACTCCTGGTCGTGGTAGCCGAACTTGCGCATGGCCAGGATCTGCGCCACCTTGACGTCGCGAAAGCGGCGCCGCTGTTCCGACAGCGCCGTCAGCAGCGTGGGCGGCTCGCCGACGCCGGTCGGTACGATGATCGTATCGCCGTCGCGCACATGGGCCAGCGCGTCGGACGCGCCAAGCAGCCTGGACTGGTACAGTTCGCTTACCGTTTGCATTGCCGTCTCCTCATTTTTTTCACGATTGTAGGGGGCGAAGCTGACCGCGCCCTTACTGGGTTTTTTTCAGGACGCTGGCAAGCTGCACGCCGCGCTGGCGTTGCGCCTGGCGCCGGATAATAATGGGATGGGAGGTGCAGCATGGCTTGCTTGAAACCGCTGTGGGTGGCGCTCATCGTGCTCAGTTCGCTGGTGTGCAACGACGCCCATGCCCAGGAGGCGCCGCCCAAACGGGGCGCGCTGCCGGACCAGGCGGCGTCCCCCGAACCGGCGCCGCTGCCGAAAAAGCCGCCGCCCAGGCGCCGCGCGGCGCGCCAGGCGGTGCTGACCATGCCGCCCGCCCCCGCGCCCCCGGCCGCCTACCACCCCAGCCTGCAGCCGCCGGCGCCCCCGCCGCTGCCCGTGCCGGCGCTGCCCCAGCCCTTGAACCACTGCGACGGCGGCGGCTGCAACGCCGTTGACGGCACGCGCCTGAACGGGGGCGTGGGCAATACCTTGCTCGACGACAAGGGGCGGCTGTGCACGCGCAGCGGCAATAACGTGCAATGCTTTTGATCCAGGTCGACAAAACACGGCGGAACTGGTTTTTTCGGCAGGAAATTCGCTACAATCGAGGGGCTTGACGTTTACGTAAACGTTAAAAAGAATTTTATCAAAGGGAAAAACCATGCAAATTCAAGATAATGTCTTCATCGTCACCGGCGGCGCGTCGGGCCTGGGCGCGGCCACCGCTCGCATGATCAGCGCCGCGGGCGGCAAAGTGGTGCTGGCCGACGTGCAAGTGGAAGCCGGTACCGCGCTGGCGGCCGAGCTGGGCGCGACCTTCGTCAAATGCGACGTGACGTCGGAAGCGGACGGGCTGGCCGTGGTCGGCGCCGCCACCGCGCTGGGCACCCTGCGTGGCCTGGTCAACTGCGCCGGCGTGGCGCCGGCCATCAAGACCGTGGGCAAGGACGGCCCCCATCCGCTCGACGTCTTCCAGCGCACCATCAACATCAACCTGGTGGGCACCTTCAACATGGCGCGCCTGGCCGCCGACGCCATGGGCAAGACCGAAGCGGGCGCCTCGGGCGAGCGCGGCATCATCATTAACACCGCCTCGGTGGCGGCGTTCGACGGCCAGATCGGCCAGGCCGCGTACGGCTCCTCGAAGGCGGCCGTGGCCGGCATGACCTTGCCGATGGCGCGCGACCTGGCGCGCAGCGGCGTGCGCGTGATGACGATCGCCCCCGGCATTTTCGAAACCCCGATGCTGATGGGTATGCCCGACGAAGTGCGCGACGCGCTCGGCAAGATGGTGCCTTTCCCATCGCGCCTGGGCATGCCATCCGAATACGCCCACCTGGCCAAGGCGATTATTGAAAACGTGATGTTGAACGGCGAAACCATCCGCCTCGATGGTGCCATCCGCATGCAGCCGAAGTAACATATTTCAGGTAGGATACAAGTTGTATCGGGCGCGCGGCCCTGGTCGCGCGCTTTTTTCATTTCTGGAGATTGCATGTCCCAATTGAAGCTGCTCTCGCTTGCCGCCGGCGCCTGCCTGGCGTTCGCCACCCCGTCCCTATACGCCCAGAAGGTCAACGACGCCGTCCAGGTCAGCCCCGAGATCGGCACCGGCTACGTGGCCAAGGATGGCTGGACGGCCCGCAAGTTCATGGTGGCGGCGGCCAATCCGCTGGCGGTCGAAGCGGGCTACCAGATGCTCAGGCAAGGCGGCAGCGCGATCGACGCCGCCATCGCCACCCAGCTGGTGCTCACGCTGGTCGAGCCGCAGTCCTCGGGCATCGGCGGGGGCGCCTTCCTGATGTACTACGACGGCAAGAACGTGCAATCGTTCGACGGGCGCGAGACGGCGCCCATGGCGGCCGACGAGCACCTGTTCCAGAACCCGGACGGCTCGCCGCTCTCGCGCATGGCCGGCATCGTGGGCGGGCGTTCGACCGGCGCGCCGGGCGTGCTGCGCATGCTCGAGATGGCGCACCGGCAGCACGGCAAGCTGGCCTGGAAAACCCTGTTCGAGCCGGCCATCGGGCTCTCGGAGAACGGCTTCGCGGTCAGCAAGCGCTTGAACGCCCTGTTGGCCTGGGATCCCTACATCCGGAAGGACCCGACCGCGGCGGCCTATTTCTACGACAAGAACCTGGCGCCCTGGCCGGTCGGCCATATCCTGAAGAATCCGGCGCTGGCGAGCACCCTGCGCGAGATCGCCGGCGGCGGTGCCGACGCCTTCTACAAGGGCCACATCGCGCGCGACATCGCCGCCAAGGTGGCGGCGCACCCGACCAATCCGGGCAAGCTGACAGCGGCCGACATCGCCGGCTACCGCCCCAAGCTGCGCACCCCCGTGTGCAGCGAATACCGCGCCTACACGGTGTGCGGCATGCCGCCGCCATCCTCGGGCGGCATCGCGGTGGCGCAAATGCTGGGCATCCTCGAGACGCGCGACATGAAGGCGCTGGCCCCGGTCGAGGGCGTGCCCGGCGCCGAAGCGCTGCACTGGTTCGCCGAGGCCGGCCGCCTCGCCTACGCCGACCGCAACCGCTACGCCGCCGACACCGACTTCGTGCCCCTGCCCGGGCGCGGCGTGCCCAGCCTGATCGACAAGGGCTACCTGGCCGCGCGCGCCAGGCTGATCGGCGCCCGCTCGATGGGCGTGGCGCCGGCCGGCAAGCCGCCCGGCATGGACGTCGCGTGGGGCACCGACAATGCGATCGAGACCCCGTCCACCTCGCACTTCGTGGTGGTCGACGGCAACGGGGCAGGGCTGTCGATGACGACCACGGTGGAAGACGCGTTCGGCTCGCGCCAGATGGTCGACGGCTTCATCCTGAACAACCAGCTGACCGACTTCTCGTTCGACTCGGTCGACGCCGACGGTCCGGTGGCGAACCGGGTGCAGGCGGGCAAGCGCCCGCGCAGCGCCATGTCGCCCACCATCGTGTTCGAGCGCGCCAGCAAGAAGCTGGTGCTGGCGATCGGCTCGCCCGGCGGGCCCCTGATCATCAACTACGTGGCCAAGGTGCTGGTGGCCACGCTGGACTGGGGCTTGAACGTGCAGCAGGCCATCTCGCTGCCCAACTTCGGCAGCCGCAACGGCCCCACCGAACTGGAGTCGGGCCGCTTCGGGCCGGCCGTGATCGACGCGCTCAAATCGCGCGGCCACACGGTGCGCCTGGGCGAGCAGAACTCCGGCCTGCACGGGGTCCAGCGCATGACCGTGAACGGCCAGGAACTGTGGTTCGGCGGCGCCGATCCGCGCCGCGAAGGGATGGCAAAGGGTGATTAAAATGTCAATTTGTGTCCACAAAGCAGCGATACCCTGATACCCTTCTGGCATGGGATTTCAACAGAAAACAGGGCTGATCTTGACCGGGGGCGGGGCGCGCGCCGCCTACCAGGTGGGGGTGCTGCAAGCGATCTCGCAGATCCTGTGGGAGGCCGGCTGGCCGCCCGCGCGCAACCCCTTCGACATCATCTGCGGCACCTCGGCCGGCGCCATGAACGCCACCGCGCTGGCCTGCCGCGCCGACAATTTCGGCGAGGGCGTGCAAAAGCTGCTCGACGTGTGGGAGAACATCGCCGTCGAGCAGGTCTACCGCGCCGATTCGCTCGGCGTGCTGCGCTCGGGCGCGCGCTGGCTCTCGCTGCTCTCGTTCGGCTGGCTGCTGCGCAAATGGCGCGCCGCGCCGCCCGCCTCGCTGCTCG
>JAZJYV010000114.1:0-12726 GCA_040390195.1 Pseudomonadota bacterium | reverse complement strand
TCCATGTGCCGCAAGGTGTGGGGGTTCGAGTCCCTCCGTGGGCACCATCTACCGGGTTTGTTCCCGCAGAATTCGTACAGCGCCGCAGTCTTTGAAAAGAGGCTGCGGCGTTTTGCGTTGACGGGTCGCCGCCCAGGCCCGCAGGATGGAAAAGCGATTAAGATGGCGGCATGACCATTGAACTTGACCGCACCGACATCCAGATCCTGAATATCCTGCAAGACGATGCCGCCACGCCGCTGCGCGAACTGGCGCGCCGCATCCACTCCTCGGCCGCGACCTGCCAGCGCCGTATCGCGGCGCTGCGCGCCAGCGGGGTGCTGGTCAAGGAAGTGGCGCTGGTCGACCGGGTACGCGTTGGACGCCCGCTGACGGCCTTCGTGTCGGTCGAACTGGACCAGCAAAACAGTTCGCTGCTCAAGGTGTTCGAGCTGCTGGTGCGCGACGAAGCGGACGTGATGGCCTGTTACGAAGTGGCCGGTGAATTCGACTTCATGCTGGTGGTGACGGCGCGCTCGATGGAATCGTTCCAGGAATTCACGCGCCGGGTGTTCACCTCGCACCACAATGTGCGCAACTTCAAGAGCCTGCTGGCGATGAACTGCTCGAAGTTCGAGACCAGGATCCCACTCTGACGTTCAAGCCGTGCAGTGCGAATCCATCGACAAGCCGGACTCGCTGCGCTCTTCGGCCCGACGTTCAATGCCGGGCATTTCAACTGATCAGGTGGCGGTACAACTCCGGATCGGTCGCCCCTTCGGTACCGATCACCAGCACCCGGCTGCTGGCGCTCAGGCCCAGGCGCGCAGCGCTGGCGCGGTCGGCCGCCACCGCGAGCAGGCCTGCCAGGCCGGCAGTTGCCGATTCTCCCGCCTCGATCCCCTGCATCGCCAATGGCCACATGAGCCGCAGTGCCTGCGCATCGTCGATCAGCATGAAAGCATCGGCCGCTTCCCGCAACACGTCCCACGCAAGGCTCGACACCGCACCACAGGCCAGGCCGGCCAGCATGGTCTCGACCGGGGCACTGGCCTGGCGCGCGCCCCCCGCACGCGCCGACTGATACAGGCAATCGGCACCGGCCGGCTCGACCACCACCAGCACCGGGCGGTACTCGCCCAGCTGCTGCCAGTACCAGGCGCCGACGGCAGCGGCCAGTCCGCCCACGCCGGCCTGCACGAACACATGGGTCACCGGTGCGGCCGACTGGTCCGCCACCTCCGCCAGCATCACCGTGTAGCCTTCCATCACCCAGCGCGGAATCTCGTCGTAACCCTGGTACGAGGTGTCGGAGACCACAGTCCAGCCGTGCGCCATCGCCGCACCGTGCGCCGCGCGCACCGATTCATCATAGTCGCCGCGAACCCGCACGATGCGCGCACCAAGCGCCGCGATGGCCGCCTCGCGCGCGGCGCTCACGCCCGCATGCAGGAACACCACGCAGGCGCAGCCGAACAGGCGCGCCCCGGCCGCCACCGCGCGCCCATGGTTGCCGTCGGTGGCGCAGGCCACAGTCCATTGCGCCGCCATCGCGCGCGCCGCCGGTGCCAGCAGCAGTGAAGGGTCGAAGCCGGCCAGCGCCGGCCAGTGCAGCCGGTGCAGCACGCGCGCCACCGCGTAGCTGCCACCGAGCGCCTTGAAACTGCGCAAGGCGAAGCGCTGCGACTCGTCCTTGTAGTGAATCGAAGCGACGCCGGCCTGGAGTGCCATCGCTTCCAGCGACAACAGCGGCGTCGGCTTGTAGGCGGGACACCGGGCCAGGATGCGCTGCAGCTCGCGTCCGGCCGAAGCATCGACGGTGTCGCGAATGTGGCCGGGGGCGGCGCCGGGGGCGCGCGGATTGAAGTGAATTTTCATGCCTGAATTATCCGGTCCAGGCAGTGGTTAATTATTCCAATTCCGGGCCAAGAACGGGTTTTCGTTTCACCGTGCCTGCGTATGATCGGAACCTCACTTTCCATTTCGGAGCTAGCATGATCGACCACGTCTCAATCGGCACCCACGACTTCACATCAGCGGTCGCCTTCTACACCGAATGTTTCGAGCCGCTTGGCTATCGCCTGCAGCACCTGGACGCCGGCCAGGCAATCTTCGGCGCCAATGGCCACTGGAGCTTTTGCATCTATCCGGCCGACGCGGACGCCCGCTTGACCGGGCACCGCGCGCACCTGGCCATCAGCGCGCCGTCCTGCGCCGCTGCCGATGCATTCCATGAGGCGGCGCTGGCGCAGGGCGCCACCAGCTTGCGCGCGCCGGGACCGCGTCCGGACATCAATGCCGAATACTACGGCAGCATGATCGCCGACCTCGATGGCCACACCATTGAAGTTGTGCACTGGCAGCGCTGACTCAGTGCGCGGCCAGGTCGTCGAGGATCGGACAGTCGGAGCGGCAATCGCCACGGCACGACTTGGCCAGCGACTCCAGGGTGCGCCGCATCGCCTCCATCTCGGCGATCTTGCGGTTCAACTCGGCGATGTGGACCATGGCCAGCGCGCGCACGTCGGCGCTGGCGCGCTGCTTGTCGCGCCACAGCGCCAGCAGCTCGCCAATCTGGTCGAGCGAGAAACCGAGCGCGCGCCCGCGATGGATGAATTGCAGCACCTGCACATCGGCCTCGGCGTAGACCCGGTAGCCGGCGCTGGTGCGGCGCACCGCGCCGGTCAGCCCGATCGCTTCGTAGTGGCGGATCATCTTGGCCGAGACGCCGGATACCTTGGCCGCTTGGCCGATGTTGAGCATGTCGGTCATGTCATTCTCCTGAAGCGGGGGCCCAGCGTTTGAGCAGCAGCGCATTGCTCACCACGGCGACGCTGGAAAACGCCATCATGGCGCCGGCCAGCATCGGATTGAGCATGCCCAGTGCCGCCAATGGCACGCCGGCAAGGTTGAAGATGAAGGCCCAGAACAGGTTCTGGCGGATCTTGTTGTAGGTACGGCGCGAAATGTCGATGGCGTCGGCCAGCAGGCGCGGATCGCCGCGCATCAGCGTCACGCCGGCACTGTGCATGGCAACGTCGGTGCCCCCGCCCATGGCGATGCCAACGTCGGCCGCGGCCAGCGCGGGTGCGTCGTTGATGCCGTCGCCGACCATTGCCACGCGCGTGCCAGCGGCGCGCAACTGGCCCACGATGGCCGCCTTGCCTTCGGGCGTGGCCTGTGCATGCACCTGGCCGATCCCGAGTGCGCTGGCGATCTGCCTGGCGCTGCCGGCGTTGTCGCCCGTCAGCAGCACGGTCTGCAGGCCCAGCTGGTGAAGCCGTTTCAGCGCCGCGGCGCTCTCCGGCTTGAGCTTGTCGCCGAACGCGAACAAGCCAAGCAGGGCCGGCTGGGGCGCCACCCGCGCCAGCCACGACACCGTGTGGCCGGCCAGCTCCATCGCTTCGGCGCCGCGCACGGCGATGCCGTACCGGCCAAGCAAGGCGGCATTTCCCAACGCATAGTCGGTCGCGCCCAAGCGGGCCGTCACGCCAAAGCCGGGCACCGCCGTCACCGCACTGGCGGCGTCGAGTTCGGCCGCGCCAGCCGCCTCGCGCAGCGCGCGCGCCAGTGGATGTTCGCTGCCCTGCTGCACCGACGCGCCCAGGTGCAGCAACTGGTCCTGGTCGATGCCGAAGGCCTCGCGCTGCAGCAGCTGGGGCCGTCCCGCGGTCAGGGTGCCGGTCTTGTCGAACGCGATCACGCGCACGCTGTGCATCAGCTCGAGCGCCTGGGCATCCTTGATCAGGATGCCGTGGCGCGCGGCCACGCCGGTGCCGGCCATGATCGCGGTGGGCGTGGCCAGGCCCAGCGCGCACGGGCAGGCGATGACCAGCACCGACACCGCGTTGAGCAAGCCCTGCTCCCAGTTGCCGGCCACCAGCGACCATGACACCAGCGTCAGCAGCGCGATGACCAGGATCAGCGGCACGAACAGCGCCGTGACGCGGTCGGCCAGGCGTTGCACCGGCGCCTTGCCGGCCTGGGCATCCTCGACCGCCCGGATAATGCGCGCCAGCGTCGATGCGGTGCCAACTGCCGTCACCTGCGCCAGCAGCACCCCTTCGCCGTTGACGGAGCCGCCGATCACGCCCGCACCAGGGCCTTTGCTCAGCGGTCGGCTCTCGCCCGTCATCATCGACTCGTCGACGTGGGTGCGCCCTTCGAGCACCAGCGCGTCCATCGGGATGCGCTCGCCCGGCCGCACCACCAGCTGGTCGCCCACCCGCAAAAGGTCGACCCCGATCTCGCGCTCGGCGCCGTCCTGGCGCACCCGCGCGCGTTCCGGGCGCAGCGCCTGCAGCGCACGGATTGCCTCGGTGGTCTGGACCTTGGCGCGCGCCTCGAGCCATTTGCCAAGCCGCACCAGTACGATCACCACTGCGCCGGCCTCGAAATACAGCTGCGCCATCGCGCCCGCCTGCGGGCGCAGCAGTTCGAACAGGCTCAGGCCGAACGCCGCCGAGGTGCCCAGCGCCACCAGCAAATCCATGTTGCCACTGCGCGCCTGCAGCGCGCTCCAGGCGCCGCGGTAGAAGCGCGCGCCAGCCCAGAACTGGACCGGAGCGGCCAGCGCCAGTTGCAACCACCCCGGCAGCATCAAGGCATGGCCGAACGGCGCAAGCAGCATCGGCAACAGCAACGGCAGCGTGAGCAGGGCCGCCAGCGCGATCCGGCCCGCCTCGGCCCGCGTGTTTGCCGCTGCCGGTGCGCCGCCCTGCCCGGCCGGCGCGGCCTCGTAGCCGGCCTTGCGCACGGCCGCGATCAAGGCATCCAGGTCGGCCGTCGGCGCCTGCGTGGCCACCCGTGCCTGCTCGGTCGCCAGGTTCACCACCGCGCGCTCGACGCCCGGCACGCCTTGCAGCGCGCGCTCGACCCGCCCGGCGCAGGCGGCGCAACTCATCCCGCTGATGGCAAGCGCGTATTCATTGCCCAGTCTTGCTTCCATGCCCTGCTCCTTTCGATGCCATCGCCAGCATGCACCTTCCCACGATGGGAAGGTCAAACCGCCATTGTGCTCCAATTGGGCTTGACCTTCCCATCATGGCAAGGCGCACCCTGTCGTTATCCCCCATCAGGAGCCACCCATGATCACGCTCAGCATCCCCACCATCAGTTGCGGCCACTGCGTGCGCGCCATCACCGAGGCCGTGCAGCAGCTCGACCCGGGCGCCCGTGTCACGGTCGATATCGCGACCCGCACCGCCACCGTCGGCGGCGACGCCGCGCCGGCGGCGCTGTGCGCCACCCTGGCGGCACAAGGCTATCCCGCCACCGTGCTCGCTTCCTGAGCTGCGGCGACAGGGCGCCCGGTTACGCCGGTTTGTACTACACTTGCCCTACATTCCCGCAGAAGGACGAGTGCAGTGACGAATTCGCCGGACGCCTTGGCGCCTACCATCCTGATCGTTTCCGCTGACCCGGATGCGCTCGGGGCACTGCCGTACTGGCTCGACGGACAAGGGTTCCGGGTCCGCATGGCAGGCAGCACCGACGGTGCGCTGACCACGCTGGCCGAGGGCGGCATCGCGCTGGTGCTGACCGACATCGCCATGCCGCGCCAGGGCGGTTTCGAGCTGTGCACCTTCATCAAGGCCAACGAGGCCACCCGCCATCTGCCGGTGTTCATGATGACCGATGCGCCCGACCTGAATGAACGCCAGCGCTGTAGCGAGTGCGGGGCCAGCGACTATTTGCCCAAACCGCTCGATGGCGCACAGCTGCTGGCAAAGATACGCCACCAGCTGGCCTTGTCGGAATCCCTGCGCGCGCCGCAAACTGGGCTGAACGGCAACCGGGCCCTGCACGCGCTGGAAGTGAACTACCACGCGCTGGTGGCGCAATCGCCAGACACGGTGGTGCTGTTCGACGTCGACAGCTGGTGCATCCTCGACGCCAACGCCAGTGCCCAGATCCTGTTCGGACGCGACGAAGCGGCACTGCTGGCGCGCGACCTGGACGGCCTGTGCGCGCCAAACCAGCCCGACGGACGGCCCTCGCGCGCCGTGCTGGGCGAATACATTGAGCGCGTGCTGAACGGCGCCTTGCAGGTCTTCGAGGCCAGTTTCGAACACGCCAGCGGACGCCAGATCGCCTGCGAATTGCGACTGGTACAGCTGCCCACGGCGGGCCGGCGCCTGATGCATGCACGCATTGTCGACATCACGCGCCGCACCATGGCCGAGCGCCTGCGCAGCGGCCAGGGCGAGGTGCTGGAGATGGTGGCGCGCGGCGCACCGCTGGGCGAGACGCTCGATCGCCTGATGCTGCTCATCGAAAGCCAGTCCGAGGGCGTGTTCTGCTCGGTGCTGCTGCTTGACCCGGATGGGGTGACGATCCACCCCGGCGCCGGCCCCAGCCTGCCACCGGACTACATGGCCATGCTAGACGGCTTCGCCATCGGCCCGGCCGCCGGCTCCTGCGGCACCGCCATGTACCGCAAGGAGACCGTGATCGTGTCGGACATCATGCACGATCCCCTGTGGGCGCCCTACCGCAGCCTGGTCGAGCCGCACGGCCTGCGCGCCTGCTGGTCGACCCCGATTTTCCTCGACCGGACGCAGGTGCTCGGCTCGTTCGCCATGTACTACCGCGAAGTACGCAGCCCCGGCGCCGACGACATGCGCCTGATTGCGGTGGCAACCCACCTGGCCGGCATCGCCATCGAGCGCACGCGGCGCGAACACGAGCTGGCCCAGCACCGCGGCCATCTCGAAGAACTGGTGGCCGCCCGCACCCTTGAACTGACCTTGGCCAAGCAGCGCGCCGAACAGGGCAACGAGGAACTGGCCACGATCCTGAAGAACCTGTCGCTGGCCCAGGAAGAACTGGTGCGGCGCGACAAGCTGGCCGCGCTGGGCACGCTGGTGGCGGGCGTGGCGCACGAATTGAACACGCCGATCGGCAACTGCCTGATGGTGGCCACGACCATGGGCGAGCGCGTCCAGGCGCTGGCCGGGAACGTGCCCGGTGGCTTGCGCCGTTCCGAACTCGATGCCTACCTTGAGCAGGCGCAACAGGCCAACGAGCTACTGCTGCGCAACCTCACGCGGGCGGCCGACCTGGTGGCCAGCTTCAAGCAAATCGCGGTCGATCACACCAGCTCGCAGCGCCGGCCGTTTTCGCTGAGCCAGCTGCTCGGCGAGCTGGTGCCGCCGCTGCGGGTGGCGGCCAGGAGCGAGCCGGTCACGGTGACACTGGACGCCGCGCCCGGCCTGGCCATGGAAAGCTATCCGGGCCCCTTGGCGCAGGTAGTCTCGAACCTGTTCGACAACTGCATGGTGCACGCCTTCGACGGCAGGCATGGCGGCACGATCCGGATCGGCGCCTGCCGCCGGCCATCGGGCATGATCGCGCTGTCCATCGCCGACGACGGCGTCGGCATCGCGCCCGAGCTGCTCGCGCGCGTCTACGATCCGTTCTTCACGACCCGGCTCGGGCGCGGCGGCTCCGGCCTCGGGCTGCACGTGGCGCACAATATCGTGACGGGCATCCTGGGCGGACAGATCGAATTGAGCAGCCAGCTCGGCGCCGGCAGCTGCTTCACGCTGGTGCTGCCGGCGCTCGCGCCGGCCTAGCCATGGGGGCCCCGCTTGACTTGCGGCGCCAACCAGCTATGCTCGAGGCATGGCTGATAGCGCTCGCATGCGCCGTGCTGCTGGCTTGGTGCGCGCCGCTGGCGGCCGAGCCGGCGCCCTGGTATACCTGGCGCAGCAAGGTCGACGGCAAGCGGGTGTGTGCCCAGACGGCGCTCGGCGCCGGTTGGGAGAAGGTGGCAGGACCGTATAAAGATAGCCATTGCGAAAAATTAATTGTTGCTAAATAATAGATTACCCCATTATCCAGGAGATTTCTGCACGTCATCCGTAGCACCCCATTCAAACTGAGGAGAAGTTAATGTTTACGAATCCCGAACAATTTGCATCCGCCACCAAGACTCTTTTTGAACTCCAGATGATGACTTTTAACGCGCTCACCAGCAAAGCGGTGCAAGGCGTGGAGCAGGTGGTGGCGCTGAACATGGCGACGGCGAAAAATTCGGTGGAAGGCTCCATGGCGGCCGGCAAGGACATCGGCCAGGCCAAGGACCCCAAGGCAGCGCTGGCCGCGGCCGCGGCGCTCGCCCAGCCCGGCATGGCCGGTGCGCTGGCCTATGGTGAACAGTTCAAGGTCATCATCGAAGACATCCGCAGCGAGTTCACCCAGGCGGCCGATGCCCACATCGCCGAGGCCAAGAGCACGCTGTCGGCGCTGATCTACGACGTCACCCAAAACGTCAAGCCGGGCTCGGAGAACGCGGTGCAGATCATCAAGGCCGCCATCGACAACGCCTTCCAGGGGTACGAGCAGGTGACCCAGGCCACGCGCCAGGCGGTGCAGGTAGTCGAGGAGCAGGTGGCCAAGGCAACGGCCCAGGTAAGCCCGAAAAAGTAAGCAGATACCGGCACGTCGGGCGGAAAAGCGCAGCGCCTTCCACCATGTATGCGCCACGTCGACGCATTCATGGTGGAAGGCGCTGCGCTTTTCCACCCTGCGAAAACCACGAAGACCAGGGGAAACGACACTATCAGACCCCGAGTAGTTCCTCGAAATGGGCCAGCGCACCGGGGTCCTTGACCACGCCGCGCAGCCACAGGTGCAGCGGCTGGTCGCCCCAGTCGGCGGCCTTGTCGGCCAGGTAGGCGACCGGGCTGTGCGGCTCGGTGCGGCGGAAGAACTCGGCCACTTGCCGCAACTGGGCCAGCGCCTGTGCCCGTTCTTGCAACTGCCCTGGATGCAGCGCTACCACGGCCGACGCGGCCGCAGGTGGCGCCTTCTGCGTGAGTGCGCCCGCCTCGCGCGCGGCCGGCGCGATGAAATGCAGCACGCCTTCAAGCGTGGCGCGGGCTTTCGTAAAGCCCGGACCATCGGCGCCGAGCCGTTCATCGATCACCTTCTCCAGTGCGCCAAACGCGGCCAGGCAATGGGCGCCGTCAGCCAGTAGCGTTTCGTAGAACGCGCGCGAGCTGTTGCGCCGCGCCGCGTCCAGGTCCGGCCCCCCCCCGGCTGACGCCCGGCTGCGGGCGGCCTCGAAGTCGAGCATCGAAAAAGCCGTCCCCGCGCCCTCGGTCAGCGCCACCTCCTGCACCAGCCGCGGCGCGCGCGCCGCGATCCAGCACAGTTTGCCGATGCGCTGCTCGAAACCGTCTTCGTCGGGCAGTGGATGGAGCTGTTCCCAGTAGCGTTCGCACAAGGCCGCCACCAGCAGCAGGCTGTCGCCCAGCGCGCGCAGGCCGGCTGTCTTGGCGCTGGCCTCGGCCAGCCACGCGGCCAGCTGCAAGTCCTTGCTGCGCGTCTCGATCAGCTCGGCGCAGCGGCTCGCCACCAGTTGCCAGTCGGCCTGCCTCAGGACGGCCACCCAGGCGCCCTGCGCGAGCGCAGGATCGTCCGACAGGCGCGCCTGGGCGATGGCGTCGTACTCCGGTGAAAATGCAAGATCGGCGCCACAGGGTTGCTGTTCGTTAAGCGGCGCCAGCAGTTTTTCGAGCGTGAACATGGTTGTCCTATCAGGCTGGATCGACGGCATACTTGAATTTCCCCGCCTTCGTCGCGCTCACCTTCACGCGCGCGATGGCCGTGCCGGCTGCCATGCTGGCCAGGATCGTGTCGGCAATTTCCGGCAGCAGGCTGCCGTCGAGGATCATGTCGACCTTGCGCGCGCCCGAGTCGACCTCGGTGCAGCGCGCCAGCACCGCCTCGACCAGCGCGTTGTCGTAGCTGAACCTGGCCTGGTGGTTGGCGTCGATGCGGCGCGCGATCCGGTCCAGCTTGAGGCGGATGATGCGCGCCAGCACAGCGTCGGCGATCGGGTAGAACGGCACCACCGTCAAGCGCCCCAGGAAGGCCGGCTTGAAGTGCTTCATCAACTGCGGCCGGATGATCTCGGCCAGTTGCTCCGGCGCCGGCAGCTCGGCGGCGCTCTTGTTCAGGCAAGCGTGCATCATCTGGGCCGAGGCCGCATTCGAGGTGAGGATGATGATCGTGTTCCTGAAATCGACCTGGCGTCCTTCGGCGTCGTCCATCACACCCTTGTCGAACACCTGGAAGAACAGTTCGAGCACGTCCGGGTGGGCTTTCTCGACCTCGTCGAGCAGCACCACGCTGTACGGGCTGCGGCGCACCGCTTCGGTCAGGACCCCGCCCTCGCCGTAGCCGACATAGCCAGGCGGCGAGCCTTTCAGGCCCGAGACGCTGTGCGCCTCCTGGTATTCGCTCATGTTGATCGTGATGAGCTTGCGTTCGCCGCCGTACAGCAGCTCGGCCAGCGCCAGCGCCGTTTCTGTCTTGCCGATGCCCGAGCTGCCGACGAACAGGAACACGCCCTTCGGCTTGTCCGGGTCGTCCAGGTTGGCGCGCGCCGTGCGCACCCGCCGGGCCACCATGGCACTGGCGTGGCTTTGGCCGAGGATGCGCTCTTCGAGCAGCGATTGCAGGTTCATGACGGTCTTGATCTCATCCTTGACCATGCGCCCCAGCGGAATGCCGGTCCAGCCGGCGACGATCCCGGCCACCACCTGGCCGTCGACCTGCACCGGCACCAGCGGCACTTCGCCCTGCACCGTGCGCAGTTCCTCGATCAGCGCGCGCAGGGCACCGCCGTCGGCCGGCGTCCCGCCCGCTTCGAGGCGGGCGCGCAGGCCGCCGATTTCGGCGCTGATCGACTGCTCTTTCTCCCATTGCTGCTGGTGCCGGGATTGCTCTTCGATGGCCAGCGTGCGCGCGCTGCGCAAGGCAGCCAGCCGGGCGCCATGCTCGCCGCCGGCGCTTTCCTCGCGCACCAGCGCGGCGGCCTGGGCGTCGATGCGCTCGAGTCGGCGCGCGCACGCTTCCACCAGCGCCGGCATGGCGCTCTGGCCCAGCGCGACCCTGGCGCATGCCGTATCAAGCACGCTGATCGCCTTGTCCGGCAACTGGCGCCCGCTGATGTAGCGCTGCGACAGGCGCACCGCCTCGGTGATGGCGTCGTCAAAGACGCGCACCTTGAAATGGCGCTCCATCAAGGGCGTCATGGCGCGCAGCATTGCGCAGGCAGTTTCTTCGTCGGGCTCGTCGACCTTGACGACCTGGAAGCGGCGCGCCAGCGCGGCATCCTTCTCGAAATACTTCTTGTATTCGCCCCAGGTGGTGGCGGCGATGGTGCGCAGCTCGCCGCGCGCCAGCGCCGGCTTGAGCAGGTTGGCCGCGTCGTTCTGGCCAGCCGCGCCGCCGGCGCCGATCATGGTGTGGGCCTCGTCGATGAACAGGATGATCGCGTGCGGGCTCCTGGTGACCTCGTCGATCACGTTCTTGAGGCGGTTCTCGAACTCGCCCTTGACGCTGGCGCCGGCCTGCAGCAGGCCCATGTCGAGCGTGTGGATTTCGACCCCGCGCAGCACCTCTGGCACGTCGCCGCTGGCGATGCGCAGCGCCAGCCCCTCGACTACGGCGGTCTTGCCCACGCCGGCCTCGCCGGTCAGGATCGGATTGTTCTGCCGCCGCCGCATCAGGATGTCGATCGCCTGGCGGATCTCCGGGTCGCGCCCGATTACCGGATCGAGCCTGCCCTCGCGCGCGCGGGCAGTCAGCTGGGTGGTGAACTGGTCGAGCGCCGGGGTTCTCCGGGCGGCGGCCTGGTTCAGCTCCGCGACCGGGTCGGATGGGCAGACCGTGTTTTCTGTGCCAACCGCCTCGGCCGAGCCGCGCGTGAGCTTGTCGAAATCGTGCTTCAGCCGGTCCAGCGGAAAGCCGGCAAACAGGCGCGAGCCGCGCTGGGCAAGCTGGGCCAGGTCAGGCTCGGTCAACATGGCCAGCAGCATGTGCCCGCTGCGGATCTGGTTTGGCTGGCCATGGCCCAGTGAGGCGATCAGCCAGGCGTGCTCGAACAGGGTCGGCAGGTGGCGCGAGAACACCGGCGTGCGCGCGCTGCCGGCCGCGAAGCGCGCCACTTCCTTGCGCAGGTCAGTCTGCAGGCCCTCCAGGCTGATGCCGCACTGGCGCGCGACGCACACGAAATCGCTGTCCTGCTGCTCCAGCAGCGCCAGGAACAGGTGCTCGAGGTCGACTTCGTACTGGCCCAGCCCGACGCAGATGCCCGCCGCTCGGGTGGCTGCCGTGCGCGTGGTGTCGTTCAATTTGCCAATCAGCGTCTTCAGGTTGATGTCCATCGGTGTGGATCCTTTGTGGTGGAGACAGGCGCGCCACAGGCGGCGTGGGCATCGCCACGCCCGGCGACCGGTCCTGGCCTTTTCGCCCATGGCAATTCCTCACTGGCGAAGGCGAGACAGATAAAGCTGCCGATGATCAGCAAGGCAAGGCAACGGCGCACCAGTGATTCGTGATGAGCACGTGTCCATTGTTTTCGTTCCATCACTGACCTTTCAGGAGAAGCCAGCCGGGCACTGGAGCAGATTGGGCTGCGTCCTAATTCTTGGTCGACTGGGGCAGCTCGGCCACCAGCCGCAGCGACACCGACAGCTCGTCAAGCTGGAAGTGCGGCCGCAGGAAAGACACCGCGCGGTACACGCCAGGTCGGCCCGCCACTTCCATCACCTGCACGCTCGCCTCGCGCAGGGGGAACCGGGCCTTCTGCTCCTGGCTGGCGTTGTCGTCGAGCAGGACGTACTGGGTCAGCCAACGGTTCAGGAAGTCCTGGACGCTGGAGGCTGACGAGAAGCTGCCGATCTTGTCGCGCATCATGGCCTTCATGTAATGGGCGATGCGCGAGACGGC
>JAZJYV010000113.1:0-5425 GCA_040390195.1 Pseudomonadota bacterium | reverse complement strand
CCGGGTGGTGTGGGAGGGGACCGATCAGTTACACTGGTCGCCCCTATCCCGATGCCCATGCCGATGGTGTAGGATGGAGCTCCGCCCACCTGAAACGGCTGCGCCATGCTCGATGCCGCACAGTTAGACTGGTCAACGACCGACCTGGGCACGCGCGCCGCGTGGCCCGAGGCTTTGCGCGTGTGCGTCGACCTCGTGCTCGCCGCACCGCTGCCGATGCTGCTGGCCTGGGGACCTCAGCCGGTACTGGTGTTCAACGAAGCGTATGCGGCCCTGGCGGCGCCGGCGGCGGCGCCCGGTGCCGCGATCGCGCCCTGGCCGCCCACGCTGGTTCCGGCGCGCCACGCCTGCCAGCGCGCCTGGGGGGGCAGCGAGCAGCTGGTCAGCGCCCTGCCGCTGGCGCTCGATGGCCAGTGCGTGCGGCCCTATGACCTGCATTTCACGCCCATCCGCAGCACCGACGGCCAGGTTGGCGGCGTGTTGTGCACCTTCCAGGCCGCGGCCGTGGCAATGCCCGCCGCCGCGCTGCGCATCCTGGTGGTGGAGGACAATCCGGACGCCCAATACCTGGTGTGCGAGATGCTGCATGCGTTCGGCCACCGCGCCGACGGCGTGGCCGACGGCGAGACGGCCCTGCCGTTGCTGTCCGCCGGCGGCTACCAGCTGTTGTTCTCCGACGTCAGCCTGCCCGGCATGTCCGGCATCGAACTGGCGCGCCAGGCCTTGCGCATCGAGCCCGGGCTGGCGGTGGTGTTCGCCACCGGCTTCGGAGAGCACTTCCTGCGCGGGCTCGAATTCCCCTTCCAGGCGCTGCAAAAGCCGTTCGCGCTCGAGCAGCTGCAGGCGGTCCTGGCCAGCGCCGCCAAGGGCTTGCAGGCGCACTGAGCGCCACCGCTGCCGCTTGCCGGCACGCCGGGCTGAGCGCACAATGCGACAATCACCCCCGCGCACGATACGATGTCCTGCAAGAAACAGTCGAGTTGCTGATAGACTGATCTTACCGCCTGACAGAGAACCAGCATGCCGAGTCGCCAACAAATACTGAACGCCAAAATCCTGGTGGTCGATGACTCACCGGACAACATCGAGCTGATGCAAGAGATCTTGCGCGAAGAAGGGTACAGCTGCGTGCGCACCACCATGCGGCCCGAACAGGTGTGTCCGCTGCACCACGAGCACTGCTTCGACCTGATCCTGCTCGACTTGCAAATGCCGGGCCTGAACGGTTTCCAGGTCATGAAGGGCTTGAAGGAAATTGAACAGGGTGGCTACCTGCCGGTGCTGGCCCTGACGGCGCAACCGAGCTTCAAGCTGGCCGCGCTCGAGGCCGGCGCCCGCGACTTCATCAGCAAGCCGTTCGACCTGCTCGAAGTGAACCAGCGCATCCACAATATGCTCGAAGTGCGCTTGCTGTACAAGGAGCTGGCCCAGTACAGCCTGGCCCAACAGGAGCTGGCCCTGCATGACGCCCTGACCGGCTTGCCCAATCGGCGCCTGCTTGAAGACCGCATCAGCACCGTCTTGCAGCACGCCAGGCGCAACCATCACAAGGCGGCCGTGATGTACCTGGACCTCGATGGCTTCAAGGCCATCAACGACACCCATGGCCATGCCGTGGGCGACGAAGTGCTCAAGATCGTGGCCACCCGCCTGCTCGCCAGCGCGCGCCAGGACGACACCGTGGCGCGCCTGGGCGGCGACGAATTCATGGTGGTGCTGGGCCAGGTGTCGAGCCTGGCCGACGCCCAGGGGCCGGCCGCCAAGCTGGTCGACGCCGTGGCCGAACCGTTCCACATCAACGAGTTGACGCTGCACCTGTCGACTTCGATTGGCATCAGCATTTTCCCGGACGATGCCGACAACGTCGAGGCCTTGATCAGCATCGCCGACTATGCCCTGTATGAAGCCAAGCGCGGCGGCAAGAACCGCTATTGCGACGGCAGCGCCGCGCCGGCGCCGCCGCCGCACTGAAGCCTACTCAGGCGTGGCGCGCCTTGGCCGCCTTGGCCTGGCTCACCTGCATCGCGCCGGCGTGCTGATGGTCGGTCTGGGCGTCGACCATGTCGGGCGCCACTTCGACCCGGGTGACGCCGGAATCGACCGACACCGGATCGCTGGCCGGGAAGGTCATCTCGACGGCCTCGTCGAGCAAGGTTTCCTTGGCCATTTCCTGCGCCGTGTCGCCCTCCTCCTCGGCCAGGGTGCGGATCGCGGCGGCCCAGCGCACGAATTTGAGGTCGCCAAGCTCACCGATGGTGTGCACCCCGAACGCCGTTTCCAGGGCGCGCGCGTCCTTGGCGCTGACGCCGCGCAGGGCGCTGACGGGCAGGCTGCACAGCTGGCGGAACGAGTGGCCGGCAAAGCTGTCGTCGACGATGGTATCGATGTTCATGGTGGTTCCCTTCGGTGGTGGTGTGGGCCGACTATCGCATGGCCCGCGCCGCCATGACTGTACGCCAGCACACTTTGGCGCGCGCGCCGCGCGCCATCCCGGCGCCACCTATTGTATGATCTGGGAAACTTTTAGCGAGCGCACCATGACCCTGGCGGCAAGCGACAGCAACAGCGCGGAACTGGAACGGCGGGTGGCCGAGCGTACTGCCGACCTCAACGAGTTGCTCGGCCATGTGGCCGGATGCTGGGACGAGGAGCGGCGCGTGCTGGCGCGCCGCCTGCACGACAGCCTGGGCGCGTCGATGACGGCGCTGACCATGCACCTGGCCATGCTGAGCCAGCAGTTGCCCCCCGACGGGCCGCTGCAAGAGCGCAGCGCCCAGATGAAGCAACTGCTGATGGGCATCATCGGCAACAACCGCGACATGCAGCGCTCGCTGTGGAATGACAAACTCGAGTTTCTCGGCCTGAAGGCGGCCCTGCTTGACCTGGTGGCGCGCTTTGACGCCGAGCAGCGCATGACGGTGGCGCTGCGCCTGGTCGACGAGGAGCCCGGCTACCCGCGCGAGCTGGGCCTGGCCCTGCTGCGCTGCGCCGAAGAGGGCTTGCGCAACATCGCCGCCCACGCCCAGGCCAGCGCGGTCGAAATGACGCTGGCCGATGACGGCCATTGGCTCACTCTGGTCGTGCGCGACGATGGCATCGGCCCCGGCATCGCCGACATGGCCCCGCCCAGCTGCCACGGCTTGCGCCTGCTGCGCGCGCGCGTGGCGAACCTGGGCGGCAGCCTGCGCGTGGACCCGGACCACGGGCGCGGCACCGTGCTGCGCGTCATGCTGCCGCGCAGCGGGCTCAGTGCAGCTTGACCAGCGGTGTGCTGCGCTTGATCAGGTAGCGCGCCACGGCCAGCACGGCGGTGCGCAGCGTGCCCAATACCGCCTGGTGGTGCAGCAAGTGCAAGCTGACATACATCAGGCGCGCGAAGCCGCCTTCGACGAACCAGTGCAAGCCCTTGAGCGAACCCATCAGGCTGCCGACGGTGCTGCCCTGGCCGAACGAGACCAGCGAGCCGTAGTCGCGGTAAGCGTATGGACGGGCCTCGGGCGGCTTGCCGGCGGCGGCGCGCAGCAGGCGCCGGCACAGGAAATCGGCCTGCTGGTGGGCCGCCTGGGCGCGCGGGGGCACCGCTTTGCCGTCGGCGCCGGTGCAGGCGGCGCAGTCGCCCAGCGCGTAGATGGCGCCGCCCCCGTGCGCCTGCAGGAAAGCGTCGACCAGCACCTGGCCTGTCCGGTTCAGCTCCAGGCCCAGCCCGGCCAGCAAGTCCGGTGCGCGGATCCCGGCGGCCCACACGCACAGGTCGGCCCGGTACTGCTGGCCGGCCCCGTCGTGCACCAGGCCGGGCTCGATGGCAGTGACCTTGCAGCCGGTGACGACCCGGATCGCGCGCTGGCCGAGCAACTTGAGTGCGGCGGCCGAGACGCGCTCGGGCAGCGGCGCCAGGATGCGCGCCGCCCCTTCGAGCAAGGTGATGCGCACGTCGCGCGCCGGATCGAGATGCTCGAAGCCGTAGCTGGCGTACACCCCGCTGGCCTCGCGCAACTCGGCGGCCAGCTCGACGCCGGTGGCGCCGGCGCCGATGATCACAATGTCGACGCCGACGCGCGACGGGGCCGCATCGGCCTGGGTCAGCAGCTTGAGCAAGCTCAGGCGGAACCGTTCGGCGTCCTCGGTGGCGTTCAGTGAGATACTGTGTTCGCGCGCGCCCTGCACGCCAAAATAATTCGAGACGCTGCCCACGGCCAGCACCAGGGTCGAAAAGCCGACGCTGCGCGCCGGCAGCACGGCGGCGCCGTGCTCGTCGTGGATGGGGGCGAGCTGCAGCAGGCGGGCGTCACGGTCGAGCCCGGTCAGCGCGCCGTAGACAAAGCGAAAGCCATTGTCATGGCCCAGCATTGAATACGACAAGCCTTCCTGGTGGATGTCCAGGGTGCCGGCGGCCACCTCGTGGAGCGACGGTTTCCAGATGTGATACTGGCGGCTGTCGACCAGCATGACATGGTCGGTGCCGAGCTTGCGCCCGAGCTTGCACGCCAGCTCCAGACCGCCCGCCCCGCCTCCGACAATGACGATGTCGCCTTGCACGCGCCGCTCCCGCTGATGGACCAGTGACCAGTGTAGCGGTTCGCGGCGCGCGGCGCACGCGCGCCTCAGTCCTTGTGCTTGTCGTGGCCCTTGCCGTGGCCCTTGCCATGCTCATCGTCGCGCTCGCGACCGCGGTCGCCGTCGTCATGGCCATGGCCGTTGCCATGCTGCTCGCGGTAGTGGGGCGCATAGGTGTTGTTGTACCAGTCTTCGCGCACGAAATACACGTTCTGGCCGCAGGCATGGTATTCGCCGCAATGCTTGCTCCAGTGCTTCTGGTGGCCGGGTGGCACGTGCAGATACACGGTCTCGACGACCCGTTGCGGCTCGCGCAGCACGATCACGGGGCGCGAAACGACCACTTGCGGCTGCTGCGAATAGCCGCCCAGGTCGATGCGGCCGTAAAAGCCGGGCTGGCCGATTTCCACGCTCACGCTCGTTTGCGCCATGGCCGGCGCGGCACTGGCCGCCAGCAGGGCCACGGCGATTGTCAGATGTTTCATAGTTGCCTCATATTCAAGACGAGCGGCGGGATGCCTGCCAGGTCAAGCTGAAGTTTAACAGAGGCAACGAATTGGTCTGTGCGCCAGCGCACGTATGGACGCTCACATGGAGCGGAACAAGGCCATGAAGGGCTGGCTCACCGACAGCGTCTCCGGCCGCGTCTTCAAGCGCACGATGCCGCGCCCCGTGTCGTCGCGCGCGATCGAGGCGATCGCCTTCAGGTTGACGATGGTCGAGCGGTGGATCTGCTTGAAGATGTTCGGGTCAAGTACGTCCAGCAGTTCGCGGATCGGCTTGCGCAGCAAGGCTTCGCCCTCGGCCGTCATGAGCACCGTGTACTTGCTGTCGGACTGGAAGTAGGCGATATCGTCGACCATGATCAGGC
>JAZJYV010000112.1:0-22588 GCA_040390195.1 Pseudomonadota bacterium | reverse complement strand
TCTCGGTCTGCATGTCGGCCAGCTTCTTTTGCACCAGCTGGTTGGCCGCCAGCGGGCGGCCGAACTGGCTGCGGTCGAGCGTGTACTGGCGCGCCGTGTGCCAGCACGCTTCGGCCGCGCCCAGCGCGCCCCAGGCGATGCCGTAGCGCGCCGAGTTCAGGCAGGTGAACGGACCTTTCAGGCCGCGCACGTCGGGAAAGGCGTTCTCCTCCGGGCAGAACACATTGTCCATCACGATCTCGCCCGTCACCGAGGCGCGCAGGCCGAACTTGCCGTGGATCGCGGGCGTGCTCAAACCGGCCATGCCTTTTTCGAGCACGAAGCCGCGGATGGCCCCTTCATCATCCTTGGCCCAGACCACGAACACGTCGGCCACCGGCGAATTGGTGATCCACATCTTTGCGCCCGACAGGGAATAGCCGCCCGGCACCGCCTTGGCGCGGGTGATCATCGAGCCCGGGTCGGAGCCGTGGTTCGGCTCGGTCAGGCCGAAGCAGCCGATCCATTCGCCCGTGGCCAGCTTCGGCAGGTATTTCTGGCGCTGCGCCTCGGTGCCGAATTCATAAATCGGCACCATCACCAGCGACGATTGCACGCTCATCATGGAGCGGTAGCCCGAATCGATGCGCTCGACTTCGCGCGCGATCAGGCCGTAGGCGACGTAGTTCAGGCCCGGCCCGCCGTATTGCTCGGGGATGGTTGGCCCCAGCAGCCCCAGCTCGCCCATCTCGCGGAAGATCGAGCAGTCCATGCGCTCGTGGCGGAACGCTTCGAGGATGCGCGGCGCCAGCTTGTCCTGGCTGTAGGCGGCGGCCGCGTCGCGCACCATGCGCTCGTCGTCACTGAGCTGATTGTTGAGCAGCAGCGGGTCGTCCCAGTGGAATTGGGCATTGCGGGTCGCATCGGATCGGGTCATGGCGGTTCCTGTCTCGTGTGGGGTGGGGCGGCAACTTGTATAGACTGCTTGGCCGAAAAGAAGATTTTACCGCGTTTGGGTGCGGCCGAATTGTCCTGCGTGAAAAATCAGCGAGTCCTGGGGGCGCACTGCGCAATCTTCCACTTCGCCCACGAAGATCACATGGTCGCCTTCCGGATAGCGGCTGCGGTTGTGGCATTCGAACCAGGCCGAGACCCCGGCCAGGATCGGCTGGCCGGTGCGCGACAGTTCGTAGCCGATGCCCTCGAAGGGCTTGTCGGTGCGGCGCGAGAAACGCTCGGCCAGCTCGGCCTGGTCGGCGCCGAGCACATTGATCACGTAATGGGAATTGCCGCTGAAGATGGGCAGGCTGTTGGCGCCGCCACCGAGGCTCCACAGCACCAGCGGCGGCGTCAGCGAGACCGAATTGAAGGAACTGGCGGTCAGGCCGCGAAACGAGCCGTCGGCCAGGCGCGTGGTGATCACGGTCACGCCTGTGGCAAATTGCGACAGTGCATGGCGAAACTGCGCCGCGTCGAAATCGCGCGCGGGCGCGCGGGGAGAGCTAGTGTTCATTGGTGCCTTGGTGATTTATGCCATTATGCCAAAATTCAGCCCCGCGTTGGGATTGGTGCAGGAGCAATTGAAAGATGCGCTGCGGCGCGCTTTGCGTTACAGTTTATCCAGACGGGGTTTCCCTCCCCAATACTGACGCTTGAGGTGTGTGATGACGAACCAGTCTGCGACGGCCGTGGCCGTGCTGGGCGGCGGGTGTTTCTGGTGCCTGGAAGCCGTGTTCCTCGAGGTGCACGGCGTGAGCAAGGTGGAATCGGGCTATATGGGCGGCCACGATCCGCGGCCCAGCTACGAACAGGTGTGCGCCGGCGGCACCGGCCATGCCGAGGTGGTGCGGCTCGAATTCGACCCAGCCGTGATCGGCTACCGCGAACTGCTCGAAATTTTCTTCACGATCCACGACCCGACCACCTTGAACCGCCAGGGCAACGACGTGGGCACCCAGTACCGCTCGGTGATCTTTTTCGACTCGCCCGAGCAGGAGGCCACGGCGCGCCAGGTGATCGCGGCCATGGCTGCCGTCTGGGACGCGCCGATCGTCACCGAGCTCAAACCGGTGGCGACCTGGTACAAGGCCGAGGACTACCACCAGGATTATTTCCGCCAGCACCCATTGCAGGGCTATTGCGCCTTCATCGTCGCGCCCAAGGTGGCCAAGTTCAAGAAGACCTTCGCGGCGCGCCTGAAATGAGCGGCCGCACAGACCTGGGAGTGCCATTCGCATGAAGGTGGTCATCGTCGACGACACGCACATCAACCTGGTGTTGATGTCGCGCCTGATGGAAAAACTGGAGAACGTGTCCACCGTGGCCTTCCTGTCGGCGCAGGAAGCGCTCCACTGGTGCCAGACCAATCCCTACGACTTGCTGGTGCTTGACTACATGATGCCGGACTTGAACGGCCTGGACTTCATGGACCGGCTCGGGGGCGATCCGCGCGAGCGCCCGCCGGTGCTGATGGTCACGGCCAGCCAGGACATCGAGATCCGCCACCGCGCGCTCGAGAGCGGGGCCAACGATTTTCTGATCAAGCCGATCGACAAGGTTGAATTCCTGGCCCGCACCCGCAATATGCTCGAGCTGCGGCGCGCCACCGTGGCCTTGCAAAACCGCGCCAGCTGGCTCGCCAGCGAGGTCAACAAGGCCACCGCCGAGCTGCGCGCGCGCGAGCAGGAAACCATCCTGCTGCTGTGCCGCGCCTCCGAATACCGCGATCCGGAGACGGGCGCCCACATCCAGCGCATGGCGCACTACAGCTGCCTGATCGCGGCCGAACTGGGCCTGTCGGCCGAGGAGCAGGAGTTCATCCTCAATGCCGCGCCCATGCATGACATCGGCAAGGTCGGCACGCCCGACCATATCCTGCTCAAGCCGGGGCGCCTCGATGCCGACGAGATGGCCATCATGCGCCAGCACGCCGTGATCGGCTACAACATCCTCAAGAGCAGCGAAGCGCGCATGCTGCAGCTGGCGGCCGAAATCGCCTTCTCGCACCACGAGCGCTTCGACGGCGCCGGCTATCCCCAAGGCTTGACGGGCGAGGCCATTCCGCTGGTCGGGCGCATCGTGGCCGTGGCCGACGTGTTCGATGCGCTCACCAGCGTGCGTCCCTACAAGACGGCCTGGACGCTCGAGGCGGCGCGCGACTACCTGCAGGAGAACAGCGGCAGCCATTTCGATCCCCAGTGCGTCGACGCGCTGCTGGGCTGCTGGCCGGCGGTGCTGGAGATTCGCGCCCGCTTCAGGGACGCGACGACCCTGCCCGCGGCCTAGGCGCATGCGCCACAAACTGCTGGTGCGGCAACTGCGCCGCGCGCTGGGGGTGAGCAGCGAGCGGGACTTGCAGGCGCGCCTCGATGCGCTGCGCGCGCGCGGCGATGGCGCGCTGGCCGACGGTTTCGACGCGCTGCTGGCGGCCGCCGGCAGCAGCTACGCCCGCTACGACCGCGACCTGCAGGTGCGCACCCGCATGCTCGAGATCAGCTCCGACGAGCTGACCGGCGCCAACGCCCAGCTGCGCGCCGAGGCCCAGCGCCAGCGCGAAGTACTGCTGTCGCTGCAGGCGAGCGTGCAGCGCCTCACCTTCGAGGCCGACGGTGCCGCGCCCGGCCACGCGCTGGCCGCGGCGGCCGGTTTCGACGACGACTTGCTGGGGCTCACGCACGCGCTCGAGCGCCTGGTGCAGCAGCGCGAGACGGCGCGCGAGCTGACCGAGCAAATCCTCGACCAGTTGCCGATCCCGGTGTTCCTGAAGGACCGCGCCGGGCGCTTCGTGCGTTTCAACCGCCATTTCGAGGAGTTCTCGCAGCGCAGCCGGGCCCAGATGCTGGGCCGCTGCATCGAGGAGTTCGCCACCCCCGAGTGGGCCGCCCAGAGCATCGAGGAGGACGCGCGCGCCTGGGACAGCGGACACATGGTCACCAGCGAACGGCGCCTGGCCAACATCGACCCGCCGATCGACTTCCTGGTCAACCGGGTGGTCATCAGCAGCGGCGGCGAATCGTACCTGCTGGGCTTTTCGATCGACATCAGCGAGCAGCGCGCCGCGCGCGAGGCGATGCAGCGCGCGGTTGAATCGGCGCAGGCGGCCAGCCTGGCCAAGAGCGAATTCCTGGCCAATATGAGCCACGAGATCCGCACCCCGATGAACGGCATCCTCGGCATGACCGAGCTGGTGCTCGAGTCCCCGCTGGCGCCCGAACAGCGCGAAGACCTGGCGCTGGTGAAGGCCTCGGCCGACGCCCTGCTCACCATCGTCAACCAGATCCTCGATTTTTCCAAGATCGAGGCAGGCAAGCTCGACATCGAAGAGGTGCCGTTCGACCTGCACAAGCTGGTGCACGAGACGGTGCGCTCGATGGCCCTGCGCGCCCAGCAGAAGGGGCTGGCGCTGTTGGTCGAACTGCCGCCGGGGCTGCCGCGCGTGATGAAGGGCGACCCGGGCCGGCTGCGCCAGGTGCTGCTGAACCTGCTCGGCAACGCGATCAAGTTCACCCAGCAAGGCAAGGTGGTGCTGGCGCTGCAGGCCGGGCCCGAGAGCGGCGACCGGCGCGAGGTGGCGTTCGCCGTGAGCGACACGGGCATCGGGATCCCCGAGGACAAGCAGAAGCTGGTGTTCGAGGCCTTCTCCCAGGTCGACGGTTCGACCACCCGCGAGTACGGCGGCACGGGCCTGGGCCTGACGATCTGCCGGCGCCTGGTGATCCTGATGCGCGGCCAGATGCAAGTTGCCAGTGAGCCCGGCGTGGGCAGCGTGTTCAGTTTCACGGTGCCGCTGCGCCAGACCGGGGTGCAGCTGCAGGCGCCCTTGCCGCTGTCCTGGCTGGCCGGACGCCGCGTGCTGCTGGCCGACGACGACGAGCGCCGCGCCAGCGCGCTGGCGGCGGTGCTGGCCGAGGCGGGCATGCTGGTGCTGTCCTGCGCCAGCTGCGATGCGGTGCGCGGTGCGCTGGCCAGCGAGCGCTTCGAACTGGTGCTGCTGGCCGGCGAGCTGGGCGGGGTGGCGGCGCTGGTGCAGGCGCGCCTGGCCAGCTGGCCGCCGCTGCTGCTGGTCAGTGGCGCGGGCTTGTCGGACCCGTGCGCGGCGCAGGTCGACGCGGTGCAGGCGCGGCCGGTGAGCGCGGCGGCGCTGCTCGACGGCGTGCTCGGGCTGCTCGGCGCGCAAGCCGGCCAGATGCTGGCCGCGGCCAGCGTGGCGGCGCCGGCGGTGCCGCGCGAGGCAGGCATCGGCAACAGCGGACTGCAGATCCTGCTGGCCGAGGACAACCCGGTCAACCAGCGCCTGGCGCTACGCCTGCTCGAGAAGATGGGGCACCGGATCACCCTGGTCGACAACGGCATCGAGGCGCTCGAACAGGGCGTGCGCGGCAGTTACGACCTGATCTTGATGGACGTCCAGATGCCGGGGCTGGACGGCCTGTCGGCCACCCGCCACATCCGCCAATGGGAGGCGGCGCACGGCGGCCATGTGCCGATCATCGCGATGACGGCGCGCGCCATGCAGGGCGATCGCGAACGCTGCCTGGAAGCGGGCATGGACGACTACCTGTCCAAGCCGATCGACAGCGCGCGCCTGCGCCAGCTGGTGGGGCAGTTCGACGAGGCCCAGCCGGGGCCCGTGCTGGACTGGCGCGCGGCGCTGGCGCGACTCGACGGCGACGCCGGCCTGCTGCTCGAGCTGGCCGTCATCTTCCTCGACGACGGCCCGGTGCTGTTGCAGGCGCTGAACCGGGCCCTGGTGCAGGACGACCTGGACGCCTTGCAGCGCGCGGTGCACAGCCTCAATGGCGTGCTGGTCAACTTCGGCGCGCTGCGCGCGGTGGCGCTGGCCGGGCGCCTGTCGGAGGCACTGCACGATGGATCGCAGCGCGGCCAGTGGCCGCTGCTGGCGGCGGGGCTGGGGCGCGAGCTCGATGACGTCTACGCGGCCCTGCGCGCGCTGGTCGCCGGCGGCGCAACCGCGATGGCGTGAACAGTCCGTTGCCACCAGCCCGTCGTCCAGCGGCGTCCTGGTCGCGAAATTGAACGATCCACAAGCTCGTAGGGTGGAACAGCGCGCAGCGCGCCATCCACCATGTTGGCGTCGACGCGACGCTTGGTCGATGACGCGCTGCGCGCTCTTCCACGCGGCGGAAATCACGCTTCACGGGTACATGTAACGGCGCGACCACGGCAGCGTGGCCGGGTCGGCACCGGCCTTGCCGCACACGATCTGGTACAGGCTGATCCAGTCCTGCTTGAAGGCGTAGGCGCAG
This sequence comes from Pseudomonadota bacterium, assembly GCA_040390195.1. GTDB lineage: Bacteria > Pseudomonadota > Gammaproteobacteria > Burkholderiales > Burkholderiaceae_D > Telluria_A. The sequence continues at coordinate 16,343 of JAZJYV010000112.1, read as the reverse complement.
CCGGCCAGGTACACATGCCAGATGCGGAAGCGGCGCGCGTCGGTCAGCTTGCGGATCTGGTCGGCGCGCGCCTCGAAATTGTCGGTCCATAGCGCGCAGGTGCGCGCGTAATGGCGGCGCAGGTTTTCGACGTCGCGCGCTTCGAGCCCGCCCTCCTGCATCGCGCGCAACACCGTGCCCAGGTGCGCCAATTCGCCGTGCGGGAAAACATAGCGCTCGATGAATTCGCCGCCGCCATAGGGCGCCGAACCGTTCTGGATATCGGTGGTGGTGATGCCGTGGTTCATGGCCAGCCCGCCCGGCGCCAGCAGTGCGTTGACGCGCGCGAAATAGTCGGACAGGTGGCGCAGGCCCACGTGCTCGAACATGCCCACGCTGGTGATGCGCTCGAACTGGCCTTGAACGTCACGGTAGTCTTGCAGGCGGATCTCGACCTGCCGCTGCAGCCCCGCGCGCGCCACTTGTTCGCGCGCCAGCTGGCACTGGTTCTCGGACAAGGTGATGCCCACGCAGTGCGCCCCGTAATGGCTGGCCGCGCGCCGCACCAGCGCGCCCCAGCCGCAGCCAATGTCGAGCAGGCGCTGGCCCGGCCGCAGATCGATCTTGCGCAGGATGTGGTCGATTTTCTTGCGCTGTGCGCTCGCCAGGTCTTCGTGGCCGGTCTCGAAATAGGCGCAGGAATACACCATGTCCGAGTCCAGCCAGGCGCCGTAGAAATCGTTGGAGACGTCGTAGTGGTAACGGATCGCGGCGGCGTCGCGCGCGCGCGTGTGGGTGACCGCGCGCAGGCCGCGCGCCAGGCGCCCGCGACGCCGCATGGTGGTGGCGGCAAGCGCGTTGACCACGGCGATCATGTCGACCGCGCGCCCGGTGACGTCGATCGCCCCTTCCACGTAGGCCTGGCCCAGGCTGTCGAGCGAGGGCCGCAGCAGGTAGCGGATCGCCTGCGGATTGGGAATGCGGATCGTCACGCGCGGCGGCTCGGCCGAGAAGTCGAGGTGGCGCCCGTTCCACAGTTCGATGCGCAGCGGCAGCGCCAGCTGGCTGCGTACCCCGCTGCTCCAGGCGTCGAGTCGGAATTGATTGAACATGTGCACCTTTCTTGAGGGGCACACGCACCATGCCCGCCACTACGGTTGGAGCCGCTCCAGTACCCAGCTGCCGTCGGCTTGCAGCGTGTACACGATGCGGTCGTGAAATCGCGAACGCCGTCCCTGCCAGAATTCGATGCGTTCTGGTCGGAGGCGGTAGCCGCCCCAGTGTTCCGGGCGCGGCGGTGTTTCCCCGTATTGCTGTGCTACAGATTCATACTGCTGTTCGAGCGCACTGCGGCTGGCGATCGGGCGACTTTGCGCCGACGCCAACGCGGACAGCCGGCTTTTCAGGGGTCGGCTGTTGAAATAATGTTCGCTCTCCTCGTCAGAAGTGCGCTCTACTATTCCTTCGATCCGAACTTGACGCTCAAGTTCGCTCCAAAAAAATAATAAGGCGGCGTGCGGGTTGGCGGCCAGCTGGCGCGCCTTGTCGCTGGCGTAATTGGTGTACCAGGTGAAACCGCGCGCGTCGAATTGCTTGACCAGCACGATGCGCGAACTGGGGTGGCCGGCCGCGTCGGCGGTCGACAGGGCCATCGCGTTCGGCTCGCGCACTTCCGCCTTGAGCGCGTCTTCGAACCAGCGCGTGAACTGCGCGATCGGCGAAGGCAGCACGTCAGCCACATCGAGCGTGGCCTGGCCGTATTCCTGGCGCAGGGCGGCGACCGCCTCGCCGGCGGGCGGGGCGGGCGGCAGGATGCCGCGCCGCGCTTGCATGGCATTGCCCATCTGAACCATCTGGGCCGGGCTGAACAGGCGTTTGGCCATCGGCGCGATGAAGCTTTCCTCGCGTTCCATGTGATCGAGATAGCGTTCGGCGAACTGCGCCACGGCGTCCGGGGCCAGCGTCGCAGCGCCGCCGGCGGCAATCGGCCTGAGTTGCTGTGCCAGCGCAGTCCACAGGACATCCATCTGTTCATGGTCGGCCAGGATGGTCGGGGCCAGCTCGGCCAGCAGGGCGGCATCGGCGCCGACGGCGGTGCCGGCCAGCATTGGGAGCAAGTCTTGTTCCTCGTCGGCATGGTGCAAGTGGGCCGCGTGTTCGAAATACTTGAGCGCGGCGGCGGCGGCGCTGCGCGCCTGAGCGTCGTTGCCGTGGGCGGGCAGGTGGGCCACCAGCTTGTCGAGCGTGGCCAGTTGCTTGCGGATGCGCTCGTGGCAGTGCTTGAGCACAGCGATCGGCTGGTCGAAGCCGGGGGCGCTGTCGTGCAGGAGGTCGGTCATGGCGGACTTTCTTGATGGGAAGGGGTTTGCCACCCATTTTAGAGCAGACTGAAATGCGGCGTCCGTTAGAATGGAGGAATGAATACTCTGACCTCACTATTGCCGGTGGCCGACGTGCCCGACCTGGAACGCCGCTTCGGCGGCATCGCGCGCCTGTACGGTGCGCCGGCGCTGGCGCGCTTTCGGGCCGCCCACGTCTGCGTGATCGGGGTTGGCGGGGTCGGTTCCTGGATTGTCGAGGCGCTCGCGCGCAGCGCCATTGGGGAACTGACCTTGATTGACCTCGACAACGTCGCCGAATCGAACATCAACCGCCAGTTGCAGGCGCTCACCGGCACCATCGGCCAGCCCAAGATCGAGGCGCTGGCTGAACGCATCGACCAGATCAACCCGGAATGCAAGGTCAACCTGATCGAGGATTTCATCACGCCGGAGAACCTCGAGGCGATGATCAAAGGGCGCGGCTACGATTACGTGATCGATGCGATCGACAGCGTCAAGTCCAAGGCGGCCTTGATTGCGTATTGCCGCGACCATGCGCTGCCCTTGATCACCATTGGCAGCGCGGGCGGCCAGACCGATCCCACCCGAATCGCGATTCGCGACCTGTCCAAGACCGAACAGGAGCCGCTGCTCAAGATGGTGCGCAAGCGCCTGCGCAGTCAATACGGTTTTCCGCGCAGCCTGAAGACCAAGTTCCACGTCGACGCCGTGTTTTCGATGGAACCGCTGGTTTTTCCCGAGGCCGGGGAGGCCGAGTGCGAGCTCGATGCGGGCGGCGTGAGCGGCCTCAATTGCGCCGGATTCGGTTCGAGCATGGTCGTCACCGCCACCTTCGGGATGGTGGCGGCGGGCCATTTGTTGCGCCAACTGGCGCAGGAAGCTGGGCAGGCGCAGGATGAGTTGGTATGATGGGCGAGCACGGTGTTCCCGCCCGCGTCGAGTTGACCGTAGGGTGGAAAAGCGCAGCGCATTCCACCAATGCGAGCTTCGGCGTATCGCATGCAATGGCGGAATGCGCTGCGCTGTTCCACCCGAGCTTCTGAATATTTCGATTTTCATTTCTTTTTGAGAGACATACATGATGCGTCGTTTCGTTTTCCTCGCGCTGCTGTGCGCAGCGGGCATGTCCGGCGCACAGGCGCCAAGTGCGTCGGCCGTGGCTGAAGTGCAGCTCGCGCCACCGGCTACCGCCATGCAGGACCAGTTGCAGGTCATCGACACCAAGATCGGCTCTGGCACCGAAGCGAGCGCCGGTGCCCAGGTGTTCGTCAACTACACCGGCTGGCTGTACAAACCGATGGCCACCAAGCAGCACGGCCGCCAGTTCGACAGTTCGGTTGGACGCGGGCCGCTCGATTTCCGGCTTGGCACCGGGCGCGTGATCAAGGGCTGGGACCAGGGCATCGCGGGCATGAAGGTGGGCGGCAAGCGCACGCTGATCATTCCTGCCGCGCTGGCATACGGCCCGCGCGGCGCGGGCGAGATGATCCCGCCGGGCGCCGACTTGATTTTTGATGTGGAATTGATGGAAGTGAAGTAGGGCCAACCTTCGGGAGATCCGGCATGCGCATCGCGAACGACGTCACTGAATTGATCGGCAACACACCCCTGGTCAGGATACGCAAGCTGGGCGGGGGAGGCCAGATTCTCGCCAAACTGGAGTTCTACAATCCGGCCCACAGCGTCAAGGACCGGATCGGCCTGGCCATGATCGAGGCGGCCGAGGCGGCCGGGCAGATCAAGCCCGATACCGTCATCGTCGAACCCACCAGCGGCAACACGGGCATCGCTCTGGCAATGGTGTGCGCGGCGCGCGGCTACCGCTGCAAGCTCGTCATGCCCGAGACCATGAGCATGGAGCGGCGCATGCTGCTGCGCGCCTACGGTGCGGAACTGGTGCTCACGCCGGGTCCGGAAGGCATGCTTGGTGCGATCAAGCGCGCCGAGGAACTGGTGGCGGCCCACCCAAACCATTTCATGCCGCAGCAATTTAACAACCCGGCCAATCCCGAAGTGCACCGCCGCACCACCGCCGAGGAGATCTGGCGCGATACCGACGGCAAGGTCGACATCCTGGTGGCCGGCGTGGGCACCGGCGGCACCATCACTGGCGTGGGTGAAGTGATCAAGGCGCGCAAGCCGGGATTCCGGGTGGTGGCGGTCGAACCGGAGGCCTCGCCCATGCTCTCGAAAGGGACCAAGGGACCGCATCCGATCCAGGGCATCGGCGCAGGTTTCGTGCCGCAGGTGCTTAATACGGGCATCTACGACGAGATCATCTGCGTGCGCAACGAGGACGCTTTCAGCACCGCGCGCGCCGCTGCACGCGAGGAGGGCCTGTTGGTGGGGATCTCCTCGGGGGCTGCGCTGTGGGCCGCGCTGCAGGTGGCGCAGCGACCTGAGAACGCGGGCAAGATGATCGTCACGATCATCCCCTCGTTCGGCGAACGCTATCTCAGCACGGCCTTATTTGCCAATCTGGAATGAAATTCAATATCTACGGCCGATTTCAAGTTGATGTGCGGCGAGAGGGCGATGCTTGGGTGGTCTTCAGGATTGAGGATGGAAAGCGCGCCAAGATGCACGACATCGTTGTACCGGAGTCATTCGCGAACGACGATATCGCCACCTATCTGGATGACATTTTTCACGAATTTGCGGGGCTTGGGCAAGGTGTTGAGCGGATCGCTTGAGTGGCGCCAGTGATGAACGTCTTAACAGCTTACGGTCGAGGCAGTGTCACCCGTCTTGAGATCGAGGCCAATCCAGCACTGATAGGGACCGCCCTTAGCACTGACATCCTGGGCAGTGTAGACGCACCAGAGCCCCTTTTTTCGCCCATCCCGGTCGGCTTTCTCGCCGGAGCACGTCGACGCTGAGTCGGGGCCGATTGAGTCAAAAATTTCCCTTGCAGCTTTTCCGTCAACATTGATGGTTAGCCTGCGTTCGTTCGGGATCGGTGGAATTCGATCCGAGACGATGCCGGAGTGGATCTTGTAGATGCCCGGGAATTTATTCCACAACCCGGATGGAGCGCCGGAAGTGCCTGTGGCATGGGCGACCGTGAGAGCTGTTCCAGCGCTAGCGATTAGCTAGGTAATCATACCGAAACGCATTGTCAGCCTCGCAGCCTCAGGTGGAAATGGTGGTCGTGATCGGGCCATTTTTTTACGAATGGAATGTCTGGCCCATTAAACAAGACCTCGACGACAGGCGCTCCGCCCGCAAGGCTGATGTCTCCAATGCCCATACGACGCTTGTCAATTGCCTGCCACTCAAGCGCTACGCGCAGAATCGCAGTCATCATGAGCGGATGTGCGTACTGGTACGCGCCTTTCGCCGCTCGATTGTGGAGGTCCCCATAGACGTAATAGCCCGAGTCCATTGGTGCCTGGGGAAGCATGAAAAAGCCACGCGAATCTTCGGGCGGCCGTAGTGGGTCGTCGGCCATTTCAGCCATTCCTTCAAACGCACTTGTTGCCGGTCAAGTCCCAAGCAGCAGCTGCCGCAGGTCCCGCCCCCGATCTTCTGCTGGGTGTACTTCCACTTCACCTTCGAAAATTTCAGTCCAATCGAATCGCACAGGATGCTGCCCTCGCTTATCACTTGCTCCATGCTGGCGATCATGATGTTTTCCAGTTCGATTTCGTAATACTTCACAGGCTTGCCGTCGCCGTCGGCACGCATGAATTCGAGCTTGGACTTGGGAATCGTCTTTCCCATCGAGCAGGTCTGCATCAGGACCGGCGATGCAAGGTCTGTAAGCTTGTAAAACGAAAGGGTTCGATGCTCGCAGCGCCCGGCCGTATGTCCGCCGGCAGTGGCCGCGGTGGTGCTCGCGGGTTGCGCAACACCCCAGTGCGCCGAAGTCAGTTCGATCCAAGTCTGATGCGAAGAATCGGCAGACTCGCCCTTGATTCCGTCGATTTGTAAAAATGCGTCAATTGCCATGTTGTCTCCAAGATTGGCTGAGGAATCTCCAGAGACATTGTTGCCTATACTCCACAATGGAGAATTGGGCCTTGTCAAGCAAACCTGATATTTGATTTCGCATGTCGGATTGCCGGAACTGACGCTAGCAATTCGCGCTTGGCGCTACCACGCGAGCGCGTGCGTTCGGCCAGAAATTATCTGGCCGAATAAGCCAGTCAATTTGACTCTGGTGGCTGAGTGTCTTCGTCGGTCGTGTATGCTTGAAGGTCGATTGAAGCTCGGTATCGACTTCTTTGCCGAATGCGGCATGTCGGATTGTGGACCCACACTTAGGTGGCGAACTTTAAAATCGCAGCGTAACGAAACCGCTACCGCGGAGATAGAATGTCGGCACTTTTAATCGTCCATATCTGCACGGGAACCATTGCAGTGCTCTCTGGCGCCGGTGCGCTTTGGACCAGCAAGGGCGGGCCGCGGCATCGCGTTTTTGGAACCGTATTTCTTATTTCCATGTTGTTCATGGGCGCATTCGGTGCGTACATGGCGTATTTTTTACCGCAAATTGCAACCGTGGCCGTGGCAATTCTGACCTGCTACCTCGTTACGACCGGCTGGACGGCAGCACGGAACCGCCGTGGCACAATTAGTTTGTTCGACAAGGGACTGATTGCCATCCCCTTGATCGTCGCCGCCTGCCTCGTGGCCGGGGGCCTGCAGGCGCAACGCAGTCCGACCGGTTCGCTCCAAGGCGTTCCGTACGCGGCCTACTTCATCTTTGCCAGTTTCGCTCTGTTGACTGCAGTCGGAGATGTGAGCATGATCATGCGCGGCAGCTTATCGGGCATGCAACGGACCTGCCGCCACCTATGGCGCATGTGCGTCGCGCTGCTGTTCGCCGTGAACATCTTCTTCGGGCAGGAAAAGGTGTTGCCGAAATTCGTGCATGACTCGCCACTGTTGATGGTGCTGAAACTCGCCCCCTTGGTGCTGATGATCTATTGGCTCGTTCGGATCCGATTCCCAAAGCGGTACAAGACGCCGGTGGCAGAAAAATCGTCCAACTGACCGGGATCAGGCCTGCAACGCCTCGCTTCGCGCGGCTCTCGCAGCACAGTTGTGCTAAATTTGAGCGCGTGGATTGGGGGGCCGAAATCGGCCGGAAGCCGCCGGCCAAGGTGACATCCGTGTAAGGTATGAGCTCTGCCCACGCTTTCTGCATTTTCCATGCCTAAGCTATGTATTTGTCATCCATCGGAGAACTAAAATGGTCAACAAAAACACAATTTGCCTTTGGTTTAACGGTACCGCAGAAGAAGCCGCGCGGTTCTACGCCGTGACGTTTCCGGATAGCATGGTGGGAGCGATCCATCGCTCGCCCGGCGATTATCCCGATGGCAAGCAGGGCGACGTCTTGACGGTCGAGTTCACCGTGATTGGCATTCCTTGTCTCGGCCTAAACGGTGGTCCGGCGTTCAAGCACAGCGAGGCTTTCTCCTTCCAGGTTGCGACCGACGATCAGGCCGAAACGGACCGCTTGTGGAATGCGATTGTCGGGAATGGCGGCCAGGAAAGCGCTTGTGGCTGGTGCAAGGATAAGTGGGGCTTGTCATGGCAGATCACGCCACGCGCCCTCATTGCGGCGGTCACCGATCCGGATCGGGCGGCCGCCAAGCGCGCTTTCGAGGCGATGATGCAGATGGGAAAAATTGACATCGCTGCGATAGAGGCGGCCCGACGCGGTTGACGCGCTTTCCAAAACGGCCGCTCCGGGGCGGCAATTGTTTGTGAAGTTGCCAGCGCGACTGAGTACAATCGGCCAGAAACGGCCCACCAGGAACACCCTAGGGGACAACGCTATGAATAGTGAAGATCAAGGTGAACGCTTGCCACCCAAGTTGCCTGTCGTGGCCATCGTCCTTGGGTCTCTCGCGACCTTGCTCACAGCTGGTGCGGTGTCATGGTCCACGCCAGATGGCAACCTGGTCGTGACTTTAGTGCCAGCACTGGCAGTTGGTCTGACGGTCTTCGGTCTTGCATTGCAGCGCTTCCGGCGCGGCGGGTCTAAGTGACTAAGCCGGGACTCGTTTGAAGTAGACGACGGCCTGTTCAGAGCGCATTTCTGAGCGTGCGACGTCGGTGCACTAACGAATGGCAGAAGAACCGACGGCCACACTGGAATCCAAGGACGTTCGCACCTCCATTCGTCGCGCGGCCCTGGCAGACGCTGTACCTTCCATCTGAAAGAAAAATATTTTTTCGAAAACGTGTCGATTTTGTGCGCCGCCATCCGTCGCAGGGATGAAGCACCGATTGCCCAATCCACCATAACCGAGGAAACGCTATGAACAAACAGATCATCCTTAACTTGCCAGTGAAGGACCTGAATAAGTCCAAGGCCTTCTTTTCCGCGCTCGGCTTTACTTTCAATGCCCGATTTAGCGGCGAGAACGCAGCATTCATGAACATCGTCGGCGACACGATCCAGGCCATGCTGACGATCGAGCCTTTCTTCCAGTCCCTGATCGACAAGCCCGTCGCGCAGGCCAAGGAAGCCAATGAAGTCGTCATCTGCCTTAGCTGCGAAAGCCGGGAAGAAGTCGACACCCTCATCGCCAAGGCCGTTGCCGCTGGCGGCCGCACACCGCACCCACCAGAGGACCATGGTTTCATGTATGACCAGGGTTTCGAAGACATTGATGGCCACCTGTGGAACCTGGTCTGGGGGGCGCCAGAGGCCTAAGCGCGGACCACAGCGTCAATTCCTCCTGCATCACCAGCGCCAGCTCATCCAAGTTTCCCAGGCCACGCTACAAGCAGGTTCCAATTACGGATTTTCTTCAACTCGAAGGTCCGCAATGGGGCGCTGGACTAAACCCACCATTGAAAAAACCACCGTCGTTCCCGCCTGCGCGGGAACGACGGGCTGCCGATTTCTTTGTAAACGCCACCGGCTGCAATGGAGTGTCAGCGGTCATCTTGCCCTGCTCAGCTGTGCAAAGAACAGTCGTGATCCGTGGTGCCCTGTTCGACTTGCAGCGTGACATGGTGAATCGAAAAATCGGCCTTTAGATGGGCCACGATGGTGTCGATGGCGGCGTCGCCCGGATACCCGGCCGGCATCACCAAATGCGCCGTGAGCGCGGTCTCGGTGGTGCTCATGGCCCAGATGTGCAAGTCATGGATGCCGCTCACGCCGGGCCGCGCCAGCAGGAAGTCGCTGACATCAGCCTGGTCGACATTGTCGGGCACCGCCGCCAGCACCATGCGCAACGATTCGCCAAGAAGTGCCCAGGTACTCACCAGGATCAGCAGCACGATGACGATCGACGCGGCCGGGTCGAGCCAGGTCCAGCCGGTGCCCATAATGACCAGCCCCGATAACACCACCCCGAGCGAGATGGCGGCGTCGGCCGCCATATGCTGGTAGGCGGCGCGCACGTTCAAATCATCCTTGCTGCCGGCCATGAACAACCAGGCCGACAGGCCATTGATGAGCACCCCGACCGCGGCCACCACCGACACCGTGATCCCCGCCACCGGCCCCGGACTGGCCAGCCGGTGCACCGCCTCCCAGCCGATGGCGCCGCAGGCGAGCATCAGGAGCAGGGCATTGAGCAGGGCTGCCAGGATCGAGGAACTGCGCAAGCCGTAGGTATAGCGCCCGCCCGGCCGGCGCTTGGCCAGCATTGCCGCGCCCCAGGCAAGCACCAGTCCCAGCACATCCGACAGGTTGTGGCCGGCGTCGGCCATCAGGGCGGTGGAATTGGCCACCAGGCCGTAGCTGAATTCGACCACCACGAACACCGAGTTGAGAGCGATGGCCAGCGCGAAGGCGCGGCCCTGCTGGTCCGGCGCGCCGTGGTGGTGATGATGGGCGTGACCGTGGTGATCGTGGCCGTGGTGATCGTGCTCGTGGCTCATGGCGCGGACTTCAGGGCGCCGTCGGCGTCGCGGTGTTCGAGCGGTGCGAGCTTGAGCGCGGTCAGCTGGGGCAGGATCTTGGTGCGATCGCCCACCGCCACTACGAGCAATTTTTCGGGCGCCAGATATTTGTTGACCATGGCCTGGACCTGGGCCGCGTTGACGCTGGCGAACTGCTGCGCCAGCTTGCTGTAGTAGTCGAGCGGCAGGTCGTAGATGAAGGTGTTGGCCAGGCTGGCGCCGACGCTGCGGTTGGTGTCGAACAGGCCGGGCAGCGACAGCACTTGCGAATTGCGTGCATTGGCCAGCTCGGCCGGCGACAGCGGCTTGGCGCGCATGGCGGCGATTTCCTTGAAGATTTCGCTCACCGACGGTCCCGTGACATCGGTGCGCACGCTGCCGGCGATGGCAAACGGGCCCGGCGTGCGGTGGTACTGGAAGGCTGAGAACACCCCGTAGCTGTAACCCTTGACTTCGCGCAAGTTGGTGTTGATGCGGCTGGTGAACAGGCCTCCGAGGGCCGCGTTCATCACTTGCAGGGCGGCGAAGTCGGGCGTCTTGCGGTCCGGGCCCATGACGGTCACGCGCAGCGCGGTCTGGGGCGCGTCCGGTTTGTCGACCAGCACCAGGCGGGCCTTGGTCGTGGCCGCCGGCGGCACTGCGGCTGCGCTGGTGGCGCCGGCCGGCATGGCGCCAAAGTTGGTCTCGACCAGCGCCTTCAGTTCGGTGCGCGAGATGTCGCCCGAGACCACCAGCGCCAAGTTGGCGGGGCGGTAGTGCTGCTGCCAGAAACCGCGCAGGTCGGCCACGCCGGTGGCCTTGATCGCGGCCTCGGTGCCCAATTCGCCGTAGCCGAACGGATGGCGTGCGCCGTACAGCGCACCGGCGGCGGCCACTGCCGCCACCTGTGGCGCGGCCTCGCGCTGTTGGCTCAATTCACCCAGCCGGCTGGCGCGCTGGCGTTCCACCTCGGCCGCCGGAAAGGCCGGATGCTGGGCCACGTCGGCCAGCAGTGCAAGTGCCTGCGGGAAGTTGGCTTTAAGCGAAAGCAGCGAGGCATGGGCGGCGTCGGATGCGCTGGTGACGCCGAAGAAGGCGCCCAACTGGGCGAATTCGTCCGCCACCTGGGGCGCACTGCGGGTACTGCTGCCTTCCTCGAGCATGTGCGAGGTGAAGCTCGACAGGCCGGGCAGGGCGGCCGGATTGGCGTCGGCGCCGCTCTTGACCACCAGCTCGGCGGCCACCATCGGCAGCGCAGGATTGTAGCGGTAGATCACAGTCAGGCCGTTGTCGAGCTTGAAGGCGTCGCCGCCGGGCAGCACGATCTTGGGCGGCGGGCCGGCCTTGGGCACCTTGTAGCGCCACGGCTGGTCGGGGTTGCTGGCGCTGGTCTTGCCGGGCTTGGCCTTGAGCGGCGCCGGGGTCGGCACTTCGGGGCCGAGGTCGGGCGTGCCGGGCAGGCCGTAGACCACGGCGCGTGCGCTGGTTTGCAGCTGGGCCTTGAGCACCTGTTTGACGTCGGCGGCCGTCACGCGCCGGTAGCGTTCGATGTCCCTGGCCAGGTAGCCCGGGTCGCCGACGTATTGGTTGTATTGATTGAGCTGGTTGGCCAGGCCGGCACCACCGATCTTTTCGACCGAGGTCAGCAGCGCCGTCTCGATGGTGTTGCGGGCGCGCTCGACTTCCTTGTCGGTGGGGCCGGTCTCGCGCAGCGCCTGCAGCTCGGCGTCGATGGCCGCTTCGATTTCGGCGGCACCGTGGCCGGCGCGCGCGGTGGCGTCGATCACGAACATCGACGTGAGGGCGTTGGCGTTCTGGCCAGCGCTTACTTGCTGGGCGATCTGCTTGTCGTAGACCAGGGTCTTGTACAGGCGCGAGGATTTGCCGCCGGCGATGATCTGGGCGGCGATCGCCAGTTCGGCGTCGCCCGGCTTGTAGGCCGGTGAGGTCAGCCACCCCATGAACACGCGCGGCTGCTCGACCCGGTCCTGGATCACGGCGCGCCGTTCGGCCAGGATGGGCGGCGTGGTGACGGCCGGCCTGGCGACGGCCGGGCCCCGTTTGAAACTGCCGAAATACTTGGCTACCAGGGCCCGTGTATTGGCCTTGTCGATGTCGCCGGCAATCACCAGGCTGGCATTGTTGGGACCGTAGTAGCTGCTGAAGAACTGCTTGATATCGTCCAGTTTCGCACTCTGGATGTCGGCGTGCGAACCGATCACGGACGCGTAGTAGGGATGGCTTTTCGGGAACAGCAAGTGGTAGAGCGCCTCCTCGACGATCCCGTAGGGCCGGTTCTCGACGCTCTGGCGGCGCTCATTGCGCACCACGTCCTGCTGGTTCGACAGGGCGGTCTGGTCAAGCACGTCGAGCAGGTAGCCCATGCGGTCGGAATGGGCCCACAGCGCCAGCTCGAGCTGGTTCGAGGGCACCGTGTCGAAGTAATTGGTGCGGTCGAAATCGGTGCTGCCGTTCGAATCGGTGGCGCCGGCCCCTTCCAGCAACTGGTCGGCCAAGCCGCGCGGCACGTGCTTGGTGGCGGCGAACATCATGTGTTCGAACAGGTGGGCGAAGCCGGTCAGGCCGGGCGCCTCGTTGGCCGGGCCGACGTGGTACCAGACGTTGACGGCGACGATGGGCAGCTTGGGGTCTTGCACCAGGATCACGTCCAGGCCGTTGGGCAGCGTGTATTTCTCATAGCCGACGGCGGGCAGCGTGGCGCTGGCCGGTTCGGCCGCCAGCAGCGGGGCGCAGGGTGCGAACAGGGACAGCAGGAGGGTGGGCAGGACCAGCAGCTTGCACGATTTCATGGAATGCTCCGATCAGGGTTTTTGCAGTTCGGCCTGGATGGCATTGCGGGTTTTCTGGTCCAGCTTCTGGACAGCGCGGTTCAGCTTTTCGGCATTGACGATGGCGCTGGCCTGTTCCGGCGACAGCTCGCGCGCGAGCGTCACCGGCGCGGGCGGCTTGAACAGCAGGGCTTGGCCGAACAGCACCAGCAGCGCGCCCAGCACGGCGGCGCCGGCGGCGACGGCGATGCTGCGCTGCACGGGCGCCAGGCCTGGTGTGGCGGCGGCTGCGGCCGGCTTGAGCAGGGCAGGGATGGGGCGCTCGCAAAGGCGTGGCGCCGCATCGCCGCCGGCCAGCGCCTCGACCTGGCTGGCCAGTTCGCGGGTGGCCTCGTCGAGCAGGGCCACGTGGCGTTCCACCGCTTCGGCCAGCACCGCCTCGTTGAGTGCGACCAGCGCGAAGATCGGGTCATCGATGTCGATCCTGACGCCGGTTTTTTCGAATACCAGGCTACGCAGTTTTTGCTGGTCCATGGGCGCCTACCACTTGACCTGGTCGAGTTGTTCGAACAGGTCGCGGAACACGACCTTGATGCGCTGTTTTTCCATGATGTTGAATTTGTCGCTCTCGCGCACCTCGAGGGCCGTCATGCGGGCGGTGTTCATCTTCTTGATGTCGGCGCCGAAGGTGTCGGCGTTGCGTGCACTGAGCACCACACGCCCGACCACGCGTTCGGCATTGTCGGCGTAGGTCTGCGATTCGGTAAACACCTTGCCGGTGGCCGATTGCAGCTGGCCGAAGTGCTCGTTCTCCCACAGCACCAGCGGCACCCTGGTCGACTTGGCGGTCGACACGAAGCCCATCGCCGTGTCGTGCAGGGTGTCGCCGCCGCCGACGATGGTGTGGATGAATACCTTGCGGCCCGATTCCTGCAACAGCTCGAAGCAATCGTTTTCGAGCAGGTAGCCCATCAGCGGCGAGAAGGTGTTGGCGCCGTTGTCGACCACGCAGTTGCCATCGTCCTCGAGCAGGTCGATCATCAGGGCGTCAAAGCGCTTGGGGTCGATGTTGCGGGTGTCGGTCATCACCGGCACATGCTTGACGTCCATCGCCTTGTAACGTGAGAAGGTGGCATTTTCCTGGTCCGTATCGTAGCAGCGCAGGGGCAGCGAGTCCTTGGCGCCGATCCATTGCGCGAGAATGGTCGAGACCAGGGTCTTGCCGATCCCGCCCTTGCCTTGCAGAATGAAATGAACCGTATTGTGCATCTGTTACTCCCCTAAATAACTATCCGGGGAACTATAGCAGCTTGTGCGCGCCGAATGGAACACTGGGAACAGAATTTGGAAACCCGGGACAAGCTAAGATTTTCGCGCAAACCTTAGTCTGTCCCGGGTTTAAATTTCCGCGCTCATGCGATTCTTGGTTATCATGTTGCACCAGCCATCACAGGAAGCGCCACCAGTGACTGTCACGCCCCAACTCGACAAAGCAGACATCGATCGCCTCAATCTGCAGGGCATGGCGTGCCTGATGTCGGACCGGCGCCAGGCCAAGCGGCTGGCGCGGCTGGCGCTGGCGGCGGCGCGCGCGCTGGACTATGCGCGTGGCGCCGCGTACGCTCGCATCAACCAGCTGTGGTGCTATTACTATGCGGGCGAGGCGGACCGCGCCGAGCCGCTGTGCGCGCCGCTGGCGAGCCAGTTCGCGCAGGCGGGGGACCTCGAAGGCGCGATGGCCACCGCCATCGCGCAGGGCGCCATCGCCAGCCGGCGCGGTGCGTTCGCGCTCGCCGAGCAGCACTTCGACACGGCGCGCGTGCTGGCCGCGCAGGTGCCCGATTCGCTGCATAAATTCCTGCTCTACAACCGGCTCGGAATCGATGCCCTGAACCGCGGCGACACCCGCAGCGGACCGCGCAATTTCCTGCTGGCGCTGGACATCGCCGAGCGCTTCGGCACCGCTTCGCACCGCGTCAACAGCCTGTCGAACCTGGCCTCCTCGGTGCACGACCTGGGCAATGACGAGGATGCCATCCCGCTGCTATACGAGGCGCTCGACATCATCAGCGACGATGAACTGGTGCACCAGCGACCGATCGTGTCGGCCAACCTGGCCATGTGCCTGCTGGCGACGGGCCGTCCGGAAGCGGCGCTCGAGCTGGTCGAACCGTTCTACGAGTGGCCCGAGAGCGACCTGACGGTGCGCGCCTTCCTGTTTTGCGTGGCGGCCCACGCGTCCATCCTCGGCGGGCAGCTGGACGCTGCGCGCGCCTTGCTACAGCGGGCCCAGCAGTACGCCGACACGGGCGAGGATTTCGAGGAGCAGATGCACGCGTGGCTGGTGCGCGGCATGCTCGACTACGTGCAGGGCAGCACACACGAGGCGCTGGCCGCGCTGGAACGGGCGCACGCGCTGCTGCAGACGACGCGCAATCCCTTCTACCAGCAGCAGATTTTCCAGGGCCTGGCCAACATCCACGCCAAGCTTGGCAAGTGGAAGAGCGCTTACGGCTTCCTGCAGCAGTACCAGACCCATTTCGAGGCCAGCAGCAAATCGGCGCGCGATTCGCGCCTCTTGATGCGCCACCTGGAAAAGGAAATGCAAACGCTCAAGGACGAGCGCGACCGCGCGCTGGCGCAGCAGGCCGCGCGCGACGCCGAGAACCAGAAGCTGGAAGACTTGAACAAGGAATTGTCGCACCAGATCCGGCATGTCAGCTCGCTGCAGGACACGCTCAAGGAACAGGCCATGCGCGACCACTTGACGGGCCTGTACAACCGGCGCCATTTCGAGACTTGCCTGAACGCTGTGCTGCACGAGGAGGAGTCGGTGGCGGTGGTGATCCTGGACCTTGATTTTTTCAAGCGTGTCAACGACAGCTACGGCCACGAATTCGGCGATGCGGTGCTGGTGCAGTTCGCGCGCCTGGTCGAGGTACAGTTGCGCTCGGCCGACCTGCTGTGCCGCTACGGGGGCGAGGAATTCTGCCTGCTGCTGCGCGGCGCCGACAGCGCCACGGCGCAGGCGACGGTGGCGCGCATCGGCGAGGCGTATGCGGGGCTGGAGATTCGCCAGGGCGCGCTGCGCCTGTCCGGTTGCACCTTCTCGGCCGGGATCGCCGAATACCCGCTGCACGGCAAGCTGCGCCACGAATTGCTGATGCGCGCCGACAGCGCGCTGTACACGGCCAAGCAGTCCGGGCGCAACCGCGCGGTGATTGCCGAAGTCTGATCTGGCGCAGCTGCGCGCAAGGGGTCAGACCCCGGTTCGCAGGCACCGTCTCAACCGGGGTCAGACCCCCAACAGAAAAACCGGGGTCAGACCCTAATGCCGCTAAGTTAAGTCGAAATCGGGCCATTTTTCGCTTGTAAACTT
>JAZJYV010000111.1:0-19866 GCA_040390195.1 Pseudomonadota bacterium | reverse complement strand
TCGCCTTTAACCACTCGGCCACCCCTCCGCGAGGAACCGCAGAGTATGAAGCAAGGACAAAATGCTGTCAACACCTTTACGGGATCGATTCCGCGGTTTTTGACGACAACTTGCTTCGGGGCGTGATTGTAACCGCAGGCGCTGCAAGAGTGCAAGTGCGGCCGAAATATTCTTGTTTTTCGCCGCAAAGGGAGAATTGTAACGAGCGCACCCGGGCGTGGCGCGCGGGCCACAGTGGCCGGTTTTTCCGGGAAATCGACAGAGTCGCAAGCGCCCCCAATACCGTTGAGTTAAGGTCCGCGTGCTTGCGTGGGGTGGAACCCCAAGGGAAATCTCAACGGCGTTCGGCTATGGCGCCAGCGCCACCAGCACCTGGTTTTTCAGCGCCTTGATCAGCGACGTCTCGTCGGGCGGCACGCCCTCCGGCGCCGGCAGGGTGCGGTCGGCGTAGAACAAGCCGAGCTGCACCTTGCCCACCACCAGCGGCAGCACGATGAAACTTTGCGCATCGGGCAGCAAGGTGCGGTGCCAGGCCGGCAGCAGGTCGCGGATCTTCGGGCTGCGCGAATCGGCGATCATCAGGTCGGCGTCGTTCTCCATGGCCAGGTGGAACAGGTCGCGCGTGGGCGTCATCGAAAACACGAAGCCTGCCTGGCGCGCCACATGGTCTTCGCCAAACGCCACGCGCGCGCGAAACTGGCCGCTACGCGCATCCTTCAAGCACACGGTGGCGAAACGAAAGCCCATGCTGCGGTACAAGGTCTCGAGCACCGCCAGGATCAGCTCGTTGACCTTGGACTGGCCAGAGGCGCGCATCTGGGTCACCTCCTGCACCCCCGCCAGCAGCAGCTCGCGCGCATTGTGCGGCTTGCCGCTCGGGTGCGCGCCCTCTTGCCCGGCATCGCTGTCGTTCATGGTCGCCAGCAGCAGCACGTTGGGCAAGCCGTCGCCCTCGTGCACGGCGGGCGCCTCGACCTTGGACTGGGCGCGCATGTTCATGCTCTGCAGCAGGCTGGACATGCCGTCTTGCACCGTCACGAGCAAGCTGTCGAACTGCTCGGGGTCGAGGTTGAGCGCCGCGCCGTAGCGCGTCAGCAGCGCGCGCGCCTCGTTGGTGGCGGCAGGATTGGCCGAACGGGCCAGCAAGCGCGCCACGTCGGCACCGAAGGAGGCCACCTGGCGCATCCATTCGCCGCGGTTGGCCGCCACTTTTTGCACCCCCGACGGCAGCGACGTCATGGTGCGCACGATCACTTCAGGGATCTTCCACTCGGCCATGACGGCCTCCGACAAGGCGTCGTAGCTGCAGCCGAGGATCATTTGCGAGGCCTGGCCGATGGTGTGCTTGCCACTGACCATCAAGGCGTTGATTTCGCGGTAGCGCTCGTGTTCGTGCGAGGCCACCAGCAGCGGGCCCAGGTTCTTGAACAAGGCCCCGATCGAAGCCTCCTCGGCGCCCTGGTAGAAGCTGTGGCGTGCCATCTCGCGGCCCACCAGGCTGGCGCACAGGGCCGCCTCGAGCTCGACCCGCACGCTTTGCGCGTGGGCGCTGTTCGACAACGCGTCGACCAGCAGCATGGCCAGCGCGGTGGTCTTGACGTTGTCGAAGCCGAGTAGTGAAATGGCGCGCGAAATGGTGGTCACCGAGGTGCCGGAGGCGGTGCGATACTGGGCCGTGTTCGACAGGCGCAGGATGCGCTGGGTCAGGGCCACGTCCGACAGCACGTAATAGGCCAGGTCGTGGGTGCCCTGGTCTTCGGACGATGCCATCTGCACCACCCGGGCGACCGAGGTGCCGAGGGCGAACATGTCTTCATCGCCGCAGACCTTGGTCATCAGGCCGGCGCGCACGCGGCGGGTGTCGCTACCAGACGGCGGCGGTGGTGGTGGGGGGGCGCTAGCCATGGAACATTCCTTTAGCGGGCGCTAAGATCATTGAAACAATCATTTGTGTGCAAGCCGTAAGGCGGTAGGGTGCAGCGCGTTCGGCCAAACCGGGGTCAGACCCCGGTTCATCCGCCCGGGATCTGACCCCGGTTTGGCCGAATGCGCCGCGCCCTTGCGCCCTAGGTTTTCTTGCGCGTACCCTTGTCATATTTTTTCAGGATCTGCTGGTGCAGGCCGGCCAGCGCCGGCAGCTTGGGATTGATCGGGTCGAGCCGGCGCACGGTGTCGATCAGCGACAGCGCATACTGGCCCAGGCGCTCTTCCCAACCCATGTTCTCCAAACACTTCAGCACCGCCACCGCGGCGTTGAACACCACCTGCGGATTGTCGGGCAGCTTGTTGACCGCCTCGACCATCAGCGAGACGGCGCCGCGGTAGTCGCCTTCCTTGGCCTTGATGGCGCCCGAGTTGACCAGGTCAACAACCTGCTGGCGGCTCTCCTGGGCGATCGTCAGCGCCAGCTCGCCGCGCCCGGCCTTTTCGAACACCCCCATGGCCTTGGACATGGCCGCATTGTTGGGGGCATTGCGCATCACATCGCGCATCACTTCCGAGGCGCCCTCCTCCATATTGTTTTGCAGGCAGTTGCGCGCCAACTCCATCTTCATGTCCGAGGACAGGCCCAGGCTCTCCTTGCAGGCGAGCAGGGCCGCCTCCAGTGATTCGGCCAGGCGCGTCTCGTTGCCCGTGTACTCATGCACCATGGCCGAGGAGATGGCGCTGCACACGCTGGTGTTCTTCTGCCCGCCCATCGACTTGTCGAGGTCGCGGATGACGGCCGCCGCCTGCACCGGGTCGCCCTTCTTGACCAGGGTCTGGACCAGCTTGACATGGTCTTCCGGATCGCGGAACTCGGAGTACTTGGCCTTGCTGACGACCTGCTTGAGCACCTTCTCGGCCGTTTCCGTGTCGCCCGTCTCGAGCGCCACCTCGCCCAGCTTGCGCAGGCGCCGCACCGCGTGCGGCGACACCGCCACCGCATCCGACAGCACCGTCTGCGACTTGGCCATGTCGCCCACCGCGGCGTGGGTCTTGGCCAGCCAGTCGTAGGCGTCGACGAATTTTTTGTTGTTTTCGACCAGCGACTCGAGGATGTCCTGGCATTCGGAGAAGCGCTCGCGCATGAACAGGGTCTTGGCCAGGCCCAGGCGCGCCCAGGCGATCGCCTTGGCCTCGAACAGCTGGTTGTAGATCGGTTCGGCCTCGGCCGGCTCGCCGAGGAACATGTGCAGCTCGGCGCGCAGGCGCATGAAGTCGATCGAGTAGCGCGGATGGTTCTTGACGCCCTCGATGCAGGCGGCGATCGCGTCGCGCTGATTGCCCACCTCCATGAACTGGTAGACCGGCATGAACACATTGCGCTTGTCGAGCGCGCGCGCGATGCGCTCGAGCAGGCGGTCGGCGGTGAACGGCTTGAGGATGTAGTCGGTCGGCGCCAGCTCGGCGGCGCTGACGACCTTGCCGTAGTTGCCCTCGGCCGTGACCATGAAGAACATGGTCGAGAGCGAAATGAGCTTGTGGTGGCGCAGGTCCTCGAGCAGCTGCTGGCCATCCTGGCCGCCGTCGAGGTCGTACTCGCACAGGATCAGGTCAAACGTTTTCAGCCCCAGATGCTTGATGGCGTTGTTCGAACTGCCCGCATGGTCGATCTTGGTCAGCCCGCACAGGTTGAGCATGTTATGGATGCTGGCCCGCATGCCCGCATGGGGCTCGATGATCAAGGCCGAGAGTCCGTCGAGTTCATTCATTTCTTGGTTTTCCAGTCTACCCAGGGAGCGGGCATCGCGCTGTCGGCGCGCTACGTCGGCGCACTTGTATGTCGTGAGTATATTACGGCAGCGCGGGAAAAGAATCCAATTCCACCGCCCGCCCCTATGAAAAGGGCAGTTTTCGCTGCGATTTCGGCGAGCGCGTGGCTCAATCGTCGTCGTTGGCGGGTGCCGGAGGGTCGATGGCGACGATTTGAAGCAGCGCGTCGACCACTTCCGGGTCGAACTGCAGGCCGCGGCGCTCGCCGATGTACTTGAGCACATCGGGATAGGCCCAGGGTTCCTTGTAGGGCCGGCGGTGGCGCAGGGCGTCGAACACGTCGACCACGGCGACGATGCGCGCGCACAGCGGAATGTCGCGCCCCTGGGTCGCTTCCGGATAGCCGGCGCCGTCGAAATGCTCGTGGTGCGAACCGGCGATCTGGGCGCCGTAGGTCAGGTAGCTGACGCCGTCGACCATGCGCGAGGCGCGTTCGAGGATCGAGCGCCCGATCTCGGCGTGGGTCTGCATCACGCGCCGCTCTTCGGGCGTGTGCAGGGCCGGCTTGAGCAGCACCTGGTCGGGCGTGGAGACCTTGCCCACGTCGTGCAGGATGCTGGCCAGGCCGATCATCTCGATCAGCTGGGGTGTCAGTTCCGGATCGTCGCTGCCGTTGGCGAGCATGGTCTGGGCGATGCGGGTCGACAGGTCTTGCACGCGCCGCACATGGCCGCCCGTGCCGTGGTCGCGGAACTCGGCCAGGTCGGCCAGCGCCACCACGGTCGCCTCCTGGGCCTTGCGCAGCTGGCCGAACATGTAGAGGTTGTCGAAGGCGGCGGCGATGCGCTGGCAAAACACCTCGAGCAGGTCGCGCTGGATCGCCGCCAGCGGCCAGGGCGGGGTGACCGAGATGCACAGCTCGCGCTGTTCCTGAGTGTGGATGAACAGTACGTTGGCCGGATGCTCGAACTGGCTGTGCTTCTCGGCGAAGGCCTTGGTGATGGCCGGCAGCAGCGGATGGTCGGGCGGCATTTTCTCGCTCTCGGCCAGGTAGGCGTAGCCGCCGGTGGCGGCCACCACGGTCGGCTCGCCGGCGCTGGCCGACATCACGCACAGCACGCCGTCGGCGCCGACGTCGAGAATGGCGCTGACCTGGTTGAGCACCCCGGAGGCGAACTCGCGCAGCGAATGGATCTGGTACAGATTGGTGGCGCCGGCCAGGATCTTGCCCAGGCCGATGCGGCTGCGCTCGAGCATGTTCAGGCTTTCATACGCGCGCAGCGCCGAGATCACGGTGGTGAACAGCTTCTGCGTGGTCAGCTCGGTCTTGGCCTTGTAGTCGTTGATGTCGTATTCGATGATCACGCGCTGCTCGGGCGCCTGGCCCGGCTGGCCGGTGCGCAGCACCACCCGCACGATCTGGTTGTTGAGCTCTTCGCGAATCCGGCGCGCCAGGATCAGGCCGGCATCGTCGGTCTCCATCACCACGTCGAGCAGCACCAGCGCGATGTCGGGCGTCTCGCTGAGCACCCGGTAGGCTTCGGCGCCGCTGTAGGCCGAAAACAGTTCGAGCTCGCGCCCCTTGAAGCTGACGTTGCGCAGCGCCAGCCGGGTCACGGCATGCACGTCGACGTCGTCGTCAACGATCAGCACGCGCCACAGACGCTGGTCGATGGCCGCCTGGCCGGCGGCGCCCTCTGCCTCATCATCTTCGTCGATGAGCCAGTTGTCGTCGGCAGCTGCGTTGGGGTCGGTCATACCTGCTCCTTAGTGAGGGCGAGATGCGCACTGGGTGCGCCTTGCCGGTCCGACCTGGGCGGCGCCATTCAGGTGCGCGCCGCTGATTCATCAAATTATAAACATTGTGTCCTTCAAGTCTAGTGCTTCGCCGCCCGCGCGTCGAGCAAAACCGCGCGCCGCGCGCGCCGGCTGTATGGACGAGGCCGCGGGCGGCGGCACGCCGGGCAGGGGCGGCGCCGCTTTTTTGCATCCTGACCGAGCCGCCACTCGTAATTGAGGGGAGACTCTGCTACTCTTTGACCGCAAAGCGCCATCAGCGGCGCCCCTCCGGCGGGGCGCTGCCTTTTTTACAAGGATACCAACCATGCAAGCACAATCGACCAATGCGGGCGCCGGCAGCGACATCGCGGGCCGCGAATTTCTCGCCTTCACGCTCGGCTCCGAAGAGTACGGGATCGACATCCTGAAGGTCCAGGAAATCCGCGGCTACGAGGCCGTCACCCGCATCGCCAACGCGCCCGAGTTCATCAAGGGCGTGATCAACCTGCGCGGGATCATCATCCCCGTCGTCGACATGCGCATCAAGTTCAATCTGGGCACCCCCGTGTATGACCAGTTCACGGTCGTCATCATCCTCAACATCGGAGGGCGCGTGATGGGCATGGTCGTCGACAGCGTCTCGGACGTGACGACCTTGTTGCCGGACCAGGTCAAGCCGGCGCCCGAGATGGGCACGGCCTTCAATTCCGACTACCTGATCGGGCTGGGCACGATCGACGAGCGCATGCTGATCCTGGTCGACATCGACAAGCTGATGTCGTCGGGCGAAATGGGCCTGATCGAGAACGCCGCCGCCTGAGCTCCTACTTCGAAAGCGTCAATGAACCTCTCTGCACTGAAAATCAAGACACGCCTGGGCGCCGGCTTCGGCCTGCTGGTACTGCTGATGCTGATCATGATCGTGGCGGCCATCGGGCGCTTCTCCTCGATCGGGACCAGCAATCGCATGATCGTCGAACGCGATCTGCCCAGTTCGCTGGCCGCCTCGACCATCGACACGGCCGCGCGCGAAGACGCGCGCCGCACGCTGGCCTTGTTCATCCTCGACAAATCGCAGCGCGCCAAGAGCTACGAGAAGATCGACCAGGACAAGAAGCTGATCGACACGGCCATCGTCACGCTCGGCAAGCTGGCCGCGACGCCGTCCGAGAAGGCCACGCTGGGCAAGATCGGCACTGCGCGGCTGGCTTACTCGGCCTCCTTCATCAAGGTCGCCGACCTGGTCGAGGCCGACGACAAGGAGGGGGCGGCCAAGCTGATGAACGCCGAAACCTTCCCCGCGCTCGAAGCGCTGCTCGAGCAGACGCGCTCGATCGTCGACCAGCAGCGCGCCGACATCGAGGAGGGTGGCAGGGCCACCCAGGGCGACATCGACTTCTCGCGCAAGCTGATGATCGGGGCCGGCATCGTGGCCGTGCTGGTGTCGATCGGACTGGCCTACTGGCTGACCGAATCGATCACCGGTCCGCTCGACGAGGCGGTCTCGATTGCCCGTTCGGTCGCCGCCGGCGACCTGACAACCCACATCGACGTGCACGGCGAGGACGAGACCGGGCAGCTGCTGCGCGCGCTCAAGGACATGAATGACGCCCTGGCGCGCACGGTGGGCGAAGTACGGGCCTCGACCCACACCATCGCCACCGCCTCGGGCCAGATCGCGGCCGGCAATGCCGACCTGTCGGCGCGCACCGAGTCCCAGGCCAGCTCGCTCGAACAGACGGCCAGTTCGATGGAGGAGCTGACCTCGACTGTCAAGCAAAACGCCGACAATGCGCGCCAGGCCAACCAGCTCGTCATCTCGGCCTCGTCGGTAGCCACCCGCGGCGGCCAGGTGGTGTCGCAGGTGGTCGAGACGATGGCCTCGATCAAGGAGAGTTCGCGCAAGATCGTCGACATCATTGGCGTCATCGACGGTATCGCCTTCCAGACCAACATCCTGGCGCTGAACGCTGCCGTCGAGGCGGCGCGCGCCGGCGAGCAGGGGCGCGGTTTCGCGGTGGTGGCGTCGGAAGTGCGCAACCTGGCCCAGCGCAGCGCGGCGGCGGCCAAGGAAATCAAGACCCTGATTGGCGATTCGGTCGACAAGGTCGACGGCGGCGGCAAGCTGGTCGACGAGGCGGGCCAGACCATGGAACTGATCGTCACCTCGGTCAAGCAGGTGGCCGACATCATGAGCGAGATCACCGCTGCCAGCCAGGAACAGAGCATGGGCATCGAACAGGTCAACCAAGCGATCAGCCAGATGGACGAGATGACGGTGCAGAACGCGGCGCTGGTCGAGCAAGCGGCGGCGGCGGCGCAAAGCATGAACGACGAGGCATCGGTGCTCAGCAGCGCGGTGGCCGTGTTCAAGCTGCGCGACGTGCCGGTGCAGGCGAGGGCGAGGGCGAAACCGAAAGCGCCGCCGCGCCCGGCACCGGCCAGGGCCGCGGCGGCGGCGCCGCGCATCAAGGCCGCGCCGCCCGCCACCAAGCCGAAGGCCGCCGAAGCGGACTGGGAAGAGTTCTAGGCCGCTGGCAAGACTGCCGGACTTTGCAGGGCCGGATCACGCTGAACGCTTCGGCCCTGCCGTTTCACCAACTCAAGCCTCCGGCGTGCCGGCCGCCACCTGCTTCATGCCGCGCCGCTTGCGCGCCAGGCAGTCGGCCTTGCTGCCGCCGACCTCGACGTTCTGGTAGCGCACCTCGTACTTGCCCGCCCCCAGCTTCTCGACCGCCATCGCATCGTGCGCCAGCACATACAGGTGGCGCACGTTCGAGCGCCGCTCCAGGTCGTAGATCTTGACGAACACGGGAGAATCGTTGCCCGTGTTGTCGACCTGCAGCCGGGTTTCCTCGCCCTCGTTGCCCAGCGGGTAGCCCTCGACATAGCCGGACTGGTTGGGCCACGGTTCGCCGTTCGGCGCCACCAGTGCGTGCAATTCCGTCTCGCAATCGGGCACCCGGGCCGGCACCACCAGCTGGATCACGGCCAGCGCCTTGACGTCCGGCGCCTGGTGCGCGCCCGCCTCGGGCTCGTAGGCCTTGGCCACGGCCCAGCTGTCGAGCGGCAGCTCGGCGCGTGCGGCCGGCACCGCTGCGGCCGGCACCTCGCCCCTGGCGGCCAGCGCCCCGGCCAGCGCCGCCGGCAACAGCTTCGGCTGGCCCATCAACAGGATCCCGCCCGCGCAGCCGAGCGCCAGGCTCAGGGCCAGCGCCAGCCACCAGCGCACATCGCGCCCGGCGTGGTAGCGGCGCACCGGCTCGGACGGCTCGGCGCGCGGCTTGTCCTCGCTGCGGGTGCTCTCGAGCCATTCGATCTCCCACTCCTCGGCCGCGATCCACTCGTCGTGCTCCTTGCGGCGCACCGGATCGGACAAGGTGGTGTAGGCACTATTGAGAATGGCCATGATGCGCGCGGCCTTCTCGTCGCCCGGATTCTTGTCAGGATGGTATTTCTGGCTCAAGGCCTTGTAGGCCGCGCGAATGACTTCCTGCGGCGCCAGGCGGGCCACCTTCAGGTTGTCATAGTGGGTGTGGATCTTGGCCATATAAGTTCATGATAGACGAAACGGGGACTGGACGAACCCGGCGGACCGTACAGGATAGCCGGGTTTATGTCCGCCGCGCAAGGCGCCCGCCTACAGTCGGTGGCTGCGGTCAGCGCGCACCAGGGCGTCCGGCAGCACGGTGCCGCGCCCGACCACGAGCACCTTGAACAATTCACCCATCTCGGCCGGCGAGACCAGCTTTTGCAGCGCGCCCGCCTGCGGCAGGTAGCGCCGCGCGTCGGCCGGATCGGTCGCCAGCAGCAATTCGCCGATGCCCGCGCCGAGCAGGAACGCGGCCTGGTTCATATAAGCCATCACGTCCAGGCCCGCATCCTGCGCCGCCAGCGCCATGGCGGTGAAGTCGACGTGGGCCGTGATGTCCTGCAGGCCGGGCAGGTAGAACGGATCGGGATGGCTGTGGTGGCGGTAGTGGCACATCAGGGTGCCGCCCGTGCGCTGGGCCAGGTAATACTCGTGCGCCGGGAAGCCGTAATCGAGCAGGATCGCGGCGCCCTGGCCCAGCATGCGCCCCAGCGAAGCCATGAAACCGGTCGCCACCGGATGCACTTCGCTCAGGTAGCCCTCGGGCAGGGTGTCGGCCTCGGGCACCTGGCGCGCGATGTGGGCCGCCAGGGCGGCATCGGGCTCCCGTTCGGCATAGGCGAACTGGCCGTCATTGACCGTCACCAGCACCTGGCGCCAGCCCTGCCCGCTGCGCGCGACCAGTTCGACCGGCATTGCGTCGAGCACCTCGTTGGCCAGCACCACGCCGCTGAAGGTGGCGGGAAAGTCGTCCAGCCAGCGCACCTGGGGGAACTCGCGCAGCGCTTCCTGCTGGCGCGCGCGCAGTTCGCCCGACAGCTCCAGGATGGCGTAATCGGCCACCTCGACGCCCTGCGCGGCCAGCGCCGTGAGCACGTCGCGCGCCAGTTTGCCGGTGCCGGCGCCAAATTCGAGGATGTTGGGCGCGCTTTGGGCGATAATAGCGGCTGCCGCCGTGGCCAGCGCGGCGCCGAACAGGGGCGAGATTTCCGGCGCGGTTGTAAAATCGCCATCCTTGCCCAGTTTCGCGGCGCCGCCGCTGTAGTAGCCCAGGCCGGGCGCGTACAGCGCCAGCTCCATGAAGCGCGAGAAGGCGATGGCGCCGCCCGAGCGTTCAATTTCGGCGGCGATTCTGTGCTGCAGGGCGTGGGACGCGGCCAGCGCGTCGCTATCGGGTACGGGTAGGGACATTCCGGCATTGTAGCGACAACAGGACAACTCAACAATTTATGCGCTTTGGCGCATGATCCAGATCAACAGATGAAGACACCATCAACACAGGGACAGCCGGTCGCATTGGTGACCGGCGCCGGACGCCGGATCGGGCGCGCCATCGCGCTCGGCCTGGCGCAGGCTGGCTGGGACGTGGCCGTGCATTACCGCGCCTCGCAAGACCAGGCGCGCGAGACGGCCGCCGGCGTCGAAGCGCTGGGCCGGCGCGCCGTGCTGCTGCAGTGCGACCTGGCCGACGAAGCCGCGGTGCGCGCCTTGCTGGCGCGCGCCAGCGACGCGCTGGGCGCCGTTGGCTGCGTCGTCAACAACGCCTCGCTGTTCGAGTTTGACAGCGCGGCGAACTATTCCCCGGCCATGCTGGCGGCCCACATGCAGGCCAACGTCAGCGCTCCGATCCTGCTGGCGCAAGCGCTGCACGCGGCCACGCCGGTTGACGGACAGGCCGTGGTGATCAACCTGCTGGACCAGAAGCTGGCCAATTTGAATCCCGATTTCCTGTCGTACACGCTGTCGAAGGCGGCGCTGCAAGCGGCCACCGTCATGCTGGCGCAGGCGCTGGCGCCCAGCGTGCGGGTCGTGGGGCTCTCGCCCGGCCTGACCATGGTATCGGGCGCACAGACCGAGGACGGTTTCGCCAAGGCCCACCAGGCCACGCCGCTGGGCCGTTCCAGCACGCCGCAAGACATCGCCGACGCCGTGTGCTACCTGGCCTCGGCGCGCGCCATTACCGGCACCACCCTGTTGGTCGACGGCGGACAGCACTTGCTGCCCAAGCCGCGCGACGTGATGTTTGAAACTTAGAGGTAACCATATGCTTTCCGCACTGACCCACCCCAAGCTCGCCGATTGCCGCCGGCTGTTCCTGCGCAATTACGAAGTGATGATCAACATTGGCGTGCACGACTTCGAAAAGAAGGGCGAGCAGCGCGTCCTGATCAACGTCGACCTGTACATTCCGCTCGAACTGTCGACCCCGAAGGGCGATCACCTGGCCGAAGTGGTCGACTACGACTTCATGCGCGAAACCATCGCGCGCCGCATGGCCAAGGGCCACGTGCACCTGCAGGAGACGCTGTGCGATGACGTCGTGCGCGCCATGCTGGCGCATCCGCGCGTACGCGCCGTGCGCGTCTCGACCATGAAACCGGACGTGTATCCGGACTGCGAAGGCGTGGGCGTCGAGGTTTTCCAGATCAAGGACGAAACATGAATGCAGCAGTGATGGAGGCGCCCGAGACGGGTGCCAGGCAGGCCGAAAAGACCGCGCTGGAGAACAACAAGCTGCACAAGCGGCTGTGCCGCCAGGTGGGCCAGGCGATCGGCGACTTCAACATGATCGAGGATGGCGACAAGGTGATGGTATGCCTGTCCGGCGGCAAGGACAGCTACGCGCTGCTCGATATCCTGATGACGCTGCGCGAGCGCGCGCCGATCCACTTCGACATCGTGGCCGTCAACCTGGACCAGAAGCAGCCGAACTTCCCGGCCGACATCCTGCCGGCCTACCTGGCGAAACTGGGCGTGCCTTTCCATATCGAGAACCAGGACACTTACAGCATCGTCAAGCGCCTGATCCCGGAAGGGAAGACCACATGTTCGCTGTGTTCGCGGCTGCGGCGCGGGATCCTGTACCGCGTCGCCGACGAACTCGGTTGCAACAAGATCGCACTGGGCCACCACCGCGACGACATCCTCGAGACTTTTTTCCTGAATATGTTCTTCGGCGGAAAGCTCAAGGGCATGCCGGCCAAGCTGCAGTCGGACGACGGAAAGCACATCGTGATCCGCCCGATGGCGTATGTGAAGGAAGCCGATTCGGCGCGCTACGCCGAGGTCAAGCAGTTCCCCATCATTCCGTGCGATCTGTGCGGCTCGCAGGAGAACCTGCAGCGCAAGCAGATCAAGGGTTTGATGCGCGAATGGGAGAAGAAGTACCCGGGGCGCGTGGAGAGCATCTTCTCGTCGCTGTCGACAGTGGTGCCGTCGCATTTGATGGACCCGGATATGTTCGGCTTCAAGGAGCTGAAGGCCGACGGCGTGGCTAACCAGCTTGGCGACATCGCCTTCGATGAGGAGCCGTGTTCGACGCCAACTGGCTTTGGGACCATCCCTTTGCAGGCGCAATAATGGGGCAGTCGGGAATATTGTCAATTTATCCATTTACTCGCATACAATAGCTGTACATCAACTATCTGGCCTGGCCAGCATCCGAGTACACATGCGAGCCCATCGACTTTACGCCTGCCTCCTTTACCTGATCGTCGTGTCTGGATCGGCGGCTGAGCTGGCCCACGCTAGCCAGCCTGTCAAGGCCACCGTTAGCTTCTTCCGCGCCACCCTCTTGCCGAAATGGGCGGCGCCGTTGGCGGCCATTCCGCCCACATCGCGCCGCGATCCCGTGGTGATTCGACTGTCAGAAACCCAGGCCTGGACCGGAACCAATCCTGCCGTGCTGGTGAACCGAGCGATCCAGGTCAACGACAAGTCGCACCTGGGCGAAATTGGTCAATACGGCCTGCCTTACTATCCGGCCTACCAGAAGCTGCAGTTGCACCGCGTTGCAATCTTGCGCGGCGAACAGACCATGGAACGCACGGCCACCGTGCATACCCGCCTGCTCGAACGCGAATCGAACCTAGAGAGCGGTTTCTATGTGGGAGAAACAACGGTGCAACTGCTGCTCGACGACATCCGGGTGGGCGACACTTTGTGGATCACCTACACCGTCGAAGGGAGGAATCCGGTGTTCGGCAGCATCTGGGCCGACGATTTCTCGTGGAACACGGGACGGCCCGTGGAACAGCGTGTGCTGACCATTTCGCATCCAGCCAACCGCTCCTTGCAGTGGCGCGAGCTGGGCGACCTGGCATCGCGCGGCATCACGCCCACAGTGGAGCGAAGCGGCGCGGTCGAGCGCCTTCGTTTCGAGGGGCGTGGCCTGGACCCGCTGGAAGCGGAGGCGAACATGCCGGCCGACTATTTGCCCGTCACCATGCTCCAGACCAGCGAATACGCCAGCTGGCAGGAGGTGGCGCAGTGGGCAGCGGGCCTGTTTGCCGTGCGGTCAGCCACGCCTGCTGTTTCCTCGCTGGCCCGCCAGTTTGAAACGGCTGGCAGCAATGAAGAGGCGC
Organism: Pseudomonadota bacterium; assembly: GCA_040390195.1. Lineage (GTDB taxonomy): Bacteria > Pseudomonadota > Gammaproteobacteria > Burkholderiales > Burkholderiaceae_D > Telluria_A. The sequence continues at coordinate 6,435 of JAZJYV010000111.1, read as the reverse complement.
GCGCCAGCGCTGCCCTACACTGGGTACAAGACGAAGTGCGCTATTTCAGCGTCGCCCTGGGCGAAAACTCCCATCGCCCGCAAGCACCGGACGTGGTGCTCACGCGCCGCTACGGTGACTGCAAGGACAAGAGCAACTTGCTCGTGGCGCTGCTAGCGCGTCTGGGCATCACGGCCGAACCCGTGCTAGTGAGCGCGCGCACGCCCACGCTGCCCCTGAAACTGTTACCGTCGCCATCATGGTTCGATCATGTCATCGTGCGCGTCCATGCCGATGGCAAGACCTACTATGTCGATCCCACGCGCGAGGGTGAAAAGGGGGCGATGTCACGATTGGACGTCGCCTTGCCCGGCGCAGCAGGGCTGGTCGTGGCCTCCTCGACCAAGGACTTGATCACCCTGCCCGAGCCAGCGAACGATTTTCCCTGGTTCGAGTCTGGTGAAAAATTTCTTGTCAACGACCTTGCCGGCGATGTCCGGCTGGAAGTCGAGAATCGTTTTCGAGGCAAATACGCCCGCTTCGCCCGCTTGCGCCATGCGGCAATGACGGCATCAGAAATTCAGAAAGACATCCTGGAGGACTATGAGAAACAGTTTCCCGGCGTGACGCTAAGCGGCAACCCGCAAACGGAAGACAGCGCCGACGGTTCTATGTTCACCGTGCGCGCCACTCTGAACCTACCCAAGCCAATCACCCATGCCGAGGGCTGGTACTCGATCGACCACAAGACCAGGATTATGGATGGCACACTGGGCATTCCAGACAAGCTTACGCGCAGCTATCCATTCGAGTTGCCGTACGGCCTGTACCATGCGCGCTATCATTTGCAAATTGTCTGGCCCGAGCGTGTCAAGCTGGTCAATTTGAATTCGGCCAAGTCCATCGACAACGCCTTTTTCCGGGCACAGAAAGAACTCAGCTGGTATGGCAACGAACTGGACTTCGTGATCGACTATGCCATCAAGCGCAAGCGGCTCAACCCAGGCGAGATGACTGAACTGAACGCCCAGGGCAAGCTGCTTCCCCCTTTCATCGAATCGACCCTGAAATTCCATGAATCTTCGACGGTGCAGGAAGAGGCAAAACAAGTGGGCGTGCGCGATGGCCACGTGGCACACGGCACGCTGGCCATGCGCGAGACTGCCGCCTTGCTCAAGGGTGGTACCAAGACCCGGGCGGCCAGCGTTACGCCCGAACTGCTGTGTGAAAGCATGTTCGAGATCGCCTTTCTCAAAGATGTCTATCCTGTCGGCCTGGTAGCGCCCGCGCGCCAGATTTACCAAGCGTTCGATGGCTTGAAGAACCAAGATACTGAAAAGGCACTGTGTCTGGGACGCCTGGAACTGGCAACTGGCAAGCCAGAGATCTCCATTGAACAATTCCGCAAGGCCGGCCTCCCCCGCAAGAGCGAGGAGCACACACTTGAGCTGGCGTGGGCACGCCTGGTGAGCGGCGACCGGGCGGGCGCGGCAGCTGACGCTGCGCGCTTCCTCACGCATGCGCTGGCCGAGCACGCGCTCGAGGCCGGCGACGCCGCCTTCGCCATGCTGGTCTTGCAGGGCGGCGGCGAGGCGCCGTCGACCGAATTCGAACGCTACATCCAGTTGCTGCCCGACGGTCCTTGGCCGCGTCCCGTACTGGCCTACCTGTCGGGCCAGTTGAGTGCCGAACAACTGATCGGCGTAGCCACACAATTCGGCCCCATCAAGCAAGAATACGCCCTCAACGAAGCCTGGTTTTTCATCGCCGAACACCTAAAACAGCAAGGCAAGCTGGAAGCGGCGCACGACGCCCTGCGCTGGTTTCCCGCCCGCGGCATTCACAACACGCGAAGCGCCATGCTGGCAAGCCGTGAGCTGGTGAACATCGAAATGTCCGATCCGGATTTCAAGCGCGGCCTGGCGGCGACGGATCTGACACCGCCAGATTTCAAGTCCGCCAAGAATGACTACTTGGCGGCAGCCGCGCGCGGTCTCGCCGCCGCGGAATTCGAACTCGGCTTCCTAGCCGAGCATGGCAAGGGGGAACGGGCCGACCCGGTAGCCGCATTCGGGTGGTACCACCGTGCCGCCAAACATGGCCACTTGGGCGCGATGAATGCCCTAGGACTGTTGTATGAGGAAGGCAGGGGCGTGGAAAAGAGCGATGCCCTGGCCATCCAGTGGTTCACCCGTGCCGCGGAACCTGGTCAGTACTATGCTTCGCGCAATCTTGGCGTCCATTACCTGTACGGAACCGGCGGCCTCGCGCGTGACGCCAAGCTGGCAATCAAGCATTTGTACACGGCCGCACAATTGGGAAACGCTGAGGCGCAGGGCATGCTTGCTGAATTATATTTTGAAGGGCTCGACGGAACGGGAACGCGAGACGTCGTGCGTTCACTCTACTGGGCCTCGCGGGCAACTGAGTTGGGCGATGTGCGGGGCCGTGCCCAATTCGCCTTCATGCTTGCCTACGGGCATGGCATTGAACAAGACCTGCCCAAGGCCATCGAGATCTGGCGCAAGGCAGCCGCTGACGGGTCCAACGCGGCCCAAGTCCAGCTGGGCAATGCCTATCAACGCGGACACGGTGTAAACAAAGATCTTGCACAAGCGCTGTCCTGGTTCGAGCAGTCAGCCGCCGGCGCCAACCGCTATGCCATGCAACAAGTGGGGAACGCCTACCTGTACGGACTTGGCACCCGTGCGGACCCCAAGAAGGCCCGTGGCATCTTCAATGACCTCGTCGCCAAGGGGGACTCCACCGGCTATTGCATGCTAGCTTCGATGGCCAAGGCGGGTAAGGGCGGGCCGGTAGACCCTTCCTTGGCAGCCGAACTGTTTCGAAAAGGCACAGCGGACGGCAACATGGATTGCGAGATTGGATTAGCAAGCACTTTGCATTTTGGCGGAGGCGGCACCGCGGATCTGAAGGAGGCGGCAATCTTGTATCGCAAGGCGGCCAACCGGGGCAACCTGTACGCGTTAAATAACCTTGCCGATCTGTACGAAAAGGGAATGGGTGTCGAACAAGACTTGCCTCAGGCTGTGAAGCTGTATCGCCAAGCTGCGCAAGAAGGCTATGCAACATCGTTGTTCAGTCTGGGGGAACTGTACGAATTGGACAAGGGATTGCCAATGGACGCCTACCTTGCGTACGTTTATTATCAATTGGCGCAGGATGCGGGACTGCCCAACGCAGCCAAAAACCTGGAACGCATCAAGCCGGCACTGAGCGCCGATCAGCTGGAGCAGGCGCACCACGTGAGCTCGGCGTGGAAACCAAAACAGGCGTTGCCCGGCATCGCGCTCGTGAATGCGTCGAAGTAACAGGAGGGGCAGCGTCGTCCATCGCGCAGCTCGTGGCAATCACAATACACTGCTCCCTGTTGAGGTGCTCTTGGTTTACGGCGCGACAGCGATGCGCATCACCGGATACAGGTTGAAGCGCTCGTCCCATGAAGCGTGCCGCCTGGCGAAGAATTCCAGGCGCGCGCGGCCATTCTTGGCGAATGCCGGATCGCTTTCCAGCTTGGCCTTGAACTCGGCCGCCAGTGCCGGATCTGCCGCCAACTGTTCTCGGGCGACATCCTCGGCCACATATTCTTCCATGTACTCCTTGCGCTCGAAGGCGTTGTTGAACTCGCCCCAGGCCAGCAGCGAATCGGGGCCCTGCGGCTCCAGCATGGCCATCACAAGGCGCGCCTTGGGCTGCGCGATCGGCACGAACAGAGCGCCCTTGGTCACCGGGCGCGGCTCGTTTTTCCACGCGCCCAGCACCGTCAAGCGCTGGTGCGATTCGAACGATCCGCCGGCAAAGGTGGCCTTATCGGCGCGGAACGTCTCCACTGCCGCCTTGTCCTGCGCCGTAGTCACCACCCGATAGCGGATGCCGTGCAGCGCCAGCTTCTGCGCTACCAACGCCGCGTGTGCGGCCGGAACGATATAACCAGCCAGTGGTGCATTGACCATCAGATCGGGCAGCACTTCATCGCGCAGCGGCACGCTCCAGATCTGCGGTTTGGTTTCGTCATAGTGCGTCATCAGGATGCCCGACACGTCCGACGGCGTGCGCGTGTAGGCGTAGCCGCGGAAGTCCACTACATGCGCCTTGTCGGTGGTCTTGTAGCTCAGCGCCACGGGACTGCCGGCGATCTTGACGGCGCGTGCATCGGCCTCGGCCGCCATCTTCTGCCACTCGGCGCCATGCATGGCCACCTGATCGAGCACCGAAATGATCGAGTTGTGGGTGATCCGCACTCGGGTCGGATAATCCTTCCACGAATGGGTCTCGACCAGCATCGCCATCCGGTTGCGCAGCTGGAAGTAGCCAGTCGAAAAACGCGGCTCGGAGACGCTGTCGGCGAAACCCGAAGCTGGATTGTCGTTCTCGACAAACGACATGTAGTAGGGCTGCGGCATCGAACCGAGCTTGGTGATGTCGGCGATGACGTTGCCGCGCAGTGCCAGCCCCGCCTTGCGAAACTCCGGATCGCCCGAATAGACCGGTTCGACCTGGATCGAAACATCATGCTCGAACTTGGCACCGTCAGTTACGTGCAGGTCGACATAGGCCAGCGGATCCCAGGCGTTCACCAGCGCCAGCATAGCGTGCATCTCGGGCGCGTCGGCCTTCACGTAGTCGCGGTTCAAGTTGAAGTTCTGGGCAGTCGTGCGCCAGCCCATTTCGGCCGGGCCGCGCTGGTTCGGGCGGTTCCATTTGGCGAAGCGCTCGTGGCCGTCGACGTTGAAGACGGGGACGAACAGCAGCACCTGCTTGTCGAGCGCGCCCTTGGCCAGGCGGCCTTCGAGCACTTCGCGCAGCGCCAGGAAGCCGGCGTCCTTGCCGTCGATTTCTCCGGCGTGGATGCCACCCTGGATCAATACCACCGGCAGCTTGCGCTGCCTTGCCGCCTGTGCCGTCATGGCGCCGGTGCGGGTGACGATCAGCGCTTGCATTGGGCGCCCTTCCGGCGAACGGCCAAATTCGATGCACTTGACCTGCTTCGGATAGGCGGCCTGGAACGCCGCGCACAGCTTGATCACTTCATCGTAACGGCCGGTGTTCTGGAAGCCCGAACGCTCCGACACGGTCGTCAGGTCCGGCGCAGCGTGGGACTGGGGCAAGGCGGACAACAGGGCAAGCAGCAGTGCGGATCGAATCATGGGGTCAGGCTCCGGCAGGTTATGGGGCAGGCGGAAATTATAGTCGCGATTGGCGATGAAGTTTTGATATGCTGCGCTTTGGCAAACACAAGCTGAGGAATCAAATGACGACCGAACTGACGCTGTTGGGGTGGACTCTGGTACTGGCGCTGGTACACATCGTGATCGCGGCCTCGCTGCGCACGATGGAAACAGGCTTGAGCTTTGGATTTAGCTCACGCGATGGCCAGGCGCCGCCGGTCGGCAAGCTCACTGCGCGCGTGCAGCGCGCGCAGGCGAACCTGTTCGAGACGCTGCCGCTGTTTGCCATCGCGGTGCTGATCGCGCATGTGGCCGGACGCACCAACAGCAGCACTTTGCTCGGCTGTGAACTGTTCCTTGCGGCGCGCGTGCTGTACCTGCCGCTGTACGCCTTCGGTGTGCCGATGGTCCGTTCAATCGCCTGGGGTGGCGCGATGCTGGGTCTGGTCATGGTACTGAAGGGTATCCTGGCCGGGGCGTAAGCACTTCACCATGCATTAGTTTTTCTTTGTCATTGGCCATGGAAATTCTCGGTTGAGCAGCGCGCCTCCTGCGACGAGAATGGAATGACAATGAGCAAGGAGGAGCGAATGAATGGCATCGCACACCTGCCGGCGTTTCTGCTGGCGGCCGCACTGATGATCCTGGTTCCCGGACCGGCGACGCTGTATGTCGCCGGCCAGGTGCGCTATTCGACGCGGCGCGGCTACCTGGCCACGCTGGGCATCATCGGCGGCGATGTGATCCTGATTGCGTTCTCGGGCCTGGGATTTGCGACGCTGGTGCACACATGGCCGCTGCTGCTGGAGGTGATCAAGGTTTGCGGAGGCCTGTACCTGGCCTTCCTTGGACTGGCGATGTACAACTCGCCCGCGCCCGAGGCCGCGCCAGGTTCCGCGGGCGCCGACAGCGTGTTCCAGGCATTGCTGGTGACGCTGACCAATCCGAAGTCGATTCTGTTTTTCGCCGCCTTCTTCCCGCTGTTCATCGACCGCAGCACCGGAACCGAGGTGCAGAGTTACTACCTGCTTGGCTTCATGTTCGAGGCGCTCAACATCGTGTATTTTGCGACCGTGGTGGCGCTGGTGTCGCACCTGCGCACGCTGCCGGCGGCGAGCCGCCTGCCGCTGCACAAGCTGAGCGCCTGCGCGCTGATGTTGTGCAGCGTGTTCGTACTGACCGCTTAGCTAAAAATTTGATTCCCTGTGACTTTGTAGACATAATGTATTGACCTACCAGCCTCAAGCAACGTGGATTACGCTGAGGT
>JAZJYV010000110.1:0-6170 GCA_040390195.1 Pseudomonadota bacterium | reverse complement strand
TTAAAAACAAGTCCTTAACTTAACGCCATTAGGGTCTGACCCCGGTTGCGACGGCATCCGCGAAACCCGGGGTCAGACCCCCTGAAAGGAAAAACCGGGGTCTGACCCCTTGGCGGCGGTGCTTGAATGGCATTCGGGCCAGGCATCCTGCCTGCGCGCGAACTCGAGCGCTTTGCACTGGCAAAACTCTGATACTGTTTGCGCGAGGCTGAAACCACTCGCGATCCGGTACTCAACCATACAGGAGGTCTGACTTGTCACGATTCGTGTTGATTGCCATTGCCCTGGCGGCCGCCAGCGTCGCTGCGGCCGAGCGCCACATTCCATTCTGGCCCGATGCGGTGCCGGCCGCGATCCATGCGTCGGTCGACGGCCAGGCAGCGCTCGAAAGCGTGCGCGCGCTGAGTCGCTTCCACCGCGTACACGGTTCGCCGGGCTATGCGGCGGCCACCGACTGGGTCCGCGTGCAGGCCAGGAATGCGGGCCTCGCCGATGCGGCCGTCGAACATTTTCCGGCCGATGGGATCACCCGTTATGCGCACTTTCGCAGCTATCTCGGGTGGGACGGGCGCGAGGCCCGGCTCGACGAGGTGGCGCCGCAGCCCCATCCCGTGGCGCGCTTCCCCGAGCTGCCGGTGGCGCTCGCCGACTACAGCCAGGACGCCGATGTGAGCGCCGAGCTGGTCGACGTCGGTTCGGGCATCTCGGCCAAGGACTACGAGGGCCGCGACGTGAAGGGACGCATCGTGCTAGCCAGCGGAGCGCTCCCTTTGGTGCATCGGCTCGCCGTCGAAGAGCGTGGCGCAGCAGGTTTCCTTTCCGATTTTCCGAACCAGACGACCGCCTGGTCCGGTGACGATGCGGACCTGGTGCGCTGGGGCCATCTCTCTCCATACCAGACCAAGAACCGCTTCGCCTTCATGCTTTCGAAGCGCCAGGCGCGCGAATACCGGGCCCGACTGGCCGCGGGCGAACACGTCACGCTGCATGCGCTCGTCCATGCGCGCATGCAGGCGGCCAGCTTCGATGTGGTCTCGGCCACCATCCCCGGCACAGACCCTTCGGCCGGCGAAGTGGTGCTGACGGCACACCTGTGCCACCAGTCGGCGGGCGCCAACGACAACGCCTCGGGCAGCGCAGCCATTCTCGAGGTGGCGCGCAGCCTGAGCCGCGCCATCGCCAGCGGCAGCATTCCCAGACCCAGGCTCACCATCCGCTTCCTCTGGACGCCCGAAATCGCCGGCTCGCAAGCCTGGCTCGCGCGCCATCCGGAGATCGCCGCGCGCATTGTCGGCGGCATTCACATGGACATGGTCGGCGCCTTGCTCGGCACGACCCATTCGACCTTCCATCTGTCGCGCACGGCCGCGTCGCTGCCGCACGTGCTGGACGATATCGGCCAGGCCTTCTTTGATGAAGTGGTCGCCGCCTCAGCCCAGCATGCCGAACGCGGCGGCGATAGCTACAAGGGCTTCGTCACGCCGGGCGCGTCGCGCGATGTATTCCTGGGCGACGTCCGTGCGATGGAGCTGGGCAGCGATCACGAGGTGTTCTCGGCGGCCGGCTGGGGCGTGCCGATGCTGTACTTTCACGACTGGCCGGACATGACCATCCACACCAACAAGGACCAGCCTGAAAACCTCGACGCGACCAAGCTGGGACGCGTGAGCTACCTCGGCGCGGGCATCGCCTACACGCTGGCGGCACTGCCCGATATCGAGGCGAAGAAGCTGTTCCTGGTCGCGCAAGGCGGCGCCGAGAAGAACCTGGCGGCGGCGCGCCTGCGCCAGGCGCTCGCGAGCGACCCGCGCGACGGCGCGCTCGCGCTGCGCGAGACCATCGCCAGCAATGACGCCCGGATGGCCACGCTGGCGCGGCGCTGGCCAGCGCTGGCGAACGATGTCCGCCAGGTCGCCGCCCGCGGCAAGCCCGAAGCGCCGGCCACGAACGGACCGCGCGACGGGCGGGTGCCCGTGCCCAATCCGGAAATTCGCGGACCGCTCAGCGTCTACTACTACGACCATTTGGGCGAATCCCTGGCATCGCGCGGGATTGCAGAGGCCAGCCTGGCGCCACTGCCGGAGCTGGACGGCGACGCCGATCTCATGGCCTACGAGGCGATGAACCTGGCCGACGGCCGGCGCTCGGTGGCTGAGATTCGCGACATCCTCACCGGTCGCTACGCGCCGCTGCCCCAGGCCTTCGTGGCGATCTATTTTGAACGATTGGCGCGCGCAGGAATCGTATCGTGGAGGTAAGGCGCCGCCGAAATGCGCTATGCTGTCAAGCGCCAGCGAAGGAAGAATGCCATGCCAAAAGAGAATAGCGGAACGACCGGATCGATGTTCTACCGACACCGTCTGCCAGTTCGCATCATGCATTGGATAAACGTGCTCAGCTTCGTCATGATGCTGATGTCGGGCCTGGCCATCTTCAACGCCCATCCCAAGCTGTACTGGGGCCAGGGCTCGCATTTCGACACGCCGCTGCTGTCGATCGGCGCGGTGCGCGGGCCGGACGGCCAGCTTCAAGGGCGCACCCGCATCGGCAGCCTGGAGTTCAACACCGATGGCGTGCTGGGTGCATCGCGCGTGCAGGACGATGCAACGCTGTCGAGTCGCGCGTTTCCGTCCTGGGCCACGATACCGAGCCGTCAATCTTTGGCGCTGGCGCGCAACTGGCATTTGCTGATGGCTTGGATATTCCTTCTCAATGGCCTCGGCTACGTCGCGTACGCGGTCGGTAGTGGCCATCTGCGGCGCGACTTGCTGCCCACACGCGCGGAACTGCGCAAGATCGGCAGCTCGATGCTGGACCATCTGCACTTGCGCCATCCGAGCGGCGAGGCGGCCAAACGCTACAACGTGCTGCAAAACCTGGCCTATCTGGTGGTGATCTTTGGCCTGCTCCCGTTAGTGGTGGTGGCCGGCCTGGCCTTGTCGCCGCGCATGGACACGCTGTTCGGCGGTGCCTGGGTTGAACTGCTAGGCGGGCGCCAGGGCGCGCGCACGCTCCATTTCATCGCCGCCTTCAGCTTGCTGGCCTTTGTGCTGGTGCACCTGTTTGAAGTGCTGGTGACTGGATTTTGGAACAATCTTCGCTCGATGATTACGGGGAACTACCGCGTGCCGCCCAAGCGCGACGAGGAGGCTGCGCCATGAAACTGATGCGACGAAAAGACCGTTCCGCGCGCCGCGATTTTCTGCGGCTGGGCCTGGCCTCGATCGGCGCCGGCATGCTCAGCGCCTGCGACCGTTTCACGCGCAACGACGGCGTGGTTGGCGCCATCAAGGGGGTGCAGCAGCTCACGCGCGCGGCCCAGAAGCTGATCACGGGGCGCGCCGCCATGGCCCAGGAATTCACCGAGGCCGATATCGCACCGAGCTTTCGCGCCAATGGCACCCTGAACCCGGACAGCGCGCGCTATCGGGCGCTGGTCGAGCAGCAGTTCAGTGGCTGGTCGCTGCAAGTGGGCGGTTTGGTGGAGCATCCCATGCAGTTCGACCTGGCGGCGCTGCGGGCGATGCCGGCGCGCACCCAGATCACGCGCCACGATTGCGTGGAGGGCTGGAGCGCGATCGGCAAATGGACCGGCGTGCCCCTGCACCACATCCTGGCGCTGGTCAAGCCGAGCGCCGGCGCGCAGTACGTGCTGTTTCGCTGCGCCGACCCGATGGGCGAGGCGGACGAGGATGGCAGCGATGGCGAGAACGATAGCAGCTACTATGAAAGCATCGACATGGACGATGCGATGCACGCCCAGACCTTGCTGGCCTATGAGTTGAATGGCAAGGCTTTGCCGATCGAGAATGGCGCGCCGCTGCGCCTGCGCGTGGAGCGCCAGCTTGGCTACAAGCAGGCCAAATACCTGATGAAGATCGAGCTGGTCAGCAGCTTCGAACAGATCCGCGGCGGCAAGGGCGGGTATTGGGAGGATGAAGGCTACGAATGGTATGCGGGTATTTGAGCCGCAGATTGACCTTGGGGTTCCACCCTACGAAAATCGATAATTACTTGTAGAAAGCTTCGACCTTGCCTTTGAGCTTGATCAGCATCGGGTGGCCCTTGCGATCGAGCGTCTTGCCGGCGGCAACCTTGATCCAGCCTTCGCTGATGCAATATTCCTCGACGCCGACGCGTTCTTTGTCATTGAGCATGATGCCGATCTCGCGCTCGAAGGCGGCAGCAACATGGTAGGGGCTGCGTGGATCGAGCGAGAGCCGGTCCGGCAGCGGGGGGAGGGTGGTGGTATCGTTCATGGGCAGCGATTATCCTCCATAAAGCCGATCTAGACAACGGCTTGTCCCGGCCCTGCTGCTCACTTCCCGCTGATTTCGATACTTTCTTTGCTGCCACTGTTGGCCACGGCAATCATGATGCCAAGTCCCAGTGCGATGACCACACCGATGATGGTCCAGGTCGCCCCGATGCTGGCCAGGATACCCAGTTTCCAAAGCGCGCCCAGCACGCCGCCAATCAGGACGATGAAGCCAACAAGATACATTCCGGCCCATTTCATGGTGAGTCTCCTTATGCAATTCAGCCAGGGCTCAAGCGAGCAGGACCGGCAAGGACAGGGGATTGAAGTCGACCCAGTCGCCGCCCAGGATGGTGCCTTCGGCCAGTTCCAGGTGATGCACGCCGAGACGGCTGAACACATCCATGGCGCGCGGCTGGTCGGATTTGACGGGCAGGGCGACGGCCACCAGCATGCCGGACAGGCGCGGGCGCTTCTGGTTGCTGCCATCAGCCTCCTGGTCACCGGCTTCCTTCATTTTCGAGAAGCTGTAGAGGGAGCCAACGTGCGCGCCCACCAGCGCGCCGACCACCGGGCCGATCGGGCCGGCGACGATCGAGCTGACGGCGCCGACGGCCGCACCCACGGCGCCGCCCACAGCGATACCCTCGCCAATGCCGACCGGGGCTTGTTTGGCGCCGGGCGACTCCATGTAGTCGCCGCCATAGGGCGTCATGTCGTGCTGGCCTGGCTGATTGACGAAAAAGGTGCTGATCTGGTCGTCGCGAAAGCCGACACGCAGCAATGCGTCGCGAACGGATTTTGCATCATCTTGCAATTGAACATGGCCTGCGAGTATGGTGGACATCGTGGTTTCTCCGGTAGCGGTCGAACAGCAGCTGCGCCGCAAGGTGGCACGGCTGTCCAAATGGAAGGGCCAGCTTGCACCGTTGCGGCGAATACTTCTGTTCGCTTTCGCACACAGGCAGGCGGGCCGGAGCGCGCGAATGTGATGTAGTATTGATATTCCCCACCCCTCACCTGGAGACGCGCACATGAGCCTCAAATCCGCAGTCATTGCCGCCTTGTTGCTGGCAGCCGGAATGGCAAGCGGCGCTGTTCCTGCGCCGACCCAGGAGATCGTCGAGAAGGTCATGAAGAATGGCTGGGACAAGGCGGCCACGACGCTCAATCCGAAAAGCGTGCTGACCTTGAACAGCGTGAAATTCGGCAAGCCCTACCAGGCGACAGCCCAGCAGGTGCAGGTCGAGGGGGTGCCGGCAGGCGCGACGGTGACGCCGGCCATCGTCGATTTCACGGTGCGCAATTTCTACAATGGCGCCACCCAGGCCGTGCACCGGGTGCGCGAGGCCAGCGTTTACAAGGACAAGATGGACGAGTGGGCTGTGATGACCGGCTCGCCCAAAGGACAGGATACGACCACCTCCGAACCGATTCAGAAATAAGGACCCAGGGGTCAGACCCCGGTTTTTCTTTCAGGGGCCTGACCCCGGTTGAGGCGGCGTTTGCGAACCCCGGGGTCAGACCCTAATGCCGCTAAGTTAAGCTCGTTTTTGTAGGTCTTCGTTCTGGATATCGCTGCGCTACGGCCTTGACGACCCGGTCGAATTTACGGCCGGGTCGATTAACCTTCAGATCCAGGACTAGCCTTTCTCGTAGCCGTCTGAGTCTGGCAGGTATGTTTCCTGGCGACATTGCGGGCCCCATCCACATTAGTTCGTTTTGAATTGTGAACAGAGCTGTGCTGAAGCTGATTTGAGTCGGCTCACACTTCGCTTCAATTGCGGCCTTGGTGATCTCGAGACGAACCAGGTTGTAGGCGATCAAGGCGCCCCAAATTTCTTGCTCTGTTCCCGCAACCGGTCAGTGTCAAGCTAGTTGTCGCATTTAACGACGTGGTCATGCGGCCCGG
>JAZJYV010000109.1:0-29715 GCA_040390195.1 Pseudomonadota bacterium | reverse complement strand
CCGGCTTCGGCCCGAACCTGTTCGACGAATGGCGCTACCTGGACCACGGCGAGCCTGGCAAGGACAACAGCGCGCGGCCGCTGAACCCCGATTTCGTGCTCAACCAGGCGCGCTACCAGGGCGCCTCGATTCTCCTGACGCGCAAGAATTTCGGCTGCGGCTCCTCGCGCGAGCACGCGCCGTGGGCGCTCGACCAGTACGGCTTTCGCGCCGTCCTCGCGCCCAGCTTCGCCGACATCTTCTTCAACAACTGCTACAAGAGCGGCTTGCTGCCGATCGTGTTGACCGAGTCGCAGATCGATCACCTGTTCAATGAAGTGAAGGCTTTCCCCGGTTTCCGGCTGGTGGTGGACCTCGAGCAGCAGCGCATCTCCACTTCCAACGCCAGCCTGGCCTACGAGTTCCAGATCGATCCGTTTCGCAAGTACTGCCTGCTCAACGGCCTCGACGACATCGGCCTGACCCTGCGCCATGCGGACGAGATCCGCGCGTTCGAGGAGCGCCACCTCGCCGCCCAGCCCTGGCTGGCCAATGTGATCTGAACAGAAACGACGACATGAAAATTGCAATCCTTCCCGGTGACGGCATCGGCCCTGAAATCATGGCCCAGGCGGTCAAAGTCTTGAATGTGCTTGGCGAACCGTTCGAAATGGAAAGCGCCGACGTCGGTGGCGCCGGCTACGCCGCGCATGGCCATCCGCTGCCAGCGGCCACGCTGGCGCTGGCCAAGGCCGCCGACGCGGTGCTGTTCGGCGCCGTCGGCGACTTCAAGTACGACACGCTCGAGCGCGCGCTGCGCCCGGAGCAGGCGATCCTCGGTTTGCGAAAAGAGCTTTCCCTGTTCGCCAACCTGCGTCCCGCGATCCTGTATCCGGAGCTGGCCGGCGCCTCCACGCTCAAGCCGGAAGTGGTGTCGGGCCTGGACATCCTGATCATCCGCGAACTGACCGGCGACATCTACTTCGGCAAGCCGCGCGGCGTGCGCGAGTGCCCGGACGGCCCGTTCAAGGGCGAGCGCGAAGGCTTCGACACGATGCGCTACGCCGAGACCGAAATCCGCCGCATCGCCCATGTGGCGTTCCAGGCCGCGCAAAAGCGCAGCAAGCGCGTCACCAGCGTGGACAAGGCCAACGTGCTCGAGACGTTCCAGTTCTGGCGCGACATCGTCACCGACGTGCACAAGCACTATCCGGAGATCGAGCTCGATCACATGTACGTCGACAATGCGGCCATGCAGCTGGTGCGCGCGCCGAAGAAATTCGACGTCATGGTCACCGGGAACATGTTCGGCGACATCCTGTCGGACTGCGCGGCGATGCTCACCGGCTCAATCGGCATGCTGCCCTCGGCCTCGCTCGACGCCAACAACAAGGGCTTGTACGAGCCGTCGCACGGTTCGGCGCCCGACATCGCCGGCAAGGGTATTGCCAATCCGCTGGCCACGATCCTGTCGGCGGCGATGATGCTGCGTTTTTCCCTGAACCGCGCCGAACAGGCCGACCGCATCGAGAACGCGGTCAAGCGGGTGCTGGCGCAAGGCTTGCGCACGGCCGACATTCACGAGGCCGGCACCACCCGCGTCGGCACCGTGGAAATGGGCGACGCGGTCGTCAAGGCATTGCAATAGTTTTTAAATTTAATTGGGGAAGATGATGAAATTAGTTGGCTTGGTAGGTTGGCGCGGTATGGTCGGTTCGGTCCTGATGCAGCGCATGCAGGACGAGGGTGATTTTGCCCACATCGAACCGGTGTTCTTCACGACGTCGAATGCCGGCGGCGCCGCCCCGGCCATGGCGAAGAACGAAACCACCCTGAAGGACGCGACCGACATCACCGAGCTGTCGAAATGCGAGATCATCATCTCCTGCCAGGGCGGCGACTACACCGGCGACGTGTTCCCCAGGCTGCGGGCAAGCGGCTGGAACGGCTACTGGATCGACGCCGCCTCGACCCTGCGCATGGACGACGACGCCGTCATCGTGCTCGACCCGGTCAACCTGGACGTGATCAAGAACGCCATGACGCGCGGGGTGAAGAACTACATCGGCGGCAATTGCACGGTGTCGTGCATGCTGATGGGCCTGGGCGGCCTGTTCGAACACAAGCTGGTCGACTGGATGACGTCGATGACCTACCAGGCCGCGTCCGGCGGCGGGGCCCAGCACATGCGCGAATTGCTGACCCAGTTCGGCACCATCAACGCGGCCGTCAAGCCGCTGCTCGACAATCCGGCCGCCGCGATCCTGGAGATCGACCGCGCCGTGCTGGCCACCCAGCACGGCTTGTCGGCCGACGAGATCAAGCAGTTCGGCGCGCCGCTGGCCGGCAACCTGATTCCGTGGATCGACAAAGACCTGGGCAACGGCCAGTCGAAGGAAGAGTGGAAGGCCGGCGCCGAGACCAACAAGATCCTCGGCCTGGGCGCCGCCTTTGGCAGCCGCGAGATTCCCGTCGACGGCCTGTGCGTGCGCATCGGCGCGATGCGCTGCCACTCGCAGGCGCTGACCATCAAGCTCAAGGGCGACGTGCCGCTCGATGAGATCAACGACATCATCGCCTCCAATAACCAGTGGGTCAAGCTGGTGCCGAACACGCGCGAAGCGTCGGTGCGCGAGCTGTCGCCGGCGGCTGTGACGGGCAGCCTGACGATCCCGGTCGGACGCGTGCGCAAGATGGCCATGGGCGGTGAGTACCTGTCCGCCTTCACCGTCGGCGACCAGTTGCTGTGGGGCGCGGCCGAGCCGCTGCGCCGCATGCTGCGCATCGTGCTCGACAAATAAGCGCGCTGCGGCGCGTCCGGGCCGTCGCCAGCGCAGGCTGGCGGCGGCCTTTTTCATTCCACGGCCGAGTCCGCTGCCATAGCGCGATGTCAACTAAAGAAGTACCGAAAATGCGCGTTAACTAAGCAAGCAGCCCACATATGCCTCTGTATGGGCGTGGAAACACGCGCAAAGCTTGCATGCTCCTGTGCATGATGATATGTTGAGACCTCCGGGAAACCAGCCTGCTCCCTCGCCAACTAAATAGTGCCGCCAACTATGCATTTAAACACTCGCTCCAGGATCACTTCGTTTGCCCTTAAAACACTCACCGGCGCTGTCGCCAGTGCGGTGTTTTTTTCATCGGCGGCCTACGCGGCAGGTCTCGGCAAACTGACGGTGATGTCCTCGCTCGGACAACCGTTGCGCGCCGAGATCGAACTGACCTCGGTCTCGAACGATGAAGCGGGCGCCCTGACGGTCAAGCTGGCGCCGGCCGACGCCTTCCGGCTGGCCAACATCGAATTCAACCCGGCCCTGCTGTCGCTGCAGTTCTCGGTCGAACAGCGCAACGGCCGCCAATACATCAAGATCGGCTCGACCCAGCCCGTCAACGAGCCCTTCGTCGACATGCTGCTCGAACTGAGCTGGAACAACGGGCGCCTGGTGCGCGAATACACCTTCCTGCTGGACCCGGCCGAATTGCGCGCGACCCAGACGGCGCAAGTGGCCGCGCCGGTCGACGTGCTCTCGCAGGGCAACAAGACCAGCATGCCGGCGCCAAGCGCGGCGGCGGTGCCGGCGCGCGCGCCGGCCAGGCCGGCGGCCGAGCCGAAGCCGGCCCATGAGGCGGGCACGGCATCCGAATACAAGGTCAAGCCGGGCGACACCCTGGGCCGGGTGGCGGCCCAGTTGAAGCCGGTCGACATCTCGCTCGACATGATGCTGGTGGCGCTGTACCGCGCCAATCCGGATGCGTTTGCAGGCAACAATATGAACCGCCTCAAGTCCGGCACCATCCTCGCGGTGCCCGACGCCGACGCGCTGCACGGCGCCGATGGCGGCGAGGCGCACGGTGTGGTGGTCGCGCACGCGGCCGATTTCAACGCCTACCGCAGCAAGCTGGCCGGCCAGGTCGCCAGCGCGGCGCCGGCCAAGTCGCCCGAGGCGAGCCAGAGCGCAGGCGGCAAGATCAGCGCCAAGGTGCAAGAGCACGCCACGCCGGCCAACGAGGCGCGCGACCAGCTCAAGCTGTCCAAGGCCAGCGCCGGCAACGGCGCCAGGAACGCCACCGCCAACGTCGAGGACAAGATCGCCCGGGACAAGGCGCTGACCGAGGCCACCGCACGCGTGAAGGAACTGGAGAAGAACGTCAACGACCTCGAGAAGCTGATGACGGTCAAGACCAAGGCGGGCGCCGACATGAAGAAGGCGGCCGAAACGCTGCCGGCCAAGCCGCCGGCGCCCGCATCGGCAGCGGTCAAGCCGGCCCCGCCCAAAGCGGCGCCCGCCAAGCCGGCGCCACCCGCGCCCGGCCTGCTCGACATGCTGATGGAAAACATCACCACCATCGGCGCCGGCCTGGCCGTGCTGCTGCTCGGTGGCGTCGGCCTGGTCGCCGCGCGCCGCAAGAAAGAGGGCGCCAAGTCGCCGACCGAACCGTCGATCCTGGGCGCGCCAACCGACCAGGCGCACTCCCTGTTCGCCGAGACGGGCGGCCAGAGCGTGGACACCAACAACAGCGTGTTCAACTCCAGCTTCGCGCCATCGGCCAGCCAGCTCGACACCAATGAAGTGGACCCGGTGGCCGAAGCGGACGTCTACATCGCCTACGGCCGCGATGCCCAGGCCGAGGAAATCCTCAAGGAAGCGCTGCGCACCCATCCGGAACGCATGCCGGTGCGCCTGAAGCTGCTCGAAATCTACGCCTCGCGCAAGGACCAGCGCGCCTTCGAGAACCAGGCCAGCGAAATGTACGGCATGAGCAAGGGCCAGGGCGACGATTGGGCCCAGGCTGCCGCGCTGGGCTTGTCGATCGATCCGCTCAATCCCCTGTACGCGAACGCGGCGGCACCGGCTCCCGCGCCGGCGCCCACCGCCGCCGAGCAGGAACAACAAGCCATGCTGACCCAGCAGCTCGACGACGCCCTGGCGGCCGAGTCGGGGATGGACATGGATCTGGGCCTGTCCGGAGAAGCGACGGCGCTGCCGCAGGAGCCGGCCGCCAAGCCGGCCGACGACAGCTCGCTCGACTTCGACCTGGGCGGCCTGAGCTTCGAGCCGATCACCCACGGCGCGCCGATCGCCATGCCTGGCCCCACGCCTGCGGCTGCGCCGGTGCCGGACATGGAATTCACCAGCGCCCCGGTCGCGCCGGCCGAGCCGGTCAAGACGGTCGACGAGGAATCGTTCGACATGGCCTTTGACATGGCCTTCGACACGCCGGCCGCGCCGGCCGCGCCGGTCACCCCAAGCGCGCTGGACGACATCAGCCTGGACTTGGTGGGCGAGGTGGCGCCGGCGCCGGCTGCCGGCCTCGATTTTGCGATGGACCTGGATTTGCCGGCCACCCCGGCCGCGGCGCCTACCCCGGACCCGCTGGACGACATCGACAGCATGAGTTTCGACTTGCCGTCCACCCCGGCCGCGCCGGACCCGCTGGCCGATTTCGGCCTGCCCGAGCTGCCGGTGGCGGCCGAAGCGGTGCCCAGCCACACGCCGGCCGCGCCCCATTTCGACATGTCCAGCATCGACCTCGACCTGCCCGCGACGGACTCGCTCGACAGCGCGCTGCCCGACTTCCCGATGGACCAGGCGCCCGACGGCGCCGAGATGTCGGCCGTCCACATGGAAATGGAAACCAAGCTGGACCTGGCGATCGCCTACCAGGAGATCGGTGACAAGGAAGGCGCGCGCGAGTTGCTCGACGAAGTCATCAAAGGTGGCAACGGCGATCAAATCACCAAGGCCAACGCGATGCGCGCCAAGCTGGGTTGACGCGGGCGTGACTTGAAGCGGATCGCACTCGGGGTTCAGTACGACGGTAGCGCCTGGAACGGCTACCAGAAGCAGCCAGACCGCAACACGGTGCAGGACCGGCTCGAAATCGCGCTCGAAAAATTCGCGCGCGTGCAGCTGGCCACCACCTGCGCCGGACGCACCGACACCGGCGTGCACGCGCTCGAACAGGTGGTCCACTTCGACACCGAACTCGAGCGCGAGATGCAATCCTGGGTGCGCGGGGTGAATGCCTTCCTGCCCGACTCGGTCGCCGTGCGCTGGGCCAGCGAGCTGCCCGAGCTGCCCGAACATGAATTCCACGCGCGCTTTTCGGCGCGCGCCCGCACCTACCATTATGTGCTCTACAACCACCCGGTGCGCTCGCCCCTGCTGGTCGGACGGGCCGGCTGGACCTTCCGCCCGCTCGACGTGGCGCTGATGCAGCAGGCCGCCCAGTGCCTGGTGGGCACCCACGATTTTTCGGCGTTCCGCTCCTCGCAGTGCCAGGCCAAGACGCCGGTCAAGCAGATGCACGAGGTGAGCGTGCGGCGCCACGGCGAAGTGATCGTGTTCACGCTGTGCGCCAGCGCCTTCCTGCATCACATGGTGCGCAACCTGATCGGCTCGCTGATCTACGTCGGCAACGGCCGCCATCCGCCGGGCTGGCTGGAAGACGTGCTCGAAGGGCGCGACCGCAACGACGCCGCGCCCACGTTCATGCCCGACGGCCTGTACCTGGCGCGCATCGACTATGATGCCAAGTGGGGCTTGCCGCAGGAGTCGGTGGCCGCGCTGCCCTGGTTTTGAGGGACGCTTGTGTCGGGAATTGAAATTATCCACAAACTCGTCAGGTGGAAAAGCGCAGCGGTTTAAGGAAAACCGGGGTCAGACCCCAAGCGGATCAACCGGGGTCTGACCCCGGTTTTCCTTAAACCGCTGCGCTTTTTCACGCGGCGACACCATGATCGACCTGTCATGCATATGCAACGCACCCGGATCAAGATTTGCGGACTGACCCGCGCGCAGGACGTGCAAGCGGCCGTGGCGGCGGGCGCCGACGCGCTCGGCTTCGTGTTCTATCCGCCCAGCCCGCGCTACCTGGCGCCGATGGCGGCCGGCGCCCTGATGGGGAAGCTGCCGCCCTTCGTCGGCACGGTCGGGCTGTTCGTCAACGCCAGCGCCGGGGAGGTGGCCAGCGTGCTGCGTGACGCCCCCGTGGCCTTGCTGCAGTTCCATGGCGACGAGACGCCCGCCCAGTGCGCGGCCATTGCCGCGGCCGTGCGCAAGCCCTATGTGCAGGCGTTCCGGGTCAAACCCGACACGCGCGGCGCCGATTTGCTAGAATACGAACAACAATGCCGCGCCGCCAGTCCCCTGTTTTCGGGCCTTTTGCTCGATACCTTCGTGGATGCCTACGGTGGCGCAGGAAAGGTCTTCGATTGGTCTCTCGTTCCAAAAGAACTCGCGCCTCGGGTCGTTTTAAGTGGTGGCTTGAGCGCGCACAACGCCACTGAGGCGGTGCTGCGCGTACGCCCCTATGCGCTTGACGTCTCTTCCGGCGTCGAACAGCAGAAGGGCATCAAGGACGCCCACAAGATCGCCGCCTTTGTCGCCGCGGTCCGGGTCGCCGATGCCACCATTGAAAGCGGACACTCCCATGAAAGCAGCACCTGAACGCGGCCCGGCCGCTCCCCTGTTCCATACCACCGACTATCAACTGCCCGACGCGCGCGGCCATTTCGGCCCCTACGGCGGCGCCTTCGTGGCCGAGACGCTCAGCCACGCCCTGGCCGAGCTGAACGAAGCGTACGCGCGCTACAGCAGCGACCCGGAGTTCCTCGACGAATTCCGTTACGAACTCAAGCATTTCGTCGGGCGCCCATCGCCGATCTACCACGCCCGCCGCTGGTCCGAGCTGATGGACGGCGCCCAGATCTTCTTCAAGCGCGAAGACCTGAACCACACCGGCGCCCACAAGATCAACAACGTGATCGGCCAGGCGCTGCTGGCCAAGCGCATGGGCAAGCCACGCATCATCGCCGAAACGGGCGCCGGCCAGCACGGCGTGGCCACCGCCACCATCTGCGCCCGCTTCGGGCTCGAATGCGTGGTCTACATGGGCAGCGAGGACGTCAAGCGCCAGGCCCAGAACGTGTACCGCATGAAGCTGCTGGGCGCGACCGTGGTGCCGGTCGAATCGGGCTCGCGCACGCTCAAGGATGCGCTCAACGAGGCCATGCGCGACTGGGTCACCAACATCGAGAACACCTTCTACATCATCGGCACGGTGGCCGGTCCCCACCCGTATCCGATGATGGTGCGCGACTTCCAATCCGTGATCGGCGAGGAGTGCCTCGAGCAGATGCCCGAGATGACGGGGCGCCAGCCTGACTACGTCGTCGCCTGCATCGGCGGCGGCTCGAACGCGATGGGCATCTTCTACCCCTACCTCGACCACAAGGAAGTCAAGCTGATCGGGGTCGAGGCGGCCGGCGAGGGCATCGCCAGCGGCAAGCACGCCGCTTCGCTCAGCGCCGGCATTCCCGGCGTGTTGCACGGCAACCGCACCTACCTGCTGCAGGACGCCAACGGCCAGATCATCGAGACCCACTCGGTCTCGGCCGGCCTCGATTATCCGGGCGTGGGGCCGGAACACGCCTGGCTCAAGGACATCAACCGCGCCCAGTACGTCTCGATCACCGACGACGAGGCGCTGGCCGCCTTCCACGACTGCTGCCACATTGAAGGCATCATCCCGGCGCTCGAATCGTCGCACGCGCTGGCGTATGCGGCCAAGCTGGCCGCCACGCTGACCAAGGACCAGCTGGTCCTGGTCAACCTGTCCGGCCGCGGCGACAAGGACATGCACACCGTGGCAGAGAGGATGGGCCTCGATTTCAGCTGAATCGCGCCCACCCTTCCACTTCGACGAAAGCACAACCATGTCCAACATTACCGCAACATTCGCCGCGCTCAAGGCGCGCAACAAGACCGGTCTCGTGACCTTCATCACGGCGGGCGACCCCGCGCCGGAACTGACCGTGCCGCTGATGCACGCGCTCGTCGCCGGCGGCGCCGACATCCTCGAACTGGGGGTGCCGTTCTCCGACCCGATGGCCGAAGGACCAGTGATCCAGCGCGCCTGCGAGCGCGCGCTGGCGTTCGGCATCGGCATCGACGATGTGTTCAATTTCGTGCGCGAATTCCGCACGACCAACCACAGCACGCCGGTGGTGCTGATGGGGTATGCCAATCCGATCGAGCGCATCGGCACGGCCGCCTTCATCGCCGCCGCCGTCGAGGCCGGGGTCGACGGCGCCATCGTGGTTGACTATCCGCCCGAGGAGTGCGAAGAGTTCGCCGCCGCCATGCGTGCCAACGGCCTGGACCTGATCTTCCTGCTGGCACCGACCTCCACGCCCGAGCGCATCGCCCAGGTTGCCAAGTCGGGCGGGGGGTTTAGCTACTACGTCTCGCTCAAGGGCGTAACGGGGGCCGGCAACATCGACACGGCCGAGGTGGCGCAGCGCCTGGCCGCGATCCGCCAGCACGTCAAGCTGCCGATCGGGGTCGGCTTCGGCATCCGCGACGGCGCCACCGCACGCGCCGTGGCCGAAGTGGCCGACGCCGTGGTGATCGGCAGCCGCATCATCCAGGAGCTCGAATCGACGCCCAGGGAGCTGGCGGTGGCGGCCGTGCAAAGCTTCGTGGCCGGCATCCGCAGCGCCCTCGACAGTTAGAGGGCAAAGCGCCACGTCCGGCGGCGTGGCGCGAATTTGCTCGATCGGCAAGACACAATCGGCTATATTGGCGCAGTGCACATAGTGTCCGATTAACCTTGCCGGGAAAATAAGATGAAAAAGCAGCTGATTCATGTCGCGCCGATCCAGACCGCCAAAGTGTTCGCAGCCCTCTATCTCGTCATCACCATTCCCTTCGTCGTCATCATTTTGTTGGCGCAACTGTTCGCCAATGGACCGGGCATGCCCTGGTATGTGCTGATTTGCATGCCTTTACTGTATGCCGTGATGGGTTTCGTGTTCAGCGCACTGGGCGCATGGATCTACAACCTGGTTGCCAGCCGCATCGGCGGCATCGAGTTCACCACGGTCGACGTCAGCGACGCCTGAGCCTTGCGGCGTTCGGCCGGGACGCGTGACAAGGCGCCATGCCGAACGGGACATTTGTCTCTTTCGGCGGCGCGGACAGGTACGCCATAGTCACGTGACGTGAAGCGGGACATGCGCGGGGTGCCCGGGCAGCGGCGGCGCGCGCGACGGAGCCCCGCGAATCATGGCGAACATCATCGAGCTCGGGCAGCAACTTGCCATCCTGCTGGGCCTGTTCCTGGCGGCCTGGGGCATTGAGCGGAGGAAGCCGGTCCAGCGGCGCGCCCTGGGCGCCGAGCGTTTCAATTTCCCCTGCATCGTGCCCTATGTGGCCGCCCATTCCCTGCTGGGGCCGGGCACCGCTGCCATGGCTGTATCGGTCGTCAACGCCATGGGCGGCGGCTGGCTCGTGCTGGCCGATGCGCGGTGGGCCCTGGTGCCGGCCTTCCTGCTGTATGCGCTGACCCAGGACGGGCTTGAATACGGCTTTCATCGCGCCCAGCACCAGTGTGCCGGCTTATGGGCCATGCATTCCCTGCACCACAGCGAGACGGCGATGGCGGCGTCGACGACCTTCCGCCATTTTTGGGCGGAGCAATTGCTCAAGACAATGAGCATCTACCTCATTCTGGGAATCGTATTCAAGGCCAACAGCGCCATCCTCGGCATGTCCGCGCTGCTGTCTTACTACAATATTTTTCCGCACATGAACCTGCGCGTCGGTTTTGGACGCTGGGCGGCCTGGCTCAACTCGCCGCAGTACCACCGCATCCATCACTCTTCGCTGCCGCACCACGAAGGCCGCAATTTCGCGGCATTGTTCCCCGTGTTCGACGTTATTTTCGGCACGTTCCTGGCGCCCGACAAAGATAGCTATCCACCGACTGGCCTGGCCGACGGGGCGGCGCCGGCCGGCCTGTTCGATGCCCTGTGCTGGCCGGCGCGCGGCGCGCTCAAGCGTGTTCTGTTGCGCTCCCGGCCATGACAAATTGTTGCCCGTGAAAGGGACATTTGTCTCTTTCAGCGTGCTCGGCACTTGCCCATACTCATTCTGCAAACAAATTTTTCTTGGCTAAACCATTTGGCGTGGGCCGGCACGGCGGCGTAGGCACACCCATCAAATCAATGGAGTCCCTGTGAACCCGAACTTGATACGGACGACCCGCAGCGTCGCAGTGATATTGGCGATGCTTCTGAGTGCTTGTGGCGGCGGAACGGGGAGCGATCCTGGTTGCGTCACCCTCGACCCGACGCGCAGCGCGATCCTGCCTTCCTGCGCCATGACCAGCGCGGCGGGTGCGACGGCGCTGTTTACGACAGCGCCGGCCGCCGTCAGCATTCCCGCCGGCGGCACGGCTTCCTTCACGATTGGAGGCGGCGTGGCCCCCTATAGCTCGACCAGCGGCAACCCCGCCGTGCTCGGCGCGACCGTCAGCGGCAGCGCGCTGACCCTGATGGGCGTTAGTGCGGGAACGGCACAGCTGGTGGTGCTCGATGCGGTCGGCAAGTCAGTCACGATCAGCGCCACGGTCGGCACCGTGGCGGCCCTGTTCACGACGGCGCCGTCGTCGGTCGCCGTGGCCGTTGGCGGCACGGTGAACTACCTGATTGGCGGCGGGACCGGTCCGTATTCGGCGGCCAGCAGCAATCCCGCCGCGGCTGCGGCGAGCGTGACCGGCTCGACCCTGAACATCAACGGCATCGCCGCGGGCGCCGCCCAGATCGCCGTGGTTGACGCGACCGGCAAGTCGGTGCCGGTCAACGTCACCGTTGGCACCGTGACAGCCCTGTACAGCACCGCGCCCAGCACGCTCAACATCGCCGCCGGAACCGCGTCGAGCTACCTGGTCGGTGGCGGCACCGCCCCCTACCTCGCCACGAGCAGCAATACCGCTGCCGTGGTCACCAGCGTGACCGGCACCGCCCTCAACGTGATCGGACTTGGGCCCGGCGCGGCGCAGATCTCGGTGGTCGACGCGGTCGGCAAAACGGTCAGCATTAACGTCACCGTCGGCAACGCGCCGGCCATGTTTACGTCGGCCGCGAGCACGATTGCCGTCACGCCCGGCAGCAGTTCGAACTTCACCGTCGGCGGCGGCAGCGCGCCGTATATGGCAAGCAGCAGCAACACGGCAGTGTTGACGATTAGCGTGAGCGGAACGGGGCTGACGATCAACGGCATCGCACCGGGCAGCGGCCAGGCGACCGTGGTGGACGCGGCCGGGAAATCGATCAGCATCAACGTCTCGGTCGGCACCACCACCAGTCTGTACACAACGGCAGCGAAAGCGATCGTCGTCGCAAACGGGGCCACAGCGACGTTTGCGATCGGCGGCGGTACCGGACCGTACCTGGCCACGAGCAGCAATCCGGCCGTCCTGACCAGCGCCGTCGCGGGCACTGCGCTGACGGTGAACGGCGTCTCGGCCGGCACCGGGCAAGTCATCGTGCACGACTCGGTGGGCAATTCGGTCGCCATCGATGTCACCGTGGGGAACGTCACCGCCCTGTTCACCAGCGCGCCCGGCACGGTATCGATCGCCAGCGGCGCCTCGACCAATTACGCGATCGGCGGCGGTGCCGCACCCTACCAGGCCACCAGCAGCAATGCGCTCGCAGCCACGGCCAGCGTGGCGGGATCGACCCTGACCATCAATGGCGGTGCGCCTGGAACGGCCCAGGTCAGCCTGGTCGATGCAGTCGGCAAGGTCGTCAACATCAGCGTGACGGTGGGGACGGTGGCCGATCTGTTTACGACGGCACCATCGGCCATCACGCTGGCCAGCGGCGCAGCGCCGAACTACATCCTCGGCGGCGGCACGCCACCATATTCGGCGACCAGCAGCAATACGAGTGACGTGACGGCCAGTGTTTCCGGCACCACCTTGAACTTGCGCGCCATCGCGGCCGGATCGGCGCAAGTGGCCGTGGTCGACTCGGCCGGCAAGACCGTCAATCTCGGTGTGACGGTGTTGCCGGTGGCGGGCACGGTACTCGATGTCGAGCCACACGGCGCGGTTGCCAATGTGGGCGATGTGTTGACTTTCCGTGTGAGCGGCGGCAAGCCAGGTTACACGGTCTCGGTCAACAATCCGAGCGTGGCGGCCATCACGGCGGCGTCGTTATCGTCCAGCGGCGACATGGTGACGGCCAGCCTGGTCAACGCCGGCACCACCACGGTGACGGTGGTCGATGGCGCCGGGGCGACGTTCGGGTTCAACATCGTCGTGAATCAAGCCACGCCGCTGATGCGCCTGTCACCGAGCCAGATCGACGTCGCCGAGAGTTTTCTCGATCCCCTCGTGTTCAACATCTACGGCGGAAAAGGACCGTACCGGGCATTCACCAGCGATTTGCAAAAATCCAGCGTGACGGTCAGCGGAACCCTGTTGACGGTAGGTTTGGGTACTGCCGGCACCCGGTGTTTCCCGAGTCCGGTCAACCCGGCAGATCCGCATGGGACCTATGATGTCACGATCACCGTTGTCGATAGTCTGGGTGCCTCGGCAACGAGCATCATGAAAATCCAGGACAATCTGAACAGTACCGTTTGTCCCTGAGGATTCACTCCAGAAATTCGACGCCGACGAGCGCAATGCTCGTCGGCTGGAATTCAAAGGAACCCGGGACAGACTAAGGTTTTCGCGAAAATCTTAGTCTGTCCCGGGTTTTCGGCCATCGCCAGCCGAGAAACACATCGAGCTTGAATGCACGGTCGGGAAGCACAGCGCTGCGGCTCCCAAATGACAATGCCTGTGGTGACCTTCACCTCAGAAATCAAAGAACCCGGGGACAGACTGTAATGGCGTTGAGTTAAGCCCGTCGTTCCCGCGCAGGCGGGAACGACGGGCTATAGATTAACAATCGAGCTTAAGTCAACGCCACTGGGGACAAGCTGAGGTGCTCGTTCGCTGGAAAGAAATTGGGACAGAAAGAAATTGGGACAGACTAAGGTTTTCGCAAAATGATAGTCTGTCCCGGGTTTTCCAAATGAAAACGCCTGCGGTGAACTTCACCGCAGGCGTCGAACCACTCGCCAGGCAGGCCGCCGGTCTTATTGCATCGCCAGCACGACCGCCTCGTTTTCCGGCAGCAGCACTGCCAGCTGGGTGCCTGCATCCTTGCCGAGCACCAGGCGCAAATCCGAGCGCGGCGACAATGCCTCCGATTCGGAGAGCACGACATTGCCGCGCAAGGCCCGTTTCAGCGCTTCGGCCTGGGCCAGGTAACCGCTGCGGTACTGGATCTTGGTTTCGGGCTGGCGATAGGGCTTTTCATTGGTCAGGCGCGCAACGGCAATGCCGCGCTGCCGGAGCAGCGTGCCGATGCGCCTTGCCATTCCATCGATCCCATTGCCGTTGGAGATTTCAAGGCGTGACGCCGGAACCGCTTCAGCCACGGGCTGCTCCGCCGGCGCCACGCTGGCCAGCGGCAGCGGCGCCGGTACCGTCGTGGCCAGCTTGAGCTCATAGACATTCGGCTGCAATTGAATCAATGCCATCTTGCTCGCCATTTCTGGTTGCGGCGCCGGGCGCACGACGTCGGCGACAGGAGCGGCGACCGGCGTTGCCACGTCCGCCACGCGAGCGCCGCCGGCTTCGGCCAGCCTCAGGTTGTTGCGGGTGCGGGTATTGTCAATATCGAGCCGCACCGCCTGGCGTAGCGTTGCGGTGGCGGCTTCGTAGTCGCCTTGCAGGTAATACACGTAGCCGAGATTGTTGAGCGCTTGCGCCAGCGTTGGATACTCGGCCACCAAATCGAGCAGCATGGCCTTGGCCTGGTCGAGGCGGCCCTGCCCGGCGTGGATGGCGGCGGCCGCGTTGCGCGCTTCCAGGTGCTGCGCATCGCGCGCAATCGCATAATTGTAGGCTGTCAGCGCCAGCTCAAGGTCGCCCAGCCCCTGGTGGTATTTGCCCAACTGGTAGTAGGCATCGGCTGTTTGATTGGCGCCGTGGTGCAGCTGCATCACCGGCTGCACCTGGTACCCAGGGCCGATTGGAGGCGCGCTGCAGCCTTGCAGCAGGCAGGCGCCGAACACGGCGACGCTGAGTGGTCGTAGGGTACTCATGGAATTCTCCTGGTCATTGGCCACCACCCATCGAGGGCAGCAGTACGCGGTAAATCTGGATAAAGGCCGGTCCCAGCAAGACCACCATCAAGACCGGAAAGATAAAGAAAATCAAGGGAAACAGCAGTTTCAAACCGATCTGCGCAGCTTTTTCCTCGGCGCGCAGGCGCCGGTTCGAACGCAACTGGTCGGACTGGACCCGCAGCGAATCGCCGATGCTGGTGCCGAAGCGTTCAGCCTGGATCAACATGGCCACCAGCGCATCGATGTCCTCCACGCCGGTGCGCATGGCAAAATTGCGCAGCGCCTTGTCCTTGGTGCCGCCAGCCCGCAACTCCAGCGTCACTAGATGCATTTCCTCGGCCAGGATGGCGCTCTTCATGCCGATCTCGCTGGCCACCTTGGCCAGCGCCGCATCGATGCCCAGGCCGGCTTCGACGCAAATGGTCATCAGGTCGAGCGCGTCGGGAAAGGTCTCGCTGATGTCGCGCTGGCGCCGCTCGATCATCTTCTTGAGCACGACATTGGGCAGGTAGTAGCCAATCGCGGCGATGAGCAGCATCCATGCGAGCAAGACCTGCGGGCCGCGGCCCGGGCGCACGCTTTCAAGCGAGAGCAGCAGCAAGGGCAGCGCCATGGCCAGCACCGTCTTAGCAGCAAAGAAGATGGCGGGCGCGGCCGGGTGGCGGTAGCCGGCATTCATGAAGCGAATCCGGTTCGCCGAGCGTTCCCACTGATCGTCAGGCAAGGACATGCGGGCCAGCGGCGCGCTCAGTTTGATCAGCCGTTCGAGCCATGGTGCGGGGGCGCCGCCACCGCCACCCGACGGCGCCGGCACGCCCGACAGCGTCGAGAGCCGGCGTCGCACCGGGTTGCCGGTGACCAGGCCGAAAGCGAGCAAGGCGAGCAGGAATACGGCGCCGAACACCAGCACCAGCAGGGAAATTTGTGTGAGGCTCATTGCGCACCCATTTAAAAAGTAGAGTCGGTCCGTGTCACACGCGGATACGAATGATGCTGCGCATGGCCAGGATGCCGAGAACCATCATCACCAGCGAGCCGGCGACCAGTTTTTGGCCCGCGGGATCGGTGTAGAGCATGGCCAGGAACTTGGGATTGGTCAGCTGGATCATCAGCGCGGCGCCAAACGGCAAGGTCGACAGGATCCAGGCCGACAGCCGGCCCTCGGCCGACAGCACCCGGACCTGCCCCATCAATTTGATGCGGTCACGAATGATGGCGCTGATGCTGCCGAGCAGCTCGGACAGGTTGCCGCCCGTCTCGCGCTGGATCAGCACGGCAATTACAAAGTAGCGCAGGTCGGTGCTGGGGACGCGGCTGGCCAGGTTCATCAGCGCGTCCGGCATGGCGATCCCGAAATTGACCTCGTCGAACACGGCGCGAAATTCGTCGGCCAACGGCGCATTCATTTCTTCGCCGACCAGCTTGAGCGCGGTGGGGAAGGCGTGGCCGGCGCGCATCGCGCGCCCCATCAGGTCCAGCGCGTCGGGCAATTGCAGCTCGATGCGCTGCAGGCGCCGGGCCTTGGCGTGCCGCACATACAGCAGCGGCAGCAGCGCGCCGGCCAGCGCCGCGGCCAGGCGCAGCGGCCAGGCCAGGCCGGCATAGCTGGCGCCGGCCAGCGCCAGGGCGCCGTCAAGCAGCATGTAGCCGAGCAGGCGGGCCACGTTCCAGGGCAGGCCGGACTGCTGCAGCAAGGTGTCGAGTTGGGCGACCCGGGGCAGTTGCAGCAAGGTGCGCTGCAGGGCGGGCGACGTGCTCAGCAGGCGTCGCTTGATCATCGATGCGCTTGCCTCGTCGGGCGCCGTCATGGTGCGCATGCGCCGCGCCAGGCGTTCGGCGGCCGGCCCGCGGCTGCTGTTCCAGGCCAGGTAGGCGCCCTCGAGCAGCAGCACCACCGAGATGAAGATCAGCAGGCCGAAAATGTAGTAGAGGTAGTCCATGGCTGCCTATTGGTAGTGGCGGGTGGGGTCGAACAAGTGCTCGGAGACTTGCACGCCGAAGGTGCGCAGGCGCTCGGCGAAACGCGGGCGCACGCCGGTCGCGCTGAAATGGCCGAGCACCACGCCGTTTTCACCGGTGCCGGTCTGCTTGAAGGTGAACACTTCCTGGGTGGTGATCATGTCGCCCTCCATGCCGCTGATCTCGGTGATCGAGAGCACCTTGCGCTTGCCGTCGGTGAGCCGGCCCACCTGCACGATGACGCCGATGGCCGAACTGATTTGCTGGCGCATGGCCTTGGTCGGCAGGTTGGCGGCGGCCATGCTGATCATGTTCTCGAGCCGGGTCAGGGCGTCGCGCGGGGTGTTGGCGTGGATCGTGGCCATCGATCCCTCATGGCCCGTGTTCATCGCCTGCAGCATGTCGAGCGCCTCGCCGCCGCGCACCTCGCCCAGGATGATGCGGTCGGGCCGCATGCGCAGTGCGTTGCGCACCAGCGCACGCTGGCTTACCTCGCCCTTGCCCTCGATGTTGGGCGGGCGCGTTTCCAGGCGCACGATGTGGGGTTGCTGCATCTGCAGCTCGGCCGCGTCTTCCACCGTCACGATGCGCTCGGCGGCGCTGATGAAGCCGGAGATCACATTGAGCATGGTCGTCTTGCCGCTGCCGGTGCCACCCGAAATCAGGATGTTGACCTTGGCGCGGCCCAGGCCTTGCAGGATCTCGGCCATCTCGGCCGTGAGGCTCTTGAATTCGACCAGGTCGTGCAGGCGCAGCGGTTCGGCCGCGAAGCGCCGGATCGACATGATGGGGCCGTCGATGGCCAGCGGCGGGATGATGGCGTTCACGCGCGAACCGTCCGGCAGGCGCGCGTCGACCATCGGGCTTGACTCGTCGATGCGACGCCCCACCCGCGAGACGATCTTGTCGATGATCTTCATCAGGTGGGCGTCGTCGGTGAAGGTCACATTGGTCAGCTCGAGCCGGCCGTGGCGCTCGACATACACCTTGGCGTGGGTGTTGACCAGGATGTCGGACACGGTGGCGTCCTGCAGCAAGGGCTCGAGCGGGCCGAAGCCGAGCACCTCGTACTGCACGTCGCGGATCAGGCTGCGCCGTT
This sequence comes from Pseudomonadota bacterium, assembly GCA_040390195.1. GTDB lineage: Bacteria > Pseudomonadota > Gammaproteobacteria > Burkholderiales > Burkholderiaceae_D > Telluria_A. Next base: position 11,697 of record JAZJYV010000109.1, on the reverse strand, counting down.
CGACATCGTTGAGCACCACCGTCTCTTCCTTGAGCAGGCGCTCGACCAGGGTCTTGATCTCGTCGCGGATCTGGTCTTGCGACAGGCGCTGCATCCCCTCCAGGTCGACCCGGTCGAGCAGGCTGTGGTGCAAATGGTGCTTGAGCTCCTGATAGGCGCGGTTGTCGATGCCGTCGGCCTGCAGGACGGCATACGCCGACTTGCCGCTGCCCAGGCGGTCCCTGAGCGATACCATGATTTCCGGTTTCATTGGAATGCCTCCTTGCTGCGGGTTGGTCTTTGGAACAGCCGGCCCAGCCAGCTGTTCTCGTTGCGTGCCTGCTGCGGCCCGGCCAGCCGGGCCGCCATGTCCTGGATCGCCTTCGACAGCGGACTGGTCCTGGCAAGCTTGAGCAGCGGTATGCCCTGGTTGACCGAGGCGGCCGCCGCCTCGTAGTGGTTCGGGATGGCCATGAACGGGACCGCGTCGAAGGCCTTCTCGAAGTCGCTCAGCTGGATCTGGCTGTTCTTCTCGAAGCGGTTGACGATGATCTGGATCTTGTCGCGGCTGTATTCGAGCGAGCGGAACACGCTCAGCAGGCGCTTGCCGTCGCGGATGTAGGGCAGGGTGGTCTGCACGATGGGGAAGATGGTGTCGGCCTGGTCGAGCGCGCGCACGCTGATGGCGTCGAGCGAGCGTCCGATGTCAATCAGGATGAAATCGAAGTGGCGGCGCGCCAGCCGCAGCAGGGTGTCGATGTGTTCGGGCTTGACGTCGCCGGCGTCGGCCGGGTTGTCGGGCGCGGCCAGCAAACTGAAGTTGGGCGCGATGTTGATCATGCTCGCGTGCAGGAAGGAGGGGTCGAGCCGGTGGATTTGGCGGGCCACGTCGGCCAGGGTGGCCAGCGGCCTTTGCTCGGAGACGAACAGCGAGGCGTCGCCAAAGGCCAGGTTCAGGTCGAACAGGGCGACCCGCTTGTGTTCCTGGGCCGCCAGCGCATAGCCCAGGTTGGTGGCCAGGAAGGTCGCGCCGCTGCCGCCCTTGCACGACACGAAGGCGAGCACCTTGCCGTCGGCATGCACGCGGCTGTCGCGCTTGTCGGCGATGCGCTGCATCGCCGGGTACAGCGATTGCGTGCTGGCCGGGGCCGGCAACACTTCGCGTACTCCGATGCGCATCGCCGCGAGCAGGAATTCGGGCCCCTGCTGCTGGCACATCAGGACCAGGGCGCTGTCCGGGAACAGGTTGCCCAGCCGTTCCACGCGCTCGAGCTCGACGCCGTCGAGCGTGGCCTGGGCCAGCAGCAGCACGTCCGGCGCGCCCTGGTCGGCCATGGCGGCGATGCGCTCGAAGCTGCCGGCCAGCACCGAGACCTCGTCGGCGCTGCTGCGTTCGCGCAGCAGGCGGGCAATCTCGCCGAGCTGCGTCTCATCCTTGGATACGACGGTGATTTTCACGGGATGTCCTTGTCGGTGGTAGGGTGGTCATTCATTGTTGAAACCGAGGCTCTCGGCGTGCATGCGCACGGTCGATTTCGGCATGTCGAGGCGTCCATCGATGTTCAGGATGCCGAACAGCGGCGTCATCGGCGCGTACTTGACGCCGTCGATCGAGACTTGAACGCTGTCGATGCAGCTTGCGGCGCGCGTGACGTCGGAGCAGGCCACGATGTTGTCACCGGGGTCGGCCGGCATCGGGTCGACCTGGGCCGAGGGACTTTTGGTCCAATACGTGATGGTGATGTTGGCGCTGGTGATTTCCGGGCCGGCCGGCACGCTGCTCGCGCCAAACAGGGCCAGCGACTTGACCGTGGCGCCCTGGTCGACCCAGCGCGTCACCGCCTCGCGCGCTGCGCGCCGCGTCACCTCCTGCATCGTGTTATACAGGTAGAGCATGCGGCCGAATTCGAGCATGCCAAACACCAGTGTCAGAAACACCAGCGACACGAGCGCGAACTCGATCGTTTCCCCGCCCCGTTCGGGGCCCTGGCGCAGCGCTTTGTTGGTGGCCATGGCGATCTCCCCTATTTTATGTAGCGCATCGTGGCGCGCGGCGCCAGCGTCACTTCGCTGCTGCTCGCGCTGCCGACCAGGAAGGGGACGTACTGGCCCAGGGTGACCGTGTAATCGATGATCTCGACCCGCGCCCCGCCCGGCGCGGTGCCGTCGGTGCAGGTGGCGTCGGCCAGGGTGACGCTGTCAAGGCAGGTCACTTTCACATTGGCGCTGCCAAAGCCGGGCACGCCCGCCGCGTTCACCGCCTCGACCAGCAGTTGCCTTGCGTCCGGGACGGCGATCGAGGCGATGCCGGCCTTGTCGGCCACCGACATGGCGCGCGCGGCATCGCGCGTGCCTTTGAGCAGCGCGTCGTAGTACCAGAAGCTGCGGCCAAGGTCGATCACCATTGCAATCAGGCTGATCATCAAGGTGAGCACCAGCGCGAATTCGACGGCGCTGGTGCCGGCCTGGCCGGGCTTGCTGGGGGGGCGGTGGCGGGGGCGCATGGTTCACCTGTAGAGTTTGATTTCAGAGGTCGGCGACGGCGACACCAGGCCGATGAATTCCGCGTTGAGCGTGCCCGCGCCACTAAAATCGGCCTTGGTGAGCATGAAGAAGCGGCCGATGCCGACCGTGTTCATGACCCCGCAGGAAGCCGATCCGACCGGCGGGGTGCGGCAGTCGACCAGCACCACATTGAGGACGCGCCGCTCGGGCTGGCCTGCATGGCCGGCCGGGGCGGTGAAAAAGCTGGCGTTGCCAGTCTGGTTGTAGGGCGCGCCGACGGTGCCGGCCGGGAAGCCGCTGCCCGGCGTCGTCGGATATTGGGCCGTGTCGATATAGCCATCGGGCGCCACCGGCACTGAGCTGCTGTACATCGGGTTCAGATTCGCTTCGGCCGCTGTGAACGGCGTGTCAGCCGCCGGCGCCCCGCTGGTGGCATGGTAGGCTGGACCATAGGCCCACAAGGGGCCGTACTCGGAAAACTGGGCGAACCCGGCCGGCGAGGGCAGGGCGCCGTTGGCCGGGAATTGGTAATTCGGAACCTTGGCGGCGGTCACCGACACGGCCTGCTGGCTGGGCAAGGCGTTCGCGCCGGGCTGCATCCAGATGGTGGGGGGGGAATTGCTGGCACATCCCGCCCCGCCGCCCTTGCACGGGTATTCCATGATATTGACGTCCGGCGGCGCGCTGGCCGGATCGCAGCGCGAACCGCCGGAATAATCGTTGAAGCGCGAATTGAGCGCCTTGTCTAGCCCGGCCGAGACGCCGGTATTGGTGTAGACCTGGCCGATGCCGGTCGACAGCACGGCGCTTTTCCCGGTGCACATGTAAGGCGCCATCGTGGCGGTGCTCGAATTGGAGGAATTGCAGCTGTGCGGTGGCGCGTCGAGCGGGTTGATCTGGTACGGGTCGGAGGTGGCGCCGCCGAGCGATCCCAGGTTCAGCAGGTTGTAGGCGACGCCGCGCCGGAAACCGAATTCAACGATCTCGCTCGCCCCGCTCGGGTAGGTGTAGCTGTCGGTGCGGCTAGTCGGGTCGGCCGCGCACACGCCGATTGGCGTGATGTCATGCACGAAGCGCCCGGCCACCGCGCTGGCGCCCACACTGACCGCGTTGACGCCATCGGCGCCGACCCGCATCAGGTACGTGTCGATCGCCACGTCGCCCGTGTCGACCTTGACGAAGCTGAGGCCGCCCGGACTGGCGCCGGCCGCGCCGGCATCGAGCCAGGGCCCGCTGGGGCTGGCGCCGAAGCTGAACCGGGACACATCCAGGCTGGCGCTGCTGGAGAAATTGTACTTGTTCTTGGCCGCGATCGCCTGGCCCTTCGCGACGGCGCTGTTGATGCCGGCCGCGGTCTGGTCCAGTTCCAGGGCGCCGGCCAGGGCGGCGCTGTCGGCCACGGTTTGCAATTCGGCTTTCGCAATATACATGTGTCCAAGATCGACCACCACGCCCCCCATCGAGAACACGACGAGCAAGATCAGGCCGAGCACCACGGCGGTGGCGCCCTTCTGCCGGTGCTGCGAGGCGGGATGCAGTCGCATGGCCATCCCCTTTAGCGCACCAGGCCGATCGTGAAGCTGCCGGTGGGGGGCGGCGGCGCACGATAGGATTTCTGGTAATTGTCGTAGGCGCTCTTGGCGGCCTGGCCGTCCATGCCGGCCACCGGATTGGTGTTGCGGGCCGCGTCCGGGTGCAGCCATTGCTGCGCCTTGACGGTGTTGAGCGCGGCCCCGAACTGCTGGTCCAGGCGCGGCGTGGTGGTGCTGCAGGCGCCCAGGGCCAGCAGCAGGCAGGGCAGGAAAGGGCGTAACAGGGTGCGCTTCATGGTCTGTCTCCTAGTGCAATTCAAAGCCGGTGGGCGCTTGCGCGGCGGCGGTCGGTGCCGGTTTCGGGTCGCCCTCCATCCGTCCGCCGAGGAAGAACTGGCTGCGGCTCGGTTCGGTATACCCGTCGGTGGGCAGTTTGTAGTCAGGCGGCAGCGGCTTGACCAGGTGGGGCGTGACGATGAACACCAGTTCCGAGCGGTCGGTCTGGAAATCGCTGCTGCGAAACAGCGCCCCCAGCACCGGAATTTCACCGAGCAGGGGGAAGGCCTTGATGTTGGTGGTCACATTGTTCTTGATCAGGCCGCCGATGGCGAAGCTCTGGCCATCGAACAGCTGGACCGTGGTGCTGGCGCGGCGCGTGGTGAACGAGGGCAGGATGGCGGTGGTCGAGACCCCGGTGGCGGTGATGCCGATGCCGTCCTTGTTCAGGTCCGACACTTCGGGCGCCACCTTCAGGTTGATGCGCCCGCCTTCGAGTACGGTCGGGGTGAAGCGCACCCCGATCCCGAATTCCTTCTCCTCGAGCGTGATGGTGGCCACCCCGGTGCCGGGATTGGTCAGGGCGACAGGAATGAAGATCTTGCCGCCGGCCAGGAAGCTGGCCTCCTGGCCGCTGATGGCCATGATGGTCGGTTCGGCCAGCACCTTGACCAGGCCGTCGCGTTTTTGCGCGTCGATGGTGAAGAAATTGCCGTTCTTCTTGTTGAAGGCGTCGGCCACGCCCGGCTTGTTGGTGAGCAGGTTCGACAGGAAGGAATAGGTCCAGTTGCCGCGGTTGGTGCTGGCGCCAATGCTCGCGCCGAGCTGGTCGACCAGCGTCTTGGACACTTCGGCCACCTTCACCTCGAGCATGACCTGCTGGGGCGCGGCGATCGAGAGCAGGTTGATCACGCGTGAGGTGGTGGCGGCCGGCGCGGCCGCACCGGGCGCGCCCATCGTGCCCGGGTTCTCGCTGGCGCCGCCGCGCACATAGGCATTCGCCAGCGCCAGCAACTGGTCGGCCTTGGCCGCGTCGGCCACCATGCCCGACAGGACCAAGGTGTCGGCCGCGGAGTGGATCACGACCCCGGTCTCGTTGGGGAACAACTGGCTGATGCGGGCCTGCAAGGCGCTGGTGTCCATGGCGACGGTGATGTCGACGATGGTCGCCTCCTTGTCCTTGTTCCAGACGATCAGGTTGGTGGCGCCCGGTTTCTTTCCAAGCAAATAGAGCTCCGAGGGATTGAGCAAGATCACGTCGGCCGTGTGGGCGTCGCCCACCGAGATCCGGCTGGCCGCATAGGGCAGGCGCATCAGGGTCGATTTGCCTTCAGCGAGCGTGATGCGCGGCGCCAGCGCGGCGTACTGGGGGGCCGGCTCGGCGCCGGCCAGCATGGCGGGCTTGGCCGCCTTCGCGGCTGGCTTGCGCGGCAGGTCGGCCGTCTGGCTGTGCGCCAGTGCCGTCGCCAGCAACAACAGACTGCTTGCCAGTGCCAGGCGCCGTTGTGGCCGACTGGCCAAAGTGCGGTAGGTGCTCATTGTGTTGCTCCTTGAGTTCTCAGAATTGTTGGGTAGCACGTTCGAGCCCCTTGATCAGTTCGACCCGCTCGACTGCCGGCGCCGGCGCCGGCATGGGCACAGGGCGCGCTGCGCGCCTCAGCACCGCCGGCTGGACCGGCGGTGCCGCCACGGCGGTCTTGAGATCGAGCAGGCTGGTCTTGGTCGCACCCTCGGTGCTGGCCGTTTGCGGGTCAATCTGGTTGCGCAAGACGAGCGAGAGCGTACCGACGCTGCGCGCCAGGTCGAGCTTTTCGACCTGCTCGGGCGTGAGCTCGAGGGTCACCGCGTTGACCACCTTCGGCTTGGTGTCGTCGCGGCCCGATTCCTGGGCCACGGCCAGTACCAGTATGCGTTCGAGCACGATCTTGGAGATGCTGGGATCCTTGGCGTTCTCGGCACTGCGTTTGCGCTCCTCCTGGGTGTTGACCAGGATGTCGACGAAATTGCCGGGCAGGGCGAAACCGGCCACGCCCACCACGTCGTTGACGCGCACCGTCATGGCCCGCTTGCCCTCGGCCACCACGGCCGACAGGCCGCCCAGGGTGCCCGGCGGGGCCAGTTTCGCTTCCATGAACGTCTCGCCATGCTGGATCGTGGTGCGCGCCACGCGCCCCTCGAGCAGCTTGGGGTCGACCATGGCGCCCGGCGGCATGGCCGATGCGGGCCAGTCAACCATCTTGACCATGTCGGCACTGATGCGGGCCCCCAGGCTGATGTCGGTCTGGGCCACCGCCACCTTGTTGGTCGCGTTGGCCGCCTGGCCATTGATCCAGCGGGCGGCCACGACGACGGCGCCCAGCGCCAGAATCAGCGCCAAGCCCATCATCACCAAAGCGCGTGTGTTTCTCATGATTTCTCCTGGTTAGCTGTGCGGTTCCTGCGTTCGTAAAACACCGTGCTGGCGAGCGGCGCGGCGGTGGCTGCGGTGAAGTAATTGTTCCAGGCCCAACTGAGGATCGGCTCGGACAGCCGGGGCTCGCGCTCTTCGTAGCGGGCCAGGTCGCGCACCTGGCCCAGGATGTCGCGCGGATAGCACGCCAGCAGCGCCCGCCCTTCCTTTTCATGGTGCTCGCGCAGCAGGTAGGCGAAGGCGTTGGCGCAAAACGCGATGCCGTATTCGACGCACATGGCTTTGAACACGGACTCGTACTGGGCCGTGCTGAGCGCGCCCACATGGATCTTGTAGGCCAGGCGGCGCAGGAAGGCGCCGTCGGCCAGCTGGTCCGGTGCGAAATTCGATGAGAACACGATCGTCATGTCGAACGGGACCGAGAACTTGTAGCCGGTATGCAAGGTCAGGTAGTCTTCGCGCCGGTCCATGGGGACGATCCAGCGGTTCAGCAGTTCGACCGCCGAGCAGCGCTGGCGGCCCAGGTCGTCGATGATGAAGATGCCGTTGTTCGCTTTCAAATGGGTGGGTGTGTGATACAGGCGGCTGCCGGGGTCGAACTGCAGGTCGAGCATGTCAAGCGTGAGCTCGCCCCCGGTCAGCACCGTCGCCCGTTCGATGCGCAGCCAGCGCCCATCGGGCAGGACGGAGCGGTCCGCGTCGATGACGCGCCGGTGCACCATCGCATCGTAGAACGGCAGCACCTCGCCATCGACCATGATCGCGTGCGGCACCAGAATATTTCCGTGCAACAGGGCATGCAGGCGCTCGGCCAGGAAGGTCTTGCCGCTGCCGGGCGGCCCGTAGACGAAGATGGCGCGCCCCGAGTTCATCGCCGCGCCCAGTTGTTCGAGCACCGCCGCATCGATCACCATCGCGTTGAGGACCCGCCCGATGCTGCGCTGCGTGGTGCGCAGGCGCGTCACGCTTTGCAGGCGGACCTGGGCGCAATAGGCGGCCAGGGTCACGGGAGCGGCGCCGGCGTAGGCATTGCGGTGCATGAACAAGCTGGCGCGCTGGCGGCCGAGGTCGGTCAGGCTGTAGCTCAGGTCGGCATCGGTGCCGCTGCTGCCGCGCCGGTTGGTGTCGCACAGTTTCTCGGCGCGCATGAAAGCGATCAGGGGATCGAGCACGCTGATCGACAGTTTCAGGTGGCTCGCCAGTTCGGGCAGGCGCAGTTGCCCGCGCATCAGCAAGACCTTGGCCACCAGTTCGACCAGGAACACAAAGGGCAAGCCGGTCTCTTCGATGTTCGAAGGGGCGCGCGGAAAATCGGGTGTGTGCTCCATGCCGTCCATGTCATTGCCTCTTTTCGATTCAGCGTGTTTGCAGCCTGGCCCACCCTAGAAAACCCAGGGGACCAGTCGATACTTCACTTCCCTCATGTAGGCGCGATAACTGGCATCGTGGGCCAGGTGGCGTTCCTCGCGCACCAGGCGCAGCAGCAGCAGGGCGATCTCGGCCAGGCATACCAGCAGGTTCGGCATCGAGGTGTTGCTCAGCAGGTAGCCAGCAAACGAGACCAGGTAGCTCGCATACAGCGGGTGCCGCACGAGCTGGTACACGCCGGCGGTCTTGATGCGCCGTTTGGCAGCGACCAGGCCGAAACTGCGGTTCAGCGCGAGCAGGCCGGCGATCTGCATCAGGCAGCCGGCCGCCAGCAGCAGCGCCGCCGCCGGCACCAGACCCCAGGCCGCCGGTCGCAGCAGGAAGGGGCCGAAGGTCGCGCCGATGGCCAGCAGCCAGTCCAGCACCGATGTCGAGACCGTCACTGGCCTCGTGCGCAACAGGAAGAACAGCGCCGCCAGCGATTCGGCAAGGAAAAACAGCAGGTAAGTCCAGTTGCCCGAGGCCTGGAAGCCATGCACGTGCGCGATCGCGAAGATCGCCCAGGTGATCGCCAGCAAGGCGCTCACCAGCAAGTTCGCGGGGCCGGATTGGAGCAGTGCGATCAGCCGGTTCATGACAGGAACTCCCGCAAGGTGGTGTGCAGCAGGGCGGCGTAGATCAGCGTGCCGCTCAGGATGGCCACAGCGTAGGCCAGGCGCCCGCTTGGCCTGGCCGGTGCGTCGAGCGCGGCGCCGGCCCCGCCCAGGGTGCGAAGCACGGTGGAGAACACCATCGCATACACATTGCGCAACACCTGGGGCAGCACGCCGAGCCAGATCGCCACCACCAGTGACAGCACGCCGCCGGCCAGCAGCGACAACAGCGCCACGGCCATGATCGCCTGCGGCCCCAGGAAGGCGCCCACCATCGCCAGCAGCTTGACGTCGCCGGCCCCCAGGGCGCCCAGCGCGTACATCGGCAGCAGCAGCAACAGGCCGCCGCCGGCGCCGGCCAGCGCCGCACCGCCGCCAATCCCGCCAACCGGCCACTGGAACGGTCCCGCGCCGGGCGGCAGCAGCAGGTTCAGGGCCACGCCCGCGAACAGACCGGGCAGGATCAGGAGATTGGGGATCCGGCGCGTGGCCAGGTCGTGCCACACGGCCGTCGCCAGCAGCGTTCCCAGCACCAGGCCGGGCAGCAGCGTGAGCAGGTCGATGTTCATGGCCTGGCCTCCGAACGCTTCAGGTAGCCGCCCACCGCCAGCCAGATCAGGCCTGCGCCGGCCGCGCCGGCATAGCCGTCGACGGCGTAGTGCCAGCCGAGGTGGACCGAGCCGACCAGGATGACCAGCGCGAACAGGGACAGGGCAATGCCGGCGGCGCGGTTGATCTGCCAACCAGCCAGCGCCAGCAGCACCGAGGTCGCGACGTGCATGCTGGGCATCGCGGAAATGCCGATCGAGGCATAGCCGGACTTGTCCTGGTACTCATTCCACAGCAAGTCCTGCACATCGAGCGCAAGCACCTTGACCTGCAGGTCGCTCTGGTGCAGTTGCTGCAGTAACTGGGCGTAGGGATCGTTGCGGTCGACGATGCGTCCGTAAAAGCAGGGCCCGGCCGACGACATGGCGATCGCCAGCAGCGTCCCCAGGAGGAACCAGGACAGCACGAAGCTCAACAGGAACTGGCTGCGCAGGCGTGGCCGGTCCATGGTGAATGCGAGCCAGTACAACAAGGCGAACATGATGAAGAACCAGAGGTGGTAGGCGCCGTTGATGATGGCCGTCAGCAGCGGCGCGCTGATCGCCTGGTGCAGCCATTCCCAGGGCGCCACGCCGCCGTGCAAGGCCAGGTCGAGCTCGGACAGGCGGCGGTCCCAGGCAAAGGGGTGAAGGAAGGGGATGGCGCCCTTGAGGATGGTGAAGCAGGTCGCGAAGACCGGCAGCAGCACCAGCACCGGCAGCGCGTGCAGCAGGCGGGCACGGGTGAGGTAGGCACGTACGCTGCTAAGCAGGAACAAGGTCAGGCGGGACGGGCGAATGAACAGCATGATGTAGATCGCGTAGCCGCACAACGCAAAAATGGGGCCGGCCAGCACCGAGCCGACAAAACCGACGAAAATCACTTTGCCGTCATACCGGGTGGCCAGGTTCCAGGTCAGTCCCAGCGTCAGCGCGGCATAGCCCAGGACGATCACGGCCAGGGCGTAATGCCCGCGCAAGACCGGCAAGACCTCTGCGGTCAGCATGCGCATGCGTCGATGGAACGTCGGGTTCATGGTGCTCCAGTAGCAAATGGTCGGCAATCGTGCACGGGCGCGCCGGGCTCGGCGGCGGCATGTCCACTCCAGCCTGCGCTGGCTTGAACATGCGCTCGAGCTCCTGCCAGTACGATTTCAGGCGGCGGCCGGGGTCAGCTTGGTCGTCACGGTCGTAAACACGGAATTGAGCTTGGTGCCGACGGTCGTGACAGCGCCGACGATCACGACGGCGATGAGCGCGGCGATCAGGCCATACTCAATTGCGGTCACGCCGGCTTCGTCCTGCATAAAACGCTTGATACTGTTCATGATGATTTCCTCTCTGTGGTAGGGGTCGATAAGGTGATGCACAGCGTCGATTCATTGGTATTGCCTGGTCCAGCCCGATTCGATGCTGTTGACCCACTGTAGGCCAATGGCCGATGCGCGACATCGTCCCAAGTGGCTGTTTTAGACAGGACAAACCAACCGTAATTGCAGTCAGGGAATGCTGATGGAAAATTTTTCCGTTTCCCTTGGCTTTGTGATAAGTTTGAGGGCCGTCGCGGGAGGGAAGAAGCTTTGCCTGACGTTGGCGTGCGTACGGCGCAGTTTCATGACAATTGCACGAACTATTGATGAAGAGGGCTGCGCGCGGCTGGTCGAGGTTCGACATTTGCCCCCTAACCGGCTAAACTACGGCCACTGAAGACTTGCAGCACAAGGAGAATCTATGAGTTGGTTGGAAAAACTGCTACCCCCGCGGATCCAGCGTTCCGACGCTGCCGCGCGCAAGACCATGCCGGAAGGCCTGTGGGTCAAGTGCCCGTCGTGCGAAGCCGTTCTTTACCGCACCGATCTCGAATCGAACTTGCACGTCTGCCCCAAGTGCAGCCACCACATGCGCATCCGCGCGCGCGAGCGCCTCGACGGCCTGCTCGACGAAGGTGGCCGTTATGAAATCGGCCAGGAGACGCTGCCGGTTGATACGCTCAAATTCAAAGACAGCAAGAAATACCCGGACCGCCTGAAAGCGGCGATGGACGCGACGGGCGAGACGGATGCCCTGATCGTGCTCGGCGGCGCCATCATGAGCTTGCCGGTGGTGGTGGCCTGCTTCGAATTCGAATTCATGGGCGGCTCGATGGGCTCGGTCGTCGGCGAGCGCTTCGTGCGCGGCGCCCAGGTCGCGCTGGAACAGAAGGTGCCCTTCATCTGCATCACGGCCACGGGCGGTGCGCGCATGCAGGAAGGCTTGCTGTCGCTGATGCAGATGGCCAAGACGACTGCCATGCTGACCAAATTGTCGGAAAAGAAACTGCCCTTCATCAGCGTGCTGACCGACCCGACCATGGGCGGCGTGTCGGCCTCGTTCGCCTTCATGGGCGA
>JAZJYV010000108.1:0-15898 GCA_040390195.1 Pseudomonadota bacterium | reverse complement strand
ACCACCGGAGCGCTGGCAATGGTGGAAGGCGGCTGCGCCTGTTCCACCCTACGCGCTTCGACGATTCAAATTCGAGCACAAAGCTTCATACAGAGGAAGCGCCGCTTGCGCGATGCACTCCAGGCTTTCTTCGCGCAATTGTGCCGTATCTACCGTTATTTCGCTGTCCAGGCCCGCCCAACGCAGCAACGCGCTGCACGCTTGCGGCGTGTCGAACATCCCGTGAAGATAGCTGCCAAGCACTTGGTCATCGGCCGAGCGCGCCCCTTCTGCGCGCCCCTCAATCCGAAACGCCGGGCGCGCCAGCGCCGCTCCATATGATCTGCCCATGTGGATTTCATATCCGGCAACGCTGGCATCGGCAAAGTCGCATTGGCCGCTGACTTGCGCCAGGCGCTTTTCCTGCGTCAGTTCAGTTTCCATCTCGAGCAAGCCGAGCCCGGCCGACCTGCCAGCCGTCCCTTCCACGCCATGCGGATCGGACACGCCGGTGCCCAGCATCTGGAAACCGCCACAAATGCCAATTACCTTGCCGCCGTAGCGCAGGTGCCGGGCCAGATACTCGCCCCAGCCTTGTTCGAGCAGCCAGTCCAGGTCGGCGCGTGTGTTCTTGCTGCCCGGGAGAATTACCAGGTCGGCGCCAGGCTTTGCATGCCCGCCCCGGATGAATTGCAGATCGAGGTCGGGATGCGCGCGCAAGGCATCGAAATCAGTATGGTTGCTCATGCGCGGCATCGATGGCACGACGACGCGGAACGCACCGCGCTGCGCCTGTGACCATTGCACTGCATCTTCCGCGTCCAGGAACAAGCCCTGCACATACGGCAGTACGGCCAGTACCGGCTTGCCGGTCTGATGCTCCAGCCACTCGAGACCCGGTTCGAGCAGCGAGATATCGCCGCGAAAGCGATTGATGACAAATCCAATCACCCGATTGCGTTCGCTCTCCGACAGGCAAAACAAGGTGCCGACGATATGCGCAAACACGCCGCCCCGGTCGATGTCTGCCACCAGGATCACCGGGCAATCCACGGCCTCGGCGAATCCCATGTTGGCGATGTCGCGGTCGCGCAGATTGATTTCGGCGGGACTGCCGGCGCCTTCCACCACCACCACCTCGTATTGCGCCTGCAAGCGCCGATACGATTCGAGCACCGCCTGCATCGCCGTGCTCTTGTATTGGTGATAGTCGCGCGCATCCATTTCGGCGCGCACCTTGCCGTGGATGACGATCTGGGCGCCGATGTTACTGGTTGGCTTGAGCAGCACCGGATTCATGTCGGTGTGCGCCGGTACGCCTGCGGCGATTGCCTGCAGCGCCTGCGCGCGGCCTATCTCGCCCCCATCAGCCGTCACCGCGCTATTGAGCGCCATATTTTGCGGCTTGAATGGCGCAACCCGAACACCCGCATTTTTCAGCACGCGGCACAGGGCCGCCACGATCGTGGTCTTGCCGGCATCGGACGTAGTGCCTTGGACCATCAGGGTCTTGTAGGGGAATCGGGTCATGGTTGGCGCGTACGATAGCACATCGGCCTTCTGTCTCTCGCTGACGCGCAGACTGGTACAGCTGTGCCAAATTGGAGCAGCGCACCGGCGCGCCGCCTGCGCAACCATGTGGCATGCCAATTGCTCATACACGGTTACACACCATAATCCGTAGGAGACAACATGAAACACCCGATTCGATCTCTCACCGCCGCACTGCTGGTCCTGGCGGCCGGCGCCTCGTTCCAGGCCTGGGCCCATGGCAACGTCACACCACAGGCGGTCGACACCACCGGGCTGCCGGCGCTCGGCGAGGGCTGGCTCGGAGAAAACCCGTACCGTTCCAACGCCCTTGCGCTGAAAATCGGCGCATCGGCATTCAACCAGAATTGCGCGCGCTGCCACGGCATCGAAGCCATTTCAGGCGGCATCGCGCCCGACCTGCGCTTGCTCGACCGCGATTGCGTGGGCGTGAAAAACGAGGCAAAAAAGCTGGCCTGCTTCAAAGAGATGGATGCCTACTTCCTTGCCTCGATTCGCCATGGCAAAGTGCGCAACGGCGCCGTCTACATGCCTCCGTTTGAAGGCGTCTTCAACCAGGAAGCCATGTGGTCGATCAAGACCTACCTGGAAAGCCGGCGCGAATCCAACTAGGAGTACCGCATGCGAATTCTTCGATTTGGTGCTGCGCTGGCGGCCGCTTGTCTATTCCTGTTTGCGGCCGTCCCGGCGCGCGCGGACTGGGACAAGATCCAGAAATCGGGCAACCTGAAAGTGGCGGTCTACAACGACTTCGCACCGTTCTCCGGCAAGGCCGGCGGTATCGATGTCGACCTGGCCGAGGCGCTGGCGCACAAGCTTGGCCTGCGTCTGTCCTTGCTGCCTTTCCCTGCTGGCGAAGAGCTGGGCGACGACCTGCGCAATATGGTCTGGAAGGGCCACTACCTCGGATATGGACCGGCCGACGTGATGCTGCATGTGCCGGTCGACCCGCACCTGATGCAGCAAAATCCGCAGGTGCAGGTCTTTGCCCCCTACCACGTGGAGACGGTGCGCCTGGTGCGCAGCGCGCGCAGCGTGCCTGAATTCAGCGGGCTCGACGTGCTGGTCGGCAAGCGCATCGGTGTCGAAAAGGTGTCAATTTCGGCCATGGTGATGCTGGGCGAAGGCAATGGCATGTATCGCGATGGGGTCAAGATCTATCCCACGGCGATCGAAGCGCTCCAGAAGCTCAAGGCCGGCGAACTCGATGCGGTGCTGGCCAGTCGTTCCGAGATCGAATCGGTCATGCGCGGCGATCCCGCCTTTCCGGTGCACGAAGTGGCCTTCCAGCGCCTGCCGCGCGCCGGCTGGGCAGTGGGAATGGCGGTGCGCAAGAGCGACACCGACATGGCCCGGATGCTGCAGACGGCCATCAACGAAATGACCGCCAATGGCGAACTGAAGGCGATTTTCGCCAAACATGGGGTCGCGCTGGCCAAACCGTAGCTTGACAGTGTTTCTACTATCATGGATGATTAATCCATGATAGAAGATGCTGACATGGATGTGAATCGGCGCATCGCCGAGCGGGTGCACGCCTTGCGTGCCGCGCGCGGCCTGTCGCTCGAAGCGCTGGCCGGGCACTGCGGCGTGAGCCGGTCCATGATTTCCCTGATTGAACGTGGCGAAAGCAGTCCGACGGCGGTGCTGCTCGAAAAACTGGCGACCGGCCTGAACGTCACCCTCGCTTCCTTGTTCGAGGTGCGGCCAATTAGCGCCGATCCCGTTTCGCGCCTGGCCGGGCAAGCCACCTGGCGCGACCCGCAATCGGGCTATGTGCGGCGCAACGTCTCGCCCGGCGGGTTTCCGTCACCGATCCAGATTGTCGAAGTGTGCTTCCCGGCGCAGGCGCGCGTGGCCTATGAATCCGGCATGCGCGCAAGCCGTGTCGACCAGCAGGTCTGGGTGCTCGAGGGGACCATCGAGCTTACCGTGGGCGAGGTGTGCCACCGCCTCGGTGCGGGCGACTGCCTGGCGCTGGTGCTCGATGCCCCAGTCATGTTCTTCAATCCCACCCGCACGCAGGCGCGCTACGCCGTCGTCATTGCTGGTACTTTCCCAAAAATGAATTAGCCATGTCGAGAACCAGTCATCCGGTCGTGATCCGGCGCCTGCCCAAAGTGAGCGATGCGCAGCTCGACGGGCTGGCCACGCTGCTGGTCGACTGCGTGGCGGGCGGCGCATCGGTCAGTTTCATGCACCCTTTGCCGCGTGCCAAGGCGTTGGCGTTCTGGCGCGAGGTGGCCGATGCGGTTGACCGCGGTGCGCGCGCACTCTTGATCGCGGAGGATGCCAGCGGCATCGTGGGAACGGTGCAGCTGGTGCTCGAGCAGCCAGAGAACCAGCCGCACCGGGCCGACCTGGCAAAGATGCTGGTGCACCGTCGCGCGCGCCGACGCGGCCTTGGCGCGGCCTTGATGCGCGGCGCCGAGCAGCTGGGGCGCGACTGCGGTAAGTCGTTGCTGGTGCTCGACGCCGTCACCGATGGCGACGGCGCGCGCCTGTATGCCCGCCTCGGCTGGGAGCAGTGCGGCGTGATCCCCGGCTACGCGCTGATGCCCGAAGGCGGCCTGTGCTCCACCACCTACTTCTACCGGGTTCTGTAGGGTGGAACCCCTCGAGGCTCCACCCTACAAAATTCTGAGTATGTCGATTTCTCGGAAAACTTGTGAAATTTTCGATTCATTCACAAGCCATCCAGTTTCCAGATTCTAGAAGCGGTACTGCGCGCTCGCTCCCAGCATCCAGTTGCGCCCTGGCGCGGCCTCGTAAAACCGCTTGTTGCTGTCGCCGACAATCACGGAGCCAACGTAGGTTTTGTCGAGCAGGTTATTGAGCCGCACAAACTCCTTGAACGCCCATCCACCCCCATCCTGCTTCGCTTGCGCCCGCAAGTTCAGCACACCATAACCGGGCGCCGGAATCTCGCTGTTCGCGTCCTCCGCATACACCTTGCTGCTGTCGATGGTCTCGAGCGCGGCGCCAAGGCTGCCGTCGGTATTTTTCCAGGCCAGTTCGCCGAACAGATTCGCATTCGGCACGCCCGGCAAGCGGCTGCCCGCGAGCACCGTGCCAAAAGCCTGGTCATAGACGGCGCGCAGACTCGTCATGGCCAGGCGCGCGCTCCAGCCGGCACCGAACGCCGTTTCGAGTGACAGCTCCGCCCCCTGGCGCAAGGTCTTGCTGGCATTGCGATAGCTGGTGCGGCCACCGCTCGCCGCGTCGACCACCAGTTCGTCGGTGGTGCGTACCTGGAACAGCGCAGCGTCGAGCCGGGTGCCGCCGCCCAGGTAAGCTTTCACGCCCAGTTCCACGTGGGTGCTCTCGGCAGGCTTGAGCTTGAAATTGAAACCGCCGCCGCTGCCCGAATAGAACAACTCGTTGAGCGTGGGCGTCTCGAAACCGCGCGCTGCGCTGGCATACAAGTTCAGCACTGGCGACAGCTTGAGCAAGGCGCCCAGCACCGGCGTCGTGTGGCTGTACTCGAGGTTGCCGCTGTCGTTGCCGTTGCTTAGGAAATGGTCATCGACGCCAATCTTCAGGCGCGAATGGCGCACGCCGGCCGTGAGCACCCATGCGCCGCCCTGCCACTCGGCCTGGGCATACGGATCGGTGCTGGTCAGGACGTCGCTCTCGTCGCGTCGCAGCTTGCCCTTGAGGCCGAATTCGGTGCCGATGAAGTTTTCATAGCCCCGGCGCGCATCGCTCGAATGGCCGTACTCGATGCCCACCGTCGTTGTGAGCTTGCCGCCGGCCAGCGCAAACGCGCCGAACCAGCCGAGGTCGACGCCATCGAATGCGCGGTCGAAATCGACAACGCCGCCGGCCTGGCTGGCGGGCGCCTGCAGTGCCTTGGAAAATGCCTGGTATTGGATCACCGAGCGGTTGCCGCCGTAGGCCGTCAGGCGCAGCTGCTGTTCGCCAAAGCGCTGTTCCCAAGCCACCCCGAGCTGCTGGTGGTCGATGCTTTTTCGCGTGTTGTAGCGCTCGGCCAGCGTGCGCTTGGGCAGCTGCGTATCGGTGCTGTCGATTTCGCCAGCGCGCGGATTGGCCCGGTAGGTGGCCCAGCTCACACCAAGTGGATCCTGGGTGTCGTCCTGGCGCAGATTGCCGGCCACCACAGTCACGCTGCTGGTTTCGGTCGGTGCCAGCGTCAGCTTGGCGAAACCCTGGTCGCGCAAGGCCGCGCTATGGCTGCGGTAACCGTCCGTCTCGAAGCGCGACGCATCGACCACGTAGCCGATCGTGCCGCTCTTGCCCTGTGAATTCAGGTCGAACTTGCGCCCGCCATCGCTGCTGGCAATGGTGCTCAGCTCTGCCGTTGGGCGCCCGGCGCCATCCCGCGTAAACAGCTGGACCACGCCGCCGGCATGGTTACCGTAGATGGCCGAGAACGGGCCGCGCAAGACCTCGATCCGTTCGGCCATGTCAAGGTTGAATGTCGCAGCCTGGCCCTGGCCATCGGGCATGGTGGCGGGAATGCCGTCGGCGATCAAGCGCACGCCGCGCACACCGAACGCCGAGCGCGCCCCGAAACCGCGCGAGGAAATCTGCAGGTCCTGGGCGTAGTTCTGGCGATTCTGCACCACCAGGCCGGGCACCGCGCTGAGTGACTCGGAGGCGTTGACGCGCATCTGGGCATCGCGGATGTGCTCCGCGTCGATCGCGGCGATGGCCGCCGGCAGGTCGAAGCTGCTGTGGGCGACGCGGCTGGCGCTGACCACGACCACGTCCGCCAGTGGCGTGACGGGATCGGGCGGGGCGTCGGCCGCGAACGCAGTGCTGCCTGCGGCAAACAGGCTGGCGATGGCGTTCAAGCGTAATGCATATTTCATGATGTCTCCGAGAGGGTGTTGTTCTGTTCAACAACATAAGCAATATACCTGCCAAGCCCGAACGGTGGCATGCCGATTGCATGGTGTTCCCTATGCGTGCACGAGCGGCGCCCCTTCTGAAAGCCAGACCATGAAATTGATCGCACTTTGCCTAGGTGGCGCGCTGCTTGGCGGCACTGCCTGCGCCGGGCCTTTCGCCTATGTCTCAAACGAGAAATCGGGGACCGTCAGCGTGATCGACACCGCGACCGATCAGGTGGTGCGTCAGATTGCTGCCGGCAAGCGGCCGCGCGGCATCGCCAGCGAGCCAGCCGGCAAGACCTTGTTCGTCACCGATGCCGCGAACAGCGTCCTGCTGAGGCTCGACGCAGCCGGTGGCAGCGCTGCCACGCCCGTGGCGCTGGGACAGTCGCCAGAAGGGGTGAATGTCTCTGCCGACGGCGCCCTGGTGGCCATCGCGGTCGAGGAGAGCAACAGCGTGACCCTGCTCGATGCCCGGTCGGGCCAGCAGCTGGCCGACATCAAGGTCGAAGGCAAGAACCCAGAGCATGCAGTGTTCAGCCCGGACGGACGCTGGCTGCTGGTGAGCGCCGAGGAAGCCGAGCAGGTTGACCTGATCGACGTGGCGCAGCGCCGGCAGGTTGGCAAGGTGGCGGTGGGGCTGCGCCCGCGCGGCATCGGCTACTCGCCGGACGGCAAACTGGCCTACGTGGCCTGTGAAATGGTCAACACCGTCTATGTGATCGAGCTGGCCACGCGCCAGGTGCTGGCAAAAGTGGCGGCCGGCAAAAACGCGAACGGGATCGCGGTCCATCCAAACGGCCTGCGGGTGTATGTCTCGAACGGCAAGGACGGCAGCGTGACGGTGATCGACACCGTCCGCAACGTCGTCAGCGCGACCATCGCAGTGGGCAAGCGGCCGTGGAACATGGCGCTCACGCCCGACGGTGCCAAGCTGTACGTGGCCAATGGGCGCTCCAACAGCGTGTCCGTGATCGATACCGCGACCAATCTGCGAACCGGCGACATCGCGGTCGGCGAACTGCCATGGGGGGTGGTGATCCGCTGACTGTTCCGAAATGGGACAGCTGTCACTGGTCCCTGACGGAACACTGGTGGAGGGCGCGTGGCCCGTTTGTCGGCGCCACCGGGCGAGCTTGAGAAGAATTCGACTGCCCCGCAAGAACCTTCACGCAGTCGGGACGGCCCGCATCAAGGCCAATCGCAGGATGGAAAAGCGCAGCGCCGTCCACCACTGCTCCGCCCGCGAACACACCTGTTCAGAAAACCAACACCGTGAACAAGGTCTTTCCCCACGCGCACAGGGTGTCCTCACTCTGAAACAGGGCAATTGCCCACGCTGGCACGGCCCTTGCGATTACCCCACTGAGCATCACACCACACCACAACACACTTCGGAAAGAGGATGACATGAATCTCGCGGACATCAGCAAACTGGGCGTTGCAAATCCCTTCAAACAACGCTATGACAACTTTATCGGTGGCAAGTTCGTCGCGCCGGTCAAGGGCGAATACTTCGCCAATATCACCCCGATCACCGGCCAGCCGTTCTGCGAAATCGCACGCTCGACCGCCGAAGACGTCGAACTGGCGCTTGACGCCGCCCACGCGGCCAAGGACGCCTGGGGCAAGACCTCGCAAACCGAGCGCGCCAACATCCTGAACAAGATCGCCGATCGCATGGAAGCCAACCTGCAATTGATCGCGACGGCCGAAACCATCGACAACGGCAAGCCGATCCGCGAAACCATGGCCGCTGACATTCCGCTGGCAATCGACCATTTCCGCTACTTCGCCGGCTGCATCCGCGCCCAGGAAGGTTCGGTCGCCCAGATCGACAGCGAGACCTACGCTTATCACTTCCACGAGCCACTCGGCGTCGTCGGCCAGATCATTCCTTGGAACTTCCCGATCCTGATGGCAGTGTGGAAACTGGCGCCTGCCCTGGCCGCCGGCAACTGCGTCGTGCTCAAGCCGGCCGAGCAGACCCCTGCCTCGATCATGGTGCTGATGGAAGTGATTGGCGACCTGCTGCCACCAGGCGTGCTGAACGTCGTCAACGGTTTCGGCCTCGAGTGCGGCAAGCCGCTGGCATCGAACAAGCGCATCGCCAAGATCGCCTTCACCGGCGAAACCGGCACCGGCCGCCTGATCATGCAATACGCGGCGCAGAACCTGATCCCGGTCACGCTGGAACTGGGCGGCAAGTCGCCGAACATCTTCTTCGAAGACGTGATGGACGCCGACGATGCCTTCTTCGACAAGTGCCTCGAAGGTTTCGCCATGTTCGCCCTGAACCAGGGTGAAGTCTGCACCTGCCCGTCGCGCGTGCTGATCCAGGAATCGATCTACGAGAAATTCATCGAGCGCGCGCTGGTGCGCGTGGCCGCCATCAAGCAGGGCAACCCGCTCGACAGCTCGACCATGATCGGCGCCCAGGCGTCGCAGGAACAAATGGAGAAGATTCTCTCCTACATGGACATCGGCAAGCAGGAAGGCGCAGAGTTGCTCGCCGGCGGCGCACGCAACGAACAGCAAGGCGACCTGGCCGGCGGCTTCTACGTCACCCCGACCGTGTTCAAGGGCAACAACAAGATGCGCATCTTCCAGGAAGAGATCTTCGGGCCAGTCCTGTCGGTGACCACCTTCAAGGATGAAGCGGACGCGCTGCGCATCGCCAACGACACCCTGTACGGCCTCGGTGCCGGACTGTGGACGCGTGACGGTTCGCGTGCCTTCCGGGTTGGCCGCGCCATCCAGGCTGGCCGCGTGTGGACCAACTGCTACCACCTGTACCCAGCCCACGCTGCGTTCGGCGGCTACAAGCAGTCGGGCATCGGGCGCGAGAATCACAAGATGATGCTCGACCACTACCAGCAAACCAAGAACCTGTTGGTGAGCTACAGCCCGAACGCGCTGGGCTTCTTCTAACTGCTTCGGGAGAGTGTCCCATGAAACACGCGCTTGCCCGCGTTGTTGCCACCGATGCAGCCCTGGCCATGATCGCCGAGCTGCGTCAGCGCCACGGCCCGCTCATGTTTTTCCAGTCGGGGGGCTGCTGCGATGGCAGCGCGCCGATGTGTTACCAGGCTGGTGAATTCAACCTCAGCGATACCGATGTCTATCTCGGCAATTTCGATGGCACGCCGTTTTACATGGGACTGGAGCAGTTCGAATACTGGGCGCATACCCAGTTGATCATCGATGTGGTCGTCGGCAACGGCGGTATGTTCTCACTCGATAACGGAACAGGGCGGCGCTTCTTGACGCGCTCGCGCCTGTTCAGCGACGAAGAGTTGCGCTTGCTAAATGCCACACCGGCAATCCAGCGTGAACAATAAATTCTTATAACAAGGAGAAGACTGTGCAAAAGAAAATGATAGGGATGGCAATTGCAGTGGCGGCAGTGAGCGTCGCGCAAGCGGGCGACGTGACTACGGCCATGCTGGCCAACGCGTCCAAGGACACCAGCAGCGTGCTGTCGTCGGGCATGGGCACGGAAGGCCAGCGGTTCTCGCCGCTGACCCAGATCAATACCAAGACCGTCGGCAAGCTGGTCCCAGCCTGGTCGATGTCGTTCGGCGGCGAGAAGCAGCGCGGCCAGGAATCGCAGCCGCTGATTCATGACGGCAAGATGTTTGTGACGGCGTCGTATTCGCGCATTTTCGCAGTCGACCTGAAGACCGGCACCAAGCTGTGGAAATATGAACATCGCCTGCCCGATGGCATCATGCCTTGCTGCGACGTGGTCAACCGTGGCGCCGCCCTGTACGGCAACCTGGTGATCTTCGGCACGCTCGACGCCCAGCTGGTGGCGCTCGACCAGAACACCGGCAAGGTGGTCTGGAAAGAAAAGATCGACGACTACGCAGCCGGCTATTCGATGACGGCCGCTCCCTTGATCGCCAAGGGCTTGCTGCTGACCGGTGTCTCGGGCGGCGAGTTCGGCATCGTCGGTCGCGTCGAGGCGCGCGACCCGATGACCGGCCAGCTGGTCTGGGTGCGTCCGACGGTCGAAGGCCACATGGGCTACAAGTACGACAAGGATGGCAAGGCCAGCGATAACGGCGTGTCCGGCACCACCAACAAGACCTGGCCGGGCGAGCTGTGGAAAACCGGTGGCGCCTCGACCTGGATGGGCGGCACCTTCGACAACAAAACCGGCCTGGCCTATTTCGGTACCGGCAATCCGGCCCCGTGGAACAGCCACCTGCGTCCTGGCGACAACCTGTATTCCTCGTCGACCGTCGCCATCGATGTTGCAACCGGCCAGATCAAATGGGCTTACCAGAACACGCCCAACGATTCCTGGGACTTTGACGGTGCCAACGAATTCGTCACCTTCGACATGGACGGCAAGCGCTTCGGCGGCAAGGCCGACCGCAACGGCTTCTTCTACGTGGTCGACGCCCAAAACGGCAAGCTGGAGAACGCCTTCCCCTTCGTCAACAAGATCACCTGGGCCAGCAGCATCGACCTGAAGACGGGCCGCCCGAATTTCATTGCGGCCAATCGTCCAAGCGATCCGACCAAGGGTGAAGACGGCAAAAAAGGTTCGACCGTGTTCGCCGCGCCAGCCTTCCTGGGCGCGAAGAACCAGATGCCGATGGCCTACAGCCCGCAGACCAAACTGTTCTACGTGCCGGCCAATGAATGGGGCATGGACATCTGGAACGAACCGGTCAGCTACAAGAAGGGCGGCGCCTACCTGGGCGCGGGCTTCACGATTCGCCCGATCAACGATGACTACATCGGTTCCATGCGCGCGCTCGATCCCAAGACCGGCAAGATGGTTTGGGAGATCAAGAACACGGCGCCTTTGTGGGGTGGCGTGATGGCGACCGCGGGCGGCCTGGTGTTCTACGGCACGCCGGAAGGCTTCCTGAAGGCGGTCGATGCCAAGACCGGCAAGGAACTGTGGAAATTCCAGACCGGCTCGGGCGTCGTGGCGCCACCGGTCACGTGGCAGGATGGCGGCGTGCAGTATGTGGCCGTGGTTTCCGGCTGGGGCGGCGCGGTTCCTCTGTGGGGCGGCGAAGTCGCCAAGAAGGTCAATTTCCTGGAGCAGGGCGGCTCAGTGTGGGTGTTCAAGCTGGCGCCGAAAGGTTGAGGGTGTAACCGTCCGGCCGGCCAATCTTCGCGGCCTGGCTGAACGGTTTTTTGTGGCGGCTTCGGCCGCCATTTTTTTTGTCCGCGGCGCGCTGCGCTCAAAAACAGAACAGCGCAACAGCGCTCTGGTCAGTTACAGCACAACAGTTCGGGCCGGATCAGCGCTTTCCCCCTGTAAAAGACTGGGCACGCTTATTGCCATCCTTTACATGACATCACTTGATGTATCCACCACCATAAAACAGAAAGAGGAGAACCCATGAAGAAGATTTTCTTGATGACCGCCATCGCTGCGGCCAGCATGCAGGCAGCCCAAGCAGTCGATATCAAGAGCGGCGACTGGACCGTGTCGGTCGGCGGCATCGTGAACGCCTACTACACGGCCGTATCCTGCTCGGGCGACGCCGTGGGCGGACTGGCATTGGGCGACAAGGGCCTCGGTTGCGGCGGCCAAGGCAACCGCACCACGATCGGCAACGGCTTGCTGCCGAACGGCCTGGTCACTTCGGCAGCGTCGAAGCAGGGTGATTACGACGTCAAGGCGCTCATCGGCATCTACAATTCGACCGCCACCGACAGCGCCATTGGCCAGAACAGCGTGGTCGACGTGCGCCAGGCTTACTTCACGTTCGGCAACGGCGAGATCGGCACCGTCAAGCTGGGCCGCGACTACGGCATCTTCGGCGCCAACGCCATCCTCAGCGACATGACCCTGCTCGGCTCGGGCGCGCCAGTGCAAGCGACCCAGCGCGGCCGCGTTGCGCTGGGCCACATCGGCGCCGGCTACAGCTATCTGGGCAACTACGGCATGATCGCCTGGAGCGCGCCAAAGTCCGGTTCCGGCGTCGGCGTCGACATCGCCGTGGTCAGCCCCGTGGCCGACACGCCCGTGATCGCCGGTTCGGCCTATTCGGCCAAGTCGAGCCCGCAAGTGCAAGCCCAGTTGACGATGTCCGGCGACGGCTTCAAAGGCTGGATCGGCGCCAAGTCGCAGAAGTTCGTCTCGGTGACACCTGGCCTGGGCGACTTGACGATGCACGGCCTGGAAGCCGGTGCTTCGTACAACGGCGGCCCATTCGGCGTGCTGGTCAACGTGCAGGGCGGCAAGGCGCTGGGCATCCTGTCCGACGCCGACCAGGGCGACACCAAGTCGAAGAACTACCTGGCGCAAGCGACCTTCAAGGCGGCCGACAAACTCAAAATGGGCCTGTCGTATGGCTTGAGCAAGAACGACGACAACACCCCTGGCACCCACGGCCTGAAGTCGAACGCCAACCTGACCGGCGGCGCCTACTATGCACTCAACAGTGTGATCACACTGGTCGGCGAAGTCGGGCAAACCCGTTCGAAAGCGTTCAGCGGCAAGTCGACGCGCATGAATGGCGTTTCGATCGGCGGGATCATTTTCTTCTAGGAGATGAGGACATGCGCCTGACTGCGACGACGCCGGCCTTCGGCACGACGATCGAAGTGAGCGTGGCGCATGCCAACCGGCGCGAGGCCGAACTGGCGATCGAGGATGCACTCGATGCGGCCACCGGCATCGCGCGGCTGCTCAGTGCCGAGGCGCCGGAGAGCCAGCTGTTTCGGCTCAACCGCGACCGCAGGCTGGAGCGGCCCGATGCACATTTGCTGGCGCTGCTGGGCCAGGCGCGCGCGCTGTCGGAACTGACGCGCGGCGCGTTTGACATCACGGCCCAGCGTGTGCGGCAAGAGGCGCCGCGCGCGCGCAGCAACTGGAGCCATGTGGACTTCGATTGCGCCAGCGCCAGGCTGAAGAAGCCTGGCATGGCCATTACACTCAACGGACTGGCACCTGGCTATGCCGCGGACCTGGCGCTGGCGGCGATGCGTGCGCGCGGCGTGGTTCAAGCAGTACTGAAATTCCTGCATCCCCGAATTCCCGGCGCGACGGTCGCGCTGGCCCGTACGGATGGCCGCTGCGAGGCCACTTCGGGCAATTATGAGGCGAGCTTCAATCCGGACCTGGTGCAACACGGCGTGCTGGACCCGGGCACCGGAGAATCGCCGCAGGAGCTGGCCAGCGTCACGGTGCTGGCGGCCAGCGGTTCGCAAGCCGATGGCCTGTCGACCGCCTTCATGGTGATGGGCGCGCGCAAGGCCCACGCCCTGGCCGCGCGCTTGCCTGGCGTGGATATCCTGACCATCAACAAACGTGGCGTCGTGTGGAAGTCGCCAAATTTTTCGGTGTCGGGCAGCCCTATTTGATGCCTGGCACCTTGCGGTAAATCGTATTGCGCGAGACGCCCAGCGCGCGCGCCGTGGCCGACACATTGCCGCCGTTCGCTTCGAGCGCCTTGAGGATGACGGTCTGCTCCATCTGTTCCAGGTTGGCGCCGCTGGCGATCATCTTGTCGGCATTGGCGCCCACGTGGGTGGCTTGTCCCGTTTCGATATCGTCGAGGAAGTCGTCCGGCATGTGGCGCTGGCTGATTTCGCGTTCATCGCCGGCCATGATGATGGCCGTGCGCAGCAGGTTGGTCAGCTGGCGGAAATTGCCTGGCCACTTGTGCTGGCGGAACAGTTGCAGTACTTCGGCCGACATCTTGTAATTGCCGCCGTTCGATTCGGTCGACAGGATCTTTTTGACCACGGTTTCCAGGTCGGTGCGTTCGCGCAGCGGTGGAAGCTTGACGACCAGTCCGTTCAAACGGTAATACAGATCTTCGCGGAACAAACCCTTGGCGATGCGCTCGCGCAAATTGTGGTTGGTCGCGCAAATCAGCTCGACGTTGACGGTGATCGACTTGTCGCTGCCGAGCGGCGTCACCATGCGCTCTTGCAGCACGCGCAACAGGCGCGCCTGCAAACCGAAAGGCATGTCGCCGATCTCGTCGAGGAACAGCGTGCCGCCATTGGCTTGCAATATCCTGCCGATTGAACCTTTCTTGCGGGCCCCGGTAAAAGCCCCGTCCTCATAGCCGAATAATTCGGATTCGATCAGGGTTTCAGGAATCGATGCGCAATTGACGGCCACGAAAGGTCCCAGGGCGCGTGGCGAATCGTTGTGGATCGCTTGCGCCAGCAATTCCTTGCCGGTGCCCGTTTCGCCCATGATCAGGATGGGGATGTCGCGCCCGAGCACCTTGTTGACCTTGTCGATCACCAGTTCCAGTTGCGCGTCGCCCGTGTTCAGGTAGCGCAAGCCCGACAAGCGGCGCGCCGCGTTGGCCGCGCTGGTGGCCGCCTGCGGACTGGGCGCACTGCTGATTTCGTGCTGGTTGGTCAGTGCATGACCGCCGTGTGCCAGGCGCAATTGGGCGCGCCCGTACACCCGCACGCCGCTGTGCATGCACAAGTTCAGCAGGCCGGGGCTGGCAGTGCGGTAGTGGTCGAACAGGGCCGACACCGGTAAGCCGAACAGCGAGCTGAAGGTGTGCGACTGCAGCGCCGAAAACGACAGGCCCAGCTGGAACAGGCCATTGCGGTTGGCCGACAAGAATCGCCCGCCGGGCGTAAACGAGGCGATGCCTTCCATCAGCGTACCGATGAACTCGGGTCGCGCATGGAAGTGCAAGGTGATGGCGTCTTCAAAGGCGGCCGAGAACAGCTGGTTCTCGATCATCAGTGCCGACATGCGCACCAATGCCATGGTGTGCTTGTGGAAACTGCGCTGGTCGCCCGAAACGTCGAGCACGCCCACCACATTGCCCTGGTAGTCGGTGATCGGTGCGGCCGAGCAGGTCAGGAAGTGATTGGCCGAGAGGTAGTGCTGGTCCGCATGAACGAGGGTGGGCACTTTTTCGGCAATCGCAGTACCGATCGCATTGGTGCCCCTGCTCTGTTCCGACCAGGCGACCCCCGGCGCCAGGGCGACCCGGTCCGCTTTCTCCAGGAAGTCGTCGTCGCCCAGCGAGTGGACGATCACGCCGCTGGCATCGGTTAGGATCACCATGTTGTGGGTGTTGACGATTTGCTGGTACAGCGTTTCCATGGCAGGGACTGCATGCATGTGCAGCATGCGGTTTTTCTCAATCAAGAACGACAAGTCATTGCGGGCCAAGGGGCTGAAATCAGGCAGGGCGCCTGGACAGAGCCCGTAGGCCACTGAGCGCTGATGCGAGGTCTCAATAATTTCAGGCATGTCGGGGTCCTTGGCGTGCGGGGCGGTGTTGTTCAGCGTTGGAACAGTCTGGCGGTGCATGGTGCCGTGTCTCCTGTTGGGCCCTTGGCTGCGGCTCTCTCATGGATGGGAATGAGGTTGTCCCAAAATGTAGCACTTGTCTCAGTTTTGAGCGTAAAAGTGCGTGTGCGCCGCGTTCCGCAGCCCACCCTCTGGCATAAGCAAACATAGTGCCATCCTGGAAAAAAGGCTTGCCAAGTTCGTCAGCCGTTTGCTATAGTTCGCCTCCCCGCTGAAAGGCAGCACGCAGACGGTGGGG
>JAZJYV010000107.1:0-31465 GCA_040390195.1 Pseudomonadota bacterium | reverse complement strand
ATGACGCACGCATTGGTGGAATGCGCTGCGCTTTTCCACCCTACGACTGCGTCAACGATTTTTCAAACTCGAGACACTAGGATCGCGCGGCAAGGACGGCATCGTCGTTGTAGGGCAGCGACGATTTCACCGGCGGCACCCAGTTCGCGATCCAGTCCGCCAGCTTGTCGCCCGGGATCGGGCGGCTCATGAAGTAGCCCTGGCCCTGGTCGCAGCCCAGCGCCGCAAGCAGGCGCCACACGGCCTCGCTCTCGATGCCCTCGGCCACCACGCGCAAACCCATGTTATGTCCCAGGTCGATGGTCGAACGCACGATCTTGGTGTCGCCAATGTCGTTCTCCATGTTCAGCACGAAGGATTTGTCGATCTTGAGCTCATCGACCGGCAAGCGCTTGAGGTAAGCCAGCGACGAATAACCGGTGCCGAAATCGTCGATCGATAAATCAACCCCCATCGCGTGCAGGCGCTCCAGCGTCTGCTGTGCGCGCACCGGGTCGTCCATGATCGCGCTCTCGGTGATTTCAAGGCAAAACGAGGACGGCGCCAGGCTGTGGCGCTCCAGTATCTCCTTGAACTTGAGCGGCAAATCCTGGTCAAGCAGGTCGCGCGTGGACAGGTTCACCGACACTTTCAAATGAATGCCCTGGCTGGCCAGCTGGTGGCACAGCGCGGCCGACTGGTCCAGCACCCAACGCGTGAGCACGCGGATGAAGCCGGTCTGCTCGGCGAACGGGATGAACTCGTCGGGATACACATTGCCGCGTTCCGGATGCATCCAGCGCACCAGCGATTCAATCCCGACCACTTCGCCGGTATCGAGCCTGAGCTTGGGCTGCACATGCAGGCGAAATTCATTGCGCTCGATCGCGTTGCGCAGCTCGGTGAGCAAGCCAAGACTGATGTCGCTGCCCTTGTCGATCAAAGGATCGTAGACCACCGCGCCGTCGTTGCGCTGCTTGGCAGTGTACATCGCCACCTCGGCCATCGCCAGCAGCGCTTCGGCATCCTTGCCGTGGATCGGAAAGCCGGCAATGCCCAAGCCGGCGCCGATGTCGACCGTCTGGTCGTCGAGCGAGAGCGGTTGCTCCAGCGCGTGCAGCACCTTGGCCGCGAACATCTGCGCGCCCTCCATGTCCGAGCCGGGCAGCAGCACGGCGAATTCGTCGCCGCCCAGGCGCGCAACCTGCGCCTCGGCGTGCCCATCGATGATTTGCAACTGGAGCCGCTCGGCCACCTGGCGCAACAGTGCGTCGCCAAAATTGTGTCCCATCACGTCGTTGACATGCTTGAAGCGGTCCAGGTCCATCATCAGCACGTAGACCGGATGCTCGCGCTTGCGCGCTTCGCCGATGGCCTCGTTCAGCAACAGCACGAACTGGGCCCGGTTCGGCAAGTTGGTCAGGGGATCCCAATACGCCAGGCGCCGGATTTCCTGCTCGCGCTTGGCGATCCCGTCACGCATGCTGCCAAACGCCTTGGCCAGGGCGCCGATCTCGTCGATGCGCTTGGAATCGATCTCGCCGCGATAGTCGCCGCGCTCGAGGCGCCGGGCGGTATTGGCCAGTTGGCGCAGCGGCTGCGCGATGCGCTTGGCAGTGAGTACGCTGGCAATCGCGGCGACCAGGATCCCGAACACGGTCAGCACCAGCAGCGTGCGCTCCAGGCTCGCGTATTGGGCCGTCGCTTCGTCGATCGAGCGCGCCAGCAGCACGCTGGCGCCGCGCCCGGTGTCGCCGCCGATGGCCACCAGGCGCCCGCTGTAACGGCTGCCGTTGACATCGAGGTCGAACGGCCGCACTTGCAAATCGGGCACCTTGGCCAGGTCGACGGCGAGCTTTTGCATGACCTCGGCCGGCAGTGTCGCGTCGAGCGGCAACCAGGCGCCGCCTTGCTCGCGCGTGAGCACCGCCACGTCAAGCTCGGACAACTCTTTCATGCCGTTGACCAGTTGGCTGTCGATGGCGAAACCCATCACCACCCAGGCGATGGTGGCCGGCGCCTTGACCGGCAGGACGACAATCTGGAACGGCTTGCGGTCGACGACCATCACCACGTTGGCGCCATCGTTCTGCTCGGCGCGGTCGAGCAGGGACAGCACCAGCTTGGCCAGCTGCGCCGACTGGCCCACCCCGGTCGTGACGCTGACCTCGCGCTCGGCGCTGATCAACATCGTCAGGCCAGCCTTGGCGCGCCGCCCGCTGTTCTCGAGCGCCGACTCGATGGTGGCCCGGTCGCCATTCCCGACCGCTGCCTTGAAACCGGTGTCGCGCGCCAGCACCTGGGCGCTGAAACGGCGCGACTGGGCGCTTTGCTCCATCAGCTTGCGGAACACTTTTTCGCCGTTGACCAGTTCGACCCCGATTCCGGCGCGGGCATTGTCGTCGATGCCGCGCTGGAGCACGAACAGGCCAAGCACCTGCACCACGATGATGAGCACCAGGAACAGCGTGGCGATGCGCCACTCGAGGCTGCGAAATTGCAGGCGCATCATCAATAGCCCGGTCGGTCCGACTCGGGATCGGTCGAGGGCGGCTTCATCGTCATCGCGAAACTCACCGTGGTCGGCGCCTCGCCCGCCTTGACGGCGATGGCCTGTTCGGCCGTGGCGCCGACCATATTGAAATGCCAGGCCTTGACACTGTACTTGCCGCCGGCCGGCAGCTCGATGCGCGCCATGCCGCTGGCGTCGGTCTTGGCGAAAAACGGCGTATCGAGCACCTTCACGTAGGCGATCATCCGGTCATGGATATTGCAGCCCAAGACCACGGTGCCGGGCTTGTCGAACACTTGCGGTTCGGCCGCCACGCCCGAGTACAGCTTCTGGTCGAACTTTTTGGCCGGCGAGAACGAATAAATGTGATGGCGTACCTTGTCGTTGTTCGGAAACGAGATCTTGCTGCCGGTCTGGATCACGCTCACCAGCGGCAGGAAGCGCAGGCCGCGCTGTTCGATTTCGGCGGCCTTGGGCGCCTTGGGCACCGCCCCGGATTCAGGTTCGGCGAACACGACGACATCGGCCAGCGGTTTGCCGCCTGCGTCGTGAACCTGGACTGCGACGCCACTTGCACTTGCCGTTGCGGCAAGCAGTAACAGGGGGGACACGAGGAGCGAACGAAGAACGATTTTCATGGGCACGGGGTATGGGAGGCAGAGCTCGTTACCCCATATGGTACGGCATTCGTGTCGAAACCGGTTGGAGGGTGGCAAAAATTACGGCTGCAACAAATCTGGCGCAACAATGGCGCCGTCCCGGCTCAGCAATTGGCCCGCGCAGCGTCAACGCTGTGCACCAGTTGCCATTCGCGCGACAGGTCGAGCGCGGCCCCGATTTCGGACGGCGTCAAGCGGCGCGCCACCGTGCTCTTGTTGGCGCTGGCGGTCTCGTCGCCGGCATCGGCGGCCAGCAGCATCCACATGTAGGAGCGCACCGAGTCGCGCGCCACGCCGCGCCCGGAGTTGTACATGCCAGCCAGG
Organism: Pseudomonadota bacterium; assembly: GCA_040390195.1. GTDB lineage: Bacteria > Pseudomonadota > Gammaproteobacteria > Burkholderiales > Burkholderiaceae_D > Telluria_A. The sequence continues at coordinate 27,991 of JAZJYV010000107.1, read as the reverse complement.
TTGTATTGCGCCAGCGCATGGCCTTGCTCGGCCGCCATTCCATACCAGAACACGGCCTGGCGGTCGTCTTGCGGCACGCCCTGGCCGTTCGCGTACATCACGCCCAGGTTGTTCTGGGCGCTGGCGTCACCTTGCTCGGCGGCCACCCGGTACCAGGTGGCCGCGCAGGCATCGTCGCGTGCCACGCCCTGGCCGGTGGCATAAATGACACCCAGGTTGAACTGGGCGTTGGCCGCGCCCTGGTCGGCGGCGCGCCGGTACCAGTCGAGCGCGCGCTGCTCGTCGCGCGCCGCGCCGCGGCCGTTGGCATACATGCTGCCCAGGTTGTACTGGGCCAGCATGTGACCTTGCTCGGCCGCGCGCAAGTACCAGGCCAGGGCGCGCGCCTCGTCCGGTTCGACGCCCTGGCCGGTGGCCAGCATCACCCCCAGGTTGAACTGGGCGTCCTTCTCGCCCTGCTCAGCGGCGCGCTGCAGCCAGGCGAAGGCGCGCAAGGGGTCGACCGGCACGCCCAGGCCGTCGGCATAGGCCACCCCCAGCTGGCGCTGCGCCACCGGGTTGCCCTGGGCCGCAGCCTGGCGGAACCAGCACAGCGCCAGCGCGTCGCTGGCCTCGACGCCCTGCCCGCGCTTGTACATCAGGCCCAGGTTCAGCTGGGCATGCGCCTCGCCCTGTTCGGCCGCCTTGCGGAACCAGGCCACGGCCAGCGGGTAGTTCAAGGGCGCGCCCAGGCCGTGCAGATAGCACTCGGCCAGCAAGCTCTGGGCGCTGGCCACGCCCTGCTCGGCGGCCCGGTAGAACCAGGCCAGGGCCAGCTCGAAACTTTGCTCGACCCCGCGCCCTTTCTTGTACATATGGCCCAGGTTTTGCTGGGCCGAGGCGTCACCCTGCTCTGCCGCATGGCGGAACCAGTAAGCCGCCTCGGTGTCGCTTTTCTCGATGCCGCGTCCGTTGTAGTAGAGCGCGCCGAGGTGGTTCTGGGCGAATGCCAGGCCCTGCAGCGCCGCCTGGCGCAGCCACTTGAAGGCGCGCGCGTAATCGCGCTCGATGCATTCGCCCTTCTTGTACATCAGGCCGAGGTTGAACTGGGCATACGCGTCGCCGCGCTCGGCCGCCTGGCGAAACCACACATAGGTTTGATAGTTTTCGCGAGAAATATTCTGGCGGTTCATTGCGAATCCTCCGGAGGCTGGCCGTTTATCGTTTGAAATTGGTGGTGACTGGCGCGAAGCGAGCCGGTAAGTATTGTTAAAAGTGTAATGGCCCGCTGCGCGCACGGTTTGACTCCGCACAAGCGTGCGGCGTGCGGCGCACGATTGAGGGCATAAAAAAACCCCGCCGGGATCGCTCGCGGCGGGGTTTTGTTGCGGGGGAAATTGTCAGGCGAGCGCCGCCTCCGGTTTCGGGCCGCAGGCATACACCACCATGGCCAAGAGGGTCAGGCACCAGACGATCAGCGCGCCCGAGGGCAGGTCGAGGATGGTCGAGAGCACCAGGCCCGCGCCGTAGCCGCCGACCCCGGTCAGGTAGGCGATTGGCAGGCGCAGCCGCTCGCGGTAGTGGCGCACCGCCAGGCTGGGCACAATCAGGCTGGCGAACACCAGGTAGACGCCCACCAGCTGCACCGAAGCCGTCACGGCCAGCGCGAACACCAGGTAGAAGCCGAGCCGCTTCAGGCGGTCATTGAAGAAGGCCAGCACCGCCAGGATCACGGCCGCGCCGATGGCAGGCATCAACAGCTGGCCGAAGCTGACCCACAGGATCTGGCCGGCCAGCAAGTCTTGCAAGTGCTCGCCGCCGTGCGGATTGTGGGCAACCAGCAGCAGGCCGGCGCTGGCGGCGAGGATGAACATCACCCCGATCTGGGCTTCCTGCACTTCCGGCCAGCGCTTCTCGGTCCAGGTCAGCAGCAAGGCGCCCAGCAAGGCGGCGATGCCGGCCGCCACCTGCACCGCCCAACCCTGCGGATCGAGGTCGCCCGAACCGGCGATGATCACGCCCAGCGCGGCGATCTGGGCGATCGCCAGGTCGATGAACACGATGCCCCGTTTGAGCACCTGGGCGCCCAGCGGAATGTGGGTCGCCAGCACCAGCAGGCCGGCCAGGAAGGCCGGGACGATGATCATGAAGTCAAATGCGCTCGGGTTCATTTGGCCGCGTCCGTGAGGCGTTGAACGGTGGTGTCGAACAGGGCGAACAGGTCTTTCGACTTGTCGTCGGCGCCCACCGTGAATGGCACCATCACGGCCGGGATGTGGGCCCGCTCGGAGAGCCACTGGGAAGCGCGCGTGTCCTGGTAGGCCGCGCGCAGCACCATCCTGGCCGGCTGGCGCTGCAGCTGGGCCAGCAATTCGCCCAGGTGGGCGGCGCTCGGTTCGACCCCGGGCTTCGCTTCGAGCGTGCCGACCTGGTGCATGCCCAACCAGCCCATCAGGTACTCCATGTTCTTGTGGTGCTCGACCACGGCCACCCCGCGCAGCGGCGCCGCTTGCTGCTCCCACTTCGCCATGGCCGCCGTCCAGCGTGCGCTGAAGTCCTTCAGCCGGGCCTGGTAGAAGGGCGCGTTGGCCGAATCGATTTCACCCAGGCGCCGGGCCAGCGCCACCGCCACCAGCGCGATGTTGTGCGGATTTTGCTGGATATGGGGGTTGCCGGCGGCGTGCACGTCGCCTTCACTACGGTCCAGTTTGCTCGGTACGTCGAGCCGCGGCACCACGCTGCCGGCCTCGAAATGGCCGGGCTGGCCAACGGCGATCCTGGCATTGCCCGACTGCTGCACCAGCACCGGCAACCAGCCCACTTCCAGTTCCAGGCCGGTACACACGAGCAGGTCGGCGTTGCGGGTGCGCGCGATCAGGCCGGGGCGGGCTTCGACCCGGTGCGGGTCTTGCAGCGCATTGGTGGCGCTGCTCACTTTGACCTTGTCGCCACCGAGTTCGGTGGTCAAGGCTTCCCATTCGGGTTCGCAGGCGAGCACGTTGACGGCGGCATGGGCGCCGAGCGGCAGCAGCGCGCAAGCGCCCAGCAACAGGGCGGCGAGGCGGGACGGGGATCGTTCGAACATATTCACTCCTTAGAACGCGTGGGCAGCATGCGTGCCCAAGCTCATGATGTACTGCAGGAAAATTTGATTGTCGGTGACGCCGGGACGGCTCTGGTCGCGCGCCACTTGCAGGCGCAGGCGCGCGAATTCGGACGGGCTGTAGTCGAGCATCAAGCTGCTGCGCCGGGGCGTGTACGCGGCCAGCGAAGCCAGCGCGTCGGGCGCCAGGGCGCCGCTGCGCAGCAGGCCGATCGATGGCGTGCCCGAGTCCAGGCGCTCGTAGCGCAGGCCGGCGCGCCAGTTCGGCATGAACTGGTAGACGCCCTGCAGATACCAGCCGGACTGGCTGCTGTCGTAGTTGCCACTGCTGCCCTCGGCGGCCAGGCTGCCGCTTTCCTTGCGCCGAAAATACTCGCCCTGCAGCTTGAAGTTCTGCTGGGTCGGATTGCCGTTGGGCGCCCATTTGTAGATCGCGTCGGCCACCGCCACGCTGCTGCGCCCGTCGAACGCCACGCTGAGCACGTCCTGGTCGAAGCTGCGCGCGGCGGCCCCCGTGCGCAGGTAGGACAGGCCGGCGCGCCAGCTGCCCGAATTGCCGATGTCGTCGCCAGCGTGCACGAACACAGTAGCGGCGCCGAAGCCGTTCTTGCTGCGCCCGTTGCCGGGGAAGCTGGCGCCACTGCCCAGTTCGGCCCCCAGTTCGAGGAAGGTGTCGGTCGGCGCCAGCCATTTGGCCTGCACCCCGTCCGGCTTGTACTGGCCGCCGAAGAAGGCCTGGTAGGCCAGCGGCGCGTCGACGAAGTCCCAGGCGTGGGCGTGCTGGCTGTTGAGGTAGCCGACCGAGGACAGGAAGCGCCCGACCCGCAGGTTCAGGCCGTTCGACAGCGCGCGCGTCTGCACGAACGCCTCTTCCACGCCCAGCGTGTCTTCGCCCGTCATGGAAAACGTCAACTGGCCCGCGAACATGGGGTCGATATTGGCCGCCATCGTCAGCTCCGATTCGCCCAGGTTGAAGCCGCGCTTGCCGGGGCCGGCCTCGCCGCCAGTGGGCACGAAACCCTGCAGGCGGTAGCGCGCAGGATCTTGCGACAGATTGTTCATGGTGCCGCCCAGGACCATGGAGATGGCGGGGTTGAAGGCGTTGTTCGACGCCACGGGCGGGGCGACCGGCGCCGCCGGGGCGGCCTGGGCTTCTTGCAGGCGCGCTTCCAGCGCTTGCAGGCGCGCCTCGTAGGACGCCTTCATGTCGGCGATCTGGGCGCGGATCGCGGCCAGCTCCTTGTCATCGGCCGCGCAAGCGGACAGGGGGTGTGCGAAGGCGGCAGCGAGCGCCGCCGTCAATACGGTTTTTCGTAACATGGTCAGCCTGTGCAAATAGGGAAAGGCGAGCCGCATCCCGCAAGGGACGGCCCGGCAGTCAGTTCTCTAAGCGGCGACAGGGGGAGCGCGCGACTGGAATACGCAGACGGTGCGTGCACAGCCTGGCTGGGAGGCGGCCGCCGCACGGACCGACGCGACCAGCTCGGCCGGTGCGAACATGCGCGGGGTATTGCCCAGCGGCGCGGCCAGCTGGGCGAAGGCGAGGCACTGGTTGCAGGTCTGGTCCTGGGCCAGCGCCTTGGCCACGTCGTCGAGCTCGCCCGTGTGCGCCCGGACCAGCGCGGCCGCGGCGCGGGCAGTGCCAAGGTGCGACATCGCGTGCGAAGTCGCCATCTGCTGCGACATCAGCAGCAACAGCGAGAGCAATACGCGAACGATGGAATGGCGGGTCATGATGGCGGTATTGTAATGCCGTCGGCGCGGATTCAAACTTTTATTTTTCTGGCACGTATTGACGCAGGAAGGCCGGCACCTTGGCCGCGCTGAGCTTGTTAATGGCCATCAGCAACTGGGGCGCCATGCCGTCGAGCCCGTACTGGCGGTCCAGCTGGCGCCCGATATGGAGCAGCACTTCGGCCGCCACTTCGGCGTCCGATTCGGCGCGGTGGGCGGCGCTGCGAAAGCGGATGCCCAACTGGCCCGACAGTTGTCCCAGCTTGTAACTGGACAGGCCCGGAAACACCCGGCGCGACAGTTTCAGCGAACAGACCAAGCCTCCATGGCCGGCGCGCAGGCCCAGCTGTCCAGCCTCGGCATGCAGGAATTTTTCGTCGAAGCTGGCGTTGTGGGCCGCCAGCAGGTCGCCGCCGATGAATTCGAGCAGGGCCGGCACCACCTGCGCGGCCGGCGGCGCACGGTCGACCATGGCCTGGCTGATCCCGGTCAGGCCCGTGATGAAGGACGGGATGCGCACCCCGCAATTGACCAGCGAGACGAAGCGCTGCGTGACGCGCCCGTCAACGATGCGCAGCGCCGCCACTTCCGTGATCCGGTCGCCCATCGCCGGCGACAGCCCGGTGGTCTCGAAGTCGAGCATGACGATCGCAGGCATCGGCTTGCTCATCCGAACTTGCGCACGGCGTCCAGCGCCAGGCCGGCGCCGATGCTGCCAAACAGGTCGCCCTCGACCTTGCGCGCCTTGGGCACCAGCGCACCGATGCGCTCGCGCAGCATGCGCACCCCGCTCGAGCCGCCGGTGAAGAAGACGGTGTCGACCGCGTCCGGCGCCACGCCAGCGTCGGCCAGCAGCTTGAGCACGGTCTGGTCGACCGAGGCGACCAGCTGGCCGATGGCCGCCTCGAACTGGCCGCGCTGCAGCGTCACGCTGCGGGCCGGCTGCAGGCGCTCCAGTTCGAGCTCGACTTCGCAGGCATCGGACAGGGCGATCTTGCCCTCCTCCACCTTCATGGCCAGCCAGTGGCCGGCCCGGTCGTCGATCAGGCGTTGCAGGCAGGCCAGCTTGTGCGGCTCGCGCGCATCACGCGCCACGTCGGCCAGCTGGGTCCAGGCCTTCTTGGTGTAAGCCAGGTTGATGGTATGCCAGGTGGCCAGGTTGAAGTAATAGCTGGACGGGATCACGCTGTCGTTGTTGAGCAGCGACTGGTAGCCCAGCAGCGGCATCACCGACGCCAGGCTCAGGTATTTGTCGAAATCGGTGCCCCCGATGTGCACCCCGCCAGTGGCCAGGATGTCGTCGCGCCGCTCGGCCCTGGCGGCCCGTTCGGGCGCCAGGCGCACCAGCGAGAAGTCCGAGGTGCCGCCACCGATGTCGGCGATGAGCACCAGTTCTTCGCGCCGGATCTGGGATTCGTAGTCGAAGGCGGCGGCGATCGGCTCGTACTGGAAGGCGATGTCCTTGAAGCCGACCGCGCGCGCCACCTCGGCCAGGGTGGCCTCGGCCTGGCGGTCGGCGCCGGCGCTGTCGTCGATGAAGAACACGGGGCGGCCGAACACGGCCGAGGTGAAGGGGCGGCCGGCGGCCAGTTCGGCGCGCCGCTTGAGTTCGCCAATGAAGTGGGACAGCAGCATGCGAAACGGCAAGGCGCGCCCGCCCACCTCGGTCTGGCCGTCGATCAGGCTGGTGCCCAGCAAGCTTTTCAGCGAGCGCATCAGGCGCCCCTCGTAGCCGGCCAGGTAGCCGGCCAGCGCCGCGCGCCCGTAGCTGACCTCGTCGTCGTCGGCGTTGAAGAACACCACCGAGGGCAAGGTCGCCTTGCCCTCTTCCAGGGCCAGCAAGACCGGCTGGCCGGGCCGGACCCAGCCGACGGTGGAATTGGAGGTGCCGAAATCGACGCCGCAAGCATGTGCCATGGGACCCTTCATAGATGAGGGGCGGTATGTTAGCAGATTCTCCACCGGCTGCGGAAAAACCCTGGCGCGCCGGGCCCGGCGCCGCGCACCATTTTGCAACAGCGATGTGGAAAATCACACACAAGGGACATTTCCATGTGGAAATTTGTTGTCATACGGGAAGTACTTACGCTACACTGCCTGAGCCCCTTTCCGGCCCAGTCCGATTCGATCGCCATGACCAATTCCACGCCGCCGCTGAGCCACACCATCGCCGACATCAAGGCCCTGATCCACCGCGAGTCGCGGCGCGTGACGTCCTACGATGTGGCGATCCTGGCCGGGGTGTCGCAGTCGGCCGTGTCGCGCTGCTTCAAGCCCGGCGCCAGCGTCTCGAAGACGACCTACGCGCGCGTGATGAAGGCCGCGCGCGACCTCGACTACACGCCCAACGCGGCCGCGCGCAGCCTGATCACGCGCCGCTCGAACCTGGTGGCGGTGATCCTGTCGAAACTGGTGACCCTGCATTTCCCCGACGTGCTCGCCGAGCTGAGCCAGCACTTTGCCCAGCGCGGCATGCGCATCTTGCTGTTTAGCCTGCCGCGCGAGGGCGAGATCGATCAGACCCTGGCCGACGTCTGGCAGCACCAGGTCGACGGCGCCGTGGTGGCGGCGCGCCTGTCGAACGAGCAGGTGGCCGAATTCGAGCGGCGCGGCGTGCCGTTCGTGCTGTTTAACCGCAGCCTGCGCGACAAGGCCGTCAACGCCATCGTGTGCGACCAGGGCGAGGCGGCGCGCACCCTGGTGTCGCGCCTGGCCGCGGGCGGCCACCGTCGCTTCGCCATGATCGACGGGCCGGCCGATTCCGTCATCGCGCAAGACCGCCGGCGCGGCGTGTCCGAACGGCTCGCCGAGCTGGGCCTGGCCGCGCCACTGGTGGTCAGCGGCAATTACGACTACGAGAGCGGCGCGCGCGGCCTGCGCTCCATTGTCGAGCAACTGGGCGGCCCGCCGGACGCGCTCATCTGCGCCAACGACGTGATGGCCATCGGCTGCCTCGACTGCGCGCGCCATGAGTTCAAGTTCGACGTGCCGGGCCAGCTCTCGATCACCGGTTTCGACGGCATGGCCCCCTCGGCCTGGCTCAGCTACCAGCTGACGACGCTGCGCCAGCCGGTCCAGACCATGACCCAGGCGGCGGCCGACATGCTCACCAAGCTGATCATATCGGGCAACAACGGCCCCGAGCGGCGCGTGTTTTCGGCCACCCTGGTCGAAGGGGCGACCGCCCGCCTCGGCCCGGCCGCCTGAGGGTCGCGGCATTCCAAACAGTCCGCCAATGCGCGCCGTCGAGGAGCGACGGGGCACCGCTCACGGCTCGTGGATCAGCACACCCTCGATCGGATCGACGGCGGCGTTCCAGGGCTGGCGCGCCAGTATGCTGCGCGTGTCGCAGTAGCCGGCCAGCCAGCGCTCGCGGATGCCGCGCGTGCTGAAATCGGCGTCCTTGCCATGGTCTTCCCCATCGAGCATGGGCGCGTTCAGCTTGACGATGTGCATCGTCGTGCCGCAACCCCAGGCCGCCAGTTCGGCCACCTCGGGCGAGGCGCGCAGCTTGGCCGGCATCTGTGCGGCCAGTTCGCGGATCACGTGGCGCAGGCGGTGCAGCTGGCGCTGGCTCTCGATGTGGCTGGCGCGGCTGGCGAACTGGATGTCCTTCTGCTTGCCAATCACCTGGGCCAGCGACGCCAGCTCCGGCCCGTGCGGGTTCCACACCTGGACCGAGAAAATCACCGAATCGCGGCGCGGCCGGTCCTCCAGCACGGCCTCGATTGGCGTGTTCGAATAGATCCCGCCATCCCAGTACGGCTGGCCGTCGATGCGCACTGCCGGGAAGGCCGGCGGCAGGGCGCCCGAGGCCATCACGTGGGCCGCGCCGAGCGTCTCGACGCTGCTGTCGAAGTAGCGCATCTGGCCCGAGCGGGCGTTGACCGCGCCCACCGTCAGGCGGGTCGGCCCATCGGCCAGGTAGTCGAAATCGACCAGGTCTCGCAGGGTGCGCTCGAGCGGCTCGGTGCTGTAGTAGGACGCCTGTTCAAGGGCGAGCACCGCGTCCGGACCGCGCCAGGCCAGGCTGTTGGGCTTGAAGAAGGCCGGGATGCCCTGCGCGATGATGGCCAGGCTGACCAGCTTGTCGCTGAAGCCGATGGCACTGCGGCTGTGGTGCTGCATGCGCTCCCAGAACTGCTGGAGCCGCTCGAGGCGGTGTTCGGGCCGGTTGCCAGCCACCAGTGCGCCATTGATGGCGCCGATCGAGGTGCCGATCACCCAGTCCGGTTCGATGCCCGCCTCGTGCATGGCTTCGTACACGCCGGCCTGGTAGGCGCCGAGCGCGCCGCCGCCCTGAAACACCAGCACCACCTGGCCCGGCATGCCGGCGCGCGCCGCTCCTGTTTTCTCTGCTTGATGATTCACCTCATCGCTCCTTTATTGCGCGGTCCAGCCGCCATCCATGGGAATCACCGCGCCGGTCATCGACGCGCCCTGTTCCGACACCAGGAAGCAGGCCAGCGCCGCGACCTGGTCGACGGTGACGAACTGCCTGGTCGGCTGCGCATGCAGCAGCACCTCCTGGATCACCTGCTGGTTCGACATGCCGCGCGCCTTTGCGGTTTCGGGGATCTGGCGCTCAAGCAGCGCGGTCCAGACGTAGCCGGGGCAGATCGCGTTCATGGTGATGCCCGCGGTTGCCACTTCCAGCGCCACGGCCTTGGTGAAACCGGCCACGCCGTGCTTGGCGGCGACGTAGGCCGACTTGAACGGCGAGGCCACCAGCGCATGGGCCGAGGCAACGTTGACGATGCGCCCCCAACCGTTCGCTTTCATGCCCGGCAGCGCCAGGCGCACCGTGTGGAAACTGGCCGACAGGTTCAGCGCCAGGATCGCGTTCCATTTCTCGAGCGGGAAATCGTCGACCGGCGCCACGTGCTGGATGCCGGCATTGTTGACCAGGATGTCGACCCGTCCGAACTGGCCCAGCGCGCGCGCCATCATGGCCTCGATCGCTGCGCAGTCCGACAGGTCGGCGCCGTCGTAGCTGACCTGCACGTCGTGGCGCGCCGCCAGCGCCGAGCGCAAGGTCTCGATCTCGCCCGGATCGCCGAAGCCGTTCAATATCACATTGGCCCCCTGCTGCGCGAACGCCTCGGCGATGGCGCGCCCTATTCCGCTGGTGGAGCCGGTCACCAGCGCGGTCTTACCTGTCAACATAGTCTGTCCTTGAGTTCTTGTCCCGAAGCGGGTGCAGCTTGGTCCGGCGCCGGCGCCAAACCTGACATGCCGGCCCTGCTTTTTTTGTAAGGATGCGCCGCCGCGCCCGACCGAACAGCTAGAACGGAGGGTGTCCCAGTGAACAATGTCAAAAATGTCATCGTGGTGGGCGGCGGTTTCGCCGGCACGGCGGCGATCGCCGGTCTCGACGGGCGCTTGCCGCCCGGCTACCGCCTGCTCGTCATCAGCGAGGAAAGCTACACCACCTTCAGCCCCATGCTGCCCGAAGCGGTGGGCGCCTCGGTGTTTCCGGAACAGGTGGTCGCGCCGATCCGCGAACTGTTCGACGCGCGCGGCGGCGCCCGCTTCATCATGGGGCGCGTCACGGCGACCGACCTGGCCGCCGGCACCCTGTGCTGCAACAGCCTGTCGGGGCCGCTCACGCTCTCGTTCGACCAGTTGGTCCTGGCCTGCGGCAACCGTGCCCGGCTCGACCTGATGCCCGGCGCCCACGAGCATGCCTTACCGCTCAAGACGGTCGGCGACGCCATGCACATCCGCAACACGGTACTGCGCCGGCTGGCGCGCATGGAGCTCGATGCGGCGCCCGAACAGCAGCGCCGGCTGGGCCACTTCGTGATCATCGGCGGCGGTTTTTCGGGGGTCGAAGTGGCCGGCGAACTGGTCGACTTCCTGGCCAGCGTGCGCCCCTACTACCCGCACGTGGACGCCAGCGCGATCCGGGTGACGCTGCTCCAGGATGGCGCGCGCCTGTTGCCCGAGCTGCCGGCTGCGCTGGGCGCGGCCGCCCTCGCCTCGCTGCGCAAGCGCGCCGTCGACGTGCAGTTCGGCCAGCGCGCGCTGCATATCGACGCCGGCGGTGTCGGCCTGGCCGCCGGCTTCATCGAGGCGGGCACGGTGATCTCGACCATTGGCAGTTGCACCAATGGCCTCATCGAGCAGCTTGGCATCGCGCTCGAACGGGGTCGCCTGCCGGTGCAGGGCGACTGCAGCGTGGCCGGCCAGGGCGGGCTGTGGGCGATCGGCGACTGCGCCCTGGTGCCCAACGCGCACGACGGCCAGGCGGCCCCGCCGACCGCCCAATTCGCCGTGCAGGAAGGCCGCTTGATGGCACGCAACCTGCTGGCGCGCCTCAACGGCAGCCCCGGCCGCGCATTCAACTACCGCTCGCGCGGCATGATGGCAGCGATCGGCCACATGAAGGGCGTGGCCCGGATCTTCGGCGTGCCGGTCTCCGGACTGCTCGCCTGGCTGGCCTGGCGCGCCTACTACCTGTCGCAAATGCCGACCCGGCGGCGCAAGCTGCGCATCTTCGTCGAATGGACCTGGGGCATGTTCTTCTCGGTCGACATCACCCATCTGCGCTTCACGCGCAGCGCCGACATCGAGCGCGAAAGCTGAGCCCATGGGCGCCGCGCAGTGCTACCATGACCGGATTGGGCGGGCGCATGTCCCGCCGGGAGAGCGCATGAACCAGCCACTGCGTATTCCGCTGCCGGCCGACGAAGCCCAAAGGCTCGCCGCGCTGCACCGCTACCGCCTGCTCGACACGCCTGCCGAGGCCGACTTCGACTTTCTCACCGAGATGGCGGCGGCACTGTGCGGCACGCAGTTCGCCTTCGTCTCGCTGGTCGATGAAAACCGGGTCTGGTTCAAATCGGCGCACGGTTCGGGCGCGGTGCAAGCGCCGCGCGACGCCGACTACTGTTCCTGGGCCATCCTCGAGGAGCGCGGCCTGTACATCCCGGACCTGGCGGGCGACCCGCGCACGGCCGGGCTGCCACCCACGCTCGGCCCGCCGCATTACCGCATGTACTGCGGCGCCAACCTGGTCAGCTCGGACGGCTACCGGATCGGCAGCCTGTGCGTGCTCGACCAGCAAGTGCGCGAGCTGGACACGGCCACCACGCATATGCTCGCCCGCCTGGCGCACCAGGTCATGTCCCTGATCGAGCTGCGCGCCCGCAGCCACGAACTGGAGCAAGCCTACCTGGCGATGCAAACCCTGGCCACGATCGACGAACTGACCGGGATGCTCAACCGGCGCGCCCTGATGGCGCGCCTGCGCGAGGAAGTGGAACGCTGCCAGCGCTTTGGCGGCGCGCTGGCGCTGGTGATGGTGGACCTGGATCACTTCAAACAGGTCAATGACGCCTACGGTCACCAGGCCGGCGACGCGGTGCTGGCCGCGGTCGGTGCCCTGCTGCGCGAACGCATCCGCATCACCGACAGCGCGGGCCGCTACGGCGGCGAGGAACTGTGCCTGCTGCTGCCGGGTGCCGACGCGCCGGCCGCGGCCCTGCTGGCCGAAAAACTGCGCGCGGCGATCGCTGCCACCGTGTTCCCAAGCCCGGCGCAGCAAGTGACGCTGAGCGCCAGTTTCGGCGTCGCCGCCTACCACCCCGATCATGCGCCCTCGCCGGAGAAGCTGGTGGCCGCCGCCGATCGCGCCCTGTACCGGGCCAAGCATGGCGGACGCAACCAGGTCGCCGTCGACGCCGGCGCCTGAATGTTACTCGCGGCCCAGCAGGATCGCGCCCGCGACGGTGGCGCACATGAGCAGGAATGCGATCCAGGCATGGGGCCACAGGAACGGCAGTCCCAGCAGGATCAAGCCATCGTTCGAGCCTGGAATCATCTGGCTGCCCACGCCCATCAGGGCGCCCCCGCAACAACAACGCAGCAGCAAGCGCCACGACATGGCGGCGGGCTTCCACAATCGCGCCGTGTAGCCGCCCAGCAGCGCGCCGCCGAACAAAGCGAGCAGCAGCACGCCGCGCCACGCCAGGTGCATGCCCATCCCGCGCGACAATTCGGCCAGCACATCCGTGTAGGCCCAGCTCTCGCCAACCAGCACCAGCATCGCGACAAACGCGATCCCGATCACCACCGTCGCCGCTCCAGGTGACCAGATCGCCCGCGTGCGCGCGGCGCGCCACAGCATGAAGGCGAGCAGCGCGAAGGCGCCCCACGGCCCCGTCGCCAGCAATGGCGAGCTGGCATGGGCCGGCATCGCGCGCGGCAGGCCGGGCAAGATGCTGTAGGCCAGGCAACCCAGATAGAAGCCCAGGGGCGTGGCCAGGTAGGACCATTGACCCGATCCCAGCCTGGCCACCGCGCCGAACACACAGGCGCGATTGACCCAGGCGCCCAGGCCCAGCAGCACGGCGCCGATCGCCATGCCCCATGACGGTTGATAGCCGCGCGCGGAGAAGCTGGTCAGATGCAGCACCGACGCGAGCAGCAACAGGCCGGCGACCCACAGCGCTGCCTCGAGCATGCCGAGCAGGCGCGTCGCGCTGCGGCGGTCGATGATCTCGTCGATCGCCGCGACGCTGCAGGTGGCGCCGCGCTGTATGGCGAACCCCATCAGGGCGCTCAGCGCGACGGCCGCCAGGAAGGCGGGGGTGGCAAGATCGACTGGCATGGCAACACCCGAATCAGAGGTAGGAGTACGACAGTCGCGTCTGCGGGCCGTTCCTTACATGTCGCCCAAAAATCAGGGGCAAAATCGCAGGACGGAACCCCAGGGACCCGAGCGCCTCACAAGGCCATCATTCTAGGTGACGCAAGCGGTTTTCAAACCGCGCCGGCGCAACAGCAAGAACACCACCGGCACCACGAACATCGACAGCAGGGGCGCCGTGAGCATGCCGCCCACCATCGGCGCGGCGATGCGCTGCATCACTTCCGAGCCGGTCCCGCTGCCGGCCATGATCGGCACCAGGCCGGCCAGGATGACCGCCACCGTCATCGCCTTCGGACGCACGCGCAGCACCGCGCCCTCGCGGATCGATTCCAGCAAGTCCGCTTGCGTGTGCCTGCCATCCGCTTCCCGCAGCGCCCAGGCATGCTTCAGGTAGAGCAGCATGATCACGCCGAATTCGGCCGACACCCCGGCCAGCGCGATGAAGCCTACCCCGCTGGCCACCGACAGGCGGTGGTTCAGCATCCACAGCAGCCAGACGCCGCCGGCCAGGGCGAACGGCAGCGTGGCCATGATCAGGGCCGCTTCGTCGAAGCGCTTGAAGGTCAGGTACAGCAACAGGAAGATGATGAACAGCGTCGCCGGCACCACGATTTTCAGCTTCGCCGTGGCGCGCTCGAGGTATTCGAACTGTCCCGACCACGACACCGAATAGCCGGCCGCCAGCGGCACTTCGCGCGCCACCGCCTGCTGCATCTGGTGCACCGCCGAGCTCAGGTCGCGGCCGCGGATGTCCACATACACCCAGCCCGACAGGCGCGCGTTCTCGCTCTTGAGCATGGGCGGGCCGTCGACGATGGCGATCGCGGCCACGTCGCCCAGGCGGATCTGCGCACCGCGCGCGGTCAGCACCGGCAAGGCGCGCAACTTCTCGACCGAGTCGCGCAGCTCGCGCGGATAGCGCACACTGATCGGAAAGCGCTGCAAGCCCTCGACCGTCTCGCCAATGTTCTCGCCGCCGATGGCAGCCGCCACGATGCCCTGCACGTCGGCGATGTTCAAACCGTAGCGGGCGGCGCTGTCGCGGTCGATCTTGACGTCGATGTAGCGCCCGCCATTGAGCCGCTCGGCCAGCGCCGACGAGACCCCCGGCACCTTGCGTACCACGCGCTCGATGTCGGCGGCGATGCGGTCGATCTGCTGCAGGTCGGCGCCCGCAACCTTGATGCCGACCGGGCTCTTGATGCCGGTGGCGAGCATGTCGATCCGGTTGCGGATCGGCGGCACCCAGATGTTCGACAGGCCGGGAATCCTGACGACGCGGTCGAGCTCCTCGACCAGTTTGTCGGTCGTCATGCCGGCGCGCCATTGCTCACGCGGCTTGAACTGGATCGTCGTCTCGAACATCTCGAGCGGCGCCGGATCGGTGGCCGACTCTGCCCGCCCCGCCTTGCCAAACACCGACTCGACTTCGGGCACGGTCTTGATCAGGCGGTCGGTCTGCTGCAGCAGTTCGGCCACCTTGCCTGCGCCGATGCCGGGCAAGGCCGATGGCATGTACAGCAGGTCGCCCTCGTCAAGTGGCGGCATGAATTCGCCGCCCAGCTGCGCGGCCGGGAACAAGGTCAGCGCCGCCAGCGCCGCCGCCAGCACCAGCGTCGACTTCGGCGCGCGCAGCGCCACGTCCAGCAGTGGCCGGTACAAGGCCGTGAGCCAGCGGTTCAGGGGATTGCGGTGCTCGTCGGGGATGCGCCCGCGGATCAGATACCCCATCAACACCGGAATCAGGGTCACCGACAGGCCCGCGGCGGCGGCCATCGCGTAGGTCTTGGTGAAGGCCAGCGGGGCGAACAGCCTGCCCTCCTGCGCCTCGAGCGTGAACACGGGGATGAAGGAGAGCACGATGATGAGCAGCGAGAAGAACAGCGCCGGCCCGACTTCGGCCGCCGCCTCGGCCACCACCGCCCAGCGCTGCTCGCTTGCCAATGCCTGGTCCGGATGGGCGCGGTGCCAGGCTTCCAGGTGCTTGTGCGCGTTCTCGATCATCACCACCGCCGCGTCGACCATCGCCCCCACGGCGATGGCGATCCCGCCGAGCGACATGATGTTCGCGTTCACGCCCTGGTAATACATGACCGTGAAGGCGACCAGTATCCCGATCGGCAAGGTGACGATGGCCACCAGCGCCGAGCGCAAGTGAAACAGGAACAAGGCGCAGACGACGGCGACGACGATGAATTCCTCGACCAGCTTCTCGCCCAGGTTGCGCACCGCGCGTCCGATCAATTTGGAGCGGTCGTAGGTCGTGACCAGCTCAACCCCGGGCGGCAGGCTGGCCTGCAGCCTGGCCAGCTTGGCCTTGACGGCGGCGATGGTCTCGAGCGCGTTCTTACCGGAGCGCATGATGATCACGCCACCGGCCACTTCACCCTCGCCGTTCAGGTCGGCGATCCCGCGCCGCATCTCCGGGCCCAGCTGCACGCGCGCGACATCGCCCAGGCGCACCGGCACGCCGGCATCACTGGCCGATAGCGGAATCTTGCGAAAGTCGTCCAGCGTTTGCAGGTAGCCCGATGCGCGCACCATGTATTCGGCTTCGCCCAGCTCCAGCACGGCGCCACCGGTCTCCTGGTTGGCGCGCTGCACCGCTTCGATCACGCGCGCGTGGGTGACGTTGTAGGCCAGCAGTTTGGCCGGATCGAGCACGATCTGGTATTGGCGCACCATGCCGCCGATGCTGGCCACCTCCGACACATTGGGCACCGCCTTGAGCTCGAACTTCAGGAACCAGTCCTGCAGGGCGCGCAGCTGCGACAGATCGAGCTTGCCGCTCTTGTCGACCAGGGCGTACTCGTAGACCCAGCCGACACCGGTGGCATCGGGACCGAGCGCGGTCCTGGCCTGCGGCGGCAGGCGCGACTGCACCTGGTTCAGGTATTCGAGCACCCGCGAACGGGCCCAATACGGATCGGTGCCGTCTTCAAACAGCACATACACGAACGAGTCGCCGAAAAAGGAGTAACCGCGCACCGTTTTCGCGCCCGGCACCGACAACATCGTCGTCGTCAACGGATAGGTCACCTGGTTCTCGACGATTTGCGGTGCCTGGCCGGGATAGCTGGTGCGCACGATGACCTGCACGTCCGACAGGTCGGGAATGGCGTCGAGCGGCGTGCGCCCCAGCGCCCAGATTCCCCACGCGCTCACCATCAAAGTCGCCAGCAGCACCAGGAAACGGTTGGCGATCGACCAGCGAATCAGCCTGGCGATCATTTTGCCGCTCCTGCCGAACGGGTCGCGATGCCCTTCAGGCTCGCTTCCGAATCGATCAGGAACTGGCCCGACACGGCCACCTTCTGGCCCGCCGCGAGACCATGGCGCACCTCGGTCTGGCCATTGGCCTCGGCGCCCGTCTCGACCTCGACCGGCACGAAGCGGCCCTCACCTTCGGCCAGCATCACCACGCTGCGGGTGCCGGTGACGATCAGCGCTTCGGAGGGAACCAGCAGCACCGCTCGCCCCGGCTTTGGCGCGAACAAAAGCGCGGCAAACATCCCGGGCAGCAGGCGGCCGCCGGGATTGGCCACCTCGATGCGCGCCTTGATGGTCCGGGTGGCCCCGTTCACCTCGGGCAGCACCGCACCGACCCTGGCCTTGAACATTTCGCCGGGCAAGGCCGCCGTGCGCACTTCAACCTCGCCGCCCGGATGGACCTGCGCGGCCGCCGTTTCAGGCAACTCGGCCAGGATCCAGACGGTGGACAAGCCATTGATCCGGAACAGGGGGGCGCCAGCGGCCACGGTCATGCCTTCGCGCACGGACAACTCGCCGATCACGCCGCCGGCCGGCGCACTGACGGTCAGGCGCGGATGCACGCTGGCGCTCGACGCCACCAGCGCCACCTGCTCCTCGCTCATGCCGGCCAGGCGCATGCGCTGCAGCGCGCCGTCCTGCAGGGCCTCGACACCGGCGCCGCGCATCCGTTTCACGCTCAGGTATTCCTCCTGCACGGCGATCCAGTCGGGCACGTACAGCTCGGCCAGCGGCTGACCCTTGCTGACCGGATCGAAGGGCGCCCGCGCATACAGGCGCGTGACGAAGGCATTGCTGCGCGCCTGCACCAGCGTGACGTCGCGTTCGTTGTAGCCGACGTTGCCGACGGCGGCCAGCGTTAGCGCCAACTGGCCCGGGCTGACCACGGCCGTGCGCACGCCGAGGTTTTGCTGGACCCGCGAATTGACGGCCAGCGTACCCTGCCCGTCCGCTTCGTCAGCGTACACCGGCACCAGTTGCATGTCCATGAACGGCGACTTGCCCGGCTTGTCGAATTTCTGGGCCGGTGACATCGGATCGTGCCAGTACAGCGGTTTGCGCTCGGCCTTCGCCGCCACCGGCGCCGGCTGCGCCAGGCCCTGGCGCACGCCGGCCCGGTACAAGCCCCAGGCGCCGGCGCCAAGCGCTGCCAGCAGCGCCAGGATCAAGAGTGATTTTTTCATTTTTTGGACTCGCTCATCAGGTTTTGCGGAAACTGGTAGTTCAGCTGGGCCCACAGGCGCGCCGTCTCCAGCTGCAGTTGCAGCGCCTGCAACTGCAGTTCGACCTCGTTGCGGCGCGCGGCCAGCAGTTCGGCCAGCGTGGCCTTGCCGCCGCGGTAGCTGGCAAGCAGTGCCTGGGTGCGCTGCGCGGCCAGCGGCAACTGCTCACGTTGGTACCGTTCGATGCGTTCACGCCCGTTCTCCCAATCGGCGATCTGGGTACGCGTTTCGGCCACGTGCGCACGCAGCGCCTCGTCGCGCTCTGCCCTGGCCTGCTCCACCTGTGCCAGCCTGGCCGCCAGTTCGCGGTCCTGGCGCTGCTTGCGGTCCCACTGCAGGGGCAGCGAAAGGCCGACCGAAATCATGTTCGAATAGGCCGGGCCGCGCTGCTGGAACGCGAGCTCCACGCTCCAGTCGGGGTGCTGGTTCGCCTGCGCGAGCCGCGCCTCGGCCTGGGCCGCCTGTTCCTGGCGATCGAGCAGCGCGATCTGCGGATGTTGGCCCAGCTCGCGTTCAAGGTCGTGCGGATCGACCCGCAGCGCGTCGAGCGCGGGCATGCCGGCCAGCTCGGCCTCGCCGGTCTCGCCGGTCCAGCGCGCCAGCATGGTCCGGGCATTGCGCACCCGGCGCGCCAGTTCGCTGGCGCGGTCGGCCAGCGCGGCCTGTTCGCCGCGCGCAGCGAACACCTCGCCCTGGCTGGCGCGTCCCGCACGGTAGGCGCCCTGCGCCGCCTCGGTTTCCTGCCTGGCTTGCTCGGCCAGCGTGGACATGGCCAGTGCCATGCGTTCGCTGAACAGGCGCTCGAACCAGGCGATGGCGGTGTCGCGTTCGATCGCGGCGGCCGCCAGCGACTTGGCCGCCAGCGCCTTGTCGGCCTCGCGTTCGAAGCGCTCGGCGCGCCAATGCAGCTTGTCGGCGCGCGTGAACTCCTGCATCAGGCCCAGGCGGCGCATGGTCATGAAGTCGCCCGACAGGCTGAAGCGGTCGGCGCCGCTCACGGGCAGGTTGTCGATGCCAAACCTGAGCACCGGATCGGGAAGCTGGGCGGCCGCCCGCGCCATGTTGTGCGCCGCAGCGATGGCCTGGTCCTGGGCGTTCAACTGGTGTGAGCGCGACAGTGCCAGTTGCTGCGCGGCGCCCAGCGTCAATGGCGCGGCAAGCGGCGCGGAAATGGCGCAAGCGAGCACGCCGGCCAGCGCGACGGCGCGCGCTGAAATCAGGATGGACATGGTAACTCCGGAAAGCGGTGAACAACATCGCACAGGGCGATGACGGATCAGGCGTGGCGGAGGATCAGATGCGGAAGCAGCAGTGGCGAATGGCGATCGGAGGGGCGGTGCTGCGCGCCAGCACCGGTGCTGGCGCGCCGCCGGCATGGGGCACCAGGGCGCGTTCGATCAGGTCGATCGAGGCGGCCAGCGCAGAGGCAATGAAGGGTGCAACGTCGGGCGTGGCCGCCTTGTCCAGTGACTGTTTTGCCCCCTCGTTCTGCATGTGGGCGTGGCACAGCGCAGGCTGGGTCATGTCCATGTCCACGCAATCGGCCATGGCCGTTGCTGCGGGCGCGCCCTGGCCCGGACACACGTAGGCCGCCATCGCCAATTGCATGTACAGCATGCAAAACAGCGTGAGGCAGGCGATCAGGATACGTGAGGGGCGAAAAAACGTCATTGCGGGGCCGTGGAGGTGAACGCACCGAGCGTAAGCGCGCCTGCCCGATTTGTCAAGAATCGAGCGCGCCGGCGTCCCGGGCGCGCTCGATTCAATGAGCTGGATCAAATTTGTCAGGCGCAGTCGCCCGATGCGCTGCCTTTCGAGCGCTGGGTCATGCATTTGGCCGAATTGCGCGTCATTTCATGGGTCGTTTCGCGCGCCTCGTTCTTTTCCTTCTCGGCCTTCGCGGCAGAGATTTCGCCGGCCACCGCCAAGTCCTTCTCGATGTTCGGCGCGCCGGCCGGGCGCTCAAGGACGGCCACCCGATCGGCACCGGCCTCCACATAGGTCCAGAAGCTGGTCTTGGCGCCGCTGGCCCACACGGCCGTCACTTCCGGCGTGGTGATGGTGCTGCTCTTGCCGTTGGTCTTGTAGGTGCGCGTCACCGGGGCCGTGCCAATGGCCAGCTTGCCTTCGTAGAGCACGGCGCCAGCGGGCTTGGTCTCGAAGGTGAGCATGGCCTCGTCGCGCGCGGCCGGCGGCGCGGCGCAACCGAACAGTGTGAGCGAGAAGGCGCCACACAGCGCCATGGGGAACAGTTTTTTCATCATATCTCCAGAGGTCAGCACAGGCCATGCCATTGCGCCATTATTGCACGAAAGGCACGGGTGGGGCCTCGTCTATTTCAAGGCAACCACGAAATCCTCGATCGCGCCGGGCAGTACCACGGGATGCTGGGTATTGCCGGTCAGTTTGGTCACCGACCTGCTCAGGTAGGCTTGCAAGCCCGTGTACATGATCCTGCCGTCGTTGAACAGGTCGCCGCCGCCGCGCAAGCCTTCCACCAGCGCCTTGGTGAAGGCGCCGTTGTTCCAGGAGACGTCTTCCTGCGACAGCTCCTTGGCTTTGCTGCTGGCAAAGACCACGATGCTGTTCTCCGGCGCCGTCAGGTCGTTGATGGCACCGGACAGGTCGTTCTTGCCCATCACGTTGCCGCTGTGGCAGGTGTCGATGAACAGCATGGCCCGGCCCGGCATTTCGGCCAGCGTCTGGCGAATCGCGGTGTAGGACACGCCCGTCTTGTCGATCTCGGGCAGTTCGAGTTTCTTGCGGTCGAAATCGTAGGGCACATAGTAGAACGTGCCGTCCTTGGCATTGACGCCATGCCCGGCGAGGAAAATGATGGCGACGTCGCCCTCCCTGACCCGTGCCTTCATGCGCGCCAGTCCATCGAGCACCGCCTGCCGGCTGGCCAGTTCGTTGGTCAGCATGACGACTTGCACTTCGCGGTACATCTTGCCCTGTTGGAGCTTGAAGGTGTCGACAAAATCCTTGGCATCCTTGGCCGGGAAGCCCAGGCTGATCGAATTGTCGCGGTAGCTCGACACGCCAATCGCCAGGACGTGCAGCGACGGCAGCTTGACCTCCTGGCGCACGGCGCCCTTCCAGGTGAACTTGAAGGCGGCAGGTGTGGAGACGCCGTTGCGGTTTTCCGCGAACAGCTCCACGGTCGAATCCTGCTCGGGCAATTGCAGGCTGATGCTGCGCTCATCGGGCAAGGTGCCGGGCACGGTTGGCACGTCCGGCACGCTGCCCCCGTTCACCCGCACCAGCACATTGCGCAGGGGCGCGTCGGCCACCGTGCGCACCTTGAAGCGAATCGTCACGCTGCGGTTGCTGACCGACGCCTCCACCGGAGAGACCGGGTCGATCACGGGCGGCAGGCTCTGGGCGATCTCGACGTGCTGGGATTGTTTGCCGGCCGACAGGTTGGCCATGCGCAGGGCGTCGATCTCACTGAGCGCCTCGAGCACCCGCGAGACCACATCGGGGCGCGAATAGCGGGCCCGGAAACGCGAGGCCGGATAGAAATCGCCAGCCTGGCTGGCACCATTGTTGATGTGCCAGCCCATCAACTCCTCGCCGCCGGCCGACGCCGAGTAGTAGCCGGACGGGGTCCATGCCACCCAGCGCTGGCGGTCGCTGTGGGCGAACAGCGCCAGCTTCTCCTGGCCGGTCCGGGCATTGAACCAGCGGATCGTGCCGTCGCCGATGGCGGCGACCAGGTAGCGGCCATCGCTTGAAAAATTGACGGCCCAGACCGCGGCCGGCGCCGCCACGCGGCCCAGCAGCTTGCCGGCGGCGTCGAACTTGCTCCAGCCCCGATCGCCGCCAATGACCACGCTGCCCCCGTCCGGCGCGATGGCCAGGCTGCGCGCGTTTTCACCCTGGGCCAGGCGCAAAGGCTGTCCGTTCAGCTGGGGAGCGCCGGCGTTGCGCCAGTTGCTCACGGTGAGGCCGGCGAACTCGGTCAGTGGCGGCGCCACCGTGCCGGGCGGCGCGTCGGTGGCACTGTCGACCAGGCCATTTTCAACCTCGAAGTCGGCCGCCAGGCGCTCGCCGCGGGCGAACGAGAAACGCACCCGGTGGCCGTCGCGCGAGACCTGGAGCTGGGCGCCGGCGCCGCGGTAGTCGGGAATCGGCGACGGCGCATTCGAGCGCGGCTGTCCGTTCGCACCGAGCATGCCCCAGGCCGGCTCGGCCGTGGCAAAGGCCACGCCGCCGCCGGGCACGCCGCGCAGGTCGAAAATCGAATTGGCGGCCGCCGCGCTGTCCCTGGGCAGGCCGCGGCCGGCGTCGGGCCAGGCGCGGATCACCTGGCGCGTGCCGGAGACGTAGCGGCCGGCCGCGTACAGCGTGGACCCGTCGGCCGACCAGGCCACGCTGCGCAGGTCGCCGGCACTGGCAGCGGGCGTGAGCGGGGCGTAGGCGAAGACCAGGTCGGCGCCGCGCAGCACGCTCACCTTGGTTGTGTCGGCGAAACCGACGGCGACCTGTTCGCCGCTGGGCGAGAAGCGCGCCGATTCGGGCTGGGCGCCGCCCGGCGCGGACGCTTTCGCCAGGCGCCGCAAGCCATCCGCGCCGAGCCCATACAGGCGCAGCGAACCGTCCTGGCTGGCGCTGAGCAGGCGGTTCCTGGCATCGAAGTCGAGCGAGCCGACCGGACCGGCATAGTCGGCGTCGGCGCCGACGACGCTCCAGGTATCGGTCCGATAGACCTGGAGCCCGCCCGGTTCGGCAAATGCGCATGCCAGGTAGCTGCCGTCGCGCGACCAGGCCAGCGCCGCGACCCGGCCCGGCAGGGCGCCGATCTGGCGCGTCAGGCGCCCCGTGGCGCGATCGAACAGGTAGACCGAGGCGCCACGCTGCCACATGCCGGTCCAGCCGGCGATGGCCACACTGGCACCGTCAGGCGACATGGCCACCGCAGCGAGCTTACCCTCGTTGCCATTGCCGATCGGCGGTCGCAGCGTGCGCAACAGGCGGGCGCTGGCCAAATCCCAGACCTTGGCGGTTTTATCGTCCGACACCGTCACCAGCCAGCGGCCCTTGTCGTCGAGCGCGAGGCGGCGAATCGGCGCGCTGTGCATGCCGGCGTCGATGCGCAACATGGGCTGCAGCGCGGCCGGGACCAGCACGTCGCGCTGTTCGGCGCCGCGCAGGACGCGCAGGCGGGTGGCCGCGCCGACCAGGCGCTCATGCAGCAACGCGCTGATTTCGGCGTCGCTGGCAACGGGCTTGCCGTTCGCCTGCACGATGATGTCGCCAACCCTCAGGCCCAGCTTGTCGGCCGGGCCAGCGGCGACGACCTCGGTGATGCGCACCCCTTTCAGGCTGGGATTGCCGGCATCAAGGGCTTGCCTGGGCGTGAGCGTGGCGACGTTCAGACCCATCTTGCCGGCCTGGAGCACGACCTCCTCGTCCTGCACCGGCTCGGCCGCGCGCGCGTGCGCGCCGAGCAGTGCGCCGCACAGGAGCACCAGGCAAAACAGCGCGCGCGAGTTCATCGGGACGGCGTTTAGATGGCGCTATCGGAGGCAAGCCTGACTTCTTCTTCCGACTGGTCTGCCTGCGTGAACTGGGCAGTCAACAGGGCCCCGGCCTGCTCATCGGGCGGCGCCTGCCCTTCGGCCACCACCTTGGCGTTGGCCTGCGGCGACACGGGCAAGCCCTCGGCACCGGAGTTGTCGGCCAGCTTGCGCAGCCCGGCCGCGATCTGTTCGCGGAACTGGTTGTGCATGTCCTGCAGCGCGGCCACGTCGATTGCTGTTTCAAACGATGTGGAACAGTTGGCGTCCTTGGCGCTCAGGATCGCCACGTCCACCTTGCCGTCGGCCGATGCCGTATCGGACCTGCGCTCGATCACGTCGCCGGCACTCAGGGTGCACTCGGCGCCATCGCGACGCGACGTCACGTCGAGGTTGGAACTGACAACGAACACATGGTTTTTGGGATCAAGCGCGGCCGGCAGCCCTTCGTCTGCGCGGGTTTGTCCGGCAGGCGTGACGGCGGCCAGCTGCTCGACTTCGATCTGCTGGGCCACCTGGTCGGCGACCATGCTTTTCACTTCGCGCGTCATGGGTGCGTTGCTGGGCGCCATGTCCTGGTAGTTTTCTTGTTCGCCGGCCGCACGGCCAGACTCGTAGGCCATGCGCAGGTTCTCGGCCATCATGAAATCGGTGAGCCAAAGCGAAGCGCTGGAGTAGCGCGGCTCGGGCGCGTAATAGCCGACATAGGCCACCGGCACCGGCGCCCACGCATAGCGCACCGGCTCGCGCCACGGCCGCACTGCCCAGCCATAGAAGGCAGGCGCGTAGACCACACGCGGAACGTAATGCGTGTACTGGACGTTCCGATACATGCTCATGCGGTAGACGCGCACTTCGCTGCGGCCACCCACGACATAGGTGCGCGCGACCAGGCCGCGGCCATAAGGGCGTTCCACGAAGCCCCTTGAACCGATGGTGACGATGCGAACGCCGCCCGGACGGATCGCCTCGACGTAGCGGATGTTGCTGCGACTGCGCTCGACGACCAGGCGCGTGCCGTCGGTGCGGGTGTGTTCGATATGGGCGGCGCGTCCATCGCCGCGGAAGGTGGTCGCCCGCAAGCCGGGTTTCTCGACGATCATGATGCGCCCGCCGACGTCGGTGCTGACGCTGACGCGGGTGGTGGGATTGAGGTGTCGCATCCCGCCATTTGCCACGACCGTGGTTTGCACCCCTGGCGCGGGACGATAGACCGGCGGCAGGCTCTGTCTTTGCGGCGCGCCACGGCCGGGATTGCCTCCAGGATTGCTGGCCAGGCCAGGCGGCCCTTGCCTCGCTGGAGCGCCGGTAGCGCCGGGTGGCGCATGACCGGGGGCTGTGCCGGGAACGGCGGCAATTGGGTTGCCTTGGCCACTTGGCCGCGGTGCACCCGGATTGGCTTGCCCTGCCGCTGGCGGAGCGGACTGCCCTCCTCCACCGGCAAACCGACCCGGCGTTGCGGGAGCGCCTGCGACAGGCGCGGCACCGACCGGCGCGACGGCTGCGGGATTGGGTGTGGAACCGCTGTTGACAGCCGGGTTCGGAACAGCGGATTGCGGAGGGCGTCGCCCCTCGCCGAAATTCGATCCCGGTGGCGGACTGCCATGCGCAATCGGATTGGCGGACCCCGCAGGCGGCACGCCACCTGCCGGCGCAGGCAGCGTGGGCGCTGCCTGCGGCGTGCCCGGCTGCGGCCGGCCCTGGCGTGCGGCTTGGCTGGCAGGGTCCGCCGCTTGCGGCGCCGACTGACCCGGCTGAAATTGTGGCGCCGCCGGTTGTGCCGGGTTTGGCTGGAATCCTGGCTGACGTTGCGGCTGCTGTGCTTGTTGCTGCTGGGGCTCAGGTGGACGCTGCTGCGCCTGCTGCGGCGGTGCTTGCTGTTGCGAAGGCTGAGCTTGCGGGCGCTGCGCTTGCTGCGGCGGCGGTTGTTGTTGATATTGAGGTTGTGCCTGCTGCGCCGGCGGCACCAACTGAACCGGCTGGCCTCCTGGTCGCTGGTTTACCTGTTGCTGCTGCTGTTGCTGCGGCGGCTGCTGCGGCTGCTGTTGTGGCCGTTGCTGTGCTTGCTGTGACTGCTCCTGGTGCTGGCGCTGCTGAGCCTGTTGAGATTGCTGTTCCTGCTGCCGCTGCTGCTGAACTTGTTGGGCTTGTTGTGCTTGTTGGGTCTGTTGGACTTGTTGGCCTTGCTGAGTCTGTTGTTGCGTCTGTTGCTGCTGCAGCCGCTGTTGTGCCTGCTGCGTCTGCTGGGCTTGTTGCGCCTGTTGTGCCTGCTGTTGTCGTTGCTGAGCTTGCTGCGCTTGATCTTGTTGCTGCTGACGTTGTTGTGTCTGTTCTTGCTGTTGACGCTGCGCTTGCTGGGCTTGTTGTGCCTGCTGCGCTTGCTGGGCTTGCTGCTGTTGCCGTTGCTGGGCTTGCTGCGCCTGATCTTGTTGTTGCTGGCGTTGTTGCGTCTGTTCTTGCTGTTGTCGTTGTGCCTGCTGCGATTGTTGGGTTTGTTGCTGCTGCCGTTGTTGGGCTTGCTGCGCTTGATCTTGTTGTTGACGTTGTTGCGCCTGCTCTTGCTGTTGTCGCTGCGCTTGCTGCGCCTGCTGTGCCTGTTGCGCTTGCTGGGTCTGTTGTTGTTGGCGTTGTTGCGCCTGGGCCTGGTCCTGCTGCTGTTGGCGTTGTTGTGCCTGAGCCTGTTCCTGCTGTCGTTGCTGCGCCTGCTGTGCTTGTTGAGCCTGCTGCTGTTGCTGCTGGCGTTGCTGTGCCTGGGCCTGCTCTTGTTGCTGTCGTTGCTGAGCTTGTTGTGCCTGCTGTTGTTGAACTCGTTGTTGGGCTTGTTCCTGTTGCTGCCGCTGCTGAGCCTGTTCCTGTTGCCGCTGCTGGGCCTGTTGTGCCTGTTGCGCCTGCCGTTGTTGCGCTTGTTCCTGCTGCGCCTGCCGTTGCTGCGCTTGCTCCTGTTGCCGTTGCTGCGCCTGTTGCGCCTGTTGCTGCTGTTGTTGCTGTTGCGCCTTGACCTGCTCCAGGCAGCGATCTTTTTCCTTGTCGTCTTTGATTCTGTAGCAATCTGTTGCTGCAAATGCCATTAGCGGTAGAAATCCCAAGCCAATTACAACAATTCGCATCATCGATTTCATCAGAATTGCTCCGAGAATCCCCGTCCCGAAGGGCGAGAAATGAAAGGAAGAGACTAAGCCATAAGTCGCTGCCTTGAAAATATCAACTTCGAACAGGCACAGGCACCTAGCCGATCTGATTCCGGTGAAAATGCAGGATCGAGGCGCGCATTACCGGCGTTCGCCCTTGCCCGTCGTTATTATTTTGATCTTAACCCAATCTCTCGGCGCAGTGCAAGAAGAGTGTCTTGCGCCTTCAAACCGCGCCGTTCTGGCGATTTATGGATCAGCAAAGTCAGCGCTTGTTACTCATAATCAGGCGCACTGCACTGCGGTAGTACAGCTTGCAGACGATGCCGGCCAGGCCCGCGCCGAGCTACGCCAGCAGCGGCGGCGGCCAAGTGGAGGCGAGCAGCAAGCCGTGCTGGGCTGAGCTCGCAGTCAGTCCCCTTCGTGCGCGCAATTCTGTCGGCGATCTCCCGGGTTGACGCATGAGCATGCCGGCTATCGGGTAAGATCGCAATTCTGACAACGACCATCGCGAGCCGCTCACCATGATGACACTGTATCACTGCATGAGTGCGCGTTCATTCCGGCCGCTCTGGATGCTCGAGGAGCTCGGCATGCCATATGACTTGAAAATGATGCCCTTCCCGCCGCGCCAGTTCGCCCGGCCCTTCCTGGACATTAACCCGCTGGGCACGGTTCCGGCCTTCGCCGACGGTGAGCTATTGATGACCGAGTCCGCGGCCATTTGCCAATACCTGGCGGCACGCTTTTCGCCGGGCACGCTTGACGTCGATGTCAGCGAGCCAGACTTTGCGCGCTACCTGAATTTTGTCCATTTCGGCGAGGCGACACTCACCTTTCCGCAAACCCTGGTGCTGCGCTACAGCCGCTTCGAGTCTCCGGAAAGGCAGCTCCCCCAAGTCGCGCAAGACTACGCAAAGTGGTTCCTGGCTCGCCTGCGCAGCCTCGAGCCTGTGCTGGCGGATCAAGCGTTTCTGTGTGGCGGGAGATTCACCGCCGCAGACGTTTCCGTTGGCTATGCCCTGTTTCTTGCCGAATTCCTGGACTTGACTTCACGCTTCACGCCCGCCGTGCTGGCTTATTGGGAACGCCTGCGGACGCGTCCCGGCTTTGTGCGCGCTTTGCAGTCCCAGCAGCGGGCAGCGACGGAACAGGGAGTGTCTCTGGCCCACGCGCCGCAAACACCAGCGGCTATCTAACGGATCGAAAAGCATGGCGACGAGGATTCGGTCAAGGACCGGCGCGCACAACTCTGCACACGAAAAAAATCCGGCCAAAAAATCTGCCGGATAGTCATGCACTACATTGATCTTGAAGCGAATTTGGTGGGAAGTGCAAGTTTCGAACTTGCGACCCCTGCAGTGTGAATGCAGTGC
>JAZJYV010000106.1:0-18387 GCA_040390195.1 Pseudomonadota bacterium | reverse complement strand
CGGCGATTTTTTTCGACAGGTCGCCGTTGGCCACCGCCGTCGTCACCTCGGCGATGTTGCGCACCTGCCCCGTCAGGTTGCCGGCCATCGAGTTGACGCTGTCGGTCAGGTCCTTCCAGGTGCCGGCCACGCCGGGCACATTGGCCTGCCCGCCCAGCTTGCCCTCGGTGCCCACTTCGCGCGCCACCCGGGTCACCTCGGAGGCAAACGAGGACAGTTGGTCGACCATCACATTGATCGTGTCCTTGAGCTGCAAGATCTCGCCCTGGGCGTCGGCCGCGATTTTTTTCGACAGGTCGCCGTTGGCCACCGCCGTCGTCACCTCGGCGATATTGCGCACCTGGCCGGTCAGGTTGCCGGCCATCGAGTTGACCGAGTCGGTCAGGTCTTTCCAGGTGCCGGCCACGCCGGGCACATTGGCCTGGCCGCCCAGTTTGCCTTCGGTGCCCACCTCGCGCGCCACCCGCGTGACCTCGGAGGCGAAGGAGGAGAGCTGGTCGACCATCACGTTGATCGTGTCTTTCAGCTCCAGGATCTCGCCCTTGGCGTCGGCCGTGATTTTCTTCGACAGGTTGCCGTTGGCCACCGCCGTGGTCACCTCGGCGATATTGCGCACCTGGCGCGTCAGGTTGCCCGCCATCGAATTGACGTTCTCGGTCAGGTCCTTCCAGGTCCCGCCCACGCCCTTGACCTGGGCCTGGCCGCCCAGCTTGCCCTCGGTGCCCACCTCGCGCGCCACCCGCGTCACTTCCGAGGCGAACGAGGAGAGCTGGTCGACCATCACGTTGATGGTGTTTTTCAGCTCCAGGATTTCGCCCTTGGCGTCGGCCGTGATCTTCTTCGACAAGTCGCCGTTGGCCACCGCCGTGGTCACGTCGGCGATATTGCGCACCTGCCCGGTCAGGTTGCCGGCCATCGAATTGACCGAATCGGTCAAGTCCTTCCAGGTGCCGCCCACCCCCTTCACCTGCGCCTGGCCGCCCAGCTTGCCCTCGGTGCCCACCTCGCGCGCCACCCGCGTCACCTCCGAGGCGAACGAAGACAATTGATCGACCATCACGTTGATGGTGTCCTTCAATTGCAAGATCTCGCCCTTGGCGTCGGCCGCGATCTTCTTCGACAGGTCGCCGTTGGCCACCGCCGTCGTCACTTCGGCGATATTGCGCACCTGCCCGGTCAGGTTCGAAGCCATGAAGTTCACATTGTCGGTCAAGTCCTTCCAGGTGCCGCCCACGCCCGGCACATAGGCCTGGCCACCGAGCTTGCCCTCGGTGCCGACCTCGCGCGCCACCCGCGTCACTTCCGAGGCGAACGAGCGCAGCTGGTCGACCATGGTGTTGATGGTGTCCTTGAGCTGCAGGATTTCGCCGCGCACGTCGACCGTGATTTTCTTCGACAGGTCGCCGTTGGCCACGGCCGTGGTCACGTCGGCGATGTTGCGCACTTGCGAAGTGAGGTTGCCCGCCATCGAATTGACCGAGTCGGTCAGGTCTTTCCAGGTGCCGGCCACGCCTGGCACATTGGCCTGCCCACCCAGCTTGCCCTCGGTGCCCACCTCGCGCGCCACCCGCGTGACCTCCGAGGCGAA
The DNA here is from genome assembly GCA_040390195.1 of Pseudomonadota bacterium. Classification (GTDB taxonomy): domain Bacteria; phylum Pseudomonadota; class Gammaproteobacteria; order Burkholderiales; family Burkholderiaceae_D; genus Telluria_A. Next base: position 16,799 of record JAZJYV010000106.1, on the reverse strand, counting down.
GGAGGACAGCTGGTCGACCATGGTGTTGGCGGTCGAGGCGGCGCGCAGGAATTGACCGCGCAGGGGGCGCCCGTCGACTTCGATGGCCATGTTCTGCGACAGGTCGCCCTTGGCGACGGCGCCGATCACGCGCGCCATCTCGGTCGTCGGCCGCACCAGGTCATCGATCAGGGCGTTGACCGAATTGATGATCGTGGCCCAGCCGCCGCCGCCGCGCGGCGAGGCGGCACGCTGGGTCAGGCGGCCGTCGCGCCCCACCACCCGGCTGACGCTGACAATCTCCTTGGCGATATTGTCGCTGTTCTCGATAATGTCGTTCAAGGCGTCGGCGATCTTGCCGTCCAGCCCGCTCAAGTCCGACGGCAGGCGCACCGAGAAGTCTCCCTTGCGCAAGGCCACCAGGGCCGCCAGTAATAGTTTCGGGTCAAGTGCTTCGTCAAGTTCATGGACAGCGTTCACGTAAGACTCCCAAGTGTGGTCTCAAGATGGCAGGGCGCTCGGGGCACGCCTGGCATGGCGCGCGTTGCGGGGCACCGCATGGTTCAAGCAGTCGCCGGCGCCAGGGGGCACATGGCGGCGAGCAGGGTATCGATCTCCACCGGCTTGAGCAGGTGCACGTCGAAGCCGGCCGCGCGCACCTGCTGGCGGTCGAGCTCATGGCCGTAGCCAGTCAAGGCGATCAGGCGCAGCTGCGCCGTCGCCGGCGCCGCGCGCAAGCGCCTGGCCACTTCATAGCCATCGATTCCCGGCAGCCCGATATCGACAATGACGACGTCGGTGCTTTCGGCCGATGCCAGCGCGATCCCGCTGGCGCCGTCCACGGCGACGGCGACGTGGTGGCCGTAAGAGCTGAGCAGGGCCGCCATCATGCTGCGGTTGTCCTCGTTGTCCTCGATCAGCAGCACGCGCTGGGCGCGGCGCTCGAGCGGGGCGGCACAGGGCGCCTTTGCAGCGCGCCGCCGGACCAGGTCCATGGCCGGCAGTGTGAGCACGAGACTGCTGCCGGCGCCGATCCCGGCGCTGCTCGCCGTCACCTCGCCGCCATGCAGCAGCACCAGTTGGCGCACCAGCGCCAAACCGATGCCCAGGCCGCCGCGCGCCCGGTTCAGGGTGTCTTGCCCCTGTACGAACACGTCGAACACATGCGGCACCAACTCCGGGGGCATGCCAATGCCGGAGTCGCGCACCCGCAGCACGGCCTTGCCAGCGGCCGACTCCAGCGTGACGTCGATCGTCCCGCCGGCGGGCGTGTACTTGAGCGCATTGTCCAAAAGATTGGTCATCATTTGCTCCACCCGGGTCGAGTCGGCATGGACCCAGATGGGGGCCAGCGCCAGGCGCACCGTGTGGCCGGACATGCGGCCCGTGGTGGTGAACGTCTCGACACAGTGGGCGATGGCGGCCGACAGCTCCAGCTGCTTTTTTTCCAAGACAATCTTGCCTTCCATCACACGTGCGAGGTCGAGCAAGTCGTCGACGATCGCACCCAGATGTTTGCTCTGGCGTTTGATGATCTGGCGCGCGCGCGCCGCGGCCACCGGATCGACATCCGGAAAATCCATGAGCGAGATGGCGCCGGCAATCGCACTGAGCGGGTTGCGCAACTCATGGCCGAGCATGGCCAGGAACTGGTCCTTGGCCCGATTTTCCTGATCGGCAATCTTGCGTACGCTAATCTCCACCTCCAGCCGCTGGTTGCTCGCTTTCAGTTGCACTGCCTGCAACTCGAGCTCCAGGTTTTTCTTGGCCAGCGCCACGAAGGCCGACACTTTGGCCAGCAACACTTGCGGGATGATGGGCGTAAACAGGTAGTCGACGGCCCCTTGCTGATACGCCCGCAGGCGGTGCATGTCGTCGGACAGAAAGGCGGTGACGAAAATAATGGGAATGGCCGACGACTGCGCGCGCGAATGAATGGCCTCGGCCGTCTCAAAGCCATCCATGCCCGGCATTTTTACATCGAGCAAGATCACGGCAAAGTCATGTTTCAAGACCTGCCGCAAGGCACCCTGACCCGAGCTGGCGCTCAGGATCTCGCAACCGTTCGCCTCCCCCCAGTGGCGCAGGATGCTTTCGAGCGCCAGCAGGCTGGCCGCATCGTCATTGACGATCAGAATTTTTGGTTGCTCGCATCCTGGCGGATCGTCCAAGATAGTTTGCTCATGCATCAGATGCGCGCTCCCAAGGAGTTAAGACCAAGCAAATTCACTGGGCTGCCTGGCAATCGCTGTGTTGACATTGAATGGCACGATGCAATGGAACATGGGCATCGCTGAAATTGTAAGTCAAAGTTTCATTTCAACGTTAAACTTTTGCTTACAATATCCATTTCCAGGTGTACAAGACGTCGCCTGCGTTGAATCGGCAACAATCGGAATACGTTCGGCAAGTTTTTCGCCGGCCTGGCCCCTCGACCGCGCGCTTCGGCAGGTCTGTGGCAATCGGCGAGCCCGCCTTGCAGGACATTAAACAGTTGAAACTGAGGAACAAACTGCATGGCCATGACGGTCTTACCACAGGCGCATGCAGGCCCGCCCGTTCCAGGGCCGCGAGCGGGCTTTTCCAACAAATACCGGTGCTTTCCATTACAGCAAGCACGGGTGTGTGATGACAAGTCATGCCTTGACATGGGCCTGGTCGGTGATGTGATTGTGAACGGGTGTGAGCGCCATTTTACCCCTGTTTGCGATCGAGCAAAAGCTGGAAGGTAAAGCGGGTCGAACTGAAATTTCCTGCAGGCGAAGTGCCCGCTGCGCCCTGTTTAAGACGCGTGCTCGGGCAGCGCCATCGGGGATGCCGCTAAGCTGAAAAAGCCGCGTTCCCGCACGCATGCGTCAGCTTGACGCACACATGCAGGAAGGCAGCCTGGGCGGCCCTCTGTCGTATTCACGCCACGGGTTTTTGCGGCTAATGCCGGCGGCCGATCAGGCGCGACAAGACATAACCTGCGGCCAGCGCCGTCAACACAGCGGTGGCCGGGCGATTGCGTACGTAGCCGCGCCCGCTGTCGGCGAAGTGGCGATAAGCCTCGCTCAGCTGGCGCGTCTTTTCGTTGACCCTCTTGCTGGCGTCAGTCAGCGCGCCAGATACGGAGTCGACACCCGCGTGGGCGCTCCCGCTCACCTTTTCGGCGACCCTGTCGATCCCCTGATGCAGTTCAGCGGCCGTGCCGCCACTGGCGCTCATGCTCATGTCCTTGCCCATGCTGCTACCAGCGCCTGCGCTGCCTTGGCTGCGGGTGCTGCCCTCGTTTTTCGTCTCCATGATCGCTTCCTTATAGAGTGCGCGCGACTAGCCGCATGCGCATCTCAGCTTAGGACGATTGCCTGGGCGCGACTGTGCGCTGGCTAACAGAGGTGCCGCACCTGTCCGCGCCGACCGGGCGAGTTCGGGAGTAACACCACAGGTTCCTGCACGCCGCAGGATTTCCTGCACAGTCCCAGCACTGCCAAATACTGACCCGAAAAAGAAAAAAGGGTCACAGACAGATGTCTATAACCCTTTGATTTCATTGCCAAATACTTGGTGCCGTTGCCCGGAATCGAACTGGGGACCTTCACATTACGAATGTGCTGCTCTACCAACTGAGCTACAACGGCGAAGACGCGTATTCTAGCAAACAACTACCCCAATTTGCTAGTCCGAATCCGCATTCTTTCGCACTTTTTACGCATTTGGCACGCTTTATGCGTCGTGATAGCTGGTCACGCGCTCCACTTCGCTCTTCGAACCCAGGAACACCGGCACCCGCTGATGCAGTTTCTGCGGCGCGATGTCGAGGATGCGGCCGCGCCCGTCGGTGGCAGCGCCGCCCGCCTGTTCGACGATCATTGCCATCGGATTGGCTTCGTACATCAGGCGCAGCTTGCCCGGCATCGAGGTGTCGCGCAGGTCGGCCGGGTACATGAAAATGCCGCCACGGTTCAGGATGCGATGCACATCGGCCACCATCGAGGCGATCCAGCGCATGTTGAAGTCCTTGCCGCGCACGCCAGTGGCGCCGGCCAGCATTTCCTCGACATAGCGCGTGACCGGCGGATGCCAGTGACGCATGTTCGACATATTGATGGCGAACTCCCTAGTCGCCTCGGGAATGCGCAGATTGCGCTGGGTGAGCACCCAGGAGCCCATCTCGCGGTCCAGCGTGAAGCAGTTCACGCCATTGCCGGTGGTGAGCACCAGCATGGTCTGCGGGCCGTACACGGCGTAGCCGGCCGCCACCTGCATGCTGCCCGGCTGCATGAAGTCGGCCTCGGTCGGCGCGCCCATGCCCTCGGGCGCCTTGAGCACCGAGAAAATGGTGCCGATCGAGACGTTCACGTCGATGTTCGACGAGCCGTCCAGCGGGTCGAACAGCAGCATGTACTCGCCCATCGGATAGCGATTCGGGATGGGATGGATCGACTCCATTTCTTCCGACGCCATTGCCGCCAGGTGGCCGCCCCACTCGTTCGCTTCGAGCAGGATCTCGTTCGAGATCACGTCGAGCTTTTTCTGGACTTCGCCCTGGATGTTTTCGGTGTTGGCACTGCCCAGGATATCGCCCAGGGCGCCCTTGCCGACCGAATGGCTGATGGTCTTGCAGGCGCGCGCCACCACTTCGATCAACAGGCGCAGTTCGGCCGGGATCGTGTTGTGCTGGCGCTGCTCTTCAACCAGGTGCTGCGTGAGACTGACGCGCTTCATGAACTTCCTTTAATGATGGTTTGAATTTGGTTTTGTAGGGTGGAAAAGCGCAGCGCATTCCACCATTACGATGCGTCATCGAGGCGCACGCAATGGTGGAATGCGCTGCGCTTTTCCACCCTACGGGAGTGTGAACGGCCCGCTGATTAATCTCGACGGCTAGTTGGCCAGCGCTTTGCCCACCACTTCGCGCACGTCGTTCGACAACTGCTTGTGCGCTGCCACGCGCTGCAGCGCCGCCTTCATTTGCGCCTGCAGCGCGGGTGCGTAACGGCGCCAGCGGTCCATGCTGCGTGCCAGGCGGCTGGCCACTTGCGGATTGAGCGCGTCAAGCGCGATCACCTGCTCGGCCCAGAACGCGTAGCCGCTGCCATCTGGCGCGTGGAAGCGGGCCGGATTGGCACCACAGAAGGTAAACACCAGGCTGCGCGCCCGGTTCGGATTCTTGAGCGTGAACGCCGAATGGCGCATCAGCGCACGCACCGCTTCCACGTCCGTGGCCGGCGCCGCGCCCTGGATCGCGAACCACTTGTCGACCACCAGCGCCTCGTGCTCGAACTCGGCGTAGAAACGCTGCAAAGCTGCCGGCGCGCTGGCCGCCTCCGAGTGCACCAGCGCCAGCAGCGCGGCAACACGGTCGGTCATATTGCCAGCCTGGTCGAACTGACCCTGCGCCAGCGCCATCAGGTCCGCGTCGGGCGCCGCTGCCAGGTACGACAGCGCCAGGTTCTTGAGCCCGCGCCGGCCGGCCGACAAGGCGTCCGGGCTGTAGGCGCCGGGCGTCTGGTTGGCGTGGTACTGGGCCAGCAGCTCGCCGCGCAGCGCCGCGCCAATGGTGCCGCGCACGAACTGGCGCGCCAGGTGGATCGCCTGCGGGTCGACCACCTTCATCTGTTCGGCGATCATCGATTCGGACGGCAGCAACAAGGCCTGTTCGCGAAATGCCGGATCGAGCGCGGCGTCGGCCACGATCTTTCGCATCGCCTCGATGAAAGTGGGGTCGAGTTCGAGCTTGCCGCCGGCGACGACCGCCTCGGTCAGCGACAGCAAGCGTGCCATGGCCAGCCGCTGCCCCGCCTCCCAGCGGTTCACCGGATCGCTGTCGTGGCTGAACAGGTGCAGCAGTTCGGCGTCGGTGTATGGATAGTCCAGCACCACGGGCGCGGAGAAATTGCGCAGCAGCGAAGGCGTCGGCCGCTGGTTCACGCCGGTATAGCGGAAGCTCTGGCTGGCCTCTGTCAATTCAAGCAGCGCGGGGCTGCCAGACAGCGCCAGGTCGCGCCCGTCGGCGCCCAGCAGGCCCACCACCACTGGAATGTGGAACGGCAGCTTTTGCGCCTGTCCCGGGGTCGGCGGGCAGCTTTGGCTAAGCGTGATGTCGTAGGTGCGCGCCTTCGCGTCGTAATGCGTGGCAGCCGTGACCACCGGCGTGCCGGCCTGGCTGTACCAGCGCTCGAACTGGTCCAGGTCGCGCCCGTTGGCGTCGCCCATCGCGGCGCGGAAGTCGTCGCACTCGACGGCCTGGCCGTCATGGCGCGCGAAATACAGATCCATGCCCTTGCGGAAGCCCTCGCGCCCGACCAGGGTCTGGATCATGCGCACCACCTCGGCGCCTTTTTCGTAGACCGTGACGGTGTAGAAGTTGTTGATCTCGACAAAAGAGTCGGGACGCACCGGGTGCGCCATCGGGCCGGCGTCCTCCGGAAACTGGGACTGGCGCAGCGTGCGCACCTGGTCGATGCGGGTCACTGCGCGTCCGCTGTCGGTGCCGATCATATCGGCCGAGAATTCCTGGTCGCGAAATACCGTCAAGCCTTCCTTGAGCGAGAGCTGGAACCAGTCGCGGCACGTCACGCGGTTGCCGGTCCAGTTGTGGAAGTATTCGTGACCGACCACCGCCTCGATGCCGGCGTAATCGATATCGGTGGCCACGCGCGGGTTGGCCAGCACGAACTTGGTGTTGAAAATGTTGAGCCCCTTGTTCTCCATCGCGCCCATGTTGAAGTCGCCCACCGCCACGATCATGAAGCGGTCCAGGTCCAGTTCAAGGCCGAAGCGCTGCTCGTCCCAGCGGATGCTGTTCTTGAGCGACTGCATGGCGTAATCGGTCTTGTCCAGGTTGCCCTGCTCGACCCACACCTGCAGCAGCACGGTGCGCCCGTCGGCCAGCACGAAATGGTCCTCCTGGCACACCAGGCGCGCCGCCACCAGCGCGAACAGGTAGGATGGCTTCTTGAACGGGTCTTCCCACTTGGCATAGTGGCGACCGCCGGGCAGCGTGCCCTGGGCCACCAGGTTGCCGTTCGACAGCAGCACCGGGTACAGTGCCTTGTCGGCGCGCAGCATCACCGTGAATTTCGCCATCACGTCAGGACGGTCGGGGAAATACGTGATGTGGCGGAAACCCTCCGCCTCGCACTGGGTGAAGAAGTTCCCGTTGGAAACGTACAGGCCGTTCAGGCTGGTGTTCTTGACGGGTGCGGTCAGGGTTTCGATTTCCAGCACGACGGTGTCCGGCGCGTTTGGAATACGCAACAGCTTGCCGTCGACATGGTAGGCGCGCCGTCCCACCAGCTTGCCGTTCATGCGCAGGGCGACCAGTTCGAGCTGCTCGCCGTACAGTTCGATCTCGGCCGGACCGCCGTCCGGGTTGCGGTGCAGCGTCAGGCGGCTGGCCACGATGGTGCGCAACGGGTCCAGGTCGAAGCCGAGTTCGACAGTATCGACCAGGTAGCCGGGGACCGTGTAGTCTTTCCGGTAGATGGTTTGGGGGGTGTCAGTGCGCATGATGGGTCGGGTAGGACGGTGGCCGGGGCCCTATTTTACCAAGAGCAGGCAGCGCCGGCCTGCGCCTGCCGTGCCGACGTGTTTCGTGGATGTGCGTGAGGTAACAATCTGTAAATTTTCTGCAAAAATACAATGCGGCTCATAAAGTAGATAATGGGTGATGCCGGACAGGCGATGGAGATGATGATGAAGCACATTGTATTGACATTTGCTGCGGCGCTGACCCTGTTGCTGGGGGGCTGCGCCGCCACCATACGCAGCGACGTGACCACCTTTCACCAGTGGCCGGCCGCGCCGCAGGACAAGTCCTATGTGTTCGTGGCGCCGCCGGCGCAGGACGACACGCTCGAGCTGCACAGCTACGAGAACCTGGTGCGCGCCGAATTGACACGGCTCGGCTTCCATGAGGCGGCGCCGGGCGGTGCGGCAAACCTGAAGGTGGCGATGCATTTTTCGACCACCGACATACCGGTGCGCGTGGTTTATCCGGCCTATCCGTACACCTACTACCCGAGCCGCTTCGACTACGGCTGGCCGTATCGCCACCGCTATTGGGGCGGTTTCTACGGACCGTTTTATGACCCTTTCTGGTTCAATGGACCGGTGATGGAGGAGCATGTCCAGCACCAGTACCGGCGCGAGCTGAAAGTGGCGATCCTGACGGCGGCCGACGGCAAGCACCTGTTCGACGTCACGGTACACAATACGAGTCGCCAGTTGTCGACGCCGGCCGTGATGCCGGCGCTGGTGCAAAGCGCGTTCGAAGGCTTTCCCGGCCCGAACGGCGTGGCGCGCCGGATTGAGCTCAAGCAGAACGGCTAAGCCAGACTATTAACAAACTCGCAGGGTCGGTCCCCTTCCACCTTCACCAGCGCTGGAGAAGGTGGAAGGCGGCTGCGCCGTTTCCACCCTACGAAAACATCGCCTGCGAACCGAAGGTGATTCCCACCACCAGCAGCACGGCCAGCACCAGCACAATTAGCAGGCGCCCGAACTTGGGCGAGTCGTCCGGCGCGCTCATGGTATGAGAATGCTCGAACCGGTGGTCTTGCGCGCCTCAAGGTCGATGTGCGCCTGGGCCACGTCCTGCAGCCGGTAGCGCTGATGCACCTCGACCTTGACCTTGCCGCTGCCGACCATCGCGAACAGATCCTCCGCCATCGCCTCGAGCTTGCTCCGGTTCGACGCGTAGGCAAACAGCGCTGGCCGCGTGATGAACAGGGAGCCGCGCGAGGCCAGCTCATTGAGCGTGAACGGCGGCACCGGCCCGGACGCGTTGCCGAAGCTGACCATCAGGCCGAGCGGGCGCAGACAGTCGAGCGAGCCGGTGAAGGTGTCCTTGCCGATCGAGTCGTACACCACCGAGACCTTCTTGCCGTCGGTGATCTCGGCGACGCGCTCGACGAAATTCTCGGTGTTGTAGTTGATCACATGCGCGCAGCCATGCGCGCGCGCCAGCTCCGCCTTGGCCTCCGAGCCGACGGTGCCGATCATGTTCACGCCCATCGCGCGCGCCCATTGCGCCGCGATCAAGCCGACGCCGCCGGCAGCCGCATGGAACAGGATGGTGTCGCCGGCCTTGAGCTGCGTGGTGAGGTTAAACAGGTACTGCACTGTCAAGCCCTGCAGCATCATGGCCGCGCCGGTCTCGAACGAGATCGCGTCGGGCAGGCGCAGCAGGATCGCGGCGGGCATGTTGCGCACCTCGGCGTAGGCGCCGTTTGGCCGGCCCGCATAGGCCACCCGGTCGCCGACCTGCACTTCGGTGACGCCCTCGCCGACCGCCTCGACCACGCCGGCGCCCTCCATCCCCAGTCCTGCCGGCAGCGGCTGCGGGTACAGGCCGGTGCGGAAATACACGTCGATGAAATTGACGCCGCAGGCGGCGTGGCGCACGCGCGCCTCGCCCGGCCCCGGCGCGCCCAGTTCGACCTCGACCCACTCCATTACTTCGGGGCCGCCGGTGTGCTGCATGCGTATCGCTTTGCTCATGATGCTGCTCCTTCTGCTGTCTCTATTTGCGCGCTGCCGCCTTCAACTGCGACAGCACCAGGTGGGCAGTCGACAGGTTGGTGGCGCAGGCGACGTTGTGCACGTCGCAGGCGCGCACCAGCGCGTTGATGTCCGGTTCATGCGGTTGCGGCGTCATCGGGTCGCGCAGGAAGATCACGCAATCGATGTGGCCCTCGACCAGCTGGGCGCCGATCTGCAGGTCGCCGCCGAACGGGCCCGAATGCTTGCGTTCGACCGTCAGGCCCAGTTCGTTGGCCAGGCGTCCGCCGGTGGTGCCGGTGGCCGTCAGGTGGCAGCCGCGCAGGAAATCGACATATTCCGCGGCCAGGGTGATCATGTCGTCTTTTTTCTTGTCGTGCGCGATGAGCGCGATGCGTGTTCTCATATTGAAGCTCCGTCTAGGATTTTTTCTTGGAAAGCAGGTAGATCCCCGCCAGCACCAGCCAGGTGCCGGCCAGCTGCACCCCGGTGATCGGCTCGCCCAGGATCAGGGCGCCGAGGAACAGGGTCGAGACCGGACCGATCATGCCAGCCTGCGAGGCCGATGGCGCGCCGATGCGCTGGACCGCCACCATGGTCATAAACACGGGGAAGATGGTACAGAAAATACCATTGACCAGCGAGAGCCAGTACACCGGTGCGGGCTGGATCAGCAGGCTGGCCGGGCGCAGCAGGAAAAATTGAACGATGCAGGCCACGCTCGAGACGCACATCGCGTAGGCCACAAGGCGCAGCGAGCCGACCCGCTTGACCAGTTCGCCCGAGAACAGCAGGTAGACGCCGTACGCGAGGGCCGAGGCCAGCACGAACAGCGCGCCGAGCACGGTGTTGCCGGCGCCGCCGCTGAGGTCATGGACGAACACGAGCACGATGCCGCAATACGACAGGGCCAGCGCGACCCACTCGAGGCGGCTGATGCGGCGCTTGAAGTAGAGCGACGTCATCAAGAGCACGAAAGTCGGCGTCAGGAACAGGATCAGCCGTTCGAGGCCGACGGAAATGTACTGCAAGCCCAGGAAATCGAGAAAGCTCGACAGGTAGTAGCCGACCAGGCCCAGGCCGACGATGCGCCAGCGGTCGGCGACCGAAAGCGGCGGCCCGACCCGCATCTTCCACAGCGCCACGGCCGCGAACACGGGCAAGGAAAACAGCATGCGAAACGCGATCAGGGTGACCGCGTCGATGTGGTAGCGGTACAGCAGCTTGGCGACGATGGCCTTGGTCGAGAACAGCACGGCGCCGCCGATGGCGATGGCCAGCCCGCCCAGGAGGGCCGGACGGGCGACGGGAAACGGGACGGATGCGGCAGTTTTGCTCATGCATCGATTGTAAGTGCAATCGCCAATCCCGGCTGGCGCCGCCCAAAACCGGGGTCAGAACACGTTTATTCTAAAAAACCGGGGTCAGAACACGTTTTCGCGCCAAAAACCGGGGTCACAACACGCTTTTCAAGGAAATGTGTTCTGACCCCGGTTTTGGCGCGAAAACGTGTTCTGACCCCGGTTTTGGCGGGCAAGCCCGGCTTGGGCGCGGGGGCGCTATGGTAAAATGTCGGCCACTCTTGCATACCGTCGAAGGAAGATTTGTCATGGCTGGACACAGCAAATGGGCCAATATCAAGCATAAAAAGGCCGCGACCGATGCCAAACGCGGCAAGGTATGGACCCGCCTGATCAAGGAAATCACCGTCGGTGCGCGCATGGGTGGGCCCGATATCGCCACCAATCCGCGCCTGCGCCTGGCCGTGGACAAGGCCGCCGACGCCAACATGCCGAAGGAAAACGTGACGCGCGCCATCCAGCGCGGCTCAGGCGGCCTCGAAGGCGTCAACTATGAAGAAGTGCGCTACGAGGGCTACGGCATCGGCGGCGCCGCCATCATCGTCGACTGCATGACCGACAACCGGGTGCGCACGGTGGCCGAAGTGCGCCACGCCTTCAACAAGAACGGCGGCAACATGGGCAACGAGGGCTCGGTCGCCTTCATGTTCAAGCATTGCGGACAGTTCCTGTTCGCGCCCGGCACCAACGAAGACAAGCTGATGGAGGCGGCCCTGGAAGCGGGCGCCGAAGACGTGCTGGCCGACGATGAGGGCGGCTTCGAAGTGCTGTGCGATCCATTCGCCTTCGCCGGCGTCAAGGATGCGCTCGAAAAAGCCGGCTTCAAGGCCGAAGTGGCCGAAATCATCATGAAGCCGGCCACCGAGACCGTGTTCAGCGGCGAAGATGGCATCAAGATGCAAAAAATCCTCGATGCGCTCGAGAACCTCGACGACGTGCAGGAAGTCTATACCAACGCCCTGATCGAAGAATAGTCCCCTATGAAAATCCTGGTAGTCGGCTCCGGTGGCCGTGAACATGCATTGGCCTGGAAACTGGCCCAATCCGAACGCATTCAAATGGTGTATGTGGCGCCGGGCAACGGCGGCACGGCGCGCGATATCCGCCTCGTCAACGTGGCCATCAGCGATCCGCTTGAGCTGGCCGACTTCGTGGTGAGCGAACACATCGGCCTGACCGTGGTCGGCCCCGAGACCCCGCTGGCGGCCGGCATCGTGAACCTGTTCCGTGCGCGCGGCCTGAAGATCTTCGGCCCCACCAAGGAGGCGGCGCAACTGGAGAGCTCAAAGGACTTCGCCAAGGCCTTCATGCAACGCCACGGCATTCCGACCGCGCGCTACCAGACGTTCTCGAACGCGGCCGAGGCGCACGCCTACATCGACACCCACGGCGCGCCGATCGTGATCAAGGCCGACGGCCTGGCCGCCGGCAAGGGCGTGGTGGTGGCCATGGCCCTGCCCGAGGCGCACCAGGCGGTCGACGACATGCTCGGCGATAACCGCTTCGGCGACGCCGGCGCGCGCATCGTGATCGAGGAATTCCTGGCCGGCGAGGAGGCCAGTTTCATCGTCATGTGCGACGGCAAGAACGTGCTGCCGCTGGCCACCAGCCAGGACCACAAGCGCCTCAAGGACCAGGACGAGGGCCCGAACACGGGCGGCATGGGCGCCTATTCGCCGGCGCCGATCGTGACCCCGGCCATGCATGCGCGTGTGATGCGCGAGATCATCAACCCGACCATCGCCGGCATGGCCAAGGATGGCATCGTGTTCACCGGTTTCCTGTACGCCGGCCTGATGATCGACGACAAGGGCAACCCGCGCACGCTCGAATTCAACTGCCGCATGGGCGACCCGGAAACCCAGCCGATCATGGCGCGCCTGAAAAGCGACCTGCTGGGGGTGATGGAGCACGCCGTCAACGGCACGCTCGACGCGGTCGAGCTCGACTGGGACAGGCGCACGGCCGTGGGCGTGGTGATGGCCGCGGCCAACTATCCGGAGACCCCGAAAAAAGGCGACGTGATCGATGGCATCCCGGCCGAGACGCCTGAATGCGTGACCTTCCACGCCGGCACGGAGCTGGCCGGCGGCAAGCTGCAAACGTCGGGCGGGCGCGTGCTGTGCGTCGTCGGGCTGGGCGACAGCGTCAAGATGGCGCAGCGCCAGGCCTACGAAACGGTCGACAAGATCCACTTCAACGGCGCCCAGTTCCGGCGCGACATCGGCTGGCGCGGCCTGAAACACTAGCGTTTGGCGCTCTGCCGTCGGGTGGAGGACGCTGCGCCGTTCCACCCGGCCAAACCGGTCCGGGACTGCATATATCATAAAATCGCGGGACAGTGTACAATCTGTCCTCCCTTTTTTATTCCCCGACCCGCTTCCGATGCCTTCCCCCACCCCCGCGGCCGTCAAGGCCTGGCTGCTTGAGCTGCAAGAACGCATCGTCGGCGCGCTCGAACTGGCCGACGGCACGGCGTTCCTGCGCGATGCCTGGCAACGCCCGGAAGGCGGCGGCGGCATCTCGCGCCTGGTCGAGCAAGGCAATGTGTTCGAACGCGGCGGCGTGAACTTCTCGCACGTGACCGGCGCCAGCCTGCCGCCGTCGGCCGCGGCCGCGCGCCCCGAGCTGGCCGGACGCGCCTGGGAGGCAATGGGCGTGTCGCTGGTGCTCCATCCGCGCAATCCGCACGCGCCGACGGTGCACATGAACGTGCGCTTTTTCACCGCCACGGCCGAGGGCTTCGAGCCGGTCTGGTGGTTCGGCGGCGGCATGGATTTGACGCCCTACTACGGCAACGCCGACGATGCGCGCCACTTCCACCAGTCGTGCCGCGATGCGCTGGCGCCTTTCGGCGACGAGCTGCACCCGCGCTTCAAGACCTGGTGCGACGACTATTTCTACCTGAAGCACCGCCAGGAGCCGCGCGGCGTGGGCGGCATCTTCTTTGACGACTTCAACGCGCCCGGCTTCGAGCGCAGCTACGCGATGGTGCAAAGCGTGGGCGACAGTTTCGTCAAGGCCTACCTGCCGATCCTGGAGCGGCGCAAGGACACACCGTACGGCGAGCGCGAACGCGATTTCCAGGCGTACCGGCGCGGGCGCTACGTCGAGTTCAACCTGGTGTTCGACCGCGGCACCCTGTTCGGCCTGCAGTCGGGCGGGCGCACCGAGGCGATCCTGATGTCGATGCCGCCGATCGTCAAGTGGCGCTACGACTGGCACCCGCAGCCGGGCAGCCCGGAGGCGGCGCTGTACACCGACTTTCTCGTGCACCGCGACTGGCTCGCGACGTGACGTTCTGCGTCGCACTGCTGGGTGGCAGTTTCGACCCGGTCCACCGCGGCCACGTAGCGCTTGCAGCACTGTTTGACGAACTGCTCGATCCGGACCAGATGCGCGTGATCCCGGCCGGCCAGCCGTGGCAAAAGAACGGCTTGCAGGCCAGCGCCGAAGCGCGCGTCGCCATGCTCGAACTGGCCTTCGGCGAAGCTGGGCTGGAGGTGGAGATCGACCTGCGCGAAGTCAGGCGCGGCGCGCCGACCTACACCATCGACACCTTGCGCGAGCTGCGTGCCGAGCTGGGGCCGCAGGCGGCGCTGGTGTTCCTGATCGGCGCCGACCAGCTGCAGCAGCTCGACAGCTGGCACGCGTGGCGCAGCCTGTTCGACTATGCCCACATCGGGGTGGCCGCGCGGCCCGGTTTCGCGCTCGACGGCGCCGCCCTGCCGCCGGCCGTGGCGGCCGAAATGAACACGCGCCAGGGCAGCCTGGCGCAACTGAAGAACACCGCGTGCGGGCTCGTTTATCTGGCCCACACGCTGGCGGTGGATGTCTCTGCCACCCAGATTCGTGCGGCATTACAACGGGGAGACCGGGCAATCTCGCTTATCCCCCCGGTAGTGCTAGACTATATTCAACAACATAATTTATACAAAATCTAATGGATATCAAAAAACTACAAGCCCTCGTCATTGACGCCCTCGAAGACGTCAAAGGCCAGGACATCCAGGTATTCGACACCGTCCACCTGACGTCCCTGTTTGACCGCATCGCGGTCGTCTCGGGCACCTCCAACCGCCAGACCAAGGCGCTGGCCGCCTCGGTGCGCGACAAGGTCAAGGATGCCGGCGGCGACGTCATCGGCGTCGAGGGCGAGGACACGGGCGAATGGGTGCTGGTCGACCTGGGCGACATGATCGTCCACATCATGCAGCCGGCCATCCGCCAATACTATCGTCTCGAAGAGATCTGGGGCGACAAGCCGGTCAAGCTTGGCGCGGCCAGGCGCAAGGGCACCGACGCCGCCGCCGAGGTGGCTGAAGCGAGCGCCAAGCCGAAGTCCAAGCACCTCGCTTCGACCCAGGAAGCGCCGGTCGTCAAGCCGATCAACGAGCGCAAGGCAAGCGCCGGCAAGGCCGCCGCGGTCAAGGGACCAGCAGTCAAGAAGCCCGCCGCCAGGAAGCCGGCCGCCACCAAGGCCGTCGGCAAGGTCGTGAAAGTGGCCGCCACCAAGAAGGAAACGGCTGCCGTGGAAGCGCTCAAGTCGCTGCCGCCGAAGCGCGTCGTCAAGGCCAAGGCGCCCGCCGCCGATGCCGTGCCGGTCAAGAAAGTGATCAAGCGCGTCGCCAAGAAAGTCGAACCAGAGTAAGCATGCAACTCATCATCGCTGCGGTCGGCCACAAAATGCCAGCCTGGATCGAGAACGGATTTGCCGAGTACACCAAGCGCATGCCGCCCGAGCTGCGCATCGTGCTCAAGGAAGTCAAGCCGGTCGAGCGCTCCGGCAGCAAGACCGCCGCCACCGCGATGGCGCTCGAGCGCGAACGCATCGAAGCGGTGCTGCCCAAGGGTGTGCGCATCATCGCGCTCGACGAGCACGGGCGCGACCTGACCAGTGTCGGCCTGTCGCAGCAGTTGATGAGCTGGCAGCAGGACGGGCGCGACACGGCCTTCCTGATCGGCGGCGCCGACGGCCTCGACCCGGAGCTCAAGGCGCGCGCCGAAGGCTTGATCCGCATTTCCAGCATGACGCTGCCGCACGGCATGGTGCGTGTGATGCTGGCCGAACAACTGTACCGGGCCTGGTCGATCACCCAGAACCACCCCTACCACCGCGTCTGACATCCGATGAAACTGGTCGACAAGAAGATTTACCTCGCCTCCAAGAGCCCGCGCCGGCGCGAACTGCTGCGCCAGATCGGCGCCGAATTTGAACTGCTGATGCTGCGCGAGCTGTCCCCGCGCGGACCGGACGTGACCGAGCTGGTACACAGTGGCGAGGCCGCCATCGATTACGTGGCGCGCGTGGCCAACGAGAAGGCGGCCTTCGCCTGGAACGTGGTGCTGCAGCGCCGCCTGCTGCCGCGTCCGGTGCTGGCGGCCGACACCACCGTCAACATTGACGGCGACATCCTCGGCAAGCCGGCCAACGCGGCCGAGGCGGTGCTGATGCTCGAACGGCTGTCCGGCCGCACCCACCAGGTGCTGACCGCGATCGCGGTCCACGGCAGCACCATCACGGAGCACTTGACGCAAGTGTCGCAGGTGCGTTTCGCCACGCTCTCGCCGGCCGCCATCCGCGCCTATTGCGCCACCACAGAACCGTACGACAAGGCTGGCGGCTACGGCATCCAGGGCCTGGCCGCGCAGTTCATCGAGCATATTGAAGGCAGCCACTCGGGCATCATGGGCTTGCCCTTGTACGAGACGGCCACGCTGCTCAGGCAGGCCGGCATCCCGCTGCTGTAGGCCGAGGGGCCTGCCCCCGGTTGAGCTGGCGCCTGCAAACCGTGCCGAGGGGTCAGACCCCGGTTCTTCCCTTGGGGGTCTGACCCCGGTTGAGTTGACGCCTGCAAACCGGGGTCGGACCCCCAACAGAAAAACCGGGGGTCCGACCCCTCGCGTCCCCGGCGCCGCGTGCCGAGGGGTCAGACCCCGGTTCTTCCCTTGGGGGTCTGACCCCGGTTGAGT
>JAZJYV010000105.1:0-35575 GCA_040390195.1 Pseudomonadota bacterium | reverse complement strand
CTCGACCTCAACCTTGGCAAGGTTGCGCTCTACCAACTGAGCTACTCCCGCGTCGTCACAACAGGCAGGCATTATAGATGATCTGGAACGGTTGTCAAGGTTCGATAGCCAAGCCCGTTCAATCCGGGGCCCCTGCCTTCTCCTTGATCATGGGCCAGGCCAGGCGCAAATAGTAGAACATCGACCACACGGTCAGGATCGCCGCCACCAGCAGCAGGAAGTCGCCCACCAGCTGGGTATCGATCAGGCCGAACAGGCGGTCGTAGAACAGCAGCATCGGGATGGCGATCATTTGCGCCGCCGTCTTGATCTTGCCGATCGAGCTGACCGCCACCGATTTCGAGGCGCCGATCTGTGCCATCCATTCACGCAACGCCGAGATCGCGATCTCGCGGCCGATGATGATGAAGGCTAGGATCGCGTTGACCCGGTCCAGCTGCACCAGCACCAGCAGCGCGCCGGCCACCATCAGCTTGTCGGCCACGGGGTCGAGGAAGGCGCCGAAGGCCGAGGTCTCGTTCCAGCGCCGCGCCAGGAAGCCGTCGAACCAGTCGGTGATCGCGGCGACGATAAATACGAGCGTCGCGGCCAGATTGCGGTCGGACACCGGCAGCCAGGGGGTCGGCAGATAGTACACGCCCACCACCAGCGGAATCAGGGCAACCCGCAACCAGGTCAGGAGAATCGGTATGTTAAAAGGCATAGGCGCTGGAACTGGTTATTAGTGGAAATGCTTGCGCCGCTAGTCTACATTGCTAAGGCCGTTTAAACCAGTTTCGTGTGGCGCGGGCGCAGGGCGCAAGAGCGAAGCGTTATCGGCCATGCCGGCATCATGGCGGCGCATGGACGATAACGCTTCGCTTTTGCGCCCTGCGAGCTTGTGAATATCGCTTCTTCTCGCCAGATTCGTCGTTCGCGCGCAGGCAGGAACGATGCATCAGGGCTTCGAATCATTCACAAGTTGCACGGCGCCTAGTGCAGCTGCTTGTAGATTTCCTCGGCCAGTTGGGTCGAGATGCCGTCGACCGACATCAGGTCTTCGACGCTGGCGTCGACCACGCCGCGCAGGCCGCCAAAGCGCGCCAGCAGCTTCTGGCGCCGTTTGGCCCCAATGCCCTCGATCTCCTCCAGGCGCGAGGTCTGGCGCGTTTTGGCGCGTTTGGCGCGCATTCCCGTGATGGCGAAGCGGTGCGCCTCGTCGCGGATCAGCGCCACCAGCATCAGCGCCGCCGATTCCTTGCCCAGCTCCTGCGCCGCGCGCCCGTCGACGAACATCAGCGTTTCGAGGCCCACGCGGCGGCCCTCGCCTTTCGCCACGCCGACAATCAAGCTGATGTCGAGCCCGAGCTCGGCGAACACCTGGCGCGCCATCTCGATCTGTCCCTTGCCGCCGTCGATCAGGACCACGTCGGGCATCACGCCGTCGCCGTTGGCCACCTTTTCGTAGCGCCGCATCAGCACCTGGCGCATCGCCGCGTAGTCGTCGCCCGGCGTGATGCCGTTGATGTTGAAGCGCCGGTACTCGCCATTTTGCATTGCGTGGTGATGGAACACGACGCATGAAGCCTGGGTCGCCTCGCCCTGCGTGTGGCTGATGTCGAAGCACTCCACGCGCAGCGCGTCAAGGTCCTCCATCTCGAGCGTGAGCGCCTCGGCCAGCGCGCGCGTGCGCGACTGCTGCGAACCGGTCTCGGACAGCAGGCGCGCCAGCGAGATCTCGGCGCCCTTGTGCGCCATGTCGAGCCACTGCCGGCGCGGCTCCTGGGGCTGGAACACCAGGTGAATACGATGGCCACACTGCTCCGTGAGCGCCATCATCAGCGCCGGCTGGTCCAGCTCCACGTTCAGCACCAGCGTCGCGGGGATGAATTTTTCGCTGTAGTGCTGGGCCATGAAGGCAGCCAGCACCTCCACCTCGATCGGCGTTTCGTCGAGCGTGGCCGCATCGCCCACCTGGGTCGGGAAATAGGCGCGATCGCCCAGGTGGCGTCCGCCGCGCACCATCGCCAGGTTCACGCAGGCACGCCCGCCCTGCACCACCACCGCGATGATGTCGACATCGCCGTCGCCGGTCGTCTCCATGCTTTGGTGGTGCAGCACGCGCGAGAGCGACTGGATCTGGTTGCGCACCGCCGCCGCCTGTTCGAACTTGAGCTCGGCGGCAAAACCGTGCATTTTGGCCTCGAGCTCGGCCAGCACTTCGCCCTGGCGTCCGCGCAGAAAGCGGGCCGCGTTCTCGACGTCGGCCTGGTAGTCGTCGGCCGAGATCAGCTTGACGCACGGCGCGCTGCAGCGCCCGATCTGGTGCAGCAGGCAGGGCCGGGTGCGGTTCGAAAACACGCTGTCCTCGCAGGTGCGCAGCATGAACACCTTCTGCAGGATCTGCATCGACTCCTTGACCGCCCAGGCGCTCGGGAACGGGCCGAAATACTGGCTCTTCTTGTCCACCGCGCCGCGGTAGTAGGCCATGCGCGGCACGGCCTGGCCGCTGATCTTCAGGTAGGGGTACGATTTGTCGTCGCGAAACAGGATGTTGAAGCGCGGCTTGAGCGTCTTGATCAGGGTATTTTCGAGGATCAGCGCTTCGGCTTCGCTGTGCGTGACCGTCGTCTCCAGGCGCGCGATGCGCTCGACCATCATCGCGATGCGCGGGCTGGACAGATTTTTCTGGAAGTAGCTCGACACGCGCTTTTTCAGGTCGCGCGCCTTGCCCACGTACAGCACCGCGTCGGCGCCGTCGAAATACCGGTACACGCCGGGCAGGTTGGGCAATTTGGCGACGGTGTCCAGCACCTGCTCGCGCGCCCCCGGCGCCACCACCGCCTCAGGAAGATCGTCACTCATTGCTCACGCCTCTTGCGTCACGATCACGAATGCTACGCCATATTCGGCTTCGTCGCTGATCGTCACCTGCGCCGTGAGCCGGTTCTGGCGCATGAATTCGCCCAACGCGCCACTGCACACGATCATCGGCTTGCCGCTGGGCGCGTTGAGCATTTGCGCCGAGCGCCAGGTCATGGGCATGCTCATGCCCAGCCCGATGGCTTTCGAGAACGCCTCCTTGGCCGAAAAACGGGTGGCCAGGAAGCGCATGCCGCGCAGTTCGTTCCTGGCCCGGCGCGCGTGAAATTTGACCAGCTCGTCGGGCCCCAGGATCTTCTCGGCGAAGCGCTCGCTGCGCCCAAGCGCGGCCTCGATGCGCGAGATCTGGACGATGTCGGTGCCGATCCCGTAAATCATTTTGCGGCGCCCAGGCGGGTCGCGACCATGATCGCCTTCATCTCGCGCACCGCATTTTCGAAGCCGGCGAAGACGGCGTGGGCGACGATCGCGTGGCCGATGTTCAGTTCGCCAATTTCGGGAATGGCGGCAATCGCCTGGACGTTGGTGTAGTGCAGACCGTGCCCGGCGTTGACCTTCAGGCCGCGCTCGACGCCGGCGCGCACGCCGGCCTGGATGCGCGCCAGTTCATGCGCCAGCTCGGCGCCGGCGGCGTCAGCGTAGCGTCCGGTGTGCAGTTCGATCACCGTCGCGCCCACGTCAGCGGCGGCGCCGATCTGCCGCGCGTCGGCGTCGATGAACAGACTCACCCGGATGCCCTCGCGCTGCAGCTGCCTGACCGCGGCCGCCACTTCCTTGTGGTAACGGATCACGTCGAGCCCGCCTTCGGTGGTCACTTCCGCGCGCCGCTCGGGCACCAGGCATACGTCCTGCGGGCCGATCTTGCAGGCGAAGTCGATCATCTCCTGGGTCACGGCCGCCTCCAGGTTCATGCGCGTCATCAGTTGCGGACGGATCGCGATTACGTCGGCGTCCTTGATGTGGCGCCGGTCTTCGCGCAGGTGCAAGGTGATCACGTCGGCCCCGGCCTGCTCGGCGATCAGCGCGGCGCGCAGCGGGTCCGGATACACGGTGCCGCGCGCATTGCGCAAGGTTGCCACGTGGTCGATATTGACGCCCAGGTCGATGACCGGGCCAATTGGATGGAGAAAGCTCATGGTGGTTGTTTATAACTGCATCAGGTCGATCAGAATCTGGCGCGTGTTCAGCGGCGCGCCGCCCAGGTGGTGCGCCAGCAAAAAGCGCATCAGTTGTTTGCTTTGCATTTGGGTGGTGGCGTCGCTGTAGTCCCCGGCCTCCATGTCGAGCAGGGTCTTGCCGCTGACGGCGGGCCAGCTGTCGGACACGCGCGCCGGGCGCGCGCCGCGCTCAGGGTCGACCACGTACTCAAGGCCCGGTTCGACCGGGGCGCGGGTGCCGGTGCAGTGCGCCAGGTCAGCCGCCACGCCGGTCTCCTTGAGCAAGGCCCGTTCGAACTTGCGCAGCACGATCGGCGCCGGCTCCTTGTGCGCCAGCTGGTTCAGCGTGGCCACGTAATGGTCGAACAGCACCGGGTGCGGGTCGTCGCGGGCCAGCAGCTTGACCAGCAGCTCGTTGAGGTAGAAGCCGCATAGCAGCGCCGTCTTCTCCAGCGGCAGCATGCCGCCCACCCATTCGGCGTCGATCAGCACCCGCAGCTCGGATTTTCCGCTCCACGAAGTCGACAGCGGCTGAAAGGTCTGCAGCGCGCCGCGCAGCTTCGAGTGCGGCCGCTTGGCGCCCTTGGCCACCAGGCCCACGCGGCCGAAGTCGCGCGTGAACATGTCGACGATCAGGCTCGTTTCTTTGTAGGGATAGCTGTGCAGCACGAAGCCCGGCTGGCCGGCGATGCGGTGATCGCGCGCGACCGGGCGCGGGCGCCTGGGCGCTGCCGGGGCAGCAAGGACCGGGTCGTCGGCGAGGGTGGACATGCGCGGCTGGGGGGCTCCGGCGCTTACTCGTAACCGTAGGCGCGCAGGCCCGCTTCGTTGTCGGCCCAGCCCGATTTGACCTTGACCCAGATCTCCAGGTAGACCGGTCCGCCGAACAGCTTTTCCATGTCCAGGCGCGACTGCGTCGACACTTGCTTGAGGCGCTCGCCCTTGTTCCCGATGACCATCGACTTGTGGGTGTCGCGCTCGACCAGGATGGCGGCGAACACGCGGCGCAAATCACCCTCTTGCTCGAATTTCTCGATCAACACGGTGCTGGTGTAGGGAAGCTCGTCACCGACCAGGCGAAACAGCTTTTCGCGCACGATCTCGGAGGCGAGGAATTTCTCGCTGCGGTCGGTGATGTCGTCGGGGCCGAACACGGGCGCGTTCTCGGGCAGGAAGCGCTTGATCTCGCCTTGCAGGCTGTCGAGCTGGAAGCGCAGCTTGGCCGACACCGGCACGATGGCGGCGAAGTTGTGCTTGGCCGCCACGGACTGGGCGAAGGGCATCAGCGCGGCCTTGTCCTTGACACGGTCGGATTTGTTGATCACCAGGATCACCGGCACGTCGGCCGGCAGCAGCTCGATCACTTGCTGGTCGGCCGGGCCGAAGGTGCCCGCCTCGATCAGGTACAGGATCACGTCGGCCGAGATCAGGGTGTTGGTGACGGTCTTGTTGAGCGTGTTGTTCAGCGCATTCGAATGGCGCGTCTGGAAGCCCGGCGTATCGACGTAGATGAACTGGGCGTCCTCGATGGTCTGGATGCCCGTGATGCGGTGGCGCGTGGTCTGGGCCTTGCGCGACGTGATCGAGACCTTGGCGCCGATCAGCTGGTTCATCAGCGTCGATTTGCCCACGTTGGGGCGGCCGACGATGGCGATGTAGCCACAACGGAAATTGTCTGGGGTTGCGGTGCTGTTCATGCTGATTTCGTTTCAGGGTGCGGGGGTTTGGAGGCTTTGGTCGAGGGCGCGGCTTCGCCTTCGCCCTCGCCATCGCTCTGGATGGTGGCGATGCCGGCCAGCTTGAGCTGGGCGGCGCGGGGTTTGGCCTTGCGCGCGGCGGCGGGCGACTTGAGCAGGGCTTGCTCGGCCACTTCGAGCGCCAGCTTGGCGGCGGCCTGTTCGCCGGCGCGCCGGCTGCCGCCGCGCCCGTAGACCTGGATCGACAGTTTCGGCACCAGGCATTCGATCTCGAACTCCTGGCTGTGCGCGGCGCCGTGAGTGGCCACCACATTGTAGGTCGGCAGGGAGATTTTTTTACTCTGCAAGAATTCCTGCAGCAGCGTCTTGGCGTCCTTGCCCAGGGTGCGCGGATCGACCGAGTCGAGGATCGGGATGTAGAAGGCGCGGATCACGTCGCGCGCAGCGTTAAAGCCGGTGTCGAGGAAGATCGCGCCGAGCAGGGCTTCGAGCGTGTCGGCCAGGATCGACGGGCGCCGGAAGCCGCCGGACTTGAGCTCGCCCTCGCCAAGGCGCAGGAATTGCGACAGCTCGAGCTTCTGGGCGATCTCGTAGAGCGACTGCTGTTTGACCAGGTTGGCGCGCAGGCGCGACAGGTCGCCCTCGTCGATCGCGGCGAAGCGTTCGTACAGCACCGAGGCGACGACGCAGTTCAGGATCGAGTCGCCAAGGAACTCCAGGCGCTCGTTATGCAGACTGCTATGGCTACGGTGGGTCAAGGCTTGCTGCAACAGGCCAGCATCCTGGAACGTGTAACCTAAGCGTGTTTGCAATAACTGAAGATTCATTGTCGTCGTGTTGGGTTATGCCCTATTGGGCCGCGGGCGCCTTGCTTGCAACCTTGCCGGAGCGGTCCGTGGTGCCCGAATAATCGATCAGCAAGCTCACGTTGCCAGCCAGCGGAATCCGCTTCTCGTAGGAGAAGCTGATTTCCACCTCGCCCGTGTCCTTGCTGATGATCAGGTCCTTGCCGTTGATGGTCGACACGCCGTTGATGTCGGCACCCTTGTCGAACGCCAGCTGCATCTCGCGCACCGTGCCCCCGTTGGCCTTGGCCGTGGTGATGATGTCCTTGATCGCGCGGTACTCGATAAAGGTCGGGAACACCTTGGCGCCGAACACGAACAGCATGCCCAGGATGGCCAGCACGAAGATCAGGCCGGACAGCGAAACGCCGCGCTGGGTGTGCAAGGTGGGTTGCTTCGATACGTGCATGAGACTCATCCTTTTCAAGCCGGTTGTTGCTCACCTGTCATTCGCGCGGAGGCGGACATGACGTGTAAGGCCTAGTGTATGCCGCCAATGCGTTTCGGGTTGCTCAGGTTCATCCAGACAAAGAAAGCCTTGCCGACGATGTTCTTGTTCGGAACGAAACCCCAGTAGCGGCTGTCGGCGCTGTTGTCCCGATTATCACCCATCATAAAGTAATTGCCTTCGGGGACGGTACAAGTAAATTTCTCGTAGGAATAAGAGCAAGCTTCACGATTCGGAAAGCTTTCGACCGCCGACAGCTCGAAGGTGCGCTTCTTGTCCATATTCAGGATCCGATGTTTCACACCAGTAATATCTTCCATGAACTGCTTATGGTACTCAGGGCGCTCGTCGTCGAGGTAGTCGTCCATCGCGGTGTACTGCACTTCCTGGCCGTTGACGGTTAAGCGCTTGTTTTCATAGGTGATTTTATCACCGGGCACGCCGATCACGCGTTTGATGTAATCCTGGGTCATGTCCTTCGGATACTTGAATACCATCACGTCGCCGCGCTGGGGGTCGCCCACATCGATGATTTTCTGGTTCAGCACCGGCAAGCGGATGCCGTAGGTGAACTTGTTTACCAGGATCAGGTCGCCCACCAGCAAGGTCGGCACCATCGAGGTCGACGGGATCTTGAACGGCTCGTACAGGAAGGAGCGCAGGAAGAACACCAGCGCGATGACCGGGAAGAAGCTGCCCGAGTACTCGATCCAGGTCGGCTGGCGCAGCAGCGCCATTTCGATCGCGTGACGGCTGACATTGTCGGGCTGCACGCCCTCGGCCGTCAGCTTGGCGTTGCGCGCATCGAAGGCCGCCAGCGCGCGGTCGGCGGCGATGCGGCGTTGCTTGGCGAAATGGAAGACGTCGAGAAACCAGATGATGCCCGTGACGATCATCGCCACGAATAAGATCAAAGCAAAATTTCCTAAGATGACTTGCAGGTTCATTTATCGTCCACTTGTAAAATTGCCAGGAAGGCTTCTTGGGGAATTTCCACCGAGCCCACTTGTTTCATGCGTTTCTTGCCGGCCTTCTGCTTCTCGAGCAGTTTTTTCTTGCGGCTGATGTCGCCGCCGTAGCACTTGGCCAGCACGTTCTTGCGCAGCGCCTTGACGTTCTCGCGCGAGATCACGTTGGCGCCGATGGCGGCCTGGATGGCCACGTCGAACATCTGGCGCGGAATCAGTTCGCGCATCTTGGCGGCCACCTGGCGGCCGCGGAACTGGCTGTTTGCCCGGTGCACGATGATGGCCAGCGCATCGACCTTTTCGCTGTTGATCAGCATGTCGACCTTGACCACGTCGGCTGCCCGGTATTCCTTGAACTCATAGTCCATCGAGGCGTAGCCGCGCGAGGTCGACTTCAAACGGTCGAAGAAGTCGAGCACGATCTCGGCCATCGGCATTTCGTAGATCAGCTTGACCTGGCGGCCGTGGTAGCTCATGTCCATCTGCACGCCGCGCTTGCCGATGCACAGGGTAATCACCGAGCCCACATACTCTTGCGGCATGTACAGGTTGACGGTGACGATCGGTTCGCGCACTTCCTCGATCTTGGACGGATCCGGCATCTTCGAAGGATTGTCGACCCGCACCTGCGAGCCGTCGCGCATGATCACCTCGTACACCACGGTCGGCGCGGTGGTGATCAGGTCCATGTCGAATTCGCGCTCCAGGCGTTCCTGCACGATCTCCATGTGCAGCAGGCCGAGGAAGCCGCAGCGGAAGCCGAAGCCGAGCGCCTGCGACACCTCCGGCTCGTACATCAGGGCCGCGTCGTTCAGTTTCAGCTTTTCCAGCGAGTCGCGCAGCGCATCGTACTGGTTGGCCTCGACCGGGAACAGGCCGGCGAACACTTGCGGCTGCACTTCCTTGAAGCCAGGCAGGGGCGCCGCGGCCGGTTTCAGCACGTGGGTGACCGTGTCGCCCACCTTGGCGGCCTTCAATTCCTTGATGCCGGCGATCACGAAGCCCACCTGGCCGGCCGAGATGGCCGGCAGCGACTGCGATTTCGGGCTGAACACGCCCACGCTCTCGACCAGCTGCTGCGACTCGGACGCCATCAGCAAGATCCGCTCTTTCGGTTTCAGGGTGCCGTTGATCACGCGCACCAGCATCACCACGCCGACGTAGTTGTCGAACCAGGAGTCGACGATCAGCGCCTGCAGCGGCGCCTCAGGGTCGCCCTTGGGCGGGGGCACGCGCGCGATCAGCGATTCGAGCACGTCTTCCACGCCCAGGCCGCTCTTGGCCGAGCACTGGACGGCGTCGGTGGCGTCGATCCCGATCACGTCTTCGATCTCGGCGATGGCATTGGCCGGGTCGGCGTGCGGCAGGTCGATCTTGTTTAGCACCGGCACCACTTCCACGCCCAGGTCGAGCGCCGTGTAGCAGTTGGCCACGGTTTGCGCTTCCACGCCCTGAGAAGCGTCGACCACCAGCAGCGCGCCTTCGCAGGCCGACAGCGAGCGCGACACTTCATAGCTGAAGTCGACGTGGCCCGGGGTGTCGATCAGGTTCAGGTTGTAGACCTGGCCGTCGCGCGCCTTGTAGTGCAGGGCCGCCGTCTGGGCTTTGATGGTGATGCCCCGTTCGCGCTCCAGGTCCATCGAATCGAGCACCTGCGCCTCCATATCGCGGTCGGACAGCCCGCCGCAAATCTGGATGATACGGTCGGCCAGCGTCGATTTGCCGTGATCGATGTGGGCGATGATGGAGAAGTTACGTATGTTGTTCATTAACAAATTCAAAACCAAGGTGGAAGGACTACGCCGGTAGGCAGGTTTGCCAGCGCCATACGAAAAAGGCGCTCCGAGGGGGGCATGGCAATCCCCAGGCGAGCGCCTTGATCAAGCGAGAGAAGCTGTGTGCAGAGGACAGAAGCTTTTCCGACCCTCGCATTTTACCGGATTTCAGGGTAGAAAGCCCGGTTTATGCGGGGCTTTACTTTTTATGTAACAAATCAGGCGGATAGTTGAGCGCTCAAGTAATTCTGCACAGCAACGAGATCGAGGAAATAGTGGCACAGCTCGGGCTGGGCAGGGTCGCCGAACAGGACCGGCACCAGCTCGTCGAAGCGCGCCACCAGGGCGTCATCGGCGTCGACGTCGACCAGCGCGACGTCGAAGCGCAGCGCCTGCGTTTGAAGGGCCAGCAGCGCGGCCAGCAGGTCGTCGCACAGGTGGCAGTAGGAGCGCGAATACAGGGTAAATGGAATCATGGGATGTTGGAGAGGGGTCAGACCCCGGTTCTTCCCTTGGGGGTCTGACCCCGGTTGAGGCAAGGTCAGCAAACCGGGGTCAGGGCCCTGCCTATTGACGGGGGCGGATGACGACGTACTGCGTGCTGTCCTCGCGCCGCACCAGCAGCGCCACGCTCTTCTTTGGATCGAGCTTGGCCGCCATCGCGTTGAACTGCTTCGCGTCCTTGACGTCGACATTGTTCATCTGGACGATGATGTCGCCGGCCAGCACGCCCACGCGCGCGGCGCCGCCCTCGCTGGCGTCGACCAGCACGCCACCGTCGAGCTTGAGCTCCTTGCGCTGCGCCTCGCCCAGGTCCGATACGTGCAGGCCGAGCGCATTGGCGACCTGCTCGGGGACCGCCTTCTTGGGGGGCGCCTTCCTGGCCGCACGGTCGTCGTCGAGCGCGACAATGGTCACCCCGACATCCTGCTGCGCGCCCTTGCGCCAGACCGTCACCGTGGCGTGGCTGCCAATCGCCGTGGCGCCCACCAGGCGCGGCAGGTCGGCGCTGTGCTCGATGGCCGCGCCGTTGAACTTGAGGATGATGTCGCCAACCTTGATGCCGCCCTTCTCGGCCGGACCGCCCGCCTCGACCAGCGACACCTCGACCCCGTGCGCGCGGCCCAGGCCGAGCGACTCGGCCACGTCACGGCTGACATCGCCGATCTGCACGCCCAGCCGGCCGCGCGTGACGCGCCCGGTTTTCTTGAGCTGCTCGGAGACCCGCAACACTTCGTCGATCGGCACCGCGAACGAGATGCCGTTGTAGCCGCCCGACAAGGTGGCGATCTGGGAATTGATCCCGATCACCTCGCCGCGCATATTGATCAGCGGTCCGCCCGAATTGCCCGGGTTGACGGCCACGTCGCTCTGGATCAGCGGCAAGTATTCGCCCGTGTCGCGCGACTTGGCCGAAATGATGCCGGCCGTGACGGTGTTCTCCAGGTTGAACGGCGAGCCAATCGCGATCACCCACTCGCCGACCCGGATCCTGGACGAGTCGCCCATCGCCAGCCGCGGCAAGGCGCTCGCTTCGACCTTGAGCAGGGCGACGTCGGAACGCTTGTCCGAGCCGAGCACCTTGGCCTTGAATTCGCGGCGGTCGGTCAGCGTGACGAGCACCTCGTCGGCGCCATCGACCACGTGGGCGTTGGTCAGCACATAGCCGTCGTCGGAAATGATGAAGCCGGACCCGACCCCGCGCTGGACTTCCTCTTCCTCCTGCGGCTGGGGCGTGCGGCGCCCGCGCGGGCCCTGGCCGGGCGCGCGCGGCGCCGGCAGGCCGAAGTAACGGCGCAACAGTTCCTGCGCCAGCTCTTCCTCGCTGCTGCCGCCCTGCCCCAGCTTGACCTTCTCGGTGGTGCGGATGTTGACCACGGCCGGCCCCACCTTGTCGATCAGGTCGGTGAAATCGGGCAGGCCGGACACCAGTGCCGCCTTCGCTGCCACCGGCTCGGACGGTGATGGCGCAGCCAGCAAGGCGGCGCTGGCAAGCAGCACGGCGCCAATCAGGGTGGAACGAAGCAGGAAAGTCATGGTCATGTGGAGGAGGGCTGGATATGACACCATGGTAAGCGAAAATGCCCTCCCTTGTCGCGGACGAGTCCGCTGTGCTCAACCGGCCGCGGCGGCCACCGGATTGGGCTCGGGCTCGGGCGCCGCCCTGGCCGGCGCCGGCTCCTGGTCCAGGCGCGCCGCCAGGCTGGCCTGGAAGCCGTCGGACAATTCGGGCGTGGCCGCCCCGCGCAGGACGTCGCCGATGCGGTGGTACGCGCTCCAGGCTTGTTCGCCGTCGGCCGTGTGCAGGGCCGCGAACGCCAGCTCGACGTCGGAAGACGGCAGTTCGCCATCGCTCAAGGCCGAAATATGTTCGCGGATTTTTTTCTGGGTGTCCATCGGTATTCCATCAGGTGTGATCAAACAATTACTGAATATTGCATCATGTCTACACCTATCGTCGCTTGTCAACCGGAAAATCGAGCAAGGGCCTCAATTTTTCAGCGATGACTTCGCGCGCCCTGAAAATCCGGCTGCGCACTGTCCCAATTGGACAGGCCATGACTTCGGATATTTCTTCGTAACTCAGCCCCTCAATTTCACGCAAGACAATTGCCGTGCGCAACTCCAGCGGCAGCGCCTCCATCGCGCCGTTGACGGTGTAAGCGATCTGCTTGCTCGCCAAAACCGACTCAGGCGTATTGATATCGCGCAAACTCTCCGCATCGTCAAATGCTTCGGCGCGCTCTGCATCGGCTTCGGTCGACGTCGGGGCGCGCCTGCCCTGCGTCACGAGATAATTCTTTGCCGTATTAATTCCTATCCGATACAACCAAGTATAGAATGCGGAATCCCCGCGGAAGTGCCGCAAGGCCCGATAAGCCTTGATAAACGTCTCTTGCACAACATCTTCCGCTTCCGCATTGTCGTGCACGAGGCGCGAAACGAGCCGCATCAGCCTGCGCTGATACTTTGCGACCAGCAAGTCGAATGCCTGCCGCTCACCCGCCTGGACGCGCTCAACAAGAAGTTGATCGCACTCACGTTCTGTCGTCACTGACCTGCCCTTTTTCGGCTGCGGTTAGGGCGCGTCCCTACAGCTATAGAGTTGGCCCGTTGCAATAAGTTCAAACTATTTTGTGACTGGCGACGACACCCAGCGCGACCGCCAGCAAGCGGAACTGTCCGTCCGCCACGCTGTCGGGCAGCACCAGCAGCACCGTGCGCCGACCCGTCGCGCCACCCAGCACCAGCACCAGGCAGCGCGGCCACAAGGTCGAGCCAGCCATCAGTCGCAGCGGCGCGCCTTGCGCGGCGGCGCCACCACCCTTCTGTTGTACCGTCAGGCGTATTTGACCGACTCCAGAAATATCAATCTGGCGCGTAGTTTCGAGCCGCCGCACGCCGCGCGCGGCGGCGCCGGCCGCCAGCAGGCAGGCGCCGCCCAGCGCCAGCGGATGGCCAAAGCGGCCCAGCGCGCCGCCGGCCAGGGCCGGCGCCGCCAGGGCCAGCGCCGCGGCATAGGCAAGCACCAGGGCGCGCAGGGCGCGCGAAGGACGCAGCGTGGCAGATACCGCGATCGACATGGCAGGCAGGGAGTGGGTGCTGCAGGAAGGCCGGCATCGATGATCGCCGGACAAAGAAAAACGCCCACCCTTGAGACAAGGATGGGCGCTTTTAGTTCAAGCGTATTTCAGGCGAACTTCAAGCCTTGCGGAACACCAGGGTGCCGTTGGTGCCACCGAAGCCGAACGAGTTCTTCACCGCGATGTCGATCTTCATTTCGCGCGCCGTGTTGGCACAGAAATCAAGGTCGCAGGCCGGATCCTGGTTGAACAGGTTGATCGTCGGTGGCGATACCTGGTGGTACATGGCCAGCACGGTAAACACCGCTTCCAGGCCGCCTGCGCCGCCCAGCAAGTGGCCGGTCATCGACTTGGTCGAGTTGACCACCAGTTTGCCGGCGTGCGCGCCAAAAGTCTTCTTGATGCCTTGCACTTCGGCCAAGTCGCCCAGCGGGGTCGAGGTGCCGTGCGCGTTGACGTAATCGACCTGGTCCGGATTGACGCCCGCGTTTTTCATGGCCGAGACCATGCAACGGCTCGCGCCGCTGCCATCTTCGACCGGCGACGTCATGTGATAGGCGTCGGCGCTCATGCCAAAGCCGATCAGCTCGGCGTAGATGCGCGCGCCGCGGGCCTTGGCATGCTCGTACTCTTCGAGCACCATCACGCCCGCGCCTTCACCCAGCACGAAGCCGTCGCGGTCGCGGTCCCAGGGACGCGAGGCGGTGGCCGGATCGTCATTGCGCGAGGACAGCGCACGGGCCGAGGCGAAACCGCCCAGTCCCAGCGGCGAGATGGTCGCTTCGGCACCGCCGGCGATCATCACGTCGGCGTCGCCGTATTCGATCAGGCGCCCTGCGGCCCCGATGCTGTGCAAGCCAGTGGTGCAGGCGGTCACGATGGCCAGGTTGGGGCCGCGCAAGCCGTACTTGATCGAGAGGTTGCCCGAGATCATGTTGATGATCGAGGCAGGCACGAAGAAAGGCGAAATGCGGCGCGGACCGCGCTTGGTGTAATCCTCCTTGGTCTCCTCGATCAGCGGCAAGCCGCCGATGCCGGAACCGACGATCACGCCGATGCGATCGGCGTTGGCTTCGGTCACTTCCAGGCCGGAGTCCTGCAGGGCCTGGATGCCGGCAGCCATGCCGAAATGGATGAAGGTATCCATGTGGCGGGCATCTTTGGCGGGGATGTACTCCTCGATATTGAAGCCCTTGACTTCGCCCGCGAACTGGGTCGAGAACGGCGTGGCATCGAACCTGGTGATATTGGCGATGCCCGACTTGCCCGCCAGCGCCGCGCTCCACGATTCAGCAAGAGTATTGCCGATCGGTGAGACGCAGCCCAGGCCGGTGATGACGACACGACGGTGTGGACGGCTCAAACGATTCTCCCGGATACGATCGGAACTTAGGCCTTGACGTGCGCCGTAGCGTAGTCAATGGCTTGTTTCACGGTCGTGATCTTCTCAGCTTGTTCGTCAGGAATTTCCATTTCGAATTCGTCTTCCAGTGCCATCACCAGTTCGACGGTGTCGAGGGAATCTGCGCCGAGATCGTCGACGAACGAGGATTCGATTTTGATGTCGACTTCGGCAACACCCAGTTGCTCAGCGACGATTTTCTTAACGCGTTGTTCGATATCCGACATGTTATGGCTCCATTGTGTGTGTTACGGAAAGTGCGCGCATTTTATCAGGTTTGCGCGCTGAAAAACTATTTTCGACGGTTGAAGTCAACGCGGCCGAAACTGCTGC
The DNA here is from genome assembly GCA_040390195.1 of Pseudomonadota bacterium. GTDB lineage: Bacteria > Pseudomonadota > Gammaproteobacteria > Burkholderiales > Burkholderiaceae_D > Telluria_A. The sequence goes on along the minus strand of JAZJYV010000105.1, from coordinate 20,504 downwards.
TAAATGTCGAGAATTGTCGCGATCCGGGCCCGGCGCACCCCGCGGATGGGCCTGCATCAGCTTCATTCATCGGCAAATTTATATCAATTTAACATCAATTCATGTACATGCCGCCATTCACATGCAAGGTCGTGCCCGTGATATAGGCTGCCTGCGGCCCTGCCAGGAAGGCCACCGCATGGGCGATGTCTTCCGGTGCGCCCAGGCGCGCCAGGGGAATCTGGGTCAGCAGCGACTTGTGCTGCTCTTCGCCCAGGCCCTTCGTCATGTCGGTGTCGATGAAGCCCGGTGCCACGCAATTGACGGTGATGTTGCGGCTGCCGATCTCGCGCGCCAAGGCCCGGCTCATGCCGGCCACCCCGGCCTTGGCGGCGGCGTAATTCATCTGCCCCGCGTTGCCGGACGAGCCGACCACCGACGTGATGTTAATAATACGCCCAGTTTTCGCTTTCATCATCCCGCGCAGCACCCCGCGCGACAGGCGGCCGACGGCCGACAGGTTGGTCGCAATGACGCTGTCCCATTCCTCGTCCTTCATGCGCATGGCCAGCTGGTCTTGTGTGATGCCGGCATTGTTGACCAGGATCGACAGGCTGCCGTAGGTCTTTTGCACCTCGTCGATGACGGCGCTGCAGGCCGGGGCGTCCGTCACGTTCAGGACCACGCCCTTGCCGCCCAGTTCTTTCAGGTAGTCGCTGATGGCGGCGGCGCCCGCTTCGGTGGTGGCCGTGCCGACCACTTTGGCACCCTGGCGCGCCAGTTCGAGGGCGATCGCCTTGCCGATCCCGCGCGAGGCGCCGGTGACCAGCGCGACTTGATTTTCAAGATTCATGCTTATCCTTGTTGTGGTTGATTCATCGCCGCCAGCACGCGCTCGAGCGCGGCCTGGTCGACCAGCGCCTCTCCGGCCAGCTGGGCGTCGATGCGCTTGGCCATGCCGATGAGCACCTTGCTGGGCGCCGATTCGATCACCTGGGTGACGCCATCGGCCGCCATTTTCTGCATCGTCTCGACCCAGCGCACGGGGCCTGCCGCCTGGCGCACCAGCGCATCCTTGATCGCCTCCGGATCGTTCAGGATAGCCACGTCGACGTTATTGATCAAGCCAATCTGAGGGGCGCAGAACACCAGCGGCGCCATGTATTCGCGCAGGCGGTCCGAGGCCGGTTTCAGCAGCGAGGAATGGAACGGCGCCGACACCGCCAGCTTCATGGCGCGCTTGGCACCGGCCGCCTTGGCCAGCTCGCAAGCCCGTTCGACGGCGCCGGTGTGGCCGGCGATCACGATCTGGGTCGGCTCGTTGAAATTGACGGGCTCGACAATGCCGCTGGGGTCAAGCGCCATCGCCTCGGCGCACACGGCGCGCACGGCATCGGCGGCCAGGCCCAGGATCACGGCCATGCCGCCCATGCCCACCGGCACGGCTTGCTGCATGGCCTGGGCGCGAAAGCGCACCAGCGGCACCGCGTCGCGAAACGCGATCACGCCGGCGGCGACCAGCGCCGAATACTCGCCCACGCTGTGTCCTGCCACCACCGACGGGACTGCGCCCCCGGCGGCGATCCAGGCGCGGTACACGGCCACCGAGGCGGTCAGCATCACGGGCTGGGTGTTGGTGGTCAGGTCCAGCTCTTCTTTCGGGCCGTCGGCGATCAGCTTGCCAAGGTCGAAGCCGAGCGCATCAGACGCCTCGGCGACGGTCTGCGCGACCACCGGGTTGCCGGCGAAGCCGTTCAACATGCCGACCGCCTGCGAGCCCTGGCCGGGAAATACGAATGCAATCTTGTTCATTTGTGGTCCTTACATTTTTGCCAGGATGGCGCCCCAGGTGAAACCGCCACCCACGCCTTCCATCATGACCTTGTCACCCTTCTTGACGCGCCCGTCGCGCACGGCCAGGTCGAGCGCGAGCGGAATCGAGGCGGCCGAGGTGTTGCCGTGCTGGTCGACGGTGACGACCATCTTTTCCAAAGGCAGGCCAAGCTTCTTGGCCGTACTTTTCATGATGCGGATATTGGCCTGGTGCGGGATCAGCCAGTCGATGTCGGCCGCCGTCATGTTCGCCTGTTCCAGCGCCTCGTGCGCGACCTGCTCGAGCACCGAGACGGCCAGCTTGAACACGGCCGGGCCGTCCATGTACAGGAAACCGCTGCCGGCGATCGCGCCGCCTGCCAGGTTGCCCGGCACGCTGAGGATGTCGGCGTGGCGCCCGTCGGCGTGCAGCTTGGTGGCCAGGATGCCCGGCTCCTTCGAGGCCGCCATCACGATGGCGCCGGCGCCGTCGCCGAACAGCACGCAGGTGGTGCGGTCTTCGAAATTGAGAATGCGCGAAAACACTTCGGCGCCGATCACCAGCACTTTCTTGTGCGCGCCCGACTTGATGAAGGCGTCGGCCACCGACACTGCATAGACGAAGCCGCTGCACACGGCTTGCACGTCGAAGGCGGCGCTGTTGTTGTGCATGCCGAGCTTGCGCTGGACGATGCAGGCGGTGCTGGGAAAGCTGCCGTAGAAGTCGGGGGTCGAGCTGGCCACGATGACGAGGTCGATGTCGTCGGGGGCCAGGCCGGCCATCTCGAGCGCCTTCCTGGCCGCGGCCACGGCCAGGTCCGATGAATGCTGGTCGACGGCCGCATAGTGGCGCGCCGAAATGCCGCTGCGCGAGACGATCCATTCGTCGGAGGTCTCGATACCCTTGGCCGCCAGCTGGGCCGTCAGGTCGGCGTTGCTGACGCGCTGTTGTGGCAAGTAGCTGCCGGTGCCGATAATTTTGCTGTACAAAGTCATTGCTTACCGTCCTGCTAGGTGGATGATCCTGGCTCTTGCAAGTCAGGCGTGCGTGGCATCAGCTCGGCGATCATCGTCGAGAGCTGCTCCAGCACATTGTATTTGGCCGCGTCGAAGGCCCGCTTGATCGCCCACTCATAGGAGTAGGAGTCGGCCCCGCCATGGCTCTTGAACACCAGGCCCCGCAAACCGAGCAGGCTGGCGCCGTTGTAGCGCGAGGGATTCATCCGCTTCGAGAAATTGTTGATCGCACCGCGCGCGATCAGGGCGCCCAGCATGGTGAACACATTGCGTTTGAATTCGGCCGTCAGGGTGGTCTTGAACATGCGCGCCAGGCCCTCGATGGCCTTGAGCGTCACGTTGCCGACGAAGCCGTCGCAGACCACGATGTCGGTGGTGCCCTTGAAGATATCGTTGCCTTCGACGTTGCCGCAGAAATTGAGCTTGCCGTGTTCGTGGTCCGCGCGCAGCAGCGCGGCGGTGGCCTTGACCACGTCGTTGCCCTTGATTTCCTCGGTGCCCACGTTGAGCAGGCCGATGGTGGGGCGCGCGATGCCCTCCATCGCCGTCACCAGCACCGACGCCATGATGGCGAACTGGTGCAGGTGGTGCGGTTCGCAGTCCACGTTCGCGCCCAGGTCGAGCATATAGGTCGGGCCATCCTTCTGGTTCGGCAGGATCGAGCAGATCGCCGGACGGTCGACCCCGGCCATGGTCTTGAGCACATAGCGCGAGACGGCCATCAGGGCGCCCGTGTTGCCAGCCGAGACGCAGGCGTGCGCCTTGCCATCCTTGACCAGCTCGACCGCCACGCGCATCGAGGAATCCTTCTTGCGGCGCAAGGCCACCTCGATCGGATCGTCCATCGCCACCACTTCGGAGGCGTGCACGATCGACAGGCGGGGATGGTGCTCGGCCTTGTGCTTCTTCAGTTCGGCGCGCACGACCTCTTCCAAGCCGACCAGGATCAACTCGGCTTGCGCTTCGCTGGCGAGAAAGGAAATGGCTGCGGGAATGGTAACTGAGGGGCCATGATCGCCGCCCATGCAGTCAATCGAGATTTTAATTGTCATTTGTCGGGTTCGTACCGCGGCTCAGGAACGACAGGCGGCAGGATGCGATCTAGGTGTGGGCGAGCGCCAGCCAGAGTCAGCGTGATTCAAAATGACGGTTTGCAAATGTGGATTGCAGCCGGGGAAAAAGAAAAAGCGGCGCGACGCAGAAAAGATACGTAGCACCGCTTTCATCTTACTCAAGATAAAACGTCGATTACTCGTCGTTCTTGGTCTTGAGGACTTTACGACCGCGATAGAAGCCGTTCGGGCTGATGTGGTGACGCAGGTGCGTTTCACCGGTGGTTGGCTCGATACCCAGTTGCGGCGCGACCAGGAAGTCGTGCGAGCGGTGCATACCGCGCTTGGATGGGGACTTCTTATTCTGCTGAACTGCCATGATGACTCCTAATACATAAGTTCTAAAATTCTAACACATTCGACCAGCAAATACATGCGAATCGAGTATCCCAGCGGCAAATAATTTCTTCACCGACATGTTTAACGCTGTCTTACATTTCACTACACACTGCCATACTCGACTACTACACGCGTTTGACACGTTTTTTACGTCCTGCTTATTCTGGTTTCAGGGACTTCAGTCCCGCGAACGGCGAAGGCTTGACCGCCTTCAAGCTGTCCAGTGCCCGGCTATCCGGGCAGACCTCGTGCTTCGGCGCCTGCGGCAGGGCCAGCAGCGCTTCGTCTTCGATCAGGTCGCGGATATCGCAGCTGCGGCTGCCGACGATCACGTCGATGCTCTCATCGTCGAGCAAGGCTTCGATCTCGTCGGCCTGCTCGTCATCCTTGCCAAGCATCAGCACGGTGGACGAATCCATCTCGAAGGCAAACGGGGTCAGGCAGCGCTGGCATACCAGTTGCACGGTGCCGGAGACCGACAGCGTCAATTGGGGGTAGCCCTGCTTGCTGATACTGCCATCCACGGCCCAGGCGACCTGGCCCGACTGGTCGGCGCATTCCTTGTTTAACCGGCTCATTCCGGTGACGGGCGTGACGCCGTCACGCTGGCCGTTGCTTCGACAAAACTCAAAAGCGTCGATGACAAAAGCACTCATTACAGAAGTTTTCCCCGGAAAACCTGCGATAATAACAGGCTTCTCCGCATGGAGTCAAAGACTTAGCGACTTTTTTGTCACCCAAGACCCCCATGATACCAACTTCCGCAACACCGCGCCTGATTTTGGCCTCCAGTTCGGCCTACCGGCGCGAATTGCTGGCACGCCTGCACCTGCCCTTCGAAGTCATGCTGCCCGACATCGACGAAAGCGCCCTGCCCGGCGAAATGCCGGAAACGACCGCCTTGCGCCTGGCGCGCGCCAAGGCACAAGCGGTCGCCGCGCGCGCGCCGGGCTGCCTGGTGATCGGCTCGGACCAGGTGGCCACCCTCGACGGCGAGCAGATCGGCAAGCCGGGCGACCATGGGCGCGCCCTGGCCCAGCTGCAAAAAATGCGCGGGCGGCGCGTGGTGTTCCACACCGCCTTGTGCCTGTGGGATGGCCGCGCGCCGGCCCTGACCGGCGCCGCCCAGCTCGAGAACGTGCCAAGCTTCGTCACTTTCCGCGACCTGCCAGATGCCGAACTGGACGCCTACCTGCGCATTGAGCAGCCCTACGATTGCGCTGGCAGCGCCAAGAACGAGGGGCTGGGCATCGCCCTGCTCGAACGCATCGACAGCACCGACCCCACCGCCCTGACCGGCCTGCCGCTGATCGCCCTGACGGGCATGCTGCGCAAGGCCGGCGTCCATTTTTTTGCGAATTGATCCATGACCGGCACCCTGTACCTGATTCCCAACACCCTGGGCGCGACCGAAGCGCTGGCGCACGTCATCCCCGAGCATGTGCAGGCGCTTACCGCGCGGCTCGACTACTTCGTGGCGGAAAACGCCAAGACCGCGCGCGCCTTCCTGAAGCTGATCGCAGTTGCGCATCCGCTGGCCCGGCCGCTGCAGGAAATCGAGATCGCCGAACTGAACGTCAATACACCGGCGCAGGCGCTGGCCGGCTTGCTCGAACCGCTGCTGGCGGGGCGCGACGCCGGCCTGGTGTCGGAAGCGGGCGTACCGGCCGTGGCCGACCCCGGGGCCGACCTGGTGCGCCTGGCGCACCAGCACGGGATCACCGTCAAGCCGCTGGTGGGGCCATCCTCGCTGCTGCTGGCGGTGATGGCGAGCGGCCTGAATGGACAGAGTTTCGCCTTCAACGGCTACCTGCCGACCGACGCGGCGCTGCGCAGCAAGCGCATCAAGGAACTGGAGCAGCGTTCGCGCAGCGAGAAGCAGACCCAATTGCTGATCGAGACGCCGTACCGCAACGCGGCCATGCTCGAAGCCCTGGTCGGCGCCTGCCAGCCCGGCACGCTGATCTGCGTGGCGACCGACCTGAGCCTGGAGAGCGAATCGATCCGCACCCTGACCGGCTCAAAATGGAAGACCCTGCTCGCCAGCGGGAAGGCGCCCGATTTCCACAAGAAACCGACCGTGTTCCTGCTGCTGGCATAGGGGAAGCCAATCAAACGGGGCTGGACCCCATGGTTTCCCGTACAACTTGCAAATAAGTCGAAAACTTGTTCTGTCGTTCCCGCGCACGCTGCCCTATGCCACCTCCTGCTCGAGCTCATTGACCCAGGTGAACGCGGCCAGGCTGATCTCGCGCATCTGGACCACGCTCAAGCCGAGCTGCCCCAGCGTGGCCAGCAGGTCGCCGTCCGTCTCGGGCCGCTCGATCATCTCGACCACGCGCAGCATGGCGCCGAATTGGCCGCTGCGCGCGAGCAGCGCGCCGCGCACCTCGTCATCGACCGTCACGGTGTCGAGAATGTCGCGCATCGGCGTCGAGAACAGCGTGTCCATCAGCGACATGATGCCGACCGTGAATGCCATGTCGGCCGCGGCGCGCTGTCCCGGGCACAGTTGCTCGGTCATCAGTTCGAGCAGCTTGCCGCGCGTGGTGGCCAGTTGCAGCAAGGGCGAACCGAGCTCCACCACCCCACCCGGCTTGGCGTACAGCAGGATCTGCAGCCAGCGCTGCAACTGGCGCCGCCCCAGCACCAGCAAGGCCTGGGCCAGCGAATTGATGCGGCTGCGCGCGCCCGCCGCCGCCGTGTTGACCAGACGCAGCAAGTTCAGGCTGATCAGGGCGTCGCGCTTGACGTACAGCTCGATCGCGCGGTTGTCGGCCTCCGATTGGATCATCTCGAGCAGGCGCAGGATCACCAGTTCGGACGGCGCGATCTTGCGCCCACTGAGGATCACGGGCCGCGCGAAATAATAGCCCTGGAAATACTCGAAGCCGAGCGCCATGCACTGCTTGAACTCCTCGACCGTTTCGACCTTCTCGGCCAGCAGTTTTTTGTGCGACTCCTTCAGGCGCATGGTCAGCGCGCCCAGCCCGGCGGGGTCGACGCCGCGCAAGTCGACCTTGATCACGTCGACCAACGCCGTCAAGGCGCGCAGCTGCGCCGAGTCGGCCACCACGTCGTCGAGCGCGAACTTGAAACCGAGCGCCTTGAGTTCGACCACGCGGGCAACGATCTCGTCGGTCGCCTCGACCGTTTCGAGGATTTCGAGGATGACTTTGTCGTGCGGCAGGAAGCGCACGAAATCGCTCATCAGCACCACTGCGTCGACATTCACGAAGGCCAGCCGCTCGCCCACCACTTGCGCCATGCCAAGCTGGGACGCGTGCGAAATCACGGCGGCAGTGGCGGCGGCGTTGTCGGTGACGTTCGCCTCGATGGCGCCGGGGCTGCGAAACAGCAGCTCGAAGCCCATCAGGTGCTGGTCGCGCCCCAGGATTGGTTGGCGCGCGAGGAAGAAATCGTCGGACGCCGGCGCGCTGATCGCCATGCTTGCCTCCCCTGTCGAAGGCGCCGGGCGGCGCCAGCCATGGCTTGACTATACTACAGAGAAACTATGGCCGCTTCGCCACCTTGCGTACGGTGCCCGGACGGGTCGCGCGCGCGCCCGGCCCCGCCGGACGCGGTCCCTTGACGGCGGCTGGCGTGCCGGCCGGTGCCTGTCCCGGCAGGCGCAAGCTGCCCGTGCCCAGGGTCGGGCTGGCGCGCCGGGCATTGCCCACAGGAACCCGCACGGCGCCATTGGCAGCCGTGCGGCTGGCGGCCGAACCGGTCATCTGAGCGCCCTTCTCGATCACGTAGGTAGCGCCGGCATCCTTGCCCAGCACCTGGGCCAGGTACGGCATCACCTGGCGCAGCGTCGGCTCGAGCGTGAATGGCGGATTGAGGATGAACATGCCACTGCTGTGCAGGCCGAAGCCGTCCGGACCGGGCGTCGACACGGTCAGCGTCACGTTCAACCATTCCTTGGCCGCCAGGCGCTTGAGCTTGTCGGCGAACTGGCGCGACTCCATGCGCTGCAGAACCGGATACCAGACGGCGAAGATGCCGGTGGGGAAGCGCACCAGCGCATCTTCGAGCGCCTCCTTGACCTTGCGGTAATCCTGCTTGTCCTCGTAAGGCGGGTCGATCAGCACCAGTGCGCGGCGCGATGGCGGTGGCAGCAGCGTCTTCATGCCGTGGAAACCGTCACCGCGCTCGATCAGGACGCGCCGGCCGCGGGTGGACGGCCGCACGCCCTGGGCGGCGGCATGCGCCTCGACCTTGCGGAAATTGTCCGCCAGGATCTTGCTGTCGGCCGGATGCAGCTCGAACAGGCGCAACCGGTCTTGCTCGCGCATGAGCTTGTCGGCGCAATACGGCGAGCCCGGGTAGTAGCGCATCTTGCCGCTCGGGTTCAGGCCATGGATCAGCTCGACGTACTCGGCCAGCGCCTTGGGCAAGTCCTTGCGTTCCCACAGGGGACCGATGCCGGTCTCGTATTCGGCGTTTTTGGCCGCGTAGCCGCCGTCGAGCGCGTACACGCCGGCGCCCGAGTGGGTGTCGATGTAGGTGTAGGCCGTGTCTTTCTGATTCATGTACTCATGCAGCTGGATCTGCACGACATGCTTCAGGACGTCGGCGTGGTTACCCGCGTGAAAGGCGTGGCGGTAGCTCAACATAACGAGGAAATTCCATAGAAAAGGGGCGCGCTGGGACCAGCGGAATGTCGCCATTATCCACCAGAATGCAAAAAAGCCGCACTAAAGCGGCTTTTTTGGCTTGGCCTACCAGGACTCAGGCGACTTTCTTCTCGTCGAAGAATTGCTCGTCTTCGGTCGAACCATGCAGGGCCGTGGTCGAACTCTGGTTTTGCTGGATGGTCTGGGTCACGGCGTCGAAGTAGCCGGTACCGACTTCGCGCTGGTGCTTGACGGCCGTGAAGCCCTTGTCGGCGGCGGCGAATTCGGCTTCCTGCAGCTCGACGAAGGCCGACATCTGGCGCCGCGCATAGCCGTGTGCCAGGTTGAACATGCCGTAGTTCAGGGCGTGGAAGCCGGCCAGGGTGATGAACTGGAACTTGTAGCCCATCGCGCCCAGCTCTTTCTGGAACTTGGCGATGGTGGCGTCGTCCAGGTTTTTCTTCCAGTTGAACGACGGCGAGCAGTTGTAGGCGAGCATCTTGCCGGGGAACTTGGCATGCACGGCATCGGCGAAGCGCTTGGCGAAGGCCAGGTCCGGCTTGCCCGTTTCGCACCACACCAGGTCGGCGTAGGGGCTGTAGGCCAGCGCGCGCGAGATCGCTTGCTCTTCGCCGGCGCGCACCTTGTAGAAACCCTCGACGGTGCGCTCGCCGGTGCAAAACGGCTTGTCATTGGCGTCCACGTCGGACGTGAGCAGGTCGGCCGCTTCGGCGTCGGTGCGGGCGATCACCAGGGTCGAGGTGCCCATCACGTCGGCCGCCAGGCGCGCCGCGGTCAGCTTCTCGACCGCTTCCCGGCTTGGCACCAGCACCTTGCCGCCCATGTGGCCGCATTTCTTGACCGAGGCCAGCTGGTCTTCGAAGTGGACCCCGGCGGCGCCCGCCTCGATCATCGACTTCATCAGTTCGTAGGCATTGAGCACGCCGCCGAAACCGGCCTCCGCGTCGGCCACGATGGGCGCGAAGTAATCGATGTCGCCCTTGCCTTCGGACCATTGGATCTGGTCGGCGCGCTGGAAGGTATTGTTGATGCGCTTGACCACCAGCGGCACCGAGTTGGCCGGATACAGCGACTGGTCGGGATACATTTCGCCGGCCACGTTGGCGTCGCCCGCCACTTGCCAGCCCGACAGGTAGATCGCCTTCAAGCCCGCCTTGACTTGCTGCATGGCCTGGTTGCCCGTCATGGCGCCGAGCGAATTGACGAAGGGCTCATTGTTGACCAGGTCCCACAGTTTTTCCGCACCGCGCTGGGCGATGGTGTGTTCAATCTTGAGCGAACCACGCAGCCGGACCACGTCGGCGGCGGTGTAGTTGCGCACCACGCCTTTCCAGCGCGGATTGGTGTCCCAATCGTGTTGAAGGTCTGCTGCTTGCTGTTCACGAGTTGCCATGGTGATCTCCTGATTGAAAAAGCCGGTTGAGAAAACGAAATCCGTTAGACCAATAATAGGCTTGTTTGTGCATGGCAGCAATACTCTTATATAAGACATATAAGTAAATATATTCGCTTTGCATTCAACGACTTGAGTTTTATTTCTCGCGATATGAAATGAAATTTCTCAAAACGGAAGGAAAGCGCAGAGGGGATTGCCGGGCAATTCCACATTGTGGAACACCATGATCGCCTAATGAAAAACCAGCCCGGATTGGCGCCGATCGTACGCAACAAGACCGGGGCCGGCATTGCTCTAGATCAAAAAACCCAGTCCGGGCCCTGGCGGCCCGCTACGACTAGGCCAGTTTCTGCTGGGCCACAATAATGCCGTCGGCGTCGGCATACACCCAGTCGCCCGGATTGACGTCGACGCCGCCCACCCGCACCCGCACATTGCGCTCGCCCTCGCCTTTCTTGCTGCTTTTCTGGGGATGGGTGCCCAGCGCGCGCACGCCGACGGCGCAGGCATTGATTTCGTCGCTGTCGCGCACGCAACCGTCGACCACGATGCCGGCCCAGCCATTGTTTTGAGCCAGCAGGGCCAGCTGGCCGCCGACCAGCGCGCGCCGCAGGCTGGCGCCACCGTCGATCACCAGCACATTGCCATTGCCCGGCGCCTCCAGCGTGGCGCGCACCAGCGCATTGTCTTCAAACACCTTGAGCGTGGTGGCGCGCCCGCAAAACCGCATGTGCTGCCCGAAGTGGCGGAACACGGGGGCCAGTACGCACAGGCTGCCCTGTTCCAGCATCTGGGGATGGTCGTCGCACAGGTCGGTGGTGGCGAATGTCATGGTGGGGTCCAATCTTGAAGTTGAAACGATTCTAAGCCTTTTGCAGGGCCGGCGCGCGGCTGCTGCCGCCCACACCTACCGCCGTGGCAATCGCCAGCGCCTGGAACAGCGCGATGCAGACGAACACCCAGGCCGGACGCTGGGCATCCATCAGCGCGCCGAACAGCAAGGGGCCGCAGGCCAGGCCGCTGTCGAGGCCCGAGTACACCACGCCAAACACGCGCCCGGTGGCGTTCTTGGGCGCGGCCGCGCGGATCAGCAAGTCGCGCGAGGGTCCGGCCACGCCCGCCGCCAGGCCGATCGCCCCCATCAGCAGCACCGCCAGCCAGGCCGGCACCACGGCCGCCGCCAGCAGCAGGGCCATGGCCGCCGCCAGCGCGAAGGCGCCGGCGATGGTGCGGTCGTGATGGCGGCTGCGCGCACCGAGAAAGCCGCCCAGCAGCATGCCGCCGGCCGAAGCCAGCATATACGCCGTGTAGGCGGTGGTGGCCGACGCGAGCGACATCTGGTACAGCGCCACCAGGCTGGTCGAGGCGAAACTCTGGATCCCGCCCAGCGCCACTGCCGTCAGGAAGAAAAAGCCGAACGACATCCACACGGCCGGCAGGCGCAGGAAGTCGAGCGAACCGGCCCGGGCCTGGCCCGGATGCGCCGGCGCCACCGGATCGGGATACAGGGCGTCGCGGTTGAACCACAGCAGCGCCAGCACCAGCGCCGGCAGCACGGCCGCCGCCAGCAGCGCCGTGCGCCAGCCGGCCAGCGCGGCCACGCCGGCCAGGAACACCGGCGCTGCCGCCCAGCCCAGGTTGCCCGAGATGCCATGCACGGAAAACGCGTGCGCCAGGCGCGACTTCGACACGCGCTGGTTGAGCAGGGTGTAGTCGGCCGGGTGGAACACCGAATTGCCCAGGCCGGCCACCATCGATCCCATCAGCAGGACCGGATAGCTGCCGGCCGCCGACAACAGCAGCGCCGCGACAGCGAGCAAGGCCACGCCGGCAAACAGCACGCGGCGCGCGCCAAGCCGGTCCACGATGAAGCCGGCCAGGGCCTGGCCGATGCCCGAGACGACGAAAAACACCGTCATGAGCAGCCCCAGCTGCGAATACGACAAGTCGAACCCGACCTTAATCCAGGGGAACAGGGCGGCCAGGATCAAGTGAAAGAAATGGGAGACGCCGTGGGCCAGGCCAACCAGGCCGATCACGCGCGCATCCTGGCGCAAGGTAGTGGTGGGGAGCATGCTGCTTTCTGGCTGGGTTCGAGAAGCTCCAGTGTAGGCAGGAACGCCTCGACAGTTTTGCGACAAAACGACATAATCTGTCGAGAATATGCCAAGGTAGCCCGATGCCGCTCCAGATCCTGCAGCACACCCTGCCCCACCCAGCGGGCGTCGCGCCCAGCGCGCAGCGCCCGGTGCGCCCGATCGCGCGCGACCTCGACGCCGACGCCACCTTGCCGAAGCACGGCCACGGCTGGGGCCAGGTCACCTTCGCGCTCTCCGGCGTGTTGCGCGTGAGCGCGGCCGGCAGCAGCTGGATCGTGCCGGCCAACCGCGCCATCTGGATCGCGCCCGACATCGAGCATGAGATCACGGTGCTGGAAAAGGTCCGCCTGCGCGCGCTGTACGTGCTGGCCGGGCGCGCGCCGTTCGCCGGCACCGAATGCAAGGTGCTGGCCGTGTCGCCGCTGTTGCGCGAGCTGATCGTGGCGCTGGGCCAGGCCGAGCCAGGCCCGCGCGAACGGCTGCTGGGCGAATTGATCCTCGACGAACTGGCCGGCGCCGCCACGCGCCCGATCCGGGTCCCGCTGCCGCGCGACAAACGCCTCAAGACCTTGTGCAGCGCCCTGCTCGCCACGCCGGGATCGCCGCTCACGCTGGAGCACTGGGCGCAGCAGGTGGGCGCCTCGAGCCGCACCCTGGCGCGCCTGTTCGAGCGCGACCTCGGCATGAGCTTTGGCCAATGGCGCCAGCAGGTGCGCCTGGCGCACGCGGCGCCGCTGATCGCGCGTGGCATGCCGCTGTCGCTGGTGGCGCAGGAACTGGGCTACGCCAGCCAGTCGGCGTTTTCCGCGATGTTCAAGAAAACCTTCGGCAGTTCGCCCAGCAGCTTTCTTCAGTGAGCTGCCGTCAGGCGCGCGCGGCCAGCCAGCTCCGGTAGCGCCGGGTCAGGCGCCGCGTGCGCAGCTGGTCGACGAGCAGCGTGAACAGCGGCGAATGGCGCACCGCCGCCACCTGCCCCGCGCCCAGCCCGCGCAGGCGGCGCTTGACCAGCGCCATGCGCGCCAGCGCCGCCATCACCTTGTCCTTCCACGCCACGCCCGGCCGGCGCGCATCGATCGCCGCGCCGGCCTGCCAGCGCGCCGGCAGGTCCGGCACCATGGCCAGCGCGGTGGCCATGCCGGCCACCGCCACGCCACTGGCGATGACCTGCTCGGCCACCTGGCGGCGCGCGATGCCGCCGGTGGTCATCAAGGGCATGCGCGCCACGCCGGCCAGGCTGGCCGCGAATTCGAGGAAATAGGCCTCGCGCGCCAGCGTCTGGCCGCTGGCGGTCTGGCCCTGCATGGCCGGACTCTCGTAGTTCCCGCCCGACAGCTCGACCAGGTCGACCGCCAACCCGCCCAGCAGCGCCAGCACTTGGCGCGCGTTGTCCTGCGAGAAGCCGCCGCGCTGGAAATCGGCCGAATTCAGTTTCACGGCCACGCAAAAACCGGGCGCCACGCGCGCCCGCACCGCGCCCACCACCTCCAGCAGCAGGCGCGCGCGATTGGCCAGGCTGCCGCCCCAACGGTCCTGGCGCAGATTGCTCAGCGGCGAGAGAAATTGCGAGATCAGGTATCCGTGCGCCGCATGGATCTGGACACCGGTAAAGCCGGCCCGCTCGGCGCAGGCGGCGGTGTCGGCGAAGCGCCCGATGGTCTCGCCGATCTGCGCCTCGCTCATCGCCTGCGGCTGCACGAACAGCTTGCTGTGCTTGCCCAGGTCCAGTGCCACCGCCGATGGCGACCAGGCGGCGCCGCCCATCGCCGCCATCACCTGGCGCCCCGGATGGTTGATCTGCATCCAGGCTTGCGCGCCGTTCTGGCGCATCGTGGCGGCCCACTGCGCGAACGGCTCGAGCGGCGTGTCCGCCTCCAGCACCACGCCGCCTGGACCGGTCAGGGCGCGGCCATCGACCATCACGTTGCCGGTGATGATCAGGCCGGCACCGCCCTCGGCCCAGCTGAGGTACAGCCGGCGCAGCGCGGCGCCCGGCAACTGGCCGGGCTCGGCCATGTTCTCCTCCATGGCCGCCTTGGCCAGGCGGTTGGGCAGCACGCTGCCGTTCGGGAGCGTCAAGGGCGAGAACAAAGTCATCTGGAAACTGGGGAAAATGGAGGAATGCGCCTATACTAAGCTTCAAGTCCACTTGAAGGTCAAGCGCTAATGAAAATCGGGGAACTGGCCACGCTGGCCGGCGTTGCGCCTTCGGCCATCCGCTACTACGAAGCGAGCGGCCTGCTGCCGGCCGCCAGGCGCGGCGCGAACGGCTACCGCAGCTATCCGGAAGCTGCGCTCGAACGCCTGCGCCAGGTCCGCATGGCCCAGCAACTGGGGTTCTCGCTTGACGCGATCCGCAAGGTGTACGCCAGCGGCGATGTGCTGTCGAAGGATGAATTGATGCGCAGCCTGGACCAGCGCCTGCTTGAAATCGGCCAGCTGATGGCCACCATGCGCGCCCAGCGCCGCCAGTTGCGCACCTTGCGCAGCAGCTTGATTGAAACCTGGGCCAACGGCGCCTGCCTGTAGGGTGGAAAAGGCGAAGCCGCATTCCACCATGTATGCGTCGGATTGGCATAAAAGTGGCGGAATGCAGCTTCGCCTTTTCCACTCTCTGCGATGACTCCTGTCATAATCGTAGCCTTTCCTTGAAGGGCGTGCCGATGCACACTACACTCGATCCGCTCGACTGGGCAAGCCTGCGCGCCCAGGGCCACCAGATGCTCGACGACATGCTCGACTACATCGAACATATCCGCGAGCGCCCGGTCTGGCAGCCGATCCCGGACCAGGCGCGCGCCCAATTCCAGCTGCCGCTGCCGCGCGCCGGTGGCGACCTTGGCGCCGCTCACCAGACCTTCATGCAGGCGGTGCTGCCCTACGCGGTGGGTAATGTGCATCCGGCTTTCATGGGCTGGGTGCATGGCGGCGGCACGCCGGTCGGCATGCTGGCCGAGATGCTGGCCGCCGGCCTGAACGCCAACGTCGGCGGACGCAACCAGATGCCGGTCGAGGTCGAGCGCCAGGTCGTGCGCTGGATGCGCGAGCTGTTTGCCTTCCCCGACAGCGCCAGTGGCGTGTTCGTCACCGGCACCTCGATGGCCAACTTGATGGGATTGCTGGTGGCACGCAGCGCCGCGCTGGGCACCGAGGTGCGCGCCAGCGGCCTGGCCGGCCAGCCGCGCCTGGTTGCCTACACCTCGGCCGCCGCCCACGGCTGCGTGGCGCAGGCGATGGACCTGTCGGGCCTGGGCACGGCGGCGCTGCGCCGCATCGCCGTCGACGCGCGCCAGCAGATGGACCTCGACGCGCTGGCCGCGGCCATCGCCGCCGACCGCGCGGCCGGCCTGCAGCCGTTCATGCTGGTCGGCACGGCCGGCACGGTCGATGCCGGCGCCATCGATCCCTTGAACGCGCTGGCCGACCTGGCGCGGCGCGAATCGATCTGGTTCCATGTCGACGGTGCATACGGCGCACTTGGCATGCTGGCGCCGGACGTCGCCCCGCTGCTGGCCGGAATCGAGCGCGCCGATTCGATCGCCTTCGATTTCCACAAATGGGGGCAAGTGCCGTACGACGCCGGCTTCCTGCTGGTACGCGACGCAGCCTTGCACATGGATGCATTCGCCGCGCCGGCGGCCTACCTGCAGCGCGAGGCGCGCGGCCTGGCCGGCGGCTCGCCCTGGCCGTGCGACTTCGGACCGGACCTGTCACGCGGCTTTCGCGCGCTCAAGACCTGGTTCACGTTCACCGTGTACGGCGCCGACCGCATTGGCGCGGCCATCTCGCACACCTGTGCGCTGGCGCGCGAGCTGGCCGCGCGCGTACAGGCCGAGCCAAAGCTCGAATTGCTGGCGCCGGTGCTGCTCAATATTGTCTGTTTCCGCTACCGCAGCGGCGACGACGCCAACCGCGCCATCGTCGAAGACTTGCACGAGGCGGGCATCGCGGTGCCCTCGACGACGCTGATCGATGGCAAACTGGCGATCCGCGCGGCCATCGTCAACCACCGCACAAGCAGCGCCGACCTGGCCGCCCTGGTCGATGCCGTGCTCAGACTGGGCGCGGCGCAGTAGTGGGAGTCTGGCTGCGCTTTTCCACCCTGCTGTTCTACATTTTCCCGATGCCGGCGAGCTTGGCCAGAGCGCTGTCGAATGCGTCCTTGATGCGCGCGATGTAGGGATTCTTGTAGCGGAAATCGGGCGCCTTCTCGTCATGCACCAGCATGGTCGCATTCGCCTCGAATACGATGATGTTGCCGGCCTGGTCGAACGAGCAGTCGATGCCGCAGTAGTCGAGGCCGACCGCGTCGCGGATCGCCGCGAGCGTGTGCATATGGGCCGGGTTGAAGAAACGACCGGTATCGCCCAGGAAGGCCTCCTCCTCTGCGCGTTTCCAGGCCTGCTCGCCCATGTCGGTGCGGAAGTGGTGCACCATCCAATGGTCATGGATGGCCACGTGATAGGGCAGGATCTGGCCATCGATGCAGATGAAGCGGTACTTGCGATAGCAGCCGTCGGCCGACTGGCAATCGATGTATTCGCTGACGTAGAAGTCCTCGTCGGGACCGGCCGCCACCAGCGGCGCGATCGCCTCCAGCTGCTCCACCTTGTCGAAATCGTCGCCGCCGTGGGTGCCGGCGCGGCGCACCAGCAGCGGCGCCTGGAATCCGGCCAGGTGGGTGTCGCGGCGCGCCGCGTCGGCCAGTTCGGCGCCGCGCAAGCGGATGGTGCGCGGGCTGCGGCACAGCGCAATGCCGTCCAGTTTATGGGCCACCGATTCGCGGTCCGAATGCTGGATCAGGCGCGGGTGGTTCAGCGTCGGGCGGCCGATCCGGTCGACCAGCGCCAGCGCAAGCGGCAGCACGTCCTTGCCGTTGTCGGCGTCGGCGATCATGTTGACGACGATGTCGGCCTTGCTGCGCAAAAAATCGATGTCGTACTCGACGCCCGGCAGCAGCGCCAGGAAATGGCGGTCGTAGCTGGCGCGCCCGGCCAGGTAGTTCAGCGGCGTGCAACCGGCGCCCGGCGCGTCGATCAGCAGCACCGAGAAATCGGCCTTGTCCTGCTTGGCGCTCCAGGTGATCAGCGGCTTGATCTGCTGCCCGCGCCGGAACACGGCGAACGCTTCCTCGTTGCGTTTGGCCTCGAGCAGCAGATTGCCCAGCGCGAGCAGCAGGTCGGGATCGTTGGGATTGAACGTGAGCGCCTTCTGCAGGCAGTCCGCAGCCTCGCCGGCGCGCGTCTTGTCGCGCCCGAGGATGACGCCCAGGCGGCCGTACACCAGCGTCAGCGCCGGATTGATGGCCAGCGCGTGGCGGTAGCTGGCCTCGGCCGCCGCACCGTCGCCCAGCTCATCTTGTACCTGCGCCAGGTTGACCTGGGCTTCGGCGAACTGGGGATGCAGTTCGAGCGCGCGGCGCACTGCGGCCAGCGCTTCGTCGAGCCGCCCGGAATCGATCAGCAGCGCGCACAGATTGTTGTAGGTCGTCGCCGAATTCGGTTCGAGCTCGAGCTCGCGCCGGTAACTGGCCTCGGCCTCGGCCAGCAGGCCGCGCTCGCGCAGCACCATGCCCAGGTTGCAGTGCACGGAGCTGCAGCGCGGGTTCAGTTTGAGCGCGCGCTGGTAGCTGGCCTGGGCCGCGCCGAGCTGGCCCAGCGCATGGAACACATTGCCCAGGTCAGCATGGGTGTCGGCGTCGGCCGGCGAAATTTTCACCACGCGCTCGAAGGCGACGCGCGCCTCGTCGGCCTTGTTGGCCATGATCAAAGCCTTGCCCAGCGCCTTCCAGCCGAATACGTGTTCGGGATGCTGCAGCGTCGCCTCGCGCGCCGCCAGTTCCAGCTGGGCCCACTGGCCGCCGTTGAACAGCGCGACCATCTGGTTGATGCGCTCGACCGACAAGGGCTGGCGCCCGCGCGGCTGGGCCGCCATGTGTTTGTTTTGCTTGCTCAAGATAGGGTCACCCGGTGGTCATCGTCCGCGCTATCGTACAACAGCGCACCGGGGCTCATTGTATCGGAATGTTTCCCACGCGGCGGCCCGGCCGCGTGGGAAACCGGCGCTCAGCGGTCGGGCGAGCCGAACACCAGCTGGCCGTGCTCGACCGTGACGGGGATGCGGTCTTTCGGACCGTACTTGCCTGACAAGATCAGCTTGGACAGGGGGTTTTCGATCTGCTGCTGGATCGCGCGCTTGAGCGGACGGGCACCGTACACGGGATCGTAGCCGGCCTCGGCGATTTTTTGCAGCGCGTCCTCGGACACCTCGAGCGTCATTTCCATCTTCTCGAGCCGCTGTTCGAGGTGGTGCAGCTGGATCTTGGCGATGGCCCCGATGTTCTTCTCGTCGAGCCCGTGGAACACGACGATCTCGTCGATGCGGTTGACGAACTCGGGCCGGAAGTGGGCGCGCACCTCGGCCATCACGGCCAGCTTGACCACGCCCGGGTCGTCGCTCTCCATCGCCTGGATCTTGTGCGAACCCAGGTTCGAGGTCATCACGATGACGGTGTTCTTGAAGTCCACCGTGCGGCCCTGGCCGTCGGTCATGCGGCCATCGTCGAGCACCTGCAGCAGCACGTTGAACACGTCGCCGTGGGCCTTCTCGACCTCGTCGAGCAGGATCACGCTGTAGGGCTTGCGGCGCACCGCTTCGGTCAGGTAGCCGCCCTCGTCGTAGCCGACGTAGCCGGGCGGCGCCCCGATCAGGCGCGCCACCGAATGCTTCTCCATGAATTCGCTCATGTCGATGCGGATCATCGATTCTTCGGTATCGAACAGGAAGCTGGCCAGCGCCTTGCACAATTCGGTCTTGCCGACCCCTGTCGGGCCGAGGAACATGAACGAGCCGTAGGGCCGGTTCGGATCCGACAGGCCGGCACGCGAACGCCGGATCGCGTCCGACACGGCGGCAATCGCCTCGTCCTGGCCGACCACCCGCTTGTGCAGCTCGTCCTCGATGTGCAGCAGTTTGTCGCGCTCGCCTTGCATCATGCGCGCGACGGGAATGCCGGTGGCGCGCGAGACCACCTCGGCGATCTCCTCGGCGCCGACCTGGGTGCGCAGCAGGCGTGGCCGGGCGCCCACCGCCTGGCGCGCCGTCTCCGCCTCGGCCGCCTTGAGCTGGGCTTCGAGTTCGGGCAGCTTGCCGTACTGGAGCTCGGACACCAGCTGCCAATTGCTGGCGCGGGTAGCCTCCTCCATCTGCTGGCGGATGCGCTCGATTTCTTCCTTGATGTGAGTGCTGCCCTGGACTTGGGCTTTCTCGGACTTGAGGATTTCCTCATAGTCGGCGTACTCGCGATCCAGGCGCGCGATTTCCTCGTCGATCAGTTCGAGCCGGCGCCGCGATGGCTCGTCCTTCTCCTTCTTGACCGCCTCCTTCTCGATCTTGAGCTGGATGATGCGCCGTTCGAGCTTGTCCATCACCTCCGGCTTGGAGTCGATCTCGATCTTGATCTTGGAGGCCGCCTCGTCGATCAGGTCGATCGCCTTGTCGGGCAGGAAGCGGTCGGTGATGTAGCGGTGCGACAGCTCGGCGGCGGCGATGATGGCCGCGTCGGTGATGTCGACCTTGTGGTGCAGCTCATACTTGTCCTGCAGGCCGCGCAGGATGGCGATGGTGGCCTCCACGCTGGGCTCATCGACCAGGATTTTCTGGAAGCGGCGCTCCAGCGCGGCATCCTTCTCGATGTACTTGCGGTATTCGTCGAGCGTGGTGGCGCCCACGCAGTGCAGCTCGCCGCGCGCCAGGGCCGGCTTGAGCATATTGCCCGCGTCCATCGCACCCTCGGCCTTGCCGGCGCCGACCATGGTGTGCATCTCGTCGATGAAGACGATGGTCTGGCCCTCGTCCTGGGCCAGCTCCTTGAGCACGGACTTGAGGCGCTCCTCGAACTCGCCGCGGTACTTGGCGCCGGCCAGCAGGGCCGCCATGTCAAGCGAGAGCACGCGCTTGCCCTTGAGCGAATCGGGCACCTCGTTATTGACGATGCGCTGGGCCAGGCCCTCGACGATGGCCGTCTTGCCCACGCCCGGCTCGCCGATCAGCACCGGATTGTTCTTGGTGCGCCGCTGCAGCACCTGGATCGCGCGCCGGATCTCGTCGTCGC
>JAZJYV010000104.1:0-22219 GCA_040390195.1 Pseudomonadota bacterium | reverse complement strand
TCCGCACAAAAAATTAAAAACAAGTCCTTAACTTAACGCCATTAGGGTCAGACCCTCAAGTGAAAAACCGGGGTCCGACCCCTTGAACGCTTTCCACCTTCGCAGCAACATGCCCAAGCAAGCCTTTAACTATTCGCTGTTCCTGTTCACCTATTACGGGCACGCGGGCACCTTCGTCACCTATGCCAGCCTGTTCTTCGCCGCGCGCGGCATGAGCGCGCCGCAGATCGGCATCCTGATGTCGCTGATCCAGGTGATGCGCATTTTCGGCCCCAACCTGTGGGGCTGGGTGGCCGATCACAGCGGCGAGCGCGTCAAGGTGCTGCGCCTGACCTGCGTCGGCGCGCTGCTGGCGTTCACCGGCATCTTCTTCGGCCGCAGCTTCGCCCAGTTCTTCATGGTGATGGTCGCGCTGAACCTGTTTACCAGCGCCCAGGGCCCGCTGTCGGAGGCGATGCTGCTGTCCGAACTGAAGGGCGACCTGAGCAACTATGGCAAGGTGCGGCTATGGGGCTCGATCGGCTTCATCGTCTCGGCCATGCTGGCCGCCTACGGCCTGGAATGGTTCGGGGTGGACGCCTTCCCCTGGATCGCCGGCGCGCTGCTGCTGTGCGTGCTGCCGGCCGGGCTGCGCCTGCGCGACACCGCGCACCCCGCGGTGCCGGCCCAGGCGCCGCCCAGGCTGCTGAAGGTGCTGCGCCAACGCGAGGTGCTGGCCTTCTTTGCCTCGACCGCGCTGATGGTGGCGGCCCACACCTCGCTGTATGTGTATTACTCGCTGTACCTCGAGCAGGCCGGCTACGGCAAGCCGGTGATCGGCGCCATGTGGTCGCTCGGCGTGCTGGCCGAGATCGTGTTCTTCTATTTCCAGGCGCATGGCTTCCGCCGCTTCGGCGCGCGCCGCCTGATGATGTGGGCGTTCGCCCTGGCGATGCTGCGCTTCGTGATGATCGGCGCCGGGGCGCAGTCGCTGCTGGTGCTGGTGCTGGCCCAGCTGCTGCATGCGGCCACCTTCGCGGCCCACCACTCGGCCTCGGTGCAGACCATGCAGCGCTGGTTCGGCGGGGCGCTGCAGGCGCGCGGGCAGGCGCTCTACATCAGCGTGGCCTACGGCGTGGGCGGCTCGCTGGGCGGCCTGTTCATGTCGCTGGTGTGGGATGCGCTGGGGCCGCACGCGGTGTACTACGCGGCGGCGGCGCTGGCGCTGGCCGGCGCCGGCGCGGCGGCGCTGGCTTTGCGCTGGATTGAGCCGGCCTGATCAGCCGGCCGTCTTGCTCGAGGCCACCACTTCGACCTTCTGGCGCCGCTCGACCGTCTTGACCACCAGCGCGCGCAAGTCGTTGAGCAGCGAAAACTCGGTCTGGTTCAGCTGGATCGCGGGGAAGCTTTCGTCCCAGTCGCCGTAGATGAAGCCGGCCGGCTGGCCGTTGGTGCACAGCGGCAGGATCACGAAGCTGCGCGCATCGGCCAGCGAGGACTTCCACCAGTGCGGCAGCTTGGCCGCGAATTTCGGATCCTTGGCGTTCTCGATGAAGATCACGCGGTCGCTGTTGAGCGAGGCGTGGAACACGTTCGGCTCGTAGCTGTCCTCGAACACCATCTCGGGAATGAGTTCCTTGACGCCGTCGCCGAAGCCCATCTTGGCCGAGTACTTGTTCTCGCGCCGGTTGCGCAGGAAGGCCACCGCGCGCGAGAACGTCAAGCCCTGGTAGACCGTCTCGAGCGCCATCGACATCATCTGGCCCGGGCTGGCCGTGGCCACCACGTCGCGCATGTCGGCCACGCCGCTGATAAGGATCTTGTTGCCCTCGGCCCGCATGCGGGTGCAGGCCAGCGCCTTGGCGCGTTTCTCGGCCGGCTTGGCCAGCGGTGCGATCGACAGGTCGGCCGCCGCCACCACCTTGGCTTTTTCGATTGCCTGCATGATGCCGTCCGGCTCGACACCGAGCATGGCCGAAAAGCTGCTGGCCAGCGCGCGCACCGCGACGGCGCCGGCGGCGTCGTCGTGCCACAGCGAATCGGCGCACTGCGAGGACATGGTCGAGAGAGCGGCGAGCCAGTCTTCGTGGCTGAAATTGTCGGCCCGCTCGGCCGGGTCGACGTGGCGCATGCCGGCGATCAGGTTCTTTGGCAAGCCCCAGTTCTCGGCCGCCGCGCGCCCGATCTTCTCCATCGACATGCCCAGCACCGCCTGCGCGGCGCCGTCTTCGCCGCCCACGCCGCCCTGCGCCTGCAGCGCGCTCCAGCGGTCGGGCATGTAGAACGTGACCATCATGCGGCCCAGCGTGTGCAGCATCGAGCACACCACCGCCTCTTCAGGGTCGAGCGCCGCCGCGCTGGCCGCCACCTGCTGCGCCACCATCCCGGCCAGCACGGCTTTTTCCATTTCGACGTGGGCGCTGCTCGAGTCTGGCGAGGAGTTCGACAATTCCTCGATCAGCTTCAGGCCCAGCGCCAGGTGGCCGATCGCCTCGGTGCCCAGCACCAGCACCGCCTTCGAGACCGTGTTGACGCGCTGGCCGAAGGCCGAATACATGCCGCTGTTGGCCAGGCGCAGCACCTTCTGGGTCAGGACCGGGTCCGACAGCACGGTCTGGGTCATGTTGAATTCCTGCTCGTCCTCGCCGCGCATGGCGCCCAGGATGGCGCTGATGGCCTTGGTGAAGCCGGGCATGTCGCCCTGCTGGCGCACGCGCTCCCACAACAGGGCGAGGGTGGCGTCGCCATTCGTGGCCGGCTTGAGTTTGGCAGTTTGTGTCATAGAATACCCGCCCGCAGTTCGGTTGGCAGTAGGTCCGCGTAGAGGTTTTCTTTCAGGGCCGCCATCGCGACGTGGGCCGGCATCGGGCGCCCGGTCAGGTAGCCCTGGATGTAGTGGCAGCCGCGCTGGTCGAGGTAGCGCAGCTGCTCCTCGGTCTCGACCCCCTCGGCCACCACCGACAGGTTCAAGTGCTTGGCCAGGTCGAGCACCGCGTTGCAGATCGCGCCGTCCTTGAGCGAATCGGGCAAATCCTTGATGAAGGCGCGGTCGACCTTGAGCACCGAGATCGGGAAGCGCTTCAGGTAGGCCAGCGAGGAATAGCCGGTGCCGAAATCGTCGATCGCGATGCGGGCGTGGCGCTCGGCCATCTTGGCGAGGATGGTTTCCGCGTGCAGCGGATCGATCATCAGGGTGCCTTCGGTGATCTCGAGCACCAGTTGCTGGCCGCGCACGCCGGAGTAGGCGATGGCGTCGTCGAGCACGTCGAGGAATTTATCATTGCGGAACTGGCGCGGGCTGATGTTGACCGACATGTACAGTTCGCGCTTGGCCACTTCCTCGAACTGCTTGAGCTGAACGCAAGCCGCCTTCAGTGCCCAGGCGCCCAGCAGGTTGATCAGGCCGTTGGTCTCGGCGATCGGGATGAAGCGCACCGGCGGCACCATGCCCAGGCCCGGGTGCTTCCAGCGCATCAAGGTCTCGAAGCCCTGGATCTGGCGCGTCTGGGCGTCCACGATGGGCTGGTAGTAGAGCAGGAATTCGCCCTCGCGCACCGCCTGGAACATCGCCGCCTCAAGCGAGATGTCGTGTTCGGGCGGGCCGCTCTGGCGCGCGCTGTAGACCACGCAGCGCGCCTTGCCGGTCTCCTTGGCGCGCGACATGGCCGCGTCGGCCAGCGCCACCAGGCGCACTTCGTCTTCCGCGTGGTTCGGGTAGATCGCGATGCCGACCGAGGCGCCCACATAGATGGTGTGGCTGTCAACTTCGAACGGCGACTGCAGCGTGGCCAGCAAACGCCCCGTGACGAGCTTGATCTGGGCGTCGCTGACGGTGCCCGGCAGCACGGCGACGAATTCGTCGCCGCCCACCCGCGCCAGCGTGTCGGAGTCGCGCAGCGTCTTGCGCAGGCGCGCCGCGGCCATGCGCAGCACGGCGTCGCCGACCGGGTGGCCCAGGCCGTCGTTGACTTTCTTGAAGCCGTCCAGGCCCACCGTGGCCACCGAAAACCCCTGGCCCGAGCGGCGCGCCTGGGCGATCACCATGCGGATCCGGTCCGACAGCAGCAGCCGGTTCGGCAGTTCGGTGAGCGCGTCGTGGGTGGCCATGTGGCGCAAGCGTTCTTCGGTCGCGTGCTGGATCGACATGTCGCGTCCGACCGCCAGCAGGCCGCCGGCGTAGGCCGACAGGCGCAGTTCGTGCCAGATGTCGCGCTCCGGCGCTTTCAGGCGCACCTCGATGCGCACCGGCTCGCTGGCGCTGGCGGCGTCGACGATCGCATTGCGCAGGGCCGGCTGGTCGAGCTCGCTCACCAAGCTGGTGAGCAGGGCGCCGGCCAGGTCGCTCGACACGCTCACCAGCTTGATGCTGCGCGCGCTGGCGTACAGGATCAGGCCGGCCGCGTCGAGGCGAAACACGACGTCGCCCGCCGCTTCCATGAGCAGGTCCAGCTCAGGGCGCGGATCGATCTTTGGCAAGGAGGGTGACGTCGAACGCATCGTAAAAAGTGCCTGCCTTATTAATTGTTCGCATGCCGGTGACGGCATGCCATGTTCATCTGCACAAGTTTAACCAAACCAGAACGAAATGTATCACCGAAAGATGCCAAAACGCATTAAAAGAGATGCCCCAAATCATTGATTTACTTAATTTTGATTTTGCCGTCAAAAAAATTGCATATGGAATACCGCGATCCGGGCAGCACAACAAAGCATCTGCTTGCTTCGGACGCGCGATTACGCTAGCCTGACAAACTAACATTATGTTCCATGCACTTCCAATATGGAACCAGACTATGCCTGATTGTGATGCTTTACTGCAACATAATATTGAGAATGCACAATGAATCGCTACGATACGCATGAGGTGTTGAACCAGGCGCCCCCATTTGCCGGGGTCAACCTGTTCGCTTGCGACCCCGCCTTGCAAGAGGCGGTGGCGCGCGAAGGGGCGCCGTGGGCCGGTGCCGGCTTGCTCGAACTGGGCGCGCGCCTGGGCACGGCCGAGGTGCTCGAGCTGGGCCGGCTGGCCAACCTGCACAGTCCGCGCCTTCAGAGTTTCGACCGCAGCGGGCGCCGCATCGACGAGGTGGAGTTCCACCCGGCCTGGCACGCCTTGATGACGATGATGATCGAGGCCGGCGCCCATGCCGCGCCATGGGACGGACAGCAGGCTGGCGCCCAGGTCGCGCGCGCCGCCCAATACCTGCTGTTTGGCCAGGTCGAGAACGGCGCCCAGTGTCCCGTGACGATGACGTACGCCTCGGTGCCGGCGCTGCGCCAGGCCGGCCCCCTGGTCGCCGCGTGGCTGCCCAAGATCCTGTCGCGCCGCTACGATCCGCGTTCGCTGCCGGTCGGGCAAAAGCATGGCGCCCTGATCGGCATGGGCATGACCGAGAAGCAGGGTGGCACCGACGTGCGCGCTAACACCACCCGCGCGACCGTGCTGGACACGCAGGCCGCGCAGGCGCGTTTCGGCGCCCAGGGCGAGCACGCCTGGAGCATCGTCGGCCACAAGTGGTTCTTCTCGGCGCCGCAATCGGACGCGCACCTGATTCTGGCCCAAACCGAGGACGCCGGCAGCGCCGGCCTGTCGTGCTTCTTCGTGCCGCGCTTCCTGCCTGACGGCAGTCGCAACGCCATTCGCGTGCAGCGCCTCAAGGACAAGCTGGGCAACCGCTCGAACGCGTCCTCGGAGGTCGAGTTTTGCGACGCCGTCGGCTGGCTGGTCGGCGCGCGCGGGCGCGGCATCGCCACCATCCTGGAGATGGGCAGCCACACCCGGCTTGACTGCGTGCTCGGCACGGCCGGCATCATGCGCGCCGCGCTCACGCACGCGCTGCACCATGCGCGCGGACGCGCCGCCTTCGGCCGCACACTGGCCGAGCAGCCGCTGATGCAAAACGTGCTGGCCGACCTGGCGCTCGAATCGGAGGCCGCGACCGCGTTCGCGCTGCGCCTGGCGCGCTGCTTCGACCAGGGCGCCGACCCGGCCCAGGCGCTGCTCGGGCGCATCCTGACCCCGGCCGGCAAGTACTGGCTGTGCAAACGCGGGCCGGGCTTCGGGGCCGAGGCGATGGAGGTCATGGGCGGCAATGGCTACGTCGAGGACGCGCCGCTGGCGCGCCTGTACCGCGAGTTTCCGGTCAACTCGATCTGGGAGGGTTCGGGCAACGTGATGTGCCTGGACCTGCTGCGCGCGCTCGGCAAGTCACCGGCCGCGCGCGACGCGCTGGCGGGCGAACTGGCGCTGGCCGGCGGCGCCGACCCCGCGTTTGCCACCTACGCCCAGCGCCTGCTGGCCGACCTGGCGCTGCCGATGGCCGATGAATACGGGGCCCGCCGCCTGGCCGAAAGGATCGTGGTGGCGGTGCAGGCGGCGCTGCTGCTGCGCCATGCGCCGGCGTACGTGGCCGACGCCTTTGTGCGCTCGCGCGTGGCGCAGGACGTTGGCGGCGCCTATGGCCGCCTGCCCGACGGCGTCGATTGCGCGGCCATTCTGGCCCGCGCGCTTGCGCCATGAGCGGCCCGGCCGCGACCGATGTCGAGGCGCGCAACCGGCGCGCCGAGCTGCTGCGGGTGTCGGCGCGGCTGTTTCGCGAACGCGGCTTCGACGGCACCACCATCCGCGACATTGCGCAAGCGGTGGGCATGCGCTCGGGCAGCCCGTTCTACCACTTCAAGAGCAAGCAGGAAATCCTGGCGGCGGTGATGGAGGAGGGCCTGGTGGCCAACCTGGCCGCCACCGAGGCCATCGTCAACCGGGACATGGCGCCGCGCGCCAAGCTGCGGGCGCTGCTGCGCGCCCAGCTCGAGATCGTGCTCGGCGAGGGCCACGATTTCGTGCCGGTGCTGATTTATGACTGGCGCTCGCTCAGCCCCGGGCTGCAGGCCGGGATCGTTGCCCTGAAAGACCGCTACGACCAGCTGTGGCAGCAGGCGGTCACGGAACTGCACCAGGCCGGATTGCTGCGCAGCGACTCGAGCGTGGCGCGCCTGCTGCTGATGGGGGCGATCAATTTCACGGTCCAGTGGTACAAGCCGGGCGGCGGCGTCACGCTCGACCAGCTGGCCGACGAGGCGCTGGCCATGTTCCTGCCGCCGGCATGATTGGCGCCAGATATATTTCATCAAATGAGGACAAACCTGGCCGTTGACTGGGATAATGGCGGCACAAGCCACAACCCAGAATCCGAGACCATGAAACAAGACCCGCGTTTTCCCAATCTGTTCATCCTGAACCACCCGCTGATCCAGCACAAACTGTCCCACATGCGCGAGCGCGACACCTCGACCCGCACCTTCCGCGAGCTGCTCAAGGAAATCACGCTGCTGATGGGCTATGAGATCACGCGCGACCTGCCGCTGACGACGCGCAAGATCGAAACCCCGCTCGAGACGATCGACGCGCCCGTCATCGCCGGCAAGAAGCTGGCCATCGTGCCGATCCTGCGCGCCGGCATCGGCATGAGCGACGGCCTGCTGGAACTGGTGCCGTCGGCGCGGGTGGGCCACGTTGGCGTGTTCCGCGACCCCGAGACCCACAAGCCGGTCGAATACCTGGTGCGCCTGCCCGACACCGCCGACCGCATCTTTATCCTGTGCGATCCGATGGTGGCGACCGGTAATTCGGCGGTGCACGCGGTCGACGTGCTGAAAAAGCGCGGCGTGAGCGACGAGCAGATCCTGTTCCTGGCGCTGGTGGCCGCGCCCGAGGGCGTCACCGTATTCCAGGACGCCCACCCGAACGTCAAGCTGTACGTGGCCTCGCTCGATTCGCACCTGAACGAGCATGCCTACATCGTGCCGGGCCTGGGCGACGCGGGCGACCGCATTTTCGGCACCAAATAACACGGCCCATGGCGACGCTGATCGATCAGGAATTCTTCGCCCGGCTCAATGCGCTCAACGAGAAGTTCGCCACCGGCGTGCCGGCCACGCTGGAGCGGCTGCAGCAACTGCATGCCAGCTTCAACGCCGGCGCCGCCGACCCGGCGCTGGTTCGGGAAATCCACCAGACGCTGCACACCATCGCCGGTTCGGCCGCCACGTTCGGGTTTCGGGTGATGGGTCAGCGCGCGCGCGAACTCGAGCAGCGGCTGCGGGTATTGATGGCCTTTGAACAGGTGGCCGAGGCGGACTGGGCCAACTGGCTGGCCAGCCTGGACGCTTACCTGGCCTGGGGGCGGCTCGATCCCCGTTCCGACGCGTGAAAAAAGCAACAGACAATAGGCAATCGCAATATTTCCAGCGGACGAGGTCGAAACGACATCATCGTTTGATGTAGCGCAAACATTGCAAGGCTTCCATGCCCTATATTCAAGTCACCACTGCATCAAACACAGGGCCGAAAGCTTGAAGTTCAGCAAATTTTCGGGGTTGCACAAGTTTATTTTGTGAGCGGCGTGTTTTTTGTGTTTAATTCGGTATAATGCGGGATCGTTGGATTCGAGGTAGTAGTGCAGTCAGTCTGTCATTTCTTTCTTGCTTCTTCAAACGATCTAAAACGGGCGCAAGCCCAACTTAACTGAAATAGGAAATTGTAATGGCAACTGGCATCGTAAAATGGTTCAATGATTCGAAGGGCTTCGGCTTTATCACCCCTGACGAAGGCGGCGAAGATCTGTTCGCTCACTTCTCGGCGATTCAGTCGAATGGCTTCAAATCTTTGCAAGAGAACCAACGCGTCTCTTTCGAAGTGACCGCTGGTCCTAAGGGCAAGCAAGCTTCGAACATTCAGGCTATCTAAGCGCTGAATCAACGAAATAAAAAACCTCGGGTTTCCCGGGGTTTTTTTTTGCCTGTCTGATTCGCAGCCGGCCTGGCGCAAGCCACTGCGCAGGTCGATACGCCTGCGTGTTCCAGCAGCGCCGGCGTCCCGAAGCAGCGGTCGCCCACTGCGTTTGCCCCCTTCTGTCAGCTGCGCTGCCAGTACTGGGCCTGGGTATAGGTATGGCGCAGGAAGTCGACGAAGGCGCGAATGCGCAGCGGCAGGTGGCGGCGCTGCGCGAACACCGCGTAAATGTCATTGCCCGGCGCGGCAAACTGGTCGAGCACGGTGCACAGCTGTCCGCCAGCAATCTCACCGCCCACCTCCCACATCGAACGCCAGGCCAGCCCCTTGCCGGCCAGCGCCCAGTCGTGCAGCACCGCGCCGTCGTTGCACACCATATTGCCTGCCACCTTGAGCGTGACGTTCTTGCCGTGTTCGCGGAAGGTCCAGCCGCGCTGGCTGCCTTCGCTGCTGATGGCCAGGCAGTTGTGGCGCGCCAGCTCGGCCAGCGTACGCGGCGTGCCGTTGCGCTTGAGGTAGGCGGGCGACGCCACCAGCACCCGGTGGTTGTCGGCCAGCTTGACGCCCACCAGGCTGGAGTCGGACTGGCTGGCGATCCGGATCGCCACGTCGACCCCTTCACCGACCAGGTCGACCACCCGGTCGTTCAGGTTCAGGTTGATCGTCACGTCGCGGTGCTCGGCCAGGAAGGAGGGCAGCAGCGGCGCCACGTGCTGGCGCCCGAATCCAGCCGGCGCCGACACCAGCAGGTGCCCGCTGGCCTTCGCGCTGCGCTCGGCCACCGCCGATTCGGCGTCCTCCAGTTCGCCGAGGATGCGCTGGCAATCCTCGAGGAAGGCGGCGCCCTCGTTGGTCAGCGCCAGCTTGCGCGTGGTGCGTTGCAAGAGCTTGACCCCGAGCCGCGCCTCGAGCGCGTCCAGGCGGCGCCCGATCATGGCCGGCGCGATGCCCTCGGCGCGCGCCGCCGCCGACAGGCTGCCGCGCGCGACAACCTCGACGAAGGTGGAAATCTGGCGAAACTGTCCCATGCTTGCCTTTCGCTTGATCTGTGATAAAAACGCACAGATGAATGTATTTATTGTCTCGTTTAGCTACCAGATAGTGAATATACTTGAAGTCATATGAAACGCCTATACTGGTGTTTTCGCCCGCTTTTTTGTCCATCATTGAACAGGAGTACCTATGACCATCGCCACCCCCGCCGGAATGGAAATCACGGGCGCCATCGCGCCCGGCTACGAGCAGGTCCTCACGCCCGCCGCGCTGGCCCTGGTGGCCAAGCTGACGCGCGAGTTCGAGCCGCGCCGCCAGCAGTTGCTGGCCTTGCGGGTGGCCCGCGCCAAGCGCCTCGACGCCGGCGAGCGCCCCGATTTCCTGGCCGAGACCGCGCACATCCGTGCCGGCGACTGGAAGATTGAACCGATTCCCGCCGCGCTCGAATGCCGGCGCGTGGAAATCACCGGTCCCGTCGAGCGCAAGATGGTGATCAACGCCTTCAATTCGGGCGCCGACGCCTACATGACCGACTTCGAAGACTCGAACACGCCGAACTGGGACAACCAGATCACCGGCCAGATCAACATGATGGACGCGGTGCGCGGCACCATCTCGATGGAGCAGAACGGCAAGTCCTACAAGCTCAACGACAAGGTCGCCACCTTGCTGGTGCGTCCGCGCGGCTGGCATCTCGACGAAAAGCATGTGCTGGTCGACGGCAAGCGCATCTCGGGCGGCATCTTCGACTTCGCGCTGTTCATGGTCCACAACGCCCAGGAGCAGCTGGCGCGCGGCGCCGGTCCGTATTTCTACCTGCCCAAGCTCGAATCGCACCTCGAGGCGCGCCTGTGGAACGACATCTTCGTGATGACCCAGCGCGAACTGGGCATCGCGCAGGGCACCATCAAGGCCACCGTGCTGATCGAAACGATCCTCGCCGCCTTCGAGATGGACGAGATCCTGTACGAACTGCGCGAGCACAGCGCCGGCCTGAACGCGGGCCGCTGGGACTATATTTTCTCGTGCATCAAGAAGTTCAAGCTCGACAAGGAATTCTGCCTGGCCGACCGCCCGAAGGTGACGATGACGGCGCCATTCATGCGCGCGTACGCCTTGCTGTTGCTGAAAACGTGCCACCAGCGCGGCGCGCCAGCCATTGGCGGCATGGCCGCGCTGATCCCGATCAAGAACGATCCGGAGAAGAACGACATCGCCATGGGCGGCGTGCGTACCGACAAGGCGCGCGACGCGAGCGACGGCTACGACGGCGGCTGGGTTGCCCATCCGGGGCTGGTGGCGCTGGCGATGGGGGAATTCACCAAGGTGCTCGGCGAGCGGCCCAACCAGATCGACAAGCTGCGTCCCGACGTGTCGGTCACGGCGCAGGAGCTGCTCGACTTCAAGCCGGAGGCGCCGATCACCGAGGCGGGCCTGCGCTACAACATCAACGTCGGCATCCATTACCTGGGCAGCTGGCTGGCGGGCAATGGCTGCGTGCCGATTCATAACCTGATGGAGGACGCGGCCACCGCCGAGATCAGCCGCTCGCAGGTCTGGCAGTGGATCCGCTCGACCAAGGGCGTGCTCGAGGACGGGCGCAAGGTCACGGCCGACATGGTGCGCGCGATGATTCCAGAGGAGCTGGCCAAGGTCAGGCAGGTGGCGCCGAACGGCGAGAATCCGACCTATGTGCGCGCGGCCCAGATCTTCGAGGAGATGTCGACGTCGGAGGAGTTCGCCGAATTCCTGACCTTGCCGCTGTACGAGGAAATTTAAACCGGGGAGGGTGCAAGGCGCTGCGCCTTTGCACCCCACGGTATGTCGATCGAGCCTGGCGGAATGCGCCCGACCCCAAGGGGTTGAGCGCATTCCGCCATTTTTCTTGCCGCGACCGGCGCCATTGCTGCGCTACGCGCGCAGCAGCTTCGCTTCGCGCTGCAAGATGAAGGCGGCGAACTCCGCCGCCGGCACCGCACGGCTGAGGTAATAGCCTTGCAGCAGATCGCAATGCTGGGCGCGCAGGAAGTTCAGCTGCGCCTCGGTCTCGACACCCTCGGCCACCACTTCCAACCGCAAGCTGTGCGCCAGGGCGATGATGCCGGCGATGATGGCCGCGTCGTCGGCGTCATGCGGCACGTCGCGCACGAAGGAGCGGTCGATCTTGATGATGTCGACCGGGAAGCGCTTCAGGTACGACAGCGAGGAGTAGCCGGTGCCGAAGTCGTCGATCGACAGCCGCACGCCCAGGCTGCGCAGGCGGTGCAGCGCTTGCAAGGTATCCTGCGCATGCTCCATCAAGGTGCTCTCGGTGATCTCCAGCTCCAGCAGGTGCGGCGCCAGGCCGGTGTCGACCAGCGCGCTCTCAACCGTCTCGGCGAAATTCTTCTGCAGCAGCTGGCGTACCGACAGGTTCACCGCCACCCGCATGGTCGGCAAGCCCTCGGCGATCCACTGCTGCAGCTGGGCACAGGCGGTGCGCAGCACCCACTCGCCAAGCGGATTGATCAAGCCGGTTTCCTCGGCCAGTGGAATGAACTCGACCGGGGGCACCATGCCGCGCGTGGCATGCTTCCAGCGCACCAGCGCCTCCATGCCGATGATCTGCTGGTCGTCGAAGCGGGCCTGCGGCTGGTAATACACTTCCAGCTCGTTGTGCTCGAGCGCGCGCCGCAAATCGCTCTCGAGGCGCACGTGCTCCGAGATGGTCTGCTCCATCGAGGATTCATAGAACTGGAAGCCGGTGTTGGTTTTCTTGGCGCGGTACATCGCGCTGTCGGCGTGCTTGACCAGGCTCGGCACGTCGATGCCGTCGTGCGGATACATGGCGATGCCGACGCTGCTGGTGACGAAAATGTCGTGGCCGTCGATCTGGAACGGTGCGGCCAGCACGCGGCAAATGTTCTGCGCGGCCGCCGCCGCCGGCGCCGGACCGTCGATGTCGGACAGCACCACCGTGAATTCGTCGCCGCCCAGGCGTGCCACCACGTCCACCGCGCGCACCGTACGGCGAACGCGCTGGGCCACCGCCACCAGCAGGCGGTCGCCCACATCGTGGCCGAGGTTGTCGTTGACGTATTTGAAGCGGTCCAGGTCCATGAACAGCACTGCCAGCTGCTTGCTCTCGGCGCGCGCCTGGTCGACCGCTTGGCCCAGCAGGTCGAAGAACAGGGTGCGGTTCGGCAGCCCGGTCAGCAGGTCGTTGTAGGCCAGGTGGCGGATGCGCTTCTCGGCGCGGTTCGCCTCGATGATGCGGCGCACGCGCTGCGACAGCACGGCGTAGTGGATCGGTTTCGGAATGTAGTCGCTGGCGCCGGCGGCGAACGCGCGCTCGACCGACGAATTGTCTTCCAGCGCGGTGATCATCAACACCGGAATGGTGGTCCCGCCAGGCAGCTCCTGCATGCGCGCGCAGGCGGTGAAGCCGTCCATCACGGGCATGACCGCGTCCATCAGGATCACGTCCGGCTGGAAGCGCTTGAGCATGGTCAGCGCCTGCAGGCCGTCGGCCGCTTCCTCGACCCGGAAACCGTCGCGCTGCAAGGTGTAGCGCAGCGTGCTGCGGGTGCTGCGGTCGTCGTCGACGATGAGGACCTGGGCCACCTCGTCGGCGCTGGCCTGGCCCAGTCCCGCGTCGCTGTTGACTTCGCTGGCAAGGGCCTTGGCCACCGCGTTGTAGGCGCTGCGCAGGCGCGGCAGCAGCGGCACGATCGCCTCGCACTGGCAGGCGATGGCCAGCTCCTCGGCCTCCTTGGCCAGCTGCGCCAGCTGGGTCGCGCCGAGGTTGCCCGAGGAGCCCTTGATGGCGTGCGCCTTGGCGCGCGCGCTGTCGTGGTTGGCCGCGTGCACCGCCTGCTCGAGGTCGAGCAGGTATTGCGGCGTGTCCTCCAGGAAGGGGCTGATCGCCTGCGGCAGCGACGGCCCCATGATCTCGCGCAGCTTGAGGAAGATGGCCTGGTCGAGCGGGCCGTCGGCCGGTTCGACCGCCAGCAGCAGTGGCAGCGCTGCGCTGGCCTGCTCGGGGCGCCGCGGTAGCCATTTTTCCAGCTTCTGGCGCAGTTCGACCAGCGTGATCGGCTTGGCCAGGTAATCGTCCATGCCGGCGGCCAGGCATTTCTCGGCGTCGCCGCGCTGGGTGTTGGCCGTCATCGCCACCAGCGGCGTGCGGCGCCCGCTTATTTCCTCGTGGGCGCGGATGTGGGCGGTGGCTTCGTAGCCGTCCATCTCGGGCATGCTGCAATCCATCAGGATCAGGTCGAACTCGCGACTGCGCGCCGCCTCGAGCGCCTCGCGCCCGTTGGAGGCGAATTCGCAGGCGCAGCCATTCATATTGAGCATGCCGGCGGCGACCATCTGGTTGGTGCGGTTGTCCTCGGCCACCAGAATGCGAAATTCCTTGCGCTCCGCTTCGACCTGCACGCTGGCTGCATGCTGCAGCGGCACGTGGCCGCCCGCCATCAAGCCCTTGATCGCTTGCAGCAGGCGGTCCTCGCGCAGCGGCTTGCCGAGCGAGGCGTAGCCGTCGACCAGGGTGCCGCCGGCGGGCGTGCCGAAACGGTCGAGTATCAGCACATGGGTGCCGGGCGCGAGCGTCTCGATGCGGCGGGCCAGGTCGTGGCCGTCGTCGTCGACCGCGCCGATGTCCATGATCACCATCTGGTAGGGCTTGCCGTGGTCGGATCCGACCTTGAGCTGCAACAGCGCCTCGCCGCCCCAGCGCGTGGCGTGGCAGTCCACGCCATGGCGTGTCAGGGCCTGCGACACGAAGCTGCGCACGATGTGGCTCTCGTCGACGGCGATGATGCGCAGCCCGGCCAGCTGCGCATGCAGCGGCTCGGGCGCGGCGTGCTGCGCCGTCTTGCACTGGATCGAAAAGGTGAAGCTGGTGCCCTCGCCGAGCGCGCTGCTGACGCCGATCGCGCCGCCCATCAGGCCGACCAGCTGCTTGCAGATGGCCAGCCCGAGGCCGGTGCCGCCGTACTTGCGGGTGGTCGAGGGATCGGCTTGGGCGAAGGACTGGAACAGGTGCTGCTGCTGCTCCGGGCTCATGCCGATGCCGCTGTCGCGCACCTCGAAGCGCAGGCCGAACGGCTCGCCCTCGGCGCGCGCAATCGTCACCGCCACCTCGCCGTGCTCGGTGAACTTGACGGCGTTGCTGAGCAGGTTGATGAGCACCTGGCGCAGGCGCAGCGAATCGCCGTTGACGCGGTCCGGCACGCCCGGGCCGAGCAGGTAGCCCAGTTCCACGTCGCGCTGCTGGGCCTGTTTGGCGACCAGTTCGATCACTTCCTCGAGCAGGGTGCGCAGGTCGAAGTCGACTTCCTCGAGCGTCAGCTTGCCCGCCTCCATCTTGGAGAAATCGAGGATGTTGTTGATCAGTTCAATCAAGGTGCGCGAGGAATTCCAGGCCACGTCGACGCATTCGGCCTGGCGTTTGTTCAGGCTCATCTCCTTGAGCATGTCGAGCATGCCGACCACGCCATTGAGCGGGGTGCGCACCTCATGGCTGACGGTGGCGGCGAACTGCGCCTTCATCAGCGCCATGCTGACGGCGGCGTCGCGCGAATCCTTCAGTTCGCCCTCGCGCTGTTCGAGCACGTTCATCATCTTGTTGAAGGCCAGCGCCATCTCGATCAGGTCGCGTGGGCCGGCCGGCGCGGCGCGCATGCCCGACTCGCCCGACTCGGCGCGCCGCATCAGCTGCGACAGGGCGTTGAGCGGGTTGATCATGTGGCGCGTGAGCAGGCGCACCACAGCCAGCAGAATCACCGCGAACGAGAGCGTGATGACCATATTGCCGATCAACAGAGACAGCGTCAGGCGGTCCAGCGTGCCCTTGCCGATGGCCACGTGCACGTGGCCGAGCAACTGCGGCTGGTGCTCCTGCAGGTCGAACGGCGAGGCTTCGGCCTGGCCGCCGAACACGGGCGCGGCAAAATGCCAGGCGTCGCCGCTCTCGCCCACCAGCGCCGCGTGCGCCATCGGGACCTTGAGCGGATAGCGGGCCGCGGCCTGGCTGCCGCTTTGCGCCTTCGACAGCAGCACCGTCTGCCTGGTGTCGGTGATTTGCACGCTTTGCACATCGGGGAAGGTGAGGGTGGTGTCGACCACCTCGCGCGCGTTTTCGGCCGAATGGTAGAGCAGGGCAAGGGTGCTTTGGCGCGCCAGGTTCTCAGCGATGCGCTGGCCTTGTTCGACGAAGTATTCGCGCATCCGCGTGCTCGCCTCCCAGGAGTTGATCAGGGACGAGAACAGCGCCAACCCCAGGATCGCGGCCGACACGATGACGGTCAGCTGGCGGCGAAATCCGGTGCGGCGTAGGAAGGCACGAATCATCGGCTCAGGGCTCCGGGTAAATGAAGTCGAAAGTACGTTGTTGCTGGTAGCCGATGGTCAGGCCCATGTGGCTGGCGGTGCGCAGGTTGATCGCGGTGTGCAGTTCGCGCAGGGGCTGCACGCCCTTCTTGCGCAGTTCTCCGGCCATCAGGCCGAGCGCGGAATTGGCCAGCGAACGGCCCAGCTCCACGTTGTTCGGGCTCATGGCGAACAGGGCGCCCTTTTTCACATGCAGCACATTGCTCGAAAAGATGGGCACGCCGCTGTTCCAGGATTCCTTCAGGATCAAAGGCAGCAAGGTGGTCTCGTCGACGGTGGTGGTGTCGTGCGGCAGCCAGACCGCGTCGCGCCGGCTGTCGGCGCTGGCGAACAAGCTGGTGTACTGGTGCGCCGCCTGGCTCAGGTCGTGCGCCTCGTGCGCCACCAGTTCCAGGCCCTGCACGCGCGCCGCCTCGCGCGCGATGCGCAGCAGCCATTCGGTTTTTTTCGGGTCATACACGACCACCACGCGGCGCACCTCGGGCAGCAGGGTGCGCAGGCGCGCGAACAGCAGCGCCGGGTCGGGCGTGAGGCTGATGCCGTTCACGTTGGCGATCTCGGCGTCCGACAGCAGCAGCGCGCCGCCCACCAGCACCACGATGTCGCGGTCCAGGCCCGAGGCCACGTTCAAGCCCTGGCGGCCCAGCGCGATCACCACCCGGGTGCCGTTGCGCTTGAGCTGGGCATTCAGTTCAACCGGATCGAGCTTGGCATCGACGGCGTAGCTGCGCACGCGCAGCCGGGTGCGTTCCTCGATGCCCTGGATCATGCTGATGAAGGCGCTGCGAAACGGTTCCGACACATTCGGGTACAGCACGGCCAGCGTGCCCTTGCCCACCGATGCCAGCAGTTCGGGGCGGCGCAGCTGGTCTTCGAGCTGGGCCAGGGTGATCGGCTGCATGGCGTAGCCCAGCAGTTGGCTGTTGCTGTCGAGCCGCTCGAGCAGGCTCGCGCCGTCGCCATAGGCTGCGGCCGGCGCGGCCGGGGCAATGCCGAACCCGGCACTGAAAGCGCCATGGGACAGCAAGATCAGCAAACAGCAAAGACCGGCCCTGAACAGCTTGCCGGCGTTGGGAATAAATGTTGTCATTGCGTACAGCGAGGGGGACGTGCGGTCCGGTTAATATGAAATAGCCGGTATCTCTGGTGAATACTTAGCAGCAGTATACGTCAGGAATGGTGCTCCACAGAAAGAAATTTGTTGGTATTTGATAAAATCACACCGATCACGGCTCCGGAAAGATGAAATTGAAGTTGCGCTGCGCGTTTTGACTGACGTTGACGCCGATATGGCTGGCAGTACGGGTGTTCAAGGCGGTGTGCACCTGGCGCAACGGCATCACGCCGCGGCGCGCCGACTCGCCCGCGACCAGGCCCAGCGCCAGGGTGCCCAGGTCGCGCCCCAGCTCCTGGTTGTTCGGGTAGAGCGCGAACAGGGCGCCTTTTTTGACATGCAGAAAGCTGCTGGAAAACACCGGCACGTTCCGGTTCCAGGCTTCGCGCAGAACGATCGGCAAGATGGTCGACTCGTCGACCGTGGTGGCGTCGGTGGGCAACCACAGTGCGTCGTGGCGGCTGTCGGCGTTGGCGAAGGCTGTCTCGTAGAGGCGCGCAGCGCTGGCCAGGTCGCGCGCCTCGTAGGCCACCAGCTCCAGGCCGTGGCTGCGCGCCGCCTCGCGCGCCAGCTTGATCAGCCATTCATTGTTTTGCGGGTTGTATACGACCAGCACCCGGCGCGTGCCCGGCACCAGGGTCTTGAGCTGGGAAAACAGCAGTGCCGGATCGGGGGTGAGCACGATGCCAAGCTGTTTCTCGCCGTCCGGCATGGTCGACACGCCGCTCACGATGACGCCGACCGAAAGGTCGAGTGTGCCGGCCGCCTTCAAACCCTGGCGGCCCAGGGCGATGACGACGCGCGTGCCGTTGCGCTTGAGCGTACCCGACAGCTCGGCCATGTCCTGGTTGGCGCCGATCGGGTAGCCGTGCACACGAAATTTGGTGCGTTCCTCGACCCCTTCGATGATTTCGACAAATACTTTGCGCAGCGGTTCGCCAATGTCGGGATAGAGCACGGCGACCAGCTCGGCGCCGTTCTGGCGCCGTGCGCTGTCGCCTGTCTGCGCCAGTTGCAGCAGCTCGTTGCGGCGCACGATCACCACCGGCTCGTCGGCCGACGGATCTGCCATGGCATGCGTTTGCGCGCAAGCGAGCGCCGTGGCCAGCAGCGCGCCGCGCAGGCAGCTAGCGGCCAGGCGGGGCATGTGAGCGCGCAAACATAAGCGGATGGGCATCAAGTGGCGACCGGCCTGGCAAGAACACGGGCGTGGCGCGGGCCGTCGAGATGCGTGCTGTCATGGTCAGGATAAAATGAATGTTTCTTCAAAGAATATCTTATCCCAGTTATTGGCAAATGGCTACGAGAAAACAGGCTGCGGCCCGGAGCGACGGAAACCCGAGATTGTAGCGTCGCGCCGTCCTTGCTGTCTGGTTTTTCTGGCAATGACCAAAAAATAATTTTTCCAAACGAACGTGGGCGGCGCGGCTCAGCCCGGCTTTCGTTGAGCCAGGGGCGCGCGCGCCAGGAATTGCGCCAGCCTGGTTTCGTCGATGCGCAAGCCGCCCAAGCGGGCCAGCAGGGCGTCGACCCGGTCCGCGCCCCAGAACAGTTCGCCGTCCAGGGCGAAGGTTGGCACGCCAAACACGCCGGCCGCGATGGCTTGTTCGGTGTTGGCCGCCAGCGCCTGCTTGACGGCCGGCTGGCGTGCGGCCTCCAGCAAGGCGGCGCCGTCCAGGGCGCAGCTGTCGGCCAGCGCCTGCAGGGTGGCGGCGTCGGACAGGTCGGCGCCGTCTTCCCAGCAGGCGCGCAGGAGGCTCAGCGCGAAGCGCCGGCGCTGGTCGGGTTGATCGAGCGCCACGCACATGCGCAGTGCCTGGAGCGGCTTGAAGGGATGGCCGGGCGGGCCTTCGAAGGGCAAGCCCTGGCCGGCCGCCTGCCGCATCACGTCGCGAAACGTGTAGTGGCGCTTCGCCTCGATCTCGGCCGGGCCTTTCTGGCCGTGCGCGTTGAGCAGGCCGGCGAACAGCACCGGCTGCAGGACGACGTCGGCGCCGGCCGCTTCGATGCGCGCGATGGCGCCGCCGGACAGCCAGACGTAAGGGCTGACCGGGTCGAAATAGAGGGTGATTTCCGGACGCATGTCAGAACTGGTTCTTCCATTCGCGCAAGGCGGCAAAGGCGGCGGTCGGCGTGGCGCCCGGCGCGAGCTTGCCGGCCGCCACGAGGGTGGCGATCACGGCCGGTTCACGGTAGCGCAAGAAAGGGTTGGTGGCCTTCTCCAGGCCGATCTGCGAGGGCACGGTGGGGATGCCGCGCTCGCGCTTGGCCGTCTCGTCGCGCAGCCGTTGCTGCAAGGCGCCGTTGGCCGGTTCGACCGCGCTGGCGAAACGCAGGTTGGCCAGCGTGTATTCATGGGCGCAGTACACTTGGGTGTCCTCGGGCAGGGCGGCGAGCTTGCCGAGCGAGTCGGCCATCTGGGCCGGGGTGCCTTCGAACAGGCGGCCGCAGCCGCCTGCAAACAGGGTGTCGCCGCAAAACAGCCAATGCGCGCCGGGCGTGGTGCGCACGTAGGCGATGTGGCCGCTGGTGTGGCCCGGCACGTCAAGCACGCGCAGGCTCAGTTCCAGGCCGGGCACGGTCAGCTGGTCGCCCTCGGCCATCGGGACCGTGATGGCGGCGATCGGCTCGCGGCGCGGTCCGAACACCGGCACCGCGCCATGGGCCAGCAGCTGCGCCACGCCGCCCGTGTGGTCAGCATGGTGGTGGGTGAGTAGAATGGCAGTGAGGACCAGCTGCTGCGCGGCCAGCACCGCAAGGATGGGCGCGGCGTCGCCGGGATCGACGACGGCGGCATGCGCGCCATCATGGATGAGCCACAAGTAATTATCATGAAAAGCGGGAACAGCGAGCACCTGGGGCGCCCCACGCGGTACAGTAGTCATCGTAAACCATTGGAGTGAAGGGAAGGCATGGAGAGCGCGGCATCCGAAAAATCCATTATAGCGCTCGACGGCTGGTTGCAATCGCCGGCCGGCGTGTATGTGCGGGCATGGGAGCAAGCCTGTCTTGACGAGTTGACGGTGGACATTTTCGGCTACAACGCGGTGCAAGTGGGCCTGCCCCAGATCGACGCGCTGGCGGCCAGCCGCATGCCCAATACATGGCAGGCCGCCACGCGCACCTCGACCCTGGACCAGTTGGCATTGGCGGTGGGTGGCAAGCAGATTGCCGTCGCCCTCGATTTCGCCGAATTGCCGTTCGCCTCGCAAAGCCTGGACCTGGTGGTGCTGCCGCATGTGCTCGAATTTGCGGCCGAACCGCACCAGGTGTTGCGCGAGGTCGAGCGGGTCTTGATTCCCGAAGGCCAGCTGATCATTTGCGGCTTCAATCCGGCCAGCATGTGGGGCTTGCGCCAAGGGGCGAGCCGCCTGGTGCGCAGCCATTACCTGCCCGTCGCTGGCGAATTCATCTCTATGCCGCGCTTGAAAGACTGGTTAAAATTATTGAATCTCGGTGTCAGCCGCAGCCATTTCGGCTGTTATGCTCCGCCTTGCCGCACCACCCAGTGGCTCAACCGTTTCGCCTTCATGGAGTCGGCCGGCCAGCGCTGGTGGCCGTATCTGGGGGCGGTGTACATGGTGCACGCCATCAAACGGGTCAAGGGCATGACCATGATCGGTCCTGCCTGGAACAAGAAATCGGCATCGGCGCCCCAAGCCGTGCCGGCAACCAATAGAAAGTAAGCAGTAGATGAGCAAAGTAGAAATATTCACCGATGGCGCCTGTAAGGGCAACCCCGGAACCGGCGGCTGGGGCGCCTTGCTGGTGGCCGACGGCCACGAGAAGGAAATCTTTGGCGGCGAACTGAACACCACCAACAACCGCATGGAGTTGCGCGCCGTAATCGAGGCGCTGACCACGCTGACGCGGCCCTGCGACGTGGTACTGCACACCGATAGCCAGTACGTGCAAAAAGGCATTTCGGAATGGATCCACGGCTGGAAGGCACGCGGCTGGAAGACGGCCGCCAAGGAGCCGGTCAAGAACGAGGACTTGTGGAAGGCGCTGGACCTGGCGCAAGCCCAGCACAAGGTCGACTGGCGCTGGGTGCGCGGCCACAACGGCCACCCCGGCAATGAGCGTGCCGACGTGCTGGCCAATCGCGGCGTCGAGACGGTCCGGCGCTGATCCCGCGGCGCGCTTTGCTATACTGCGCGCCTTCGTTTCCCATCTATGCGAGCATCCATGCGCCAAATCGTCCTCGACACTGAAACCACCGGCCTGAACCCGCGTACGGGCGACCGGGTCATTGAAGTGGGCTGCGTCGAACTGCATAATCGCATGTTGACCGGCAATAACTTCCACCGCTACATCAATCCGGAGCGCGACTCGGAAGAGGGCGCGCTGGCCGTGCACGGCCTGACCACCGAGTTTTTACGCGACAAGCCGAAATTTGCCGAAATCGCCGCCGAGTTGCGCGACTACATCAACGGCGCCGAGGTGGTCATCCACAACGCGCCGTTCGACCTGGGGTTCCTGAACAATGAGTTCAAATTGCTCGGATTGCCCAGCTTTACCGAGCATTGCAGCGGCGTGATCGACACCTTGGTCAACGCCAAGGAGCTGCATCCGGGCAAACGCAACTCGCTCGACGCCCTGTGCGACCGCTACGGCGTATCGAACTCGCACCGCAAGCTGCACGGCGCGTTGCTCGACGCCGAGTTGCTGGCCGATGTCTACCTGTCGATGACGCGCGGGCAGAACAGCCTGTCGATGGAACTCGAGGTCGAGACCTTGGCCGACGGCGGCGTGCCCGAGGCGGTACCGCTGGCCGCTGTCATCGTGCTCGAGGCAAGTGCCGACGAAGTCGCCGAGCATGAAAGCGTGCTGGGCGGACTTGATAAGGCCACGAAAGGGAACTGTCTTTGGAGAAATTTCTCGCAAGCGTGACGTTTTCCCGTTCCTGTGTCATAATACGCCCCGCTTCGGGAGGTTAGCTCAGGGGTAGAGCACTGCATTCACAC